>JAIRYW010000031.1 GCA_031267645.1 Propionibacteriaceae bacterium
CCCCGGTCGTCGCTCCAGCGCAGGGCTCGGCGCTCGGGGCTGAGGCGGGCCAAGCGGTCGACCACGTCGTAGGCGAAGTTGAAGTGGTCGGGACAGCGCAATTCGAAATCGGTCGGATGCCCGGCCGGGCCGAGCTGCTCGGACAAGTAGTCCAGATGTATTCCAATTGTCAAGGCGGACCTGTTCTGGCGGGGGTCTGGAGCGACCCTACGTATCGGTAACCTACTCTAACGTAACTTTCGGATTGGTAGGTTACCGTTCCGTAGGTGAGTCCGGGACGGCCGGGCCGGGACGGCCGGGCGGTCTGACTCGACTCCGTCCGCTCGGGCCGGGCCGGTGCGACAGGGGGCGGGGGATCGGTCACAATAGGGCCCATGCCCACTCCCCAACGTGTCGACGCCGCCGGCCGACCGCTCCGTCTGCTCTGCACCCACGCCCACCCTGACGACGAGTCCAGCAAGGGCGCCGCCACCATGGCCAAGTACGTGGCCGAGGGTGTCCGAGTGCAGGTCGCCACCATGACCGGGGGCGAGCGCGGCGACGTCCTCAATCCCAAGCTGGACCGGCCCGAGATCTGGGCCGACCTGCCCCAGGTGCGGCGCCAGGAGATGGAGCGGGCCCGCCAGATCCTAGGCGTCGAGCAGGTCTGGCTCGGCTTCGAGGACTCGGGTTACTTCGAGGGCGAGCCTTGGCCGCCCACCCCGCCCGGCACCCTGGCCGCCACCGACGTGCGCCAGGCGGCGGCCCGACTGGTGCCGATCATGCGTCAGTTCCAGCCCCACGTGGTGGTGACCTACGACGAGCGCGGCGGCTACCCCCACCCCGACCACATCATGTGCCACCGGGTGACGATGGCGGCGGTCGAACTGGCGGCCGAGGCCTCCTTCCAGCCCGAGTCCGGCCCGGTCTGGGACACGCCCAAGCTGTACTACCACATGGGTTTCCACCGGGCCCGTTACGCCCGCTTGGACGAGTTGATGCACGAGCGCGGCCTGGTCTCCCCCTACAGCGAGCGCCTGGCCAAATGGCAGGACAACGAGATGGCCGACCGGCTGACCACCTTCGTGCCCTGTGCCGACTACTTCCACGTCCGCGACCAGGCCCTGCTGGCCCACGCCACCCAGGTCGACCCGGACGGCCCTTGGTTCGCCGTGCCCTTGGAGATTCAGAAGTTGGGTTGGCCGACCGAGGACTATCAGCTGGTGCGCTCGCTGGTCGAGACCGCCATCCCGGAAGACGACCTCTTCGCCGGCTTGGCCCACTCGGCGCCGACCCCGGCCGACGACTGGCGGATCTGAGTCGAACTGGCGGCGGCCGGCTGACGGCGGTCGAACGGCGGCGGTCGAACGACGGCGGGCCGGCCCTCAGGCTCGGCGCAGGGCTAGCGCGATGGCGCAGAAATGCAGGGCCGAGGCCACCAGGGTGCAGCTGTGGAAGAGCTCGTGGAAGCCGAACCAGCCTGGGACCGGGTCGGGCCGACGGCGGGCGTAGACCAGCGCCCCCAGCGAGTAGGCCACTCCGCCGCCGATGACCAGGCCGACCACGACCGGTCCGCCGGCCGCCCCCAGCTGGGGCAGCCACCAGATGGCGGCCCAGCCCATGAAGATGTACAGCCCGACGTACAGCCAGCGCGGGGCCGACATCCAAAAGACGCGGAAACAGACGCCCAATCCGGCCGCCGCCCAGATCACGGCCAGGATGGACAGCCGGGCCGAGCCCCGCAGCAGCAGGACGGCCAGGGGGGTGTAGGTGCCGGCGATGAAGAGGAAGATGTTGGAGTGGTCGATCCGGCGTAGGACGGCGCTGACCCGGGGGGTCCAACGGCCGATGTGGTACGTCGCCGAGGTGCCGAAGAGGACCAGGGCGCTGGCCAGGTAGACGGACAGGGCGGCCTTGGCCGCTCCGGTCGGCGCCAAGACGATCAAGACGACCCCGCCGGTCACCATCAACGGCACGGCGCCGGCGTGCAGCCAGCCGCGCAGACGGGGTTTGAGCGAATCGCTCCAAACGTCCAATGAGGCGGCCATGACGATCCTCGGTGGCTGGTTCAGCGGTTGAGCGGGTGACAGCAGCATAGCGCGCCGGCCCGCAGCGGCCCGAGTCGCTAGAGTTGTGGCCATGCCTCAAGACAGCGGCCGCCGGCCCGGCCGGCTGAGGCCCTTGGGCCTGCTCTACGGCACCTACGAGCAGCGCCTATTGGCCGACCTGGACCGGTCCCGCCTGCCTCGCCACGTGGCGGTGCTGGCCGACGGCAATCGCCGCTGGGCCCGGGCCAACGCGCCGGGCCAGACCCTGGTGGCGGGGTACCGGGCGGGGGCCGACCGCTTGGTCGACTTCGTCGGCTGGTGCGACGAAGTCGGCCTGCAAGTCGTCACTCTGTGGGTGCTGTCGACCGACAATCTGAGCCGGACGGCGGCGGACGAGGTCGGGCCCCTGTTGGAGGTCATCGTCTCATTGGTCGAGGAGTTGGCCCGACGGCGCAGGTGGGTGGTCCAGATCGTGGGCGACCTCGACCTGTTGCCGTCGGACCAGGCCGCCGCCCTGAGACGGGCGGTCGCGCCGACGGCGGACTGCGCCGGCATGCACATCAACGTGGCGGTGTCCTACGGCGGCCGCCACGAGCTGCGCGACGCCTTCCGCTCTCTGCTGGCGGCCGAGGCGGCCCGCGGCGCCACCTTGGCCGAACTGGCCCAGCGCCTGGAGATCGACCAGATCGCCCAACACCTCTACACGGCCGGCCAGCCCGACCCCGACCTGATCATCCGGACCTCGGGCGAGCAACGGCTGTCCGGCTTCTTGATGTGGCAGTCGGCCCACTCCGAGTTCTATTTCTGCGAGGCCCTGTGGCCGGACTTCCGGCGGGTCGACTTCTTACGCGCCCTGCGCTCCTACACCCAGCGCGAACGCCGCTTCGGCCGCTGAGGCGCCAAGGCCTCAGCTCGGTCCGACCGGCCGGCTCACTCGGCTCGGCCCTCGTTCTGACGGGCGCTGTAGATGGCGTAGTCGATCCGGCGGTTGCGCCGGTCCACCACCACCAGCTGTTCGGTCGCCTCGGGGTCCAGCGCGACCAGGTCGAACCAGAGCTCCTTGCTCGGCCCCTGGGCCCACAGGGCCAAGCGGCCGCCGGGGGTCAGGTGGGAGAGGGCCTGGCGCAGGCCTTCCAGGCTGTAGAGGGGGGCGTTGCGGTCGTGGATCAGGAAATCCGGCCCGTTGTCGATGTCCAGGCAGATGCCGTCCCAAGGGCCGAACAGACCGGGCAGGCCGGGCTGGCGACCCAGCAGTTCGGTCACGTCGCCGTGGTGGAAATGGACTCTAGGATCGCTCGCCAACTGTCTCATGACGTCGGTCAGACCGGCCTGAGCCCAGCCGATCATGGCTTGGGACAGCTCCACCACGTCCAGCTGGACGACCCCTTGGGCCAACAGCTGACGGGCCGTGTAGCCCAATCCTAGGCCGGCCACCAGGACCCGGCCGGGCCGTTCGCCCAAAGCCTGGGCCAAGGCGATCTCCGACACCGGATCGGCCGAATCCATGGCGAAGACACCGTTGATGATGAGTTCGTCGACGCTCTGATCGCCCCGCTGGCGCCGGCGCAGAGCGACTTCGTAGCCGTCCTCTTCGGACTGGGCCAAGGTCGTGACCGTCTCGTCGTGCATTGAGTCATTCTGCCCCTTGACCCGGCCCTGTCAAAGGTCACCCGCCCGAGACCGGCCGGATCGCCCGCGATCGGTCAGGCCTCAGGCTGGGCCTCGGCCTCGATCTGGGCGGCCACGGCGGCCCTGGCCTCCTCCAACAGACTCTGACAGCGTTCGGCCAGAGCTTCGCCGCGCTGCCACAGGGTCATGGCCTGAGCCAGGCTGGCTTGACCGGACTCCAACTCGGCCACCACCGCCACCAACTCGTCGCGGGCCTGCTCGTAGGTCAGCTGGTCGGTCTCGGGCCGGCTGGGCTGAGGCGATGTCTTGGTCATGGCTGTCCTTCGCTGGCTCGGGCGGCCGCCACCAATTCGAGCGAGCCGTCGCTGAGATGGGCCGTCACCACTTGGCCCGGTCGGACCTGGTCGGTCCGAGTGATGGTCCCCTGGTCGGCTGAGACCAAGATGGCGTAACCCCGGCGCAGAGTGGCCTGGGGCGACAGGGCCTGGATCTGGGCCAAGAGGTGGTCGACTTCGGCCCGGGCCTGGTCGGTCCGCTGGACCACGGCCCGTCGCAGCCGGGCCAGGACCTGGTCCAGTTGGACGGCCAGGGAGGCGTGGCCGCCCAGGGGATGGCGCAGCACCGGCCTTGAACGCAGCCCGGCCAAGGCGGCCGCCTCGGCCTCCAGCCGGGTGGTCAGAGCCAGCCGCAGACGACGTCGGGCCCCGGCCAGACCGGCCAGCTCCTGGGCCGCCTCCGGCACGATCCGCTTGGCCGCGTCGGTCGGCGTGGAAGCCCGCAGATCGGCCACCAGGTCGAGCGCCGGGCTGTCGGACTCGTGGCCGATGGCGCTCACCACCGGGGTGGTGGCGGCCGCCACCAGACGCACCAGGGTCTCGTCGCTGAAGGGCAGCAGGTCTTCGATCGAGCCGCCGCCGCGGGCGATCACGATCACGTCCACGGTCGGATCCGAGTCCAACTGACGCAGCCAATGGCCGACCTGGCGGGCGCAGGAGGGGCCCTGCATGAGGGCGTGACGGACTTCGAAACGGGCCCCGGGCCAGCGCCGGGCGACGTTGACCAAGACGTCGCGCTCGGCGGCCGAGCCCTGGGCCGTGATCAAGCCGATGCGCTGGGGTAGAAAAGGCAGGGGACGTTTGCGCTCCGGGTCGAACAGGCCCTCGGCCTGGAGCCGGCGCTTGAGCTGTTCGAGCTGGGCCAACAGGCGGCCGGGGCCGACCGGACGCAGGTCGCGGCAGTCGAAGCTGAGCCGTCCCGAGCCCATCCAGACGGTCGGCTTGATCCAAGCCACCACGGCCATGCCCTCGCGCAGCGGCCCGGCCGCGTCCAAGACGGCGGTCGGGCAGGTCAACGAGACTGAGACCTCGGCCGAACTGTCGCGCAAGGTCAGGAAGTGGGTCGCGCCGCTGCGGCGGTTGAGGGCGATGACCTGACCCGACACCCAGACGGCGCCCAGACGTTCGACCCAGCCCTTGACGGCGGCCACGATCTCGCGCAGCGGCCTGGGGTCGTCGGGCGAGCTGTCCTGGGCCATGGGCCCACTGTAGCCGCCGACTCGGCCCACTGGGGGATAGCGGGTCGGGCCGGGCAAAGGGGGATTGAAGTGCGTGTGATAAAGGAATGCGCACCCCTCCTCAGCGTCGAGATCGGGCGGTGAAGGATCCCGACGCTTGGCGCCGCCACTCGGTCGCTATTCCCTGCGGGGTCGTCGGCGTCATCACCAGCCGCCTCCGTCTTCAGCTGGTGGACAGTCCCGACGGCACGCCCCAAGGGCGACCGAGTGGCGACTGACCGGGGTTCTCCGAACCCTGGATCAGACGGTCGAGCAAGACCTCTCTGATCGTGGACAGATTCGGAACCCCCCGGGTCCGGTGTCTGTGTTTAGTTGTTCATCTGCTTGAAACTCTAGGAATTGAAATTGAGGGGACGGTGAGCGGGACGTGAACAGTGGCCGAATCTCTGAGCCGCGGGCCGCTCAGGCCGGCCTGGCCGGTCGGGTCAGTGGCCGGGGAAGGGGGCCGGTTGGCGTTTCTCCACGAAGGCGGCCATGCCCTCGCGCTGGTCGGCGCTGCCGAAACAGGCCGCGAACTGGCTGGACTCGATGGCCAAGGCGGTGTCCAAGTCGGTCTGCCCGCCCAGGCCGATCGCGCGTTTGGTGGCCCGCAGGGCGACCGGCGACTGGCGGGCGATGTCCTGAGCCAGCCGACGGGCGGTCGGCAGCAGGTCGTCGGCGGCGCAGAGATGGTTGACCAAGCCGATGCGCTGGGCTCGCCCGGCGTCGATCCGGCGTCCGGTCAGGAGCAACTCGTTGGCCAAGCCGAGCCCGATCAGGCGGGGCAGCCGTTGGGTGCCGCCGAAACCGGCCGTGACGCCCAAGCCGACCTCGGGCTGGGCGAAGCTGGCCTGTTCCGAGGCCAGGCGCAGATCGCAGCTCAGCGCCAATTCGCAGCCGCCGCCCAGAGCGAACCCGTTGACCGCCGCGATGGACGGGATGGGCGACCGCTCGATCTGGCGCAGGACGGCCGAGCCGCGTTGGCTGAAGGCCAGGGCCTGGCTCGGCGTCATGGCGGCCATGGCGGCCACGTCGGCCCCGGCCACGAAGGCGCGGCCGGCCCCGGTCAGGATCAGGCAGCGGGCCTGGTCCGACCAAGCTTGGTCGAGGGCGGCCGCCAAACCGTCCAAGACGGCTTGGTCGATGGCGTTGAGGGCCTCCGGCCGGTTGACGGTGACAATCGCCACCTGCTGTTCGAATTCATAGACGATGGCGCCCATGGCTCCTCCTCGGATGAGTGGTCGGTGGGTGGGCGGGGGACCGGGCAGGCCCTCAGCCCTCGCGGAAGTGGACGCCGAAACCGCCCCTGGGGTAATGCCATTCCAGCGTCCCCGGGTCGGCCACGGCCAGGCAGGCGCCGCACTCCAAGCAGGCGGCGTACTCGATGGCCAAGGTCCCGTCCGGGGCCCGGGAGTAGACCCGGGCCGGGCAGCAAGCGATCAGGCGGTCGGCCGTGCCGCTGGCGCAAGCCAAGACTTGGTCGACGGCGATGTGGCATTCCGTCTCGTCCAAGACGAAACGGTTGACGGCTAGGCGCTGGCTGGTCGAGGGCACGGTCATAAGGCGCGGGCTCCTTCCAAGAGGTCGGCCGCCAACCGTCCCAGGCCGAGCGGCGAGCGTTTGAACGAGCGCCAGGCCTGGGCGGCCGCGCGCCGTCGCGGGCTGAGGTCGAGGTGGTACTGGTCGAACAGGAGGTCGGCCAGCAGGCTCCCGTACGGGCCGTACAAGCGGGGGTTGTCCAAGAAGGCCGGGGCGCGGGCGAAGCGGCGCAGGTCGAGGCCGACGAAGGAGCCTTCGAAGGCCTCGCGGCAGCCCTGTAGGCCAGCCGCCGAAGTGTCGTCGCGGGCGATGGCCTGGGCCACCCCTTGGGCGGCGGCCAGAGCCGAACCGACCGCCAGGTCCATGCCGCGCACGGTCAGACCGGTGTTGATAGTCAGCCCGGCCGCGTCGCCCACCAAGACCAGGCCGTCGAAGACGGTCTGGCCGACCATGGCCAGCCCGCCCTCGTTGATCAGGTGGCTGCCGTATTCCAGCAGACGGCCGCCCTCCAGCAGACGTTCGATCATCGGATGGGCCAAGAAACGCTCGAACAACTGGGTCGAGTCGGCCTTCTGGCGCGTCATATCCTCCAAATTCAAGACCAGGCCGATCGCCAGGGAGTCCCGGTTGGTGTACAAGAAGCCGCCGCCGGCCACCCCTTGGGTGCAGTCGCCCACCATGGTCAAGGCCAGGCCGCCGGCCGGGTCGATCTGACAGCGCCGCTCGATGGCCGCGGCGTCGAGGCCGAAGACGGCTTTCAGGCCGACCGCCTGCTGGTGGCGGGCCGGGGCCCGCCGCAGGCCGGCCAGCCGGGCCAGGAAGCTGTTGGCGCCGTCGGCCGCCACCACCACCCGGGCCAGCAATTCGTCCGAGCCGGAGGTCACGCCGGCCACCCGGCCGTCCCGCCGTAGCAGGGAGTCGACCCGCAACCCGGTCATGACCTGGGCCCCGGCCGCCTCGGCCTGTTGGGCCAGCCAGGGGTCCAGCCGGGCCCGGGACACGGTCACGGCGGTGGCGGCTTGGCGCAGACGCTGATCGGCGTAGTCCAAGGCGACGTGGCTGGTCGGGTTCAAGAAACAGAGCTGCTGGCGGTCGACCACCCGCTCGATCGGAGCCCGGCTCAAGAAGTCGGGGAAGGTCCGCTTCAGGACCTGGCACTGCAAGAGGCCGCCGGACAGGTTCTTGGAGCCGGCCTCGGGGCCGCGTTCGAGCAGGGCCACGCTCAGCCCGGCCTGGGCCAGCTGGTGGGCCGCGACCGAGCCGGCCATCCCGGCCCCCACCACGATGACGTCGAAATCGGGTTCCGTGGTCATGACAGGGCCTCGGTCAAGGCGGGGACCAGCTGGTAGAGGTCGCCGCACAGGATGTAGTCGGCGGCGGCCATGACGGGCGCGTCGGGGTCGGAGTTGATGGCCACGATGAGGTCGGCCGTCCGGGCCCCGGCCAAGTGCTGGGCTTGACCGGACAGGCCCACGGCGCAGTACAGCTGGGGCGAGACCTGCTGGCCGGAGACGCCGACGTAGCGATCCTTGGGCAGCCAGCCCAAACCCTCGGCCAAGGGCCTCGAACAGGCCACCTCGGCCCCCAGGGCCTCGGCCAGGGCCTCGATCAGCCCCAGGTCCAAGGCGGCTTTGAGGCCGCGTCCGACCGCCACCACTCGGCGGGCCGCCTTCAGGTCGACCGGCGCGCCGCCGCGGGGGCGCCAGTCGACCTGCCGCAGAGGGTGGGTCAGGGCCGGCCCGGCCACGATCTCGACGCTGGCTCGGGTGGGCTGGTCGGCTTGGGCCGGACCGCCCTCCAGCAAGATCGCCACCGGTCGGTCGAAGGCCAGTGTCAGCCAGAGCCGACCAGCCAGGGCGGCCTGTCGGGCCACCAGGCGGTCGTCCTCTAGCCACAGATCGACCGCGTCGGTCAGGACCGGGGCCCGCAGAGCGGCCGCCGCCGCTCCCAACAGGACCCGTTCGGGGGCTGTCCGGCCGGCCCAGACCAGTCCCGGTCGGGCCGTCACCTGGGCGGCCAAGCCCCGAGCCAGGGCTTCGGCCGGAACGTCCGCGGCGGTCTCGAACCAGACCACCCGCTCGACGCCGGACTGGGCCAGCCGTTGGGCCACCGGGGCCGGTCCCACCGCCAGCCCCCAAACCGGTCCGCCGCCGACCGCCGTGGCCCGTTCGACCAGGCCTTCGACTGGCCGGCCGGTGGCGATGACGTAATTGATCCAGGTCATGGCCGGCCCTCCCAAGTCAGTCCGTCGTGGCTCAGTCGGGCCACTAATTCGGCCGCCGCCAAGGCTGGGTCCATGGCGTCGATGACGACGCCGCGGCGATCCGGGGCCGGGGCCGGGGCGGCCGCCAGCAGCAGCGGGGCCCGGATCAGTTCCAAGCCGAGCTGGCCCAGGTCGAGTTGGCGGATCGGTTTGCGGGCGGCGGCCAAGACGTCCTTCATGCCGGGCACGGGGGGATAGACCGCGCCGGCGGCCAGGGCCAAGACAGCCGGCGGGGACAGGGTCAAGCTCTGCCAGCCGCCGTCTGACTCCCGCTCCAGACTCAACCCGGTCGGGTCCCAGCGGACGGCGGACACTTCGGCCAAGCAGACCCAGTCCAACCAGCCGGCCAGGACGGCCGGCGTCAGACGGGCCCCCCGGTCGACCGAGCAGTCACCGGTCAAGACCAGGCCGACCTGACCCAACTCGGTCACGGCGGCGGCCAGGACCTGGGCCGTGACGGCGCTGTCGGCCTCGGCCAAGGCTGGGTCGGCCACGATCAGAGCCGAGTCCAGACCCCGGGCCAGGGCGGCCTTGGCGGCCAGGGGCGCAGCGGCCGTCGGACCGCCGACGCTGAGCCCGACCAACTCGGCCCCGCTGGCGTCGGCCAGCTGACGGCCGACCGCGATGGCGACGGCGTCGTATTCGCTGACGGCCGGCCGGGCCCGGCTCCAATCGACCGCTCCGTCGGCACCCACGACAGCTTCCTGGGGGTCGGCCGCCCACTTATGGGCCACCACGATTCTCATCTCGTGTCCTCTCCGGGCGATCGGTTCAACGCAGGGCGGAACGGGCGATGACCAGGCGTTGGATCTCGTTCGTGCCCTCGTAGATCTCGGTGATACGGGCGTCGCGGCACATCCGCTCGACCGGGTAGGCCTCGGTGTAGCCATTGCCGCCCAGGATCTGCAGGGCGGAGTGGGTGACCCGGGTGGCCATCGGACCGCAGAACAATTTGGCCTTGGCGGCGGCGTCGCTGAAGGGCAGACCCCGGTCCTGACGGTCGGCCGCCTGGTAGACCAGGCAGCGGCCGGCTTCGATCTCGGTCGCCATGTCCGCCACCAGCCACTGGATGGCTTGCAGGCGGGCGATCGGCTGGCCGAATTGGACCCGCTGCTTGGCATAGGCGACGGCCTCCTCGTAGGCCCCTTGGGCGATGCCGAGGGCTTGGGCGGCGATGCCGGTGCGACCGCCGTCCAGACCGCTCATGGCGATGGCGAAGCCTTGGCCGAGCTGGCCCAGCAGGGCCGACCGGGGCAGCTTGAGGTCGTCGAACAGCAGCGACACGGTGCTGGAGCCCCGGATGCCCATCTTGCGCTCGGGCTCTCCGACGCTGAGGCCGGGCCGGTCGCGATCGACCAGGAAGGCCGAGATGGACTTCGGGCCGACGGCGGGGCTGGTCCGGGCCAACACCACGAAGACGCCGGCGAAGCCGCCGTTGGTGATGAAGATCTTCTGACCGTTCAAGACGAAGCCGTCGGGGTCGGCTTCGGCCCGGGTGGTCAGGGCGGCGGCGTCGGAGCCGGCCCCCGGCTCGGTCAGGGCGAAGGCCCCGATCAGACGGCCGGCCGCCAACTCGGGCAGGTAATGGGTCTTCTGGGCTTGGTCGCCGAAGCGCAGGATAGAGGTCGCCACCAAGGAGGCGTGGACCTCGACCATGACGGCGGTGGTGGCGCAGACCCGGGCCAACTCCTCCAGCGCCAGGACGAAACTGAGATAGTCCGTGCCGGAGCCGCCGTATGGGGGTGGGATGGTCATGCCCAGGACGCCCAAGTCGGCCAACTTGGGGATGGTCTCCAGCGGCGGGCGGTGCTCGCGGTCGAGCTGGGCGGCCAGCGGTTTGACCTCGGTCTCGGCGAACTGCCGCAGCGAGGCCCGTACGATCTCTTGCTCGTCGGTCAGATGGAATGGCATGGTCTTCCTCTCGGGGAGTGGTCCGGCTGGTCGAGGCCGGCTCAGACGGCCTGGTCGTAGCGGTAGAAGCCGCGGCCCGATTTGCGTCCCAGCCAGCCGGCTTGGACGTACTGCCGCAGCAGCGGGCAGGGGCGGTACTTGGAGTCGCCGTAGCCCCGCTGCAGGATCTCCATGATGGAAAGGACGGTGTCCAAGCCGATGAAGTCGGCCAGGGTCAGCGGTCCCATCGGGTGGTTCATGCCCAGGCGCAGGACGGTGTCGATGTCCTCGACCGAGGCCACGCCCTCGTAGACGCAGTAGGCGGCCTCGTTGATCAACATCTGCAGGACCCGGTTGGAGACGAAGCCGGGCACGTCCCGCACCTCGACCGGGGTCTTGCCCAAGGACAGGGCCAGTTCGCGCACGGCGGCGTAGGTCTGGTTCGAAGTGGCCAGGCCGCGGATGATCTCGACCAGGGCCATGACCGGCACCGGGTTCATGAAGTGCATGCCGACGACCTGCTCCGGTCGGTCGGTGTGGCCGGCGATCTCGGTGATGGGCAGGGAAGAGGTGTTGGAGGCCAGGATGGCCTGGGGCGGGCAGATCCGGTCCAGCCGCTGGAACAGATCGCCCTTGACGGCCATGTCCTCGACCACGGCTTCGACCACCAGGTCGCACTGGCTGGCCGGGGCCAGATCTCCGGTCGGAGTCAGGTTGGCCAGTTGGGCCTCCACCGCCTCGTTCGATAATTTACCTTGGCTGACTGCCTTGGCCAATCGGGCGGCGATGGCGGTCAAGCCCCGTCGCAGAGCGGCGGCGTCGAGGTCGTGCAGGTGGACGCGGTGGCCGGCCGCGGCCATGACTTGGGCGATGCCGCCGCCCATCTGGCCGGCGCCGATCACCATGATGTTGAGTGCGGTCATGTCGGGTCCTTGTCTCGAGTCGGATGGGTGACGGTGTCGGTCGGGCCCGGCCCGGGCCGGGACGGTCGGGTTCAGGGCTCGACCTCGACCCAGACGGCGTCGCCTTGGGCGGTGCCGGAGCAGATCGTGGCCAGGCCGGAGCGCAAGGAGCGCCGGCGTAGTTCGAAGATCAAAGTCATCAAGATGCGGGCCCCGCTGGCCCCGATCGGGTGGCCCACCGCCACCGCCCCGCCGTTGACGTTGACCTTGTCCTCCAATTGGGTCTGGCTCAGGCCCAGCACGCTGAGGCCGGAGACCAGGGGCACGGCGGCGAAGGCCTCGTTGATCTCGATCAAGTCGAAGTCGGCCAAGCTGAGGCGGTGGCGTTCCATCAGAGCCTGGGCGGCCAGACCGGGCACGGTGGCGATCTCGCGGGCCGGCCGCGAGCGTTGGGCGTACCCGGCCAGGCGGGCCAGCGGTCTCAGGCCGAGGGCCTGGGCCTTGCTCCGGCTGGCCAGGGCCAAGACCGCCGCCCCGTCGTTGGTGCCGGGGGCGTTGCCGGCCGTGACCGTGCCGTCGGCCCGGAACAGGGCCGGCAGCCGGGCCAGGCCCTGCTCCGTCGTGTCGGGCCGGGGCCCCTCGTCCCGGGTGACCGAGTGGACCTGGCCCCGTTTCCCGGTCAGTTCGACCGGGAAACGCTCCTGATCGAAGCGACCGGCCGCCTCGCCGGCCGCCCAGCGCTGTTGGCTGCGGCAGGCCCAGGCGTCCTGTTGGCTCCGGGTGACGCCGTGTTCGGCCGCCACCGCGCCGGCCAGGACCGCCATGTGGACGTCGTTTTCCGGGCACCACAGGCCGTCCCAGATCATGGCGTCGTCCAGCTGGACGTGGTTCGAACGGGCTCCGAAGCGCATGGTCCGGGACAGGTACGGGATCTGGCTCATCGACTCCATGCCGCCGGCCAAGACGATGTCGGCGTCGCCGGCCTTGATGGCCTGGGCGGCCAGGGTGACGGCTTTCAGAGCCGAGCCGCAGACCTTGTTCACGGTCAGGGCCGGCACGGTCGGCGGCAGCCCGGCCAGAGCGGCGGCTTGACGGGCCGGCACCTGGCCCTGCCCGGCCGTCACGACCTGGCCCAGGACGACCTCGTCGACCTGGTGGCCGGCCAACCCGGCCCGGCTCAAAACCTGGGCCAGGGCCAAACCGCCCAGCTCCATGGCGGTCAGGCGGCTGAGGGCGCCGCCCAATTTGCCGAAGGGGGTGCGAGCCGCGCTCACGATCACGACGTCGTCCATGGTGGTCCTTTCCGGGTCGGTCTCAGTTCGATTGACGAGGGGGCGGTGGCTGGGGGAGGGGGCGGTCGGGCTGAGCCGTCGTCACAGGGTCAGTCCCATGGCGGCTTGGCTGAAGATGCGGTGGTCCATCAGTTTGAGGTCGTCCGAGATCTGGGGCGTGAACTCCATCTGGGCCAGAACGTCGTCGGTCAGATCGACGCCGGGAGCGATCTCGACCAGTTCGACGCCGTCCGCCGTCAAACGGAAGACCGCCCGTTCGGTGATGTACCAGACCTCCTGGCCGGTCTCGACCGCCCGCCGCCCGGAGAAGGTGATCTGTTCGACCGCCGGCTTGAATTTGGGATGGCGGCCCTCGCGCAGGATCTGGATCTGGCCCTGGCCGACTTGGTACTGGTTGCCGCCAGCTGTGAAGAGGCCGACGAAGGCCACCTTGGGAGTCGATTGAGAGATGTTGACGAAGCCGCCCGGCCCGACCACGCGGCCGGAGAAGCGGCTGACGTTGACATTGCCGAAACGGTCGATCTCGGCCGCCCCCAGGACGGCCAGGTCGATCCCGCCGCCGTCGTAGAGGTCGAAGGTGGCGACCTGGGAGATGATGCACTCCGGATTGTGGGCCGAGCAGATGCGCAGTCCGCCCAGCGGCACGCCGCCGTAGATGCCGGCCTCCACGCTCATGGCGATGTCGTCGGACAGGCCCTCCTCGGCCGCCACGGCCGAGACCGACTCGGCGATGCCGATGCCGAGGTTGACGTGCTGGCCCGACCGCAGCAGCAGGGCGGCCCGCCGGCCGCAGACCTTGCGTTCGTCCAAGGGGGCGGGGTCGGCCTCGGACCAGGGCAGACGGGCCTCGCCCGACCATTCGGGATGGTAGGCCTGGTCGACCAGGCACTGGCGGTGGTGGGCCGGATCGGCCACCACCACGTAGTCGACCAGCAGGCCGGGGATGACGACTCGGTGCGGATCCAAGCTGCCCCGCTGGACCAGGCGCTCGACCTGGGCGATGACCAGGCCGCCGCTGTTGCGGGTGGCGGTCGCCATCTCCAATTGGTCGAAGCGGATCGACTCCCGTTCGATGGACAGGTTGCCGGCTTGGTCGGCCGAAGTGGCGCGGATGAAGCAGACGTCGATCGGACGGGGCCGGTAGCGCAGGTATTCCTGGCCGTCCAAGACGGTCAGTTCGACCACCGTGTGGCCGCTGTCCCGGGCGGCTTGGTTGCCCAAGCAACCCTCCACCCGAGGATCGGCGTAGGTGCCCAAACCGACGCTGGTGACGACCCCGGGCTTGCCGCCGGCCTGGGCCCGCACCAGTTGGGCGTTGACGCCCTGGGGCACGATGAAGGCCGGGAAGCGGTTCTCGGCCACCAGCTGGGCCATCTTGGGGGCGGTGCCGAGGTGGCCGCAGTGCAAGGCGCCGATCAGGCCGGGCCGGGCCAGCGCGTTGAGTCCGCCGTCGGCGTTGTCGCCGATGCCGGACTCGCAGAACAAGGTGATGCCGTCCGGGCGGCCGGTCTGGCGGTGGCGGGCGGCCAAGGCCTGGATCAGATCCTCCGCCACCGAGGTGCAGATGATGCCTTGGACGCCGAGGGTTTGTCCGTCCTGGACCAGGGCGGCGGCTTGGTCGGCGCTGATGACTTGGGCTGGCATGGGTCCATCCCCTTCGCTGGAAGCGGTCCGCAGGTCGACTGCCGTCGACCTCGATGGCTCGAATGTAGGAAGCCAGGTTGACGGTTCAGTGAGTGGACGGCGAAGGGAACGCGAATTTTAGTTGGCGTATGGACGTTGGTTTGGCGCCGACCAGGTGACCGGGACCGGTGGCGCTGGACCGGCCCGGGGCCGGTCTCAGGGCTGGGGCTGGTCCGGCTCGGAGCGGTCGGCCGCCAGGGCGGGGCCGAGGCTGGCCGGAGCCTTGGCCCCGGCCTGGGGGGCCAGATCGCACTCGAACCAGAAGGTGGACCCGGCGGCCGAGCCGGAGGTGACGCCGAAACGGGCCTGGTGCGCCACCAGCAGGTGTTTGACGATGGACAGGCCGATGCCGGAGCCGACCACGGGCCGGCGGTGGTTGGTGCGCGACTTGTAGTAGCGGTCCCAGATCGTGGCCACCTTGTCCGGCGGGATGCCCGGCCCGGTGTCGGTGACCTCGAAACGGACCCGCTGCTCGTTCCGCCGCAGGCTGATCCGGACCACCTTGTCCGCTCCGGTGTAGTGGACGGCGTTGCCGATCAGGTTGTAGAAGACCCGCTGCATGTAATGGGCGTCGCCCAGGATGGGGACGTCGGGGTCGATGTCGCAGTGGAAGACGTAACCTTTCGACTCGGCCAAGATGGCGAAGCGGGACAGGGTCTCCTCCAGACAGTCGGTCAAATTGATCTGAGACAGCTCGATGCTGGCCGAGCCGGACTCCAGCCGGGAGATCTCGAGGATCTCGTTGACCAGGTCGGTCAGCCGGTTGGCCTCTTCGATGATGGTCTCGCAGTGGGTCTGGCGCAGGGGGGGATTGTCGCCGGAGACGTCGCGGATGGTCTCGGAGTAGATCTTGATGATGGTCAATGGGGTCTTGAGGTCGTGCGAGACGTTGGCCAACAGCTCCTGGCGGTCGCGCTGGATGTCCCGCAGCTCGCCGGTGGCGTAGTTCAGAGTCTGGGCCAGCTGTTCGGTCTCGGTCACGCCGCCGCCGTCGAACTCGACCGTCAGGTCGCCGCGCCCCAGGCGCTGGGCCGAACCGGTCAAGGCGATCAGGGGGCTGGCCAGGCGGCGCGACAGGCCCAAGCCGACGAAGACGGTCAGGACCATCATGAGGGCGGCCACGATGACGAACTCGATCTCCAAGGCCGGGATGGTCTCGGTCAGGGGCGTCACGGCCGAGGACAGGTAGACGTAGACCGACCCGAAGTCGGGATCGGACAGCTGGGTGAAGTAGATGACGACGTTGATCGACTCGTTGGAGCCGTTGACGAAGCGGTGGACGTGGCCGCCGCCGTGTCGGGACAGGTCCTGGCGCAGCTCGGCCAAGGTCTGGAGTTGGGCCTCGGTCAGGGCGTCCGCCCCCGAACTGGCCGGGTGAGGGGTGAAGCCGTCCCGCAGCAGGACCACGTCGAGTTCCTCGGTCAGGACGATGACGCGCAGGCCGTTGTCCCGGGCCAGCTGGTCCAACATGGCGAAGCGGTCGGTCCGGTCGTAGTCGGCCTCCATGCGGGCGGCCAGCCGTTCCAGGTCCCACAGCTCGATGTGCTGGCAGAAGGGTTCCAGGAAGACCACCACGAACAGGGCCATCAAGGTCAAGAAAGCGCAGGTCGAAAGGGTCAGGGAGCGCCAGGTGCGGAAGGCCAGGCCTTTGGTGTCGAGCATGGCTCAGCCCTCGAAGCGGTAGCCGTGGCCACGCAGGGTGACGATGCAGTCCTTGTGCGTGCCCAATTTCATGCGCAGCGTCTTGATGTGGGTGTCGACGGTGCGGTCGTCGCCGAAGAAGTCGTAGCCCCAGACCGCCTCCAACAGGCGCTGCCGGGACAGGGCGACCGAACGGTTGTCGATCAGGTAGAACAGCAGTTCGCACTCTTTGGGGGTCAGGTCGACGTGACGATGGTCGATCGTGACCTCGCGCGCCGTCATGTCCACCATCAGGTCCAGATGGCGCCAGGTCTTGTGCTCGGCGGCCTGTTCGAGCGGGCGGGTGGAGCGGTTGATGATGGCTTGGATACGGGCCAGCAGCTCGCGGGCCGAGAAGGGCTTGGTGACGTAGTCGTCGATGCCGAGGTCGAAGCCGTGCAGCTTGTCGTACTCCTCGTCCCGGGCGGTCAGGACCAGGATCGGCACGTCTTTGAAGCGGCGGATCTGCTTGACGGCGGTGAAACCGTCCAAACGGGGCATCATTATGTCCATCACGACCAGGTCGTAGTCCTGCTCGCGGCAGAGTTGGACCGCCTCCATGCCGTCGGCCGCCTCGTCGACGGTGAAACCGAGGAATTCGGCGTACTCCCTGAAGCCAGCTCGGATGGACTGCTCGTCGTCGACGATGAGAAGGTGGGGCACGGCGCTTCCTGTTCTATCAGAGTCGGGCGGAGCTCAGGTTTGAGCGCCGCCCTGACGGACGGTCGGGATACCCGGCTCCGACGGGCGGCGGGGAGCCAGGGCGATCAGGGGCGTCACCGGTTCGATCGGTGCGACCATTTCGGGTGCGGTCAGCAGGCGGGGCGTGGACTCGATCGGGCTGGGCTGGTCGATGGTTTGGTCGGTCACCTTGAGGTCGCGCAGACGCCGGGCCGAGACCAGCACGCGGGTCTCCAACGAGGCGACGGTCTCGTTGTAGGACTTGACGGCCCCGGCCAGGCTGCGGCCCAACTTGTCGAAGTGGGAGCCCATGGTGGTGAGACGGTCGTGCAGTTCGCGGCCCAGGGCCGAGACCTGGCGGGCCGAGTCGGTCAGGGCGGCTTGGCTCCAGGCGTGGGCGACGGTGCGTAGCAACACGATCAGGGTGGTCGGCGTGGCGATGACGACGTTCTTGGCGGCGGCCTGTTCGATCAGGTCGGGACTGGCTTGGAAGGCGGCCTGGGCCAAAGCCTCGCTGGGAATGAAGAGGACGACGAACTCCGGGGAGCCGGCGTCGGCCTGCCAGTACCGTTTGCCGGACAGGGCGTCGACGTGGGAACGGACCAAGCGGGCGAAATCGGCCAGGTGGCGTTGGCGCTGGGCCGGGTTGTCGGCCTCCTGGGCGTCCAGGAAGGCGGACAGCGGGGTCTTGGCGTCGACGTAGATGAATTTGCCGCCGGTCAGATGGACCTTCATGTCGGGCCGGATCAGACCGGCCTCGGTGGTGGCGGTCTGTTGCAGGTCGAAGTCGCAGTGCTCGACCATGCCGGCCAGCTCGACCACCCGTTTGAGCTGGAGTTCGCCCCAGGCCCCCCGCACGGCCGGTTGACGCAGGGCCTTCTCCAAGGAAGAGGTCTCGCGGCGCAGCTGCTCGCCGGTCAGCTGGACCGCCTTGACTTGGCTGGCCAGGTCGGCCACCAGGGTGACGCGCTGCTTCTCGACCTCGATCAGCCGAGCCTCGAAGCGTTCCAGGCTCTGCCGCATCGGGGTCATCAACTGCTCGGTGGCGAGCAGGCGTTGGTCGGCGGTGGCCTGGGTGGCCTTGGTCTGCTGCTCGAGGGCGGTCTGGGACAGGGAGCGGTACTGGGCCAGCATGGTGTCGCGGTCGGTCTGCAGCTCCTTGGTCCGAGTCAGGGCGGCCGCGCGCTCGGCCGTGGCCTGTTCCCAGCGGGCTTCGGCCCGGGCCAGTTGGGCGGCCTGTTGGGCCGCTTCCCGTTGAGCTTCGGCCAGGTCGGCCCGCCAACGTTCAGCGGCCGCGTCGGGCCGTCCGGCCGACCACAAATTGTGGCCGAACCAGCCGACGATCAGACCGATCAGGGCGGCGACGAGGATCCAGAGGAGAGTGTCCATGGTACCTAGCTTGGATTGGAGCACTGACAATGCTGGCAGGACACTCTGTCGAACCGGTGATCGAACGGTGAAGGGACGATGAAACCAACCCTGGGGTGGTGCTGGGCCACGCGGTCGCGGCCCAGCCCCGCCACGCACCATGGCTCCGCCGGTACGGCGACGTTGACGTACGGGAGACGGGCCAGGAGGCTGAGGTCAGCTTACGCCACGGCGCGGAATTGGCAAGAGGGTTCGACCACTGATTGGCACGACCGGCCCCGGGGCGGGGCCGAGACGGCCCAGCGGGCGGGCGCGGCGCTCAGTTGAAGCCGACCAGACGGCGGGCCAGGGCGTAGCCGGCCAGGACGGCCCGCCGGCCGACCGGGCCGGGCAGGTGGCACAGCCGGCCCTCCCAAGTGCGCCGCAGCCGGGCGTGCAGGGCGGGGTCGCGGCGGCTCAGATCGGACCACAGGCGATCCTTCTCGGAACGGTCCTGGGCCGTTCCGGACAACAGCAGGAAGACGGTCGAGATGGCGTAGACGATGCCTAGGTAATGGGCCATGGCCTGGCCTTGGCGCCCGGTCGGCAGTCCGCGCTCGGACAGCTGGTCCAGCATGGCCCGATTGACGGCCAGCTGTTGGTCCAAGCGGGCCTGCATGACCTCTTGGCGGACCGATTGGTCGGCTCGGCCGATGACATAGTGGTAGAGGTCGACGTCGAGGTAGAACAGGCTCTGGACCTCGCTCAGGGGCTGGAAGGCGTACAGGTTGTCGACGTAGAAGCAGTGCCGGGGCAGCCGGAGGCCGCTGCGCCGCAGCGTCTCGGTGCGGTAGGTCAAGGCGTGCATCAGCATGTAACGGCCGGGTCGAAAAGCCCGGGTCTGGTCCCAGCTGAGCGGGCGGCCGGCCGGTAGGGCGGCGCCGAAGCGCATGACGGCGGGCCGGCGGCGGCCGACCTTGTCGTAGACGAAATTGGTCACCACCAGGTCGACCGCCCGCGGCCCGGTCAGCTGGCCCAAGGTCTGGACCAGGCGGCGGAAGGCCATCGTCTCCAACCAGTCGTCGGCGTCGACGACCCGGAAATAAAGGCCGCTGGCCTGGGCCAAGCCGGTCTCGATGGCCCCGCCGTGGCCCTGGTTGGGCTGGCTCACCAGCCGCAGCCAGGGCCGCCGGTCGACGTAGTCCTGGGCCAGTCGGCCGGTGCGGTCGGTCGAGCCGTCGTCCACCACGATGACCTCGACCGACTGTTCGACCGCCGTCACCGAGTCGAGGCAGCGGCCCAGATAGGCCTCGGCGTTGTAGGCCGGCACGATCAGACTGAGCAGTGGCTGGTCGGAACGAGCCATGGCTCAGACCTCGGTCGGACCCGACCGGGCGGCCTGGTCCGACGCCACCGCGGTGGCCGGCTGGCTCGGCTCGGGTTGGGCGGCCGGGGCGGCTGGGGAGCGGAAGATGAGCTTGAAGATGGGGAAGAAGACCCAGAACGAGATGGCCGAGTTGATCAACATGGTGACGACGTCGGCCAGGGTCTCGCCGGTCCGCCCCAGGCCCCAGGTCGTGATCAAGAGACGGTAGACCGGCTCTTTGTACAGCCCTTGCAGCCCGGCCGCCAGCAAGGTGATGGCGACGTAGGCCACGGCGTACCAAGCCGCCGCCTTCCAGATCGAATTGTTCGCTTTGAAGGTGATGTTGCGCTGGGCGAAGAAGTTGACGACCTGGGCCACCAGCAGGGTCAGCTCGACGGCCAGGAAATAAGCCAGACCGCCGCCCCCGTCGGGCAAGGGGCCGGCGGCGTAGTCGAAGATGTGATGGGGCGAACCGTCGGCGTCGAGGCCGACGGCCCAGACCTGGAAGCTGACGTCGATCAAACCGGTGTGGGCGAAGAGCCGTTTGATCAGCGGCATCAAGACGATCTGGAGGACGGTCACGCCGTTGGACAAGATGAAGAAGACGATGAACTGGGACAGGCCGAGGTGACGTTCGGACCAGCCGCGCCAAGACCGCCGCAGGCGAGCCAGCCACGACTCGCGCCCAGTCGGTGGGGAAGTCACCGGCGGCTCCTAGCTCTGGTCCAATTCGGCGGCGCCGCGCCGATTGGCTCGACGGTTGTCCAGCCAGGCCCGCGCCGTGGCCACCAGGCCACCGCCGAAGGAGCCGTTGACGATCCGCAGCAGTCCTTGGACGGTGGCGTCGTCGAGCGCTCCGCCGGTCATCTTGGGCAGGGCCCGGAAAGGCAGGTCGAGCGTGAAAAGAAGGTTGAGCGATGGCTTCCCCCGACGCAGGCTGTGCTCCACTAGCTGGCTCAAGACCCGCTGGACCAGGCGGGCGATCGGGTTGCGGGCCTGGTCCAACTGCCCGATCCGGCTCTGCGGACCGATCGTCCGACTGCTGGACGGCGTCGGCAGAGGCCGGCCCAACAGGGTCTCGAACTCGTCCGCCGAGACCTGCTGGACGCGGCCCGAGCTATAGCTGGGCAGAGCCGGGTCGAGCTGGCCGGCCGCGACCGTGCCTTCGACCTCGACCTCGGCCCGCAGCCGGATGTCCTCGACCGAGGCCCCGGCCAGAATGTCCCAGCGCCCCTGTTCGACCTGCCAGGAGTCCGTCGCCGGATCGAAGTGGCGGAAGGTCATCGGGCCCAGCTCGACCGTCACCGTCCGGGCCTGGCCGGCCGCCAGTTCGACCCGGGCGAAACCTTTCAGCTCCCGTTTCGGCCGCCAGATCCCGGGCGAGCGGCGCTCGACGTAGATCTGGACCACTTCGGCCCCGTCCCGCCGTCCGGTGTTGCGCACGGTCAGACGGACCTGGTCCGCGCTGGCCTCGAAATCGGACCATTCGAAGCTGGTGTAGCTGAGGCCGTAGCCGAAGGGGAAGGCCACCGGCTGGCCGCAGGTGGTGTAGTAGCGGTAGCCGACGTAGAGCGACTCGCGGTGCTCGGCCGTGTCCCCGGTGGCCGGGAAGCGGCCGGCGGTGGGGGTGTCGGCCAGGCTCAGCGGCATGGTCTCGGCCAGTCGTCCGGACGGGTTGACCCGGCCGGTCACGACGTCGAGCAGACCCGACGCTCCGGCCTGGCCGGGCAGATAGGCGTGGATCAGCCCCTGACAGTGCTCCAGCCAGTCCAGCTCCAGCACGCCGCCGCCGCAGACCAGCACGACCAGGCAGGGGTTGGCCCGGCTGACCGCGGCCAGGGTCTCGACCTGGGCGCTCGACAGTCGCAG
Source organism: Propionibacteriaceae bacterium (assembly GCA_031267645.1). GTDB lineage: Bacteria > Actinomycetota > Actinomycetes > Propionibacteriales > Propionibacteriaceae > WQYJ01. The sequence goes on from JAIRYW010000031.1 coordinate 21,721, forward strand.
GGTGCGGCGGTCGAGCCCTTCCGACTCGCTGGCCTCGTCCAGGCCGAGACAGACCAGGACGACCTCGGCCTCATGGACCAGGGCCACCGCCTCCTCCAGTAGTCGCCGGTCGGGCCGGCCGTCGCGCCGGAAACCGGCCGCGAAACCGGTCAAGACCAGTCCGGAGTCGGCCATGGCGTCGAGCAGATTCTCCAATTTGGTCGGGTTGACGGCCGAGGAGCCCGAGCCTTGGTAGCGCGGCCGGCGGGCGAAATCGCCCACCACGGCCACCTTGGTGCCGGCTGGCAGCGGCAGCAGGTCGTCCTGATTCTTCAACAGCACGGCCGAATGGGCGGCCGCCCGCCGGGCCAAGCGATGGTGGGCGTCGACGTCCACCGGCGGGGCGCTGTCGGGGTCGGGGGCGGACTGGACCAGGCGGACCATGTCTTGGACGCGGGCGTCCAGATCGGCCTGGGCCAGCCGGCCGGACTGGACCGCCCGCACCAATTGGCGGGCCGAGGCCAGACCGGCCGCCGGCATCTCCAAGGTGGAGCCGGCGGCGACCGCCGCCGCGATGTCGTTGGAGCCGCCCCAGTCGGTCACCACGACGCCGTCGAAACCCCATTCCTGGCGCAGGATCTGGCCCAACAACTGAGGGTGCTCGCTGGCGTGGACGCCGTTGACCTTGTTATAGCTCGACATCAACATCTTGGGCCGGCCCTGGCGGACGGCGATCTCGAAGCCGGTCAGGTACAGCTCGCGCAAGGCGCGCTGGTCGACCACGGCGTCCGAGCTCATGCGGTGCAGTTCCTGCGAGTTGACGGCGAAGTGCTTGGGACAGGCCGCCACGCCCTGGGACTGGATGCCGGCGATGTACGAGGCCGCCATCCAGCCGGACAGCCAGGGGTCCTCCGAGAAGTACTCGAAGTCACGCCCGCCCAAGGGGCTGCGTTTGATGTTGAGGCCGGGGCCCATCAGGGCGTCGACGCCCTGGGCCCGAGCCTCCCTCCCCAGGGCCTGGCCGATCTCCTCGGCCAAGGCCAGGTCCCAGCTGTTGGCCACCGTGGCGGCGGTGGGGAAGCAGGTCGCCGGCAGGGACTGGTTGAGGCCCAGGTGGTCGGCCGACCCGGCCTGGCGGCGGACCCCGTGGGGTCCGTCCGCCAGCCAGAGCGAGCGCAGGCCGAGCGTCGGCATGGCCCAGGTCTGCCAAACGGTCCGACCGGTCAGCAGCGCGGCTTTTTGCACCAGGCTCAATCGGTCAGTCATGGCTTCCTCCTCGGTCGTGTCCATCGGCTGCGGTGCCGGCTCGCTCTTCAGTCACCGTACGACGGGCCAGGTCTGAGCCACGGCGAACAGTATCCCTTGGCTCGATCGCACCAGGTTACGGGTCATGCCGATGTGGGTGGCGGGGTCGTCGAAGGCCGCCCGCAGGAGGGAGGCGTCGCCGCCCACGCCGCCGGTCCAAGCCGCCATCACGCCCAGCATCAGGTCGCCCCCGGCGTAGGACGCTTGGACGGCGTCCTGGAAGGGATAGATCTTGGCGTCGGTGATGACCGCTCCGGAGAAGCCCCATTCGGTCCGCAGCACGTCCGTCAGCAAGGCCGAATCGCCGCCGGCCCAGGTCGAGCCGATGAAGTTGAAGCTCGACATCGCGCCCAGCGACCCGCCGGCTTTGACAGCGGCTTCGAAGGGCTTGAGGTAGATCTCCCGGATCGACTGTTCGGAGGCCCAGGTGAACAGGTACGAACGGCAGTTCGACTCCCGGTCGTTGACGGCGAAGTGCTTGATGAAGGTGATCAAGCCCTGGTCGCGGGCTCCCCGCACGACGTTGGCGGCGGTCGCTCCGGCCAGGAAGGGATCCTCGCTGTAGTACTCGAAGTTACGGCCGTTGAAGGGTGTCCGGTGGGTGTTCATGGCCGGCGCGTACCAGCCGGCGTAGCCGATGGCTTGGGCCTCGTGGCCGACGCTGGTGCCCATGATGTTGGCGATGTCAGAGTTCCAAGTGGCGGCGATGACGGGTGGGATGGGATAGGTCACGCCGTTGCCCTCCAGGCCCATGATGGCCCCGGAGTAGGTCGACGAGCCGATCGTGGTGGTGCCGTCCGGGGTCAAGGTGCGGGGCACGCCCAGGCGCTCGACGCCTTGGATCTGCCAGGCCCCCTGGGCGACCAGGTCGAGCATCTCGTCCAGAGTCAGCTGGGACACGAACTGCTCCCACTTGGGGTCGTCGGCCGCCAACCCGACCAGGTCCCGCATCATGATGGGCTGGCTCAGAGTCTGCCCGATCGAGGGCAGGTCGGCCGAGGTCAGGCCCAACTCGGCGTCGGTCGGCGGGGTGAAGCCCTCCAAGGCCGCCAGCACCGCGGCCGAGGCGGTGAAGTCGGACTTGAGCGGCCCGGTGAAGGCCCGACTGGTGGAGTCCCACTGCCGGGTCAGGTAGTCGTCCACGCCGGTGGCGTCGTCGAAGCGGTTGGTGGCCGCCACCTGGTCCGAGGGACGGGCTCCGGCTTGGTCGTCGGAGTAGACGATGGCCTGGTCCAGGGTCCAAGTGTCCTGGTCGAAGAGCTGGTGGGAGTTGGCCCGGATCGAGATCTGGTAGTCGCCGGCCTCCAGCGTCCAAGCCTGGCTGGTCGCGGCGTCGTACGAGGCCAGGTCCGCCACCGGGAAGGTCAAGGTGTACGTCTCGGTCGTGCCGGGCTCGATCAGATTGGTCTTCTTGAAGGCCACCAGGTTGACGGTCGATTTCTCGATCGTTCCGGAGTAGGGCGGGTTGGAGTAGACCTGGATGACGTCCTTGCCGGCCACCTGGCCGACGTTGCGCACCGCCACCCGCAGGGAGACCTGGTCCTGGGCCACGTCCAAGGACAGGATCTGATGGTCGAAATCGGTGTAGCTCAGGCCGTGCCCGAAGGGGTACATGACCTGGGCCTCGTAGTCGAAGCCGGGATCGGTGTCGTGGCGGGTCTCGAAGTAGCGGTAGCCGACGTAGATCCCCTCGCTGTACTGGACGAAGTAGCCAGAGCCGTCGGGGGCGTTGTCGTAGTGGTAGTTGGCGGAGGCCCGGGCGCCGTCGGCGTTGTACTGGATGTAGTTATTGGCCGCCGGATTGAGGCTGTTGTCCTTCAGCCAGGTGTCGGGCAGATGGCCGGAGGGGTTGACGGTCCCGTTCAGGATGCGGGCCAAGGACAAGATGCCGGACTCGCCGGGGTAGCCGATCCACAAGGCGGCCTTGATCGAGGGGTAGTCGTCGATGAAGCCCAACTCCATGGTGTTGGCCGAGTTGACGATCAAGACGACGTCGCTGAAGGTCGTCGCCACGGCGTCGATCAGGGCGGCCTCGTCGTCGGACAGGCGCAACTCGGTCGGCGTGAAGTCGTACATCTCGCCGCCGCCGCGCCCGACCACGACCAGCGCCAAGTCGGAGAAGTCGCGGGCGTGCTCCAAGATGGTGCGGCCGTCCGCGTACAGCGAGGTGTCGGAATAGGCCCGGGCGGGCACTTCCGGCACGGTGATGTTGCTGGGCTGGTCGATGAACTCCGAGGCCGAGCTATTGCCGGGGGCGGAGGTCCGGGCGATCGAGACGTCGCCGCGCTTGTAGTAGTTGTAGTAGAGGTTGAGCAGGTCGTCGTTGACCTCGAAATTGCCCTGGTCGCCGCTCAGGGCGTCCTCCAGGCGGACCGCCCGGTCGACGTTGGAGGCCGACGAGCCGCCGGCGTTGTAGACCAGTTGGACCGCTCGCATGCCGAACAGGTTGAGGCCGGTCTTGGCTTCGGCCGAGGTCTGCAACGGCAGCAGGGAGTCTTCATTGCGCAGTAGGACGAAGCCCTCGTCGGCGATCACCTGGGTGGTCTCGGAGGCGGAGGCGTAGGACAGCCGCTGTTCCTCGCTGTCCGGTTTCAACATGGACAGCAGCCAATAGCCGGAGCGGGTGATGACGAATCCGTAGATCAAGACGATGGCGATCAGGACGGCTAACGACCCGGTCACGATCAGGGCGATCTTCTTGCCTCGGGTCAGCTTCTTTTTGACCGGGGCAGAGTTGTCGGTGCTCATGCGCGTTACCTCTCCTTCGAAGCGTCGGCGTGGATGGTCCCGACACTAAGACCGGCCGCCGGCCCAGGGTGCGGCCCGGCGCCCAAGCTGTCGTCCGGACGGCACAATCTGTCTCGGTCGGCTCCGGCTCCCCGCACGGGCCCGGCCGGACCGCGGTCGGGCTGGACCGGTTCAGGCCGCGGCCGACCGATCGCGGCCGGCGGCCGGGGCCGGCGAGCCGGGGTCGGTCAACAAGACGCGCAACACGAACCAGCCCCCGTCCGGACGGACGGTGGCGGCCCCGCCGTACTTGGCGGCGATGTGTCGGATCGATTTGAGGCCGAAGCCATGGCCGGTCGGGTCGGCCTGCGAGGTGACGATGTCGCCGCCCTCGGTTTTGAGCGAGCCGGAGAAGGAGTTCTCGACTGTGATCACGACCAGACCGCCCTGGCGGAAGACGGCCAGTTTGATGATGCGCTGCTCCGGGTCGGGCAGTCGGCTGGTGGCTTGGACGGCGTTGTCCAAGGCGTTGCCGAAGAGGGTGCACAGGTCGGCCACCGACATGAAGGCCAGGGCTTGGCCGTCGGCCACCGCTGTCAGATCGACGCCGGCCTCGGCGCACTCACGCCGTTTGGCGGTCAAGATGACGTCCAGCACCTCGTCGCCGGTGCGGGTCCAGACCTCCCAGTCGCGGATGCTGTCCTCCAGATCGTCCAGATGGTCGGCCCGACGGCTGGGATCGGCCTCGGCCCGGATGACGCCGAGTTGATGTTTGAGGTCGTGGTAGGTCCGGTCGATGGCGTCGATGCTGCGCTTGGACTGGAGGTACTGCTCGTGCTGTTTGCGCAGCAGGCCTTGGATGGCGGTCAGCTCGGTGGTGGCGGCGTGGCGCAGCCGTTGGGCCTGTTGGGCGTAGAGGGCGACCAAACCGCAGAGGTCGACCAGGCTGCGTATGTAGAAGATCTCCGGTCCCAACCGGCCGCTGAAGGGGGTGCTGGTGGACAGGAAACTGAGGTTGGACAGGGCGAAGGTGGCCAAGGCGATGGCGATCGACGAGACCAGGTCGCGGACCACGGCCGGCTGGCAGGGGGTCCGGGCCAGGCGCCGTTCCAGGCCGGCCGCCAAGGCGAAGGCGGCGGCGTAGACGACGACGGCGAAGACGGTCTTGGCGGCGGTGTCGGGCTGGGAGACGGTCCCGAACAGGAAGCAGTGGACCTGCCAGTGGGCCGCCGCCACCAGTTCGGCCAGGACCAGGGCGCGGGCGGCCACGCAACCGGCCTCGACCAAGATCGGCGGCCGGGCTTGGAGGGCGACGGCGATGAAGGCGAACATGCCGGCCACGGCCAGGGCCATGCCCAAGGGCCACAGCAGCAGGGGCCAGGTGCCGACCCAGACCTGCAAGCCGACCTGGAGGCCGCCGGCCAGCGCGGCCAGGGCCAACAGGCGCCAGCGGCCCAGGCGCTGGCGGGGCAGGACACAGACCAGAGCGGCGGCCCATTCGGCCAAGCCGGTCAACAGCCGGGGGATGTCGGGCAGGGATTGCTCGATCACGTCGGCCGCCCCGCTCCCAGGTAGTCGGTCAAGGCGATCAGGAAGTCTTTCTTACGCGGGCGTGAGACGACCAGGCTTTGGCCCGTGGTCATGACGCAGCTGGACTGTTGGACGGCTGTGACGTGGCGCAGGTTGACCAGGTAGCAGGAGTTGGAGCGGAAGAAGCCGCGTTCGGCCAGGGTCGCCTCCATGGCCTTGAGCGGGCCGACGGTGGAGTGCTGGCGCTCCAGGGTGTGGACGATCAGACGGTGCTTGACCGATTCGAGGTAGACGATGTCGCGGGTGGCCAACCGCACCAGGTCGGGTCCGGCCGAGATCACGATGTAGTCGTCCGCCCGGCGGGCCATCCGTTCGAGCGAGCGGGTCAACTCGCGGGCCAAGGCGAAGTAGGGCACCGGCTTGAGCAGGTAGCTGAGGGCGTCGACCTCGTAGCCGTGGAGGGCGTAACGGGGGGTGTTGGTGATGAAGACGATGACGACGTCGCGGTCGACTTGGCGCACCCGCTCGGCGGCCGTGAAGCCGTCCAGGCCCGGCATCTGGATGTCGAGCAGCAAGAGGTCGAAGCCGAGTCCCAGCCCGTCCAAGAGGCCGCGCCCGTCGTTGAAACAGGTGACCTGGCAGGCCAAACCGTGCTCGGCCTCGTAACGGGCCACGTAGTCGACCAACAGGCGCCGACTGGCCGGGTCGTCCTCGACGACGCCGATTCTCATCATGGTCTCCCAGGCTGTCCTCGATCGGGCGGTCCCGCCGCCGGGCCCACCCGGCGGGACCTCCGGGGCGGGGCCGACGGCCTTGAGCGCAGCACACCAGAGACGCCGTCCCAGGTCAAGGCCTGGACTAGGCTGGGCGGCGTGGCGCTCACAATTGGTATCGTCGGACTGCCCAACGCCGGCAAGTCGACTCTGTTCAACGCCCTGACCGGCAATCAGGCTCTGGTGGCGAATTACCCCTTCGCCACCATCGACCCCAACGTCGGCCAGGTGGCGGTGCCCGATCCCAGGTTGGAAGTGCTGGCCCAGCTCTTCGACTCCGAGCGGATCGTGCCGGCCGCGGTCTCCTTCGTCGACATCGCCGGCATCGTGCGGGGAGCCAGCCAGGGCGAGGGCATGGGCAACGCCTTCTTGGCCAATATCCGCGAAGCCAACGCCATCTGCCAGGTCACGCGCGTCTTCGCCGATCCCAACGTCTCGCACGAGGCCGGCCAGGTCGACCCGGCCGGCGACCTCGACACCATCGCCTACGAGTTGGTCATGGCCGATTTGCAGACTCTGGAGCGAGCCCTGCCCAAGGTCGAGAAGGAGGCCCGGCTCAAGCCCGAGGCCCGGGGCAAGCACCAGGCCATGCTGGCCGCCCAAGCGGTGTTGGAGTCGGGTCGGGGCCTGGTCCAAGCCGGTTTCGACTCCAGCGATTTGGCCGATCTGTGGCTGTTGACCGCCAAGCCCTATCTGTACGTCTTCAACTGCGACGCCGGCGACCTGTCGGATCAGGCGATGAAAGACCGCCTGAGCCAGTTGGTGGCCCCGGCCGAAGCCGTTTTCCTGGACGCCTCCTTCGAAGCCGAGCTGTCCCGGATGGCTCCGGAGGCGGCGGCCGAGTTCCGGTCCGAGGCCGGGATGGCCGAGTCCGGCCTGGACGCTTTGGCCCGGGTCGGCTACGCCGCCTTGGGTTTGCAGAGCTTCTTGACCGCCGGGCCCAAGGAGTCCAGGGCTTGGACCATCCGGGCCGGCGCCACCGCGCCGGAGGCGGCCGGCGTCATCCACAGTGACTTCCAGAAGGGCTTCATCAAGGCCGAGGTGGTCAGCTACGAGGACTTGATCGAGTTGGGCTCCCTGGCCGCCGCCCGGGCGGTCGGCAAGTCCCGGATCGAGGGCAAGGACTACGTCATGCGCGAGGGCGACGTGGTGGAGTTCCGCTTCAACGTCTGACCGCCCGTCAGGCCAGGTCGGGGAGATCCTGGGCGATGGCGGGCCGTGACTGGAGCGACATTTGATGCGTTATGCTATATGCCATGAGAACCACTATGACTATGTCTGACGATGTGTTCTACGAGGTCAAGCGGCGGGCCAAGACGGAGCGCCGTTCGCTGGGCGCGGTCACTTCTGATCTGGTGCGTCGGGCCCTGACCGCCACGCCTGCCACTGGAGAGTCGGCTTCGACTACGGCGGACGAGCGTCTGGTGGCCAGAGGATTCAGGCCCTTGCCGCGACGGGGCGGGGTCGTCACCAATGAGATGGTCAACCGCTTGAGGGAAGAGCTGGGTGAATGACCACAGCGTTGCTGGATGTCAATGTGTTGTTGGCGCTGGGGGACCAGGACCACGTCCAACACGCTTTGGTGACTAAGTGGTTCGTCGAGAACGCCGATCAGGGCTGGGCCACTTGTCCGGTGACTGAGAACGGGTTCGTTCGCATCATCTCCCAGCCTGGCTACGCCAATCACACGACCACCGTCGACGCGTTGGAGCGGCTCGCCAGCGCGGTGGGCGACCCAGCACACGAGTTTTGGCCCTGTGACCTGTCGTTGACCGCCGCCGACCAGGTGGAGCGGTCGCGCTTGCTGGGTCCGAGCCAGGTGACGGACGCTTACCTGTTGGCGCTGGCCGTCAGTCGGGGCGGACGGTTCGTCACCTTGGACCAGCGGGTCGACTGGTGCGTGGCCCTGGCGGCGAGGCCCGAGTCGCTGCTGGTCTTGGCCAGCCTGGAGACGGATCAAGACTGAGATTTCTTCGCTTGGTCCCACCGTTCGCCGACACGGGCCGGTCGTCTCTGGTCAGTCTGGCCAGGGCGAAGGTGGTCCTCTCGGGCGTCAAGCCTGGAGTTGCGAACGGTCCGGTCCGCCGTATGACCTCCGACCCAGAGGACAGGTTAGCGTTTGGACAATTTTTGGTGACATCTTTGGGTGTGAATATGCCTGTGGTTAGGTGTTTTATCAAATCACGATAGGTTAATTAATGAATCAAGGTGGTTCAGGGTGAACTGCGGTGTTAGCCTCGACCTAGGCGATGTGGTCTAAACATTTCGCCCCGAAACAAGCGGCTCTCAAGCCCTGGAGGCCTCGAGCCCTGGTCCTGAGCCTAGTGGCGCGCCGGACTGGTCCAGAATAAGCAATGTTAGTTAGCGCGCGCAGGAGCGTGAGAGTGTCCAGAAGGTTTAGCCGAACACTGGCGGCGGTCGGTGTTCTAAGTCTCATCACGGCGCCCGGTTTCGGAGTCGTGGCGGCACAAGCGGCGGTCGACCCGGCCGCGGAGGTGGTGATCAACGAGGTCTACGGCGGCGGTGGCAACAGCGGGGCCATGTACAAGCAAGATTTTGTTGAACTTTACAATAAGTCAAGCGTCGATGTGTCGCTCGCTGGTTGGTCGTTGCAGTACGCGTCGGCCACGGGGACCTTCAACGCGACCAACGTGATGCCTTTCGGCGGAGTCAGCGTCGCGGCGGGCGACCACCTGTTGGTCGGCCTGGCTTATGGCGCCGGTGGCACGGACGAGTTGCCGACTCCTGATGTCCAGGGCAGCCCCGCGCTGGCCCTGTCCGGCACTGGCGGCAAGATCGCGTTGGTCTCCAGCGTCACCGCTCTGGGATCCTGCGGGACGTCCACCGCCAGTTGTTCGCTCAAGGCGGACGTGATCGATTACGTGGGCTGGGGCTCCGCCACCACCGATTTCGCGGGCTTCGGTCCAGCTCCGTCCACCACCAATCCCAGCTCCGTCTCTCGTAAAGTTGGATTTCAGAATACGGCTGACAACGCCGCCGACTTCGACTCGGCCACCACGCCATCGCCCACTGCGGCCAGCGGCGGGACCGTCACGCCGCCGACCGCCGACCCGTCAGGGCCAGCGGAGCCCGGGGAAGACTCCATCAGTGACATCCAAGGCCCGGGCGTCACCTCAGCGCTGGTTGGCGCCACTGTCACCACCCGGGGTGTGGTCACGGCCTCGTATCCCACCGGTGGTCTGAACGGCTTCGTGATCCAGGAACCCGGCAGCGGCGGAACGATCGATGACGTGACCACTTTGGCCGGGCGAGCCTCCCGGGCCGTCTTCATCTACCTGGGCCCGGCCTTGGCCGCGTCGAGCCCGGCCGCAGGCGCCTATGTCGAGGTCACGGGCCTGGTCTCGGAGTACAACGGCCTGACCCAGGTGGGTGTGGCCGCGACCGCCGATGTCAAGATCCTGGCCGATGCGGCGCCCGTGGCGCCGGCGGCGGTGGTCTCGGATTGGCCTGAGACCGATGAGCAGCGTGAGGCGCTCGAGTCGATGCTCTGGCAACCGAGGGGAAGCTTCACAGTCACCAACACTTACGAGACGAACTACTACGGCGTGGTGGGCTTGGCTTACGGCGACGGGCCGCTGACGCAGCCGTCCGAAGTGGCGCCCGGGACCGACGCCGCCGCCATCGCGACCGTCAAAGCCCAGAACGCGGCCCGAGCAGTCGTCCTAGACGACGGTTCATCGATGAATTTCAGTGGCGCGGCTAACGCCCCTAGCAACACGCCGGCTTATATTTCCAGCGTTGCCCCGGTGCGGGTGGGCGCGACCGCCAGCTTCACCGACCCGGTGATCGTGGACTACCGCAACGGGACTTGGACGCTCAACCCGACCGCTCGGGTGCTGGGGCCGGCCAATTCCAATTCTCCGGCGACGTTCGCTGACACGCGGACACCAGAGCCTGACGCGGCCGCCTTGGGTTCTCCCGCCGTCAAACTGGCGGCCTTCAACGTGCTCAATTATTTCCCCACCACCGCGCTGGAATGGATCGCGATGGGCAATGGCAATAGTTGTACTTCGTACAATCGTCCGGGCGTCGTCCCGGCGCAGCCGATCACGGTCGACTCATGCGGCGACGACGGTCCGCGGGGCGCTTGGGATGAGGCCAGCCTGAGGCGGCAGCAGGACAAGATCGTGGCTGCCATCAACGCGCTGGACGCGGACGTGGTTGGTCTAACTGAGATCGAGAACTCGGCCAAATTGGGCCAGGCGGCTGACTCGGGGCTGGCCACGTTGGTGGCGGCGCTCAACGCCGACGCCGGGGCCGGGACCTGGGCCTACGTGCCTTCGCCGGCCACGCTGCCCGACGTCAGTCAGCAAGACGTGATCAGCGCCGCCATCATCTACCGGCCGGCCGCCGTCACGCCGGTGGGCGCCGCAGTCGCTTTGGGCGATCAGTCCGGCCCGGGCCAGCCCTTCGCCAACGCCCGTGAGCCGATCGGCCAGGCCTTCGCCGTCAACGCCGGGGGCGACCCCTTCTTGTACGTGGTCAACCATCTGAAGTCGAAGGGCTCTGGAACCGCCCCCGACCTCGACGCCCCTGAAGAAGGCAATGCCAACGCTGACCGGCTGGCCCAAGCCGACGCCTTGGCTGCCTGGGTCGCCGAGGACGTGCTGCCCGGCTACACCGACCCCGTGCTGACCGATGTCTTCTTGGTGGGTGATTTCAATTCCTACACCCAGGAGAAGCCATTGCGGGCGTTGAGCGCCGCCGGCTTCGACGACGTCGAACTGACGCTCAAGGGCGACGCTCGCGAATACTCGTACTCTTACTCGGGCCTGTCCGGCTCGCTGGACCACATCCTGGCCAATCAGAGCGCGATGGAACGCCTCACCGGTGTGGACGTGTGGAACGTCAACTCCGGTGAGTCCATCGCCTTGGAATACAGCCGCTATAGGTATTCCGCCACTGATTTCTACGCCGCCGACTTCTACCGGTCGTCCGACCACGACCCGGTGATCGTGGGCCTGGCCGGATCTGCGCTCGACTCGGCCACGGTTCAGTTGCTGAATGTGAATGATTTCCATGGCCGGATCAACGACGACACTGTCCGGTTCGCGGCCACGGTCGATAATCTGCGGACCGCGCTGGGCGCGGACAATACGTTATTCCTGTCGGCTGGCGACAATGTGGGAGCGAGTTTGTTCGCTTCTGCGATTCAGAATGACATTCCGACTTTGAAGGTGTTGAACGCCTTGGACCTGAAGGCCTCGGCGGTGGGGAACCACGAATTCGACAAAGGTTGGGATTTCCTGCGCGACACGACGATGGCTCAGTCTCAGTTCGTGTATCTGGGCGCGAACGTGGAACGGGACGGATCGCCGGTGTTGGGCCAGTGCGAGGTGTTCACGGTCGATGGCGTCCGGGTGGGCGTGATCGGCGTGGTGACTCAGGAGACGCCGACGTTGGTGTCGCCGGCCGGTGTGGCTGGCCTGACGTTCACGGACGAGGTGGCGGCGATGAACCGGGTGGCCGCCTATCTGCGCGGGCATGGTCTGGCGGATGTGATCGTGGCGGAGTACCACGACGGCTCGCCGGCTGGTGTGGTTGAGAACGCGACCTTGGCGGAAGCGCTGGCCGGGTCGGCTGTTCTGACGGCCATCGTGGAGGGCACGTCGGCTGACGTCGATGTCATCTTCACCGGTCACACACACAAGTTGTACGCCTGGGACGGTCCGACGCCAGGGGCCACGGACGGGGCGACTCGTCCGGTGCTGCAGACCAGTTCGTATGGTTCCCATATCGGTCAGGTCGTGTTGACGATCGACCGTGCCACCATGGCTGTGACAGCTTACGAGGCGCGTAACGTGCCGGTGGCGGACACCGCCGGCACGGCTGACGAGTTGGCGGCGGCCAGCCCGGTGGTGGCTGAGGTCAAGACCATCGTGGACGAGGCTTTGGCCCATGCCGCTGTGGTGGGTCGAGAAGCGGTGGGCCGGGTGTCGGCTGATATCACGACGGCCTTCGCCGGCGGGTCTCATGTCGACGGCTCGTACGTGGGCGGGACGCGGGACGACCGGGCCGAGGCCTCGACCTTGGGGACCCTGGTCGGCAACGCCTTGCGTGACCAGTTGAAGGTGTTGCCAGCGGGCGCCGACTTCGGGGTGGTGAACCCGGGCGGACTGCGGGCGGAGCTGTTGTACGACGACGGCGTCGACCATGATGGGACTATCACGTTCGCTGAGGCCAAGTCGGTGCTGCCATTCGACAACACTCTGGCGACGGTGGAGTTGACTGGCGCCCAGGTGGTCAGGCTGCTTGAGCAGCAGTGGCAGCGGGACGCGGACGGGAACCTGCCGTCGCGGCCGTATCTGCAACTAGGGCTGTCTGACGACGTGGTCTACACCTACACGGTCACAGCTGAGACCTGCGTCGCCGCCGCGGCTGGCCAGGCCCAGGTGGCTTGTGAGCGGGGCCATGTGACGTCGGTGATGGTCAAAGGCCTGCCGCTGGACCTGACGAAGACCTACAAGATCGCGACGTTCAGTTTCTTAGCCGCCGGCGGGGACAACTTCTGGGTGTTCCAAGAGGCGTCCAAGGTCACTGACACTGGTTTGCTGGATTGGGAAGGGTTCGTCGACTATCTGAGAGCGGTGACTGCGGACCAAGGCGCGGTGTCGCCCGACTACGCTCGGGCTGGTGTGCGCGTGGAGGGCCTGCCCGCCACCGTGACGCAGGGCGAGACCTTGGACTTCGTACTGTCCCAGTCTCAGGTCCACTCTCTGGGGGCGCCCGTCGACAGGTCTGTCGAGGTTTTCCTCGACGGAGTCTCCCTGGGTTCGTTCCCCGTCACCGACGGAACCGCCGACATCGCCGTCACAGTGCCAGCTGACGCCGTCGGTGAGGGGCGGCTCAGCTTCCTGGTCTCGCCTGGCGGCGCTTGGGCCGCCATCCCGCTGACCATCGAGGCCGGGTCCCCGGCGACGCTCACGCCCACCTGGGCCGGGGACGGAAGACTGCCGGGGACCGGCGCGTCAGACGCGACCGTGACGCTGGCGGCCGCCCTGGCGGCCTGTCTGATCGGATCAGCGCTGATGGTCCGCCGCCGGCGGATCTGCCGTTGATCCAGCCCCACTGAGGACGGAAACGGGTAGGGGACCCCGTGCCAGCGGGCCCCCTACCCGCTCGTACGGGCCCGTGTCTGGTCGACTGGGGAATTAAGAGGAACCTGACGTAGGACGAGGCGCCTGCCGCTGTGCGTGCGTCCGGGGCTGGGCCCGAGTCTCTTCTGGCGCTGGACGGCGGGTGGTCCGGGTCGGACAAGGCTCAAATCAGTTTGAGGGCGGTGGACGGCGGTGGGCCCAGCACGGTCAGGCCGGCTCGACGGCAGGCCTCGGGGCCGGTCCAACGGCGGACGGTCCGCCCGGGCGGTTCAGTGGCGCCGGCGGGGCCGAACAGGGCCCAGGCGTTGGCTGGGCCGGTGGTGAAGCGGGAACTGTAGCGCACACCGGCCGGGCCGGAGCGGTCGAAGGCGTGGGCCCAGGTTTGGGGGACGGCGTAGTCGGACATCGTGACCAGTTCTCTGGTCAAACCGAAACCAGCCGCCGCCGGGCTGGAGAGGTCGGCGCAACGGCGCCGGCGGCCGGTCGTCAACTGGCTCACCGCCATGGCCCGGGCCAGGCTGTCCGGTACCAGGCCGGTGCGCACCAGCTCGTGGCGCAGGCGTTCGCGCAGGGCCGTGTCGAGGTCGTCGGCCACGTAGAGCGTGCCCCGGGGCGAGGCCAGGTCGAAACGTCCGGTCAGGCTGTCGCTGAACCACCAGGGGTCCCGGTCGCAGGCGTGGGCTCGGAAGACCACCCGGGCGCCCGGCAGGACGGCGGTGGGGAAACCGGTCAGGTCGAGTCCGGCTCGGGGCCCGGTCTGGGCCGGTGGCGGTCCGCTGGGGAGGCGGCCGGTCACGGTTGGGACCAGGCCCGGGCGGCCAGTTCGGCCTGCTCCAGCGCCTCGGACAGCTGACCCAGGCGCAAACGGTCGGCCCAGGTCAGGCCGTCGTGGTCCGGGCTGTTCAGCCACAGGGCCCAGACGTAGGGGTCGGGGCTGCCCTGGGCCAGCCGGTTCAGGACCGGGGCCAGGCCGGGCAGGCGGGCGCCGTGGCGGTCGAATTGGAAGGCCGGGTAGACCGCCACCTGATCGCTGGTGATCAGCCGCAGGATGGCGCCGGACTGGGCGGCCTGGCTGATGGCTTGACGGGTGACGCCGAGCAACCCGATCAGGGAGCGGGTGGTGTAGACCGGGCCCAGGGCCTCGGCCCAGGGCGAGTCGGTCTGGGGCAAGGCGGACAACATGCGGTCGGCCAGTTCGGGCAGCGGACCCAGCCCGGTCAGATCGTGCTCTTTGAGGCCGGCCCGGATCAGCTCGATCAGCTCCCGCTCCAAGGCGGCGTCCGACGCCAGATCGGTGCGGTCGATGGTCGTGGTCATAGCCGCGGTCCCCCTTCCAGCCCGGACCGGCTGGTCAAGCCGGTCAAGTTCCAGTTCCTCAGTCTAATCCCGTCAAGCTGGTCAAGCAATAGTCGGCTCGGGTCGGTCGCGACCCGGCGCGGGCGGTCCGGCTGGTGGTCAGTCCAGGCTGGGGCCGGGGTCCGGGCCCAGGGAGCGGGGTCTGGCCATGGCCCGGCGCAGGGCGGGCCAGCCGACGGCGGTGACGACGATGGCCAGCAGGCCGAAGGCGGCCACGCCGCCGAAGCCGCCCCGGTGGCCGGCCCAGTCGATGGCCTGGCCGGACAGGCTGGAGCCCAGGGCCGAGCCCAGGCCGA
This sequence comes from Propionibacteriaceae bacterium, assembly GCA_031267645.1. Classification (GTDB taxonomy): domain Bacteria; phylum Actinomycetota; class Actinomycetes; order Propionibacteriales; family Propionibacteriaceae; genus WQYJ01. Next base: position 36,805 of record JAIRYW010000031.1, read on the forward strand.
GCGAGGTGCCCATCCAGGCCAGTCCCTCGGTCAGACGTTCGGCCGGGACCAGTCGGGTTACCAGAGCGTTGCCGTTGATCAGGCTGGGGGCGACGGCCAGGCCGGTGGCCACCCCGGCCAGGGCCAGGGCCCAGATCGAAGTGGGCAGCAGCAAACCGGCGGAGCAGACGGCCAAGACCACCACGCCGATGACGAAACGGGTGGCCAGCGGCGTGGCCCAGCTGCGGACGCCGTAAGCCAGGCCGGCCCCGGCCGAAGCCAAGGAGAAACAGGCCAGGACCAGCCCGGCGTAGGCCCGCTGGTCCCATTCCGAAGCCGCCGCCACCACTGTCACGTCGACCCCGCCCAAGACGCAGCCGACCAAGACGCTGACCGCCACCACAGCCCCGAAACCGGGCCTGAGGAAGAGCAGTCCGGACCGTCCGGCGGCGGCCGGACCGGCCGCCGGGTCGGGCCGCGGCTTGACCGGTGGCTCGGTCGAACGCTGGGAATAGAACAGGTGGGCCCCGATCAACCCCAGCACCACCGGCGCCACCAAACCGGCCGCCGGGTGGAACTGGGTGGCCAGCCAGGTGGCCAGGACCGGGCCGACCACGAAGGTCAGCTCGTCCAAGGTCGACTCCAAAGCGTAGGCGGTGTGCAACTGGGCCGGTCGTTCGACCACCAGGTTCCAGCGCGCCCGCACCAAGGCGCCGGACGAGCCGCCGAAGGCCCCGGCCACCATGGCGGCCGGGAACAGGGTCCAAGCCGGCGCCGACATGGCGCCCAGGACCACCAGTCCGATCAAGGCGGCTGAGGAGATCAAGATCGACGGCCACATCACCCGGCGCTGTCCGTGACGGTCGACCAGGTTGGCCAGCACGGCCGTGCCGACGGCCCAGGCCAGGCTGTTGCTGGCCGCCACCGCGCCGGCCAGACCGTAGGAGCCGTACAGCCCCGATACCATCATGACTTGCCCGATCGCCATCATGGCCCCGCCGGAACGGGCCAACAGGCCGGCGGCGCAGAAGCGGAAGGCGCCCGGCAATCGCAGGATCTCCAGGTACGGGCGCATCCGACCAGCTTTCCACACCGGACCAAATCCGGCTCGGTCGGGCCGGCCTGGGACGGGCCGCCCCGGAGCCGCCGACGGTGGGAGAATCGGGCCAGCCCGCCGTGAGGGCCGGCACCGACCGAGGAGCGCCCATGACTGTCAAACATCGTCCCGAACTGGACGCCATCGCGCCTTATCGACAGGGCCCGCCGGCTCCGCCCCGGGACCAGCCGACCTACAAGCTGTCCAGCAACGAGACGCCGGACCCGCCCCTGCCCTCGGTCCGTCAGGCCATCGCGGCCGGTCTGGACACGGTCAACCGCTACCCGGCCATGGCCGCCACCGACCTGGTGCGGGCCCTGGCCCGGCGCCACCAAGTGGGGGAGGACGAGATCGTGTTGGGGGCCGGCTCGGTCGAAGTGGCCTCGGCCTTGATCCGGGCCACGGCCGGATCCGGCGACGAGGTCGTGTTCGCCTGGCGCTCCTTCGAGGCCTACCCCAGTTTGACCATCGCGGCCGGGGCCACCCCGGTCATGGTCCCGCTGACCGAGGACCTCCGCCACGACCTCGACGCCATGGCCGCCGCCGTCACCGAACGGACCGGCTGCGTCTTCATCTGCAACCCGAACAACCCCACCGGCACGGTCATCGGCGCCGCCGAGCTGAAGGCCTTCCTGGATCGGGTGCCGTCCACGGTGGCGGTCGTGATCGACGAGGCCTACCACCAGTTCGACCGCGACCCGGACAGTCCCCGCGGCCTCGACTTCTACCGCCGCTGGCCCAATGTGGTGGTCTGCCACACCTTCTCCAAGGCTTACGGCTTGGCCGGGCTGCGCTTGGGCTACGCCGTGGCCCCGCCGGAACTAGCCCAGCAGACCCGCAAAGTGGCCATCCCCTTCGGGGTTTCCGACCTGGCTCAGCGGGCCGGCCTGGCTTCGCTGGCGGCCGAGGACGAACTGGCCCAGAGAGTCGAGCGGATCGTGTCTCGTCGGGTCGAGCTGGAACGGATCATGGCCGACCAGGGCTGGCGGTTGTCGCCTTCCCAAGCCAACTTCCTGTGGTGGCCGACCGGGGTCGCCACAGCAGCGGCGGCGGCCGTGTTGGACCGGCACGGCCTGGTGGCGCGGGTCTTCCCGGACGAGGGCGTCCGCATCACCGTGGCCGAAGCCCAGGCGGTCGAGCCGATAGCCCGCGCGGCGGGCGAGATCCGGGCCTTGCTGGAGACGGTCTGACCCCGGACCGGCCGGCGGACCGCGTCAGCGAACCGTCGTGGCCGCGCCCGAGAGCGGGGTTCGTAGTCCGACCGCGTGTTCCCAGCTCCACCGGCCAGTCGACGGCGGAGGGCGTGTCGGTCGACCAGGGTCGGACCACTGCTCGATCCGACCGGGTCGGCCGGGTCGGCGGCGCCGTAGGCTGGGGCCCGCAAGCGATCCATCTCGGCGCCGTCCTGCGCGCCCTCAACCGGCAAGGAAAACTGTGACTGAGACCCTGACTTGGACCGACCTCGACCGTCGAGCCGTCGACATCGCCCGCGTGCTGGCGGCCGACGCGGTGGAGAAGGTCGGCAACGGCCACCCCGGCACCGCCATCTCGGTGGCGCCGATCGCCTACCTGCTCTACCAGAAGGTCATGCGACTGGACCCCAAGGATCCGGCCTGGATCGGCCGCGACCGCTTCGTCTTGTCCATCGGCCACAGCTCCTTGACCCAGTACGTCCAGCTCTACCTGGCCGGCTACGGGCTGGAGTTGGACGACTTGGCCAGCTTCCGGACCTGGGGCTCGCGCACGCCCGGGCACCCCGAGGCCGGTCACACGGCCGGCGTCGAATGCACCACCGGCCCGCTCGGGGCCGGCGTGGCCAACGCCGTCGGCTTCGCCATGGCGGCGCGGCGCGAGCGTCATCTGTACGATCCCAGCGCCACCGACCAGTCGATCTTCGACCATCGGGTCTACTGCCTGGCCGGTGACGGCGACATGCAGGAGGGGGTGTCGGCGGAGGCCTGCTCTCTGGCCGGCACCCAGGAGCTGGGCAACTTGATCTTGATCTACGACGACAACCACATCTCGATCGAGGGCGACACCAAGATCGCCTTCACCGAGGACGTCGACGCCCGTTACCGCTCCTACGGTTGGCACGTCCAGTCGGTCGACTTCACCGCCGGCGGCGCCTACGAGGAGAAGGTGGCCGAGCTGCACGCCGCCGTCTTGGCCGCCCAACAGGTGACGGACCGTCCCAGCTACATCCGGGTCCGCACCGTCATCGGTTGGCCCCTGCCCCACAAGGCCGGCCATCACTCCGTGCACGGCTCCAAGATCGGGGCCGAGGAGGTGGCCGCCCTGAAGCAGCGTCTGGGGCTGGACCCGACCCGGTCCTTCGACGTGCCGGCCGATGTCATCGCCCACACCCGGACCCAGGCCGCCGACCGGGCCCGGGCCGCTCGAGCCGACTGGGACGCCCGCCGGGCGACCTGGGCGACGGCCGACCCGGCCGCCGCCGCCCTGCTGGAAAGGGTCCAATCGGGTCAGACCGCGCCCGGCCTGGCCCAGGCCCTGCCCCAGTTCCCACCCGATAAGAAGGTCTCGACCCGAGTCGCCTCGGGCCAGGTCCTGAGCGCCATCGCCGAGGTCGTGCCGGAGCTGTGGGGCGGTTCGGCCGACCTGGCCGGCTCCAACAACACCACCATGGCCGGCCAGCCCTCCTTCCTGCCGGCCGACCGGGTGACAGCGGACTGGCCGGGCGGCCCCGAGGGGCGGGTCTTGCACTTCGGCATCCGCGAGCACGCCATGGGGGCCATCCTCAACGCCATCGCCTTGTCCGGTCTGACCCGGGCCTACGGCGGCACCTTCCTGGTCTTCGCCGACTACATGCGCAATCCGCCCCGGGTGGCCGCTTTGACCGGCGTGCCGGCCATCTACGTCTGGACCCACGACTCCATCGGGGTGGGCGAGGACGGTCCCACCCATCAGCCGGTCGAGCAAATCGCCTCCCTGCGCCTGATCCCCGGCCTGGACGTCGTCCGACCGGCCGACGCCAACGAGGTGGCGGCCTGCTGGGCCGAGATCTTGCGCGTCCGGAACCGGCCCCAGGCCCTCATCCTGTCGCGCCAGGACCTGACCGTGTTCGACCGTTCGCCCGGCTCCGGTTTCGCTCCGGCCGATCAGGTGGTGCGCGGCGCGTACACCTTGATCGAGGCCTCGCAGCCTCCCCGCGTGGTGGTGGTGGCGACCGGCTCCGAAGTCGAGATCGCGGTCCAGGCCCGAGCCCTGTTGGAAGCCGAGGGCATTCCCACCCGGGTGGTGTCGGCCCCTTGCCTGGAGTGGTTCGCGGCCCAGCCGGCCGAGTACAAGAACCAAATTCTGCCCACCGACGCCGCAAAAGTGTCAATTGAGGCTGGTGTCACCTATGGTTGGGCTGAGATCGTCTCCAGTCAGGGACGCCGGATCGGAGTCGATCATTTCGGCGCCTCCGCCGCCGCCGGGCGGTTGTTCGTCGAATATGGCATCACAGCCGAGAACGTCGCCGCTGAAGCAAAGATTGCTTTGGCGGAGTTGGAAGTCTGAGAGAGGGCACGGCATGCAGATTGGCATCCCCCTGGAATCGCTACCCGATGAGACACGGGTGGCGGCCACACCGAAAACTGTGGCTCAGCTGATCAAGCTGGGCTACAGCGTCGCCGTCGAGACCGGGGCAGGGGCCAAGTCCTCCTACCCGGACGACGAATACGCCGCCGCCGGAGCCGAGGTGGTGGGTCGAGCCACGGCCTGGGCCTGCGACGTGGTCTGCAAGATCAACCCGCCGACCGATCCGGAGATCGCCGCCATGAGCGAGGGGGCCACCCTGATCTCGCTGATCGCGGCCCCCCGTTCGCCCGAATTGCTGGCCAAACTGGCCCAGCGCGACCTGACCGTTCTGGCGATGGACTCGGTGCCGCGGATCTCACGGGCCCAGTCGCTCGACGTCATCTCCTCGATGGCCAACATCGCCGGCTACCGGGCCGTCATCGAAGCGGCGGCCGAGTTCGGCTCCTTCTTCACCGGCCAAGTCACGGCGGCCGGCAAGGTGCCGCCGGCCAAGGTCTTCGTCTCCGGAGCCGGCGTGGCCGGTCTGGCCGCCATCGGCACGGCCCGGGCCCTGGGGGCCATCGTGCGGGCGACCGACGTCAGGGCCGAAGTGGCCGAGCAGGTCGAGTCGATGGGGGCCGACTTCGTGGCGGTCGAGGCCGGCGAGCAGCAGCAGTCCAGCGACGGCTACGCCAAAGAGGCCTCGGAGGCTTACGCCGAGGCGGCCGCCCGGATGTACGCCGAGCAGGTCAAAGAGGTCGACATCGTCATCACGACGGCCCTGATCCCGGGCAAGCCGGCTCCCCGGCTGATCACCGAGGAGATGGTGGCGTCGATGAAGCCGGGTTCCGTCATCGTGGACATGGCGGCGGCCAACGGCGGCAACGTGGCCGGATCGGCCCCGGACCAGTTGGTCATGACGCCGAACGGGGTCAAGATCATCGGCTACACCGATTTGGCCGGGCGTCTGCCCACCCAGGCCTCGCAGCTGTTCGCCACCAACATCGTCAACCTGATGAAGCTGATCACGCCCGGCAAAGACGGCTTGGTCGTGCTGGACATGAACGACCAGGTCCAACGCGGCGTCGCCGTGGTCTCGGCCGGCCAGGTCACCTGGCCACCGCCGCCGGTCAGCGTGTCGGCCGCGCCCGGGGCCGCCCCGGCCGCTCCGGCCGTGGTCAAAGAGCCCAAGCCACCGCGCGACCCCAGGGTCACCTACGCCGTGCTGGGGCTGTGCGGAGCCGCTCTGTTGGCCCTGTTCTGGGCCTCCCCGGCCGGTCTGCTGGGCCACTTCATGGTCTTCATGCTGGCGGTCGTGATCGGCTACTACGTCATCGGCAACGTCTCCCATTCGCTGCACACCCCGCTGATGAGCGTGACCAACGCCATCTCGGGCATCATCGTGGTCGGCTCGCTGCTGGGCCTGCGGGAGGCCGACAGTTCGGCCGCCATCATCGTCCTGTCGGTCGGCGGCATCCTCCTGGCCAGTGTCAACGTCTTCGGCGGGTTCACAGTCACCCACCGCATGCTCAAGATGTTCCGAAGGGGCTGATCCGATGTCGATCTCACTGCTGCAAGGCTCATTCATCATCGCCGGCCTCCTCTTCATCTTGGCTTTGGCCGGCCTGAGCAAGCACGAGACCTCCAAGCGAGGCAACGTCCTGGGGGCCATCGGCATGGGCCTGGCCCTGCTCTTCACCATCTTGGGCACCGTCCTGGGCACCGGCGGCCGTTACGGCGGAGCCGCTCCCAGCTGGGCCATCGTCGCCATCTTGATGGCCATGTTGGTGGGCGGCGCCTTCGGCGTCTTCAAGGCCCTCAAGGTCGAGATGACCGGCATGCCCGAGCTGATCGCCCTCTTCCACAGCTTCGTCGGCCTGACCGCCGTCCTGGTGGGCTGGAACTCGTACCTGGAGCCCGGCCACACCGACAAGCTCCACTACGGCGAGCTGTTCGTCGGCATCTTCATCGGCGCCGTCACCTTCACCGGCTCGATCATCGCCTACCTCAAGCTGTCGGGCAAGATGAAGTCAGCTCCGCTCAGCCTGCCCCATCACAACCTCCTCAACCTGGGCTGCCTGGTGGCCTTCGTCGGCTTGACGGTCTGGTTCGTCCTGCTCGACCCGAAGTACCACTTCGGCGGCGACGGCGCTCCCATCGGTTTGATCCTGATGGCCGCTCTGACCCTGGTCTCCTTGGCCTTGGGTCTGCACCTGGTGGCCTCCATCGGCGGCGGCGACATGCCGGTCGTGGTCTCGATGCTGAACTCGTACTCCGGCTGGGCGGCGGCCGCCGCCGGTTTCACGCTGGACAACGACCTCCTCATCATCACCGGGGCCCTGGTCGGTTCCTCCGGCGCCTACCTCAGCTTCATCATGTGCAAGGCCATGAACCGCTCCTTCATCTCCGTCATCGCCGGCGGCTTCGGCTCCGACGGGGCCGTGGTCGGTCAAGCCCAGGATTTGGGCGAGCACCGCGAGACGACGGCGGTCGAGGTGGCCGACCTGCTCAAGAACGCCAGCTCGGTCATCATCACGCCCGGTTACGGCATGGCGGTGGCCCAGGCCCAAGGCCCGGTGGCCGACCTGACCAGCAAGCTGCGGGCGGCCGGGGTCGAGGTCCGCTTCGGCATCCACCCGGTGGCCGGCCGGTTGCCCGGGCACATGAACGTGCTGCTGGCCGAGGCCAAGGTGCCCTACGACATCGTCTTGGAGATGGACGAGATCAACGACGACTTCGAGTCGACCGACGTGGTGCTGGTCATCGGCGCCAACGACACCGTCAACCCGGCCGCCTTGGACGACCCCTCCAGCCCGATCGCCGGCATGCCGGTGTTGGAGGTCTGGAAGGCCAACGCCGTGGTCGTCTTCAAGCGTTCCATGAACACCGGCTACGCCGGGGTCCAGAATCCGCTCTTCTTCAAGGACAACACCGTCATGCTGTTCGGCGACGCCAAGGATCGGGTGGAGGACATCATCAAGGCCCTCTGAGGCTCCGGCCCGAAGGGGCCGACCTGTTCCAGCCGATCAGCCGGCGCCGGGCCGTCCGGCGCCGGCTGATCGCCGGACGGCCGGCGTGGGGGCCGCGGTGGATGGGTTCAGGTCACGAACTGGTCTCGATTGTCCCTGGAGGGCCACTTACCCCTTGGGCTGCGCCCCGGCCTGGTGCAAAGATTGC
>JAIRYW010000044.1 GCA_031267645.1 Propionibacteriaceae bacterium
ACTACACCCGCGATCTGATCGCGGCCGTGCCGGTGCCCGACCCTGTCGAGCAGGCGGAGAAGCGCCAGCTGCGCCGGGCCTTGCGAGCCGAGGCCGCCGCCAGCCGGGCTCGGGCCGACTGAGTCGGCGCCGCCCCGGCGGGGGAGCCTGAGCCGGCCCCGGCTCGCCTGACGGACGGCCTTGACAGGGCGTCCGTCGGTGCGACAGAGTTGCGCCGTGGCCTTCATGGTGCTCGTAATCTAGACGGCGTGTCTTAATAACTAAGACACGCACCCTCGTTTGCTCAAGCAGCGAGGGTTTTTTCATGCTGGACCACAAGCCGAGACTGACAAGGAGCGAGGATGGCAAACCACTTAGAGTCCCCACCGCCCACCGTCAACCTGACCGGGGCCGAGGCCTTGGTACGTTCACTCGAACTGCTCGGTGTGGAAGTCACCTTCGGCATTCCGGGGGGCTGCATCCTGCCCCTTTTCGACCCTCTGTTCGGCTCCTCCATCCGGCACATCCTGACCCGCCACGAGCAAGGGGCGGCCCACGCCGCCGAGGGCTACGCCCACGTCACCGGCCGGGTCGGTGTCTGCGTCGCCACTTCGGGGCCGGGCGCCACCAACCTGGTGACCGGTTTGGCCGACGCCTACATGGACTCGGTGCCGGTGGTCGCCATCACCGGCCAGGTCAACTCCAGCGCCATCGGCACGGACGCCTTCCAGGAGGCCGACATCCGGGGCATCACCTTCCCCATCACTAAGCACAGTTTCTTGGTGACCGACCCGGATCGGATCGCGCAGGCCGTGGCCGAGGCTTTCCACATCGCCGCCAGCGGGCGGCCCGGCCCGGTTTTGATCGACGTGGCCAAGGACGCTCTGACCGGACGGACCGAGTTCAGCTGGCCGGTCTCGGTCGAACTGCCCGGCTACCGGCCCACCGTGACGCCCCACTTCCGTCAGATCCGCGAGGCCGCCGCCCTGATCGGGGCGGCCCGTCGGCCGGTCCTGTTGGTCGGCGGCGGCGTGGTCAAGGCCGACGCCGCCGAGGTCCTGGCGGCGGTGGTGGAGCGGGCCCAACTGCCCACCGTCACGACCCTGATGGCCCGGGGCGCCTTGCCCGACTCGCATCCCCTCAACTACGGCATGCCCGGCATGCACGGCACGGTGGCGGCGGTCGGCGCCCTGCAACGGGCCGACTTGTTGATCGCCGTCGGTTCACGCTTCGACGACCGGGTGACCGGTCGGCTGTCCAGCTTCGCGCCGACCGCCAAGGTCATCCACTGCGACATCGACCCGGCTGAGATCGGCAAGAACCGGGCCGCCGACCTGCCCATCGTGGGCGACTGCCGGCTGATGTTGGAGGAGTTGGCCCTCCGGCTGGGCGACGTCGTCCTGCCCGACCTCGGTCCTTGGATCCGCTACCTGGACGGTTTGCGTCGGAAGTACCCGACCTGGGCCGGCGACGCGGCCGACGCCGTCATCCAGCCTCAGGAGGTGATCCGTCGGATCGGCCAGCTGTCCGGCCCGGACACCATCTTCGTGACCGGTGTGGGCCAACACCAGATGTGGTCGGCCCACTTCGTGCCGCTGGAACGGCCCCGTCGTTGGCTGACCTCGGGCGGAGCTGGCACCATGGGCTACTGCGTGCCGGCCGCCATGGGGGCCAAGGTGGGCCGGCCCGACCAGGTGGTCTGGGGCATCGACGGCGACGGCTGCTTCCAGATGACCAACCAGGAGTTGGTGACCTGCGCCCTCAACGGCGTGCCGATCAAGATCGCCGTCATCAACAACCAATCCCTGGGCATGGTGCGCCAGTGGCAGACCCTGTTCTACGACCAGCGCTACTCCGCCACCGACCTGCAGACCGACCGGCTGCCCGACTTCGTCAAATTGGCCGAGGCGCTGGGTTGCGTGGGGCTGAGGGCGGAGCGTCCGGACCAGGTCGACCAAGTCATCCGTCAGGCCATGGCGGTGCAGGATCGCCCGGTGGTGGCGGAGTTCATCGTCAGCAAGGACGCCATGGTCTGGCCCATGGTGGCCGCCGGCACCAGCAACGACGACATCATGATCGCCCGGGACTTGGCCCCGGATTGGGAGGAGGACGACCTATGAGCAGCATCCACACCCTGTCGGTCCTAGTCGAGGACAAACCCGGCGTGTTGGCTCGGATCGCCGGACTGTTCGCCCGGCGGGGCTTCAACATCGAGTCTTTGGCGGTCGGGCCGACCGAACGGGACGGCTACTCCCGTATCACCCTGGTGGCGGTGACCGAGTCGCCGGAACAGGTCGAGCAGATCGTCAAGCAGCTGAACAAGCTGGTCGAGGTCATCCGTATCACCGAGATGGAGAAGGGCAACGCCGTCCGCCGCGAGCTGGTCCTGGTCAAGGTCAAGGCCGACCCGGCCAACCGGGGCGAGATCGTTCAATTGGCGGAAATGTTCCGCGGGCACGTCATCGACGTCAGTGCCGATAGTCTGACCATCGAAGCCACCGGCGGTTATGGCAAATTGCGCGCCCTGCTGGATCTACTGGAGCCGTACGGCGTCCGCGAACTGGTCCAGTCCGGCTCGGTCGCGCTGGGCCGAGGCGCCCGCGCCATGACCGACCGCAGCAAACACGACCGGTCGCCCAAGGCCGACCGCAAACAGTGACCGTCACGCCACGATCCAAAGGAGCAACCCCATGGCACATATGTACTACGACGCCGACGCCGACCTGTCCTTGATCCAAGGCCGCCGGGCCGCCGTCATCGGCTACGGCTCGCAAGGCCACGCCCACGCCCTGTCCCTGCGCGACTCCGGCGTCGATGTCCGGGTCGGGTTGAAGGAGGGTTCGAAGTCGAGGGCCAAGGCCGAGGCCGAGGGCCTGCGCGTGGTGTCGGTGGCCGAGGCCGCCCAAGAGGCCGATCTGATCATGATCCTGGCCCCCGACCAGGTCCAGCGCGGCCTCTACGCGGCTGAGATCGCGCCCTGGCTGAAGCCCGGCGACGCCCTCTTCTTCGCCCACGGCTTCAACATCCGTTTCGGCTACATCCAGCCTCCGGCCGGCGTCGACGTCTGCATGGTGGCCCCCAAGGGTCCCGGCCACCTGGTCCGTCGGGAGTACGCCGCCGGGCGCGGCGTGCCGGTCGTGGTGGCGGTGGAGAAGGACGAGACCGGATCGGCCTGGCCCTTGACCCTGGCCTACGCCAAGGCCATCGGCGGCCTGCGCGCCGGCGGCATCGAGACCACCTTCACGGAAGAGACCGAGACCGACCTGTTCGGCGAGCAGTCGGTGCTGTGTGGCGGTGTCTCCCACCTCATCCAAGCCGGCTGGGAGACCCTGGTCGAGGCCGGGTACCAACCCGAGGTGGCCTACTTCGAGTGCTTGCACGAGATGAAGCTGATCGTCGATCTGATGTACGAGGGCGGCATCGCCAAGATGCGCTGGAGCATCTCCGACACGGCTGAGTACGGCGACTACGTGTCCGGGCCCAGGATCATCGACCAGCAGGTCAAGCGACGTATGCGGGAGGTCTTGGCCGACATCCAGTCCGGTGCCTTCGCCGCTCGCTTCATCGCCGACCAGGACGCCGGCGCGCCCGAGTTCAAGGCCATGCGGGCCAGCGAGGAGGCCCACCCGATCGAGGCCGTGGGCCGGCATTTGCGCGGTCTGATGAGCTGGGTGCGGAGCGACGACGACTATCAGGAGGGCACGGCCGCCCGCTGAGGCTGTTCGACGGCGGTGGTCCGGGGCCCTGCGGGAGCCTCGGACCGCCGCCGCTCCGCTTTGAGCTCCGTCCTTGGCCTAGCCCGGTCGAGCCAGCCCCAGGGCCACCCCAGCAGTCCTTCGACGACGCTTCGGCCGTACCCGATCCGCTGTTGAAACGTATCAAGGTTGAATGGTCTTAATGTATGCTGGGATACTGACACGTTCCAAACTTGAGAGAAAGTGGACCAATGGCGGCCCAGCCCTCTGCTCCCACGGTCGAGCACCATCGCGAACCCTTCGGCATCGGTCAAGCCCAGCCTCGGCTGTCTTGGACCACGGTCGGGGAGCCGGACTGGCGGCAGGCCGCCTATGAGCTGGAAGTCGAGTTGGACGGGCAGACCCTGAGGCGCCAGGTGACCGGCTCGGACCAGATCTTGGTGCCTTGGCCGGGGCCCGCCCTGGCCTCGCGCCAGGCCGCCTCGGTGCGGGTCCGTCTGCTGGGCCAAGACGGCCTCTGGACCGTTTGGAGCTCGGCCACCGGGCTGGAGACCGGTTTGCTGCTGGCATCGGATTGGACCGCTCAGCCGGTCGGCGGCGCCTGGCCCGAACGGCCCCACTCGGACGATCGGCGTCCCTCCTTGGTGCGACGGGAGTTCTCGGTCGGCCCCGACCTGGTGGCGGCCCGGCTCTACGCCAGCGCCCATGGTCTGTACGAGGTCGAGATCAACGGCCAGCGGGTGGGCGACGACGCCATGTCGCCGGGCTGGACTCCGTACGCCAGCCATCTGCGCTACTACACCTACGACGTGACCGATCAGGTCCGGGCCGGCGACAACGCCATCGGAGCCTGGCTGGGCGACGGCTGGTACCGGGGGCGGCTGGGCTGGGACGGGCTGCGCGACCACTTCGGCTCCGACCTGGCCTTCATCGGCCAACTAGAGTTGACTTACGCCGATGGGCGGGTCGAGACGGTCGCGACCGACGCCACTTGGCGGGCCGGCTTCGGCCCCATCCTGCGCACCGGCAATTACGACGGCGAGGACTACGACGCCCGGCTGGAGCGGCCGGGCTGGTCCGCCCCCGGCTTCGACGACTCCGACTTCACCCCGGTGGCGGTCGGTCGGCGCGACCCGGCCACCTTGCGCGCGCCTTCGGGGCCGCCCGTGCGTTGCACCGACGAGGTGGCCCCGCTGGCGGTTTTGACCACGCCGTCCGGACGCCAGGTGGTCGATTTCGGCCAGAATCTGGTGGGACGGCCCCGTATCCGAGTGCTGGGTCCAGCCGGCGCGACCGTTTCTCTGCGCACGGCCGAGGTCCTGCAAGACGGTGAGATTTGCACCCGACCCCTGCGCACGGCCCGTTCGACCGACAACTACACCTTGGCTGGGCGGCCGCAGGGCGAGAGCTGGGAGCCCCGCTTCACCTTCCACGGTTTCCGCTATCTGGAGGTGACGGGCTGGCCGGGCGACTTGCGGCAGGCCGTGGCCGAGGGTGCCATCGTGGCCCGGGTGTATCACAGCGACCTCGACCGGATCGGTTGGTTCGAGTGCTCGAACGAACTGGTCAACCGTCTGCACGACAATGTCGTCTGGAGCATGCGGGGTAATTTCTTGGACATCCCGACCGACTGCCCGCAGCGCGACGAGCGCCTGGGCTGGACCGGCGACATCCAGATCTTCGGCCCCACGGCGGCCTTCTTATACGACGTCTCCGGCATGTTGTCGGGCTGGCTGGAGGACGTCGCCCGCGAACAACTGCCGGACGGGACTGTGCCTTGGTACGTGCCGGTGATCGAAGCCAAGCAACGCTGGACGCCGATCCGGCCCGGGGCGGCCTGGGGCGACGTGGTGACCTTCCTGCCCTTGGCCTTGTGGTCACGCTCGGGCGACCTGGAGATCGTCGAACGGCAGTGGGAGTCGGCCCGCCGCTGGGTCGATCTGATGGACCGGCTGGCCGGCCCCAGCCATCTGTGGGACAGCGGTTTCCAACTGGGCGACTGGCTCGACCCGGCCGCCCCGCCGGACGATCCGGCGGCCGCTCGGACCGACCGTTACCTGGTGGCCTCAGCCTTCTTCGCCGCCTCGACCGCCAAGTTGGCCCAGATGGCCGAGTCGACCGGCCGGGCCGAGGAGGCCCAGCGCTACGGCCAGTTGGCCCAAGCCGTCCGTCAGGCCTTCGCCCAGGCCTACGTCGAAGCCGACGGCTCCATGACGTCAGACGCCCAGACGGCCTACGCCCTGGGTCTGGAGTTCGACCTCATCCCGGACCAGCTGCGGGCTCGAGCCGGGCACAGGCTGGCCGAACTGGTGCACCAAGACGACAACCGGATCGCCACCGGCTTCGTCGGCACCCCCTTGCTGTGCGACGCCTTGAGCGGCGCCGGCCAGTTGGAGGCGGCCTACGACCTGCTGCTGGAGGAGGACTGCCCCAGTTGGCTGTACCCGGTCCGGCAGGGGGCGACCACGATCTGGGAGCGGTGGGACGCCCAGACTCCGGACGGACAGGTCAACCCCGGGGCCATGACCTCTTTCAACCATTACGCCTTCGGGGCGGTGGCCGACTGGCTGCACCGGGTGGTGGCCGGTCTGGCCCCGCTGGAGCCGGGCTATCGGCGGATCGAGTTCCGTCCCCGTCCGGGCGGAACTTTGAGCTACGCCAGCGCCCGGCACCGCTCGCCCTACGGCCTGGTCGCCATCGCCTGGCGGATCGTGGGCGACCGTTTGACGGTCGAGGCCGAGGTGCCGTTGGGGGCTGACGCCCGCCTGGTCTGGCCGGGTCAGGAGCCAATCGAGCTGGGGCCGGGGCGACACAATCTGAGCTTGCCCTGGCCGCCGGTCCGAGCGGACTGAGCGGGAGGGGGCGACCATGGGACAGATCGTCTTCGGCGTCGATCAAGGCACCAGCTCGACCAAGGCGGTGGCGCTGGACGCGACGGGCCAGATCCGAGCCCAGGCCCAGGTCGCCATCGGCCAGGCCACCCCTCGGCCGGGCTGGGTCGAGCAAGACCCGATCGTCATCTTGGACAGCGTCTGCGCCTGTTTGGACAGCCTGTCCGCCCAGTGCCCCCAAGCTCCGGCCAGCGTCGGGCTGTCCAACCAAAGGGAGTCGGCCTTGGTCTGGCGGGCCGAAGGCTCCCAGCCGCTCAGCGCCTTGTTGGGCTGGCAAGACCGCCGCACGGCCGACCTGGCCCAACGTCTGGCCCGAGACGGGGTGGCCGACGAGGTCCGGCGGCGCTGTGGCCTGCCTCTGGACCCGATGTTCTCCGCTTTGAAATTCAGCTGGTTGTTGGACCAGGTCGACCCCGACCGGCGTTTGGCCCGAGCCGCCCGGCTGAGGCTGGGCACGGTGGACGCTTGGCTGGTGGACCGCTTGACCGGTCAGTTCCGGATCGAAGCCGGCAACGCCGCCCGCACCCAGCTGATGAACATCGAAACCCTGGACTGGGACGATTGGCTGCTCGAACTGTTCCGGGTGCCGAGGGCGGCACTGCCGGAGATCGTGCGTTCGGACCAACCCTCGGACCCGATCGGCCTGTTGCGCCGGCGCGGCTGGGAGACCGGTTTCGGAGCCGTCCTGGGCGACTCCCACGCCTCTTTGTACGGACATGGCGTCAGGACTGCGGGCACGGTCAAGGCCAGTTACGGCACCGGCTCGTCGATCATGGGTCTGCTGGAGGAGGCGACCACCGGTCGGACCGCATCCGCCGCTGGGGCGGCGGCGGTCCCGGCCCCGCCGTCGGCCGGAGCGGGCGATCCGGGTCTGGTCCGGACGCTGGCTTGGCTGACCGACCGGCCGGCTAGAGCTTTCGAAGGCAATATCTTGTCCAGCGGCGGCACCCTGGTCTGGCTGGCCCGACTGTTGGAGGCCAGCCCCTCCGATCTGGCCCAGTGGGCCCAGTCGGCCCCGGCCGACGACGGCTTGGTCCTAGTGCCGGCCTTCGCCGGCTTGGGCGCCCCGCACTGGGATCCCGGAGCGGTGGCCGTGTTGTCCGGTTTCGACCAGGGCACCGGTCGACCGGCTCTGGCCCGGGCTGGCTTCGAGTCGATCGCGCACCAGATCGAGGACGTTTTGGCTCGGGCCGACCAAGCCAGCGGCCGTCCGGTCGACCTGGTCCTGGCCGATGGCGGCCCCAGTCAGAACGACTGGCTGATGCAGTTGCAAGCCGACCTCTCCGGCCGGGTGGTGGCCCGGCCCGAGCAGGCCCAATTGTCGGTGGCCGGGGTCTGTCAGCTGGCCGGGATCGGGGCCGGCCTGTGGGACGAAGCCGGCCTGGCGGCCTGGCCCCGCTCCCGCCGCGAGTTCCAGCCCAGCTGGCCCGACGACCGCCGGCGACGGGCCCGGGCCGGCTGGGCCAAGGCCGTGGCCCGGGCCCGGTTAAGGACTTAAGCCAGCTTCGCCGCGTCGGAACCGGTCCGCCGCCCGGCCCGGTCGATGTGATCATTTGCTTGGCGGCAGTCGTTTGGCCTTGAGCTTCGCCAGCTCTTCGGCGACGGCTCGGTGGCCGGCTCCGCCAGTCTGTTTGGCACTAGGCCTTTCACTCGACGGAACGCGTGCTGACAGCCCCCCGCGGTGTCGCGCCGGAACTCGGCCCACAATGGACTACTGCGATGTGCGACCGAGGCGTGTCGCCGGCGGGGCGTTGGTTCAATGAACCAGGCGGCGATGACCATGAGTCAGATTGATATTGCGGCAGGGAGCTGTCCCAGACCGTGGTCCACAAGTCTGTCTGAGACAGCTCCGTGTCCGACGACCTCCGTCGGCGCCACGACGGCCACGACGGTTGAAAGCCGGTCTGGATCGGCCTGTGGCATTGGCTCGGATTTCCGATTTGACTACGGCGAAGACGGTCCAGTCGAACATAGCTGCGGGGGCTACGGCCCCGGCTGGATCCGGCCGGCGGTCGAGCGGCGGTGGCGTTCGTGGGTCGCTGTCGGCTGAGGTAGGGCGTCTCAATTAGCCAGACGCGCGGTCGGTTTGCTTTGGCGCTGACCATTCGCTAGCGTCAACTTGCTCGTCGAGCCTCCCGGCGATACAGCCTTATGTAGCCGATCTGGTGTGCTTCCAGGCACGGTGAATGTCCTTGGCGGTGCCAACATTGAAGGGATTATGACCACGAACCGTCGTCTGAAGGCCCAAGAGGTCGTCATCGTGTCCCCCCTGGAACAGCCCGATCCGGAATTGGCCTTGGCCGCCGCCCGAGCCGGGGCCGCTCCCATGTTGGCTCTGGGCCGGGACCTCACCGCCGCCCGGACCGCCTTGGAGCGATTGTCCGATTCAACCGCCGAACGGTTCGGAGTCAGTTTCGTCGTCCCTTTGCCGGGGTTGCGCTTGCCCGCCCAAGTGTCCCGGGCCCTGTTGCCGTGGGGGATGGAAGTCGATCTTCCCGACTGGGTCGAACCGTGTTGGCAGGTCCATGACGTCGAAGAGGCCGCGCAAGCTTTGGCGGCCGGGGCCAGTTCGATCGTGCTGAAGGGCAACGAAGGGGCCGGATTGGTCGGTTCTGAATCGACCTTCGTCCTGTTCCAGCGCATCGTCGAAGCCGCCGGCCAGGCGGGCGCACGACTGTTCGTCCAAGGCGGCGTGGGCGTCCACAGCGGGGCGGCCTACCTGAATTTGGGAGCCCACGGCTTGGTCTTGGACTCCCAGATCGTGCTGTTGCCCGAGTGCCGGGTCCCGAAAGAACTCCAGGACCGTTTGGCTCGGCTCGACGCCAACTCCACCATGCTGGTGGGCGGGCGCCGGGTGCTCAAATGGCCCGCCGGGCCCAAACTCGGCTCGGAAGCGACCCCGCAGGCGGTGGCCGCTCGGCTGGGCGGGCTCGACCTGGAACACGATCTGATTCCTTTGGGACAGGACTTCGCTCTGGCCGGGGATTGGCGACGCCGATACGGTCGCTTGGACGCCTTGGTGCGCGCCATCCAAGAGGCCGCTTGGGGGCATGCCCGCCAGGCCCAGCGTCGCCCAGCTTTGCGCCGCGACAGCGAGTTGGCCCGGGCCCATGGCACGGCTCTGCCCATCGCCCAGGGCCCCATGGCACGGGTCTCCGACGAGCCAGAGTTCATCGCCGCCGTCTCCCAGGCCGGGGCCCTGCCGTTCCTGGCCATCGGCTTGGCCGACCCGGAGGCGACGACGGCTCTGGTCGAACGGACCGCCGCCCGTTTGGCCGGCCAGCCCTGGGGGGCGGGTCTGCTCGGGTTCATCCCACCGGCCCTGTTCGACGAACAGGCTCGTCGGGTGGTCCAGGCCGCTCCGACCGCCGTGGTGATCGCGGGCGGCCGACCGGCCCAAGGCAAGCTCTTCGAACGAGCCGGCATAGCGGCCTTCTTACATGTGCCGTCAGCCACCTTGCTGTCCCAATACTTGAACGAGGGCGCCCGACGCTTCATTTTCGAGGGCCGGGAATCCGGCGGACACGTCGGACCGTTGCACTCGACCGTCCTGTGGGAACGTCAATTGCTGACGTTGCTCGATTTCCAGAAGCCGGACGACTTGGAGGCCTACTTCGCCGGGGGCGTCAACGACGCCTTGTCTTCGGCCTTCGTCTCGCTGATGGCGGCTCCGCTGGCGGCTCGCGGAGCCAAGGTCGGCGCCCTCATGGGCACGGCCTATCTGGCCACGGTCGAGGCGGTCGCCAGCGGGGCTATCACCCAAGATTTCCAAGACCAGGTCTTGTCCGCCCAGAGCACCGTCTTGTTGGAGTCGGTCCCAGGGCAGGAGACCAGGGCTTTGCCCACTCCGTTCACCGAGTTCTTCGAGGCCGAGAAACGACGGATCTCCGCCACCGCCGTCGAACCGTTGGACAAGCGTCGGGCCTTGGAGGAGCTGAACCTGGGCCGGGCCCGTATCGCCTCCAAAGGGACCGACCGGTCTGGTCCGTTGCCGCTGGCCCGCCGGCGGACGGAAGGCCTTTACATGTCGGGCGCGATCACTCCCTTGATCACGCGGGCGACCGACCTGGAACGGCTCCACCGCGCCGTCACCGACGACGCCGCCCAACTGTTGGCCGAGTTGGACGTGCCCCCGACGCCGCCTAAGACCGCCGCCGGTGTCGAACCGATCGCCATCATCGGCTTGGCCGGAGTCTTCCCCGACGCCGCCGACGTGCATGAGTTCTGGCGCAATTGCCTGATCGGCCACGACGCCATCAGCGAGGTGCCTGTGGCCCGCTGGGACCCGGAGCAATTCTTCGACCCCGACAGCGACGACACCGACAAGGTGGTGAGTAAGTGGGGCGGCTTCATCGGGCCGACTGAATTCGATCCCTTGGAGTTCGGCATCGCGCCCGGTTCGATGCGGTCCATCGAAACCGCCCAGTTGATCTCGCTGATGGTGGCCAAGCGGGCCTTGCAAGACGCCGGCTACGCTGATCCGGCCCTGCCCATCTTGGAGGACACCTCGGTCATCTTCGGCGCCGTGGCCCAGGGCGAACTGGCCAACTCCTATGGTTCGCGCTCCGGGGTGCGCAGCCTGTTCGGCAGTTTGCCCCAGCGGGTCGACCAACAGTTGCCCAAGGTGGACGAGGACTCCTTCGCCGGCATCTTGTCCAATGTCATCTCCGGGCGGATCGCCAACCGTTTGAACTGTCGGGGGCGTAATTTCACGGTCGACGCCGCCTGCGCCTCGTCCTTGGCCGCTCTCGACGTGGCCTGCAACGAGCTCTGGGCCGGCCGGGCCCGGATGGTCCTCTGCGGTGGGGCCGACTTGCACAACGGCATCGTCGATTACGTCATGTTCAACGCCACGCGGGCGCTGTCCCGCCAGGGCCGCAGCGCCGCTTTCGACGAGTCCGGCGACGGACTGGCCCTGGGCGAGGGCGTCGGCGTCGTGGTGCTGAAACGCTTGTCCGACGCCGAGCGGGACCAGGACCGGATCTACGCCGTGGTCCGGGGCATCGACGGCTCCTCCGACGGCCGTTCGCTCGGTCTGACCGCCCCCAACATGTCGGGCCAGAGCCAGGCCCTGCGCCGGGCCTACCGCACCGCCGGAGTGTCGCCGGCCCAGCTGGGTCTGCTGGAGGCCCACGGCACCGGCACCGCGGTCGGGGATCGCACCGAGTTGGCCGCCCTGCAACAGGTCCTATTGGACGCCGGCGCCCTGCCCGGCCAAACCTGGATCGGTTCGGTCAAAACCCAGATCGGCCACACTAAGTCCGCCGCCGGTCTGGCGGGCACGATCCGGGCCGCTCTCAGCCTGTACCACGGCGTGATCCCGCCGACGCTGCACTTGAAGCGTCCGGTGGCGGTCCACACCCCGGATCTGAGTCCGTTCCGTTTCAACGCCGGCGGGCACGCCACGGTCTGGCCAGCCGACCGGCGGGTGGCTGGCGTCAGCGGCTTCGGCTTCGGCGGCACCAATTTCCACGCCGTGCTGGAGAATTACGCCGAGGTGCCCGACCAGCCGATCATGGCCGCCTGGCCGCGTGAGCTGTTCGTCTTCCGGGGCCAGACCCGGGAGGCGGCCCAGGCCCGCCTGAGCCAGGTCTTGGAGGCGCACCGGGCCAACCCCAGACTGGTCTTGCGCGACGTGTCCTACTCACTGTTCCGCCAGAGCGCGGAACCGGTCCAAATCGCCATCGTGTCCGGCTCTTGGAACAAACTGGTGGCCAAGATCGGCTTGGCCCTGGAGGGCAAGCCCGGGCCGGGCCTGTTCTACCGCGATCCTTGTCCGGGCAAGGTGGTCTTCCTCTTCTCCGGCCAAGGCAGCCAACGGGTCAACATGGCTCGGGAACTCTTCGTCATGTTCCCCCGTCTGCGCCACGCCCTGGCCCGGCACCCGGAGTACCAGAGCGTCGTCTTCCCCGACTCGCGCTTCGACGGCCCCGGCCGCCAAGCCCAGCGTCAAGCCGTCACTGACACCCGCAACGCCCAACCGCTGCTCGGTTTCGTGGACCTGGCCATCGCCGAGTTGCTGACTAGTTTGGGCGTCGTCCCCGACGCGGTGGCGGGCCACTCCTACGGCGAACTGCCGGCCCTGGTCCACGCCGGCGCCATCGATCCAGAGGATCTGCCGGCTCTGTCCCGCGCCAGGGCCGAGGCCATCTTGGCCCAGGTGGGCGACGACGCCGGGCGGATGGCGGCCGTCGCCGCCAGCGCCGAATCGGTTCAGACCCTGCTGGACGGAGTGGAGGGCGTCTGGGCCGTCAACTTCAACGCCCCGACCCAGACCGTCGTGGCCGGGACCAGCGCCGGCCTCGAGCAGTTCTTAGAACGTTGTCAAGCCCAAGGCGTCGAAGCCAAGCCGATCGAGGCCGCCTGCGCCTTCCACAGCCCCTTGTTGGCCGGGGCCGATGCGGCTTTCGGCGAGGCTTTGGCCGGGCTGGAGATCGATCGCCCGCGGCTCACGGTGTGGTCCAACACCACCGCCCAGCCCTATCCGGACCAGCCCAGCCAGATCCGTCAGCGTTTGGCCGAGCACCTGGTCAACCCGGTGCGGTTCGCCGAAGAGCTACGGGCCATGTACGACGACGGCGCCCGTGTCTTCATCGAGGCTGGACCGGGCGGCGTGTTGACCGGGCTGGTCGAGGCCACCTTGGACGATGTGGTGGCGATCCGGACCGAGCAGCGCGACGGTTTCGGACTGCGGACCTTCCTGCGCGCTCTGGGAAAGTACGCCGCCAGCGGCCGCGACTTCGACTACGAGCCGCTCTTCGCCGGCCGCGGCGCGAGAGCGCTGGATCTGGCCGACGCGGCCGGCCAGGCTCCGTCGGCCACCACCTGGGTGCTCGACGGCGTGGAGGCGCTGCCGCTGACGCAGTGGCGTGAACAAGGCGAACAGCACATCGCACGCGGATTCAACTACGACTTCGACGCTTTCGAGCGATTCACGACGGAGAATGAGGAAATGGCACAGGTCCAGCCGAATAATAATTCCGAGGCGTTGGTCTTCGCCTACCTGCAGAACATGCGGGCCATGTTGGACGACCAACGTGACGTCATGCTGGGCTACCTCGGCTACGGCCAGGCCTATGTCCCGGTCGGTGTCGACCAGGCGTCCGGCGGATACCCCGCCGCCCCCATCGGATACCCGCCGGCGCCGGCTCTGGCTCCGCCGGCGGCTTGGCCGGCCCCGCCTCCGACGCCGCCTCTGGCCCAGCCCGGAGCGGTCCCGGCCGCGGCTCCGCCGCTGGACGTCCCGGCCGTCGCAACGGACCCCGGCGCCGCCCCCGCCGCCGTCGGGCTGCCTCGGATCGAGGATCTGTCGGCTGACCAACTGCGCGCGGTCATCGTCGAGGTGGTGGCGGAGAAGACCGGCTACCCGGCCGACATGCTCGGATTGGACATGGATCTGGAAGCCGATCTGTCGATCGACTCGATCAAGCGTTTGGAGATCATCGGTTCGCTGGGGGAGCGCATGATCATTCCGGAGCCGGAGTCCGCTGACAGCGGCGAGGCGGTCTCCGCTTTGGAGAGGCTGACCGCCATCAAGACGCTGCGCGGCATGGTCGACTGGCTACAGGAGCTGGCCAGCGGCGAACCGGGGACGCCCGCCCCGGCGGCGGAGACCGTAGCGGCGGCGGAGACCGCCCCGTCTTCGGACGCCCCGACCGGGCCGGCCGTCCCGCCCCCGTCCGCCCCGGAGCCGACTCCAGCCCCGGTCGTCTCCCAAGACTCTCTGACCGCCGCCTTCCGCTCCTCGGCGGCTGGCGGCCGAGCGACCGAGATCACCCGCCTGAGCTGGCGGGTCGAGGCCTATCCGCTGGCTCAGACAGGTTCGCTCGACATCGGCGGGCAGCGCGTCGCCGTGGTCGACGACGGCTCCGGCCTGGCCAGCCGCATCGCCGCCGGTCTGACCGAACTCGGCGCCGTGCCCGTCCTGGTGGACGATCCGACCACGCCCGAGTTGAGCCAATGCGACGCCCTGATCGGACTGGGAGCGGTCGCGACTGGGCGGTCCTGGTCGGTGGCCGACCTCTTCGCCCTGCTCAAAGGCATGGATTTGGAACGGGTGGCCTGGGTGCACGTCTTCGACGACACCCCGGGCGCTCTGCTGGACCGGCGGCTGACCGACTTGGAGCGGTTGTCCGGTCTGCCCGGTTTCCTCAAGACCCTGGCCCAGGAGTACCCCGGGATCAGGTTCAAAGCCGTCACCGGACTGACTGAATTCGACTTGGACACCATCGTCGACACGGTCCTGGGCGAGGCGACCGACCCGGGCCTCTACCCGGAGGTCTACTACCGCGACGGTCAGCGCTGGCGCCATCTGCCCGAGGTCTCGGCTCTGGTCGAATCCGACCCGGTGGGCCAGATCGCGGAGCTGGAGGCCGAGTCGGTGGTGCTGGTGCTGGGCGGGGCGCAAGGCATCTCGCCTAGCTTGGTGGCCCAGGTGGCGGCCGCCAACCCCTGCCGCTACATCCTGGTCGGGCGCACCGAACGAGACCAGGCCGAGGCCGGCCGCTATCCCAGCGGGCTGAGCCGTGACCAGCTGCAACGCCACATCCTGGAGACCGACCGCCCGGCCAGCCCCAAGGAACTGAGCCAGCGAGTGGCCAAGGTGGCCAAGCTCTTGAGCGTCGAGGCCGCCTTGGCCTTGATCGAACAGGCCGGCGGACGGGCCGACTACATCAGCGCCGACCTGCGCGACGACCAAGCCCTGCGCCAGGTGGCCGAGCGGGTCAAAGCCGAGCACGGACGGCTGGACGCCGTCTTCCACGCCGCCGGCGTCTTGGAGGACAAGCTGTTCAAGGACAAGACCTGGGACTCCTTCGAGCGGGTCTACGGCACCAAGACCGCCCCCTTGAAGGCGCTCGGCGAACTGGCCCGGGAGTTGCGCCTGGTGGTGTTCTTCTCCTCCATGGCGGCCGCCTTCGGCAACCGGGGCCAGTGCGACTACGCCGCCGGCAACTCGGCCCTGGACCAGGCCGCCCAGGTGCTGACGGCGGTCGGCCCGGCTCGGGCCCTGTCCATCGCCTGGGGGCCGTGGCAAGGGGCCGGCATGGTGTCGCCGGCGCTGGCGGCCGAGATGGGTCGGCGCGGGATCGATCTGATCCCGCTGGAGCAGGGGTCAAAGTTCTTCGCCCGGGAAGTGGCCCACGGCGCCGGCCCCGGCACGATGGCCTTGGCCGGCCCGGTCCAAGACATCCAGCGCTTCATCGACCACAGCCTGGCGACTCGCTGAGGAGCGGTCCATGACAACGCCAGTCCAAGACATCGCCATCGTCGGCCTCTCCTTGGCTTGCCCGGGCGCCCAAACGGTGGGGGAGTTCTGGCGCAATCTGCGCGACGGCGTCGACTCCATCGTCGACACTCCTGAAGAGGTCATCGAAGAGGCCTACTTCAACGCCTCACAGGCCGGTCAGCCGGACCGCTTCGTCTGTCGTAAGGGTGGGTTCACGCAGTCCGGGATAGTCGATTCGATGCGCTTCGGAGTGCTGCCGGTGGTGGCCGAAGGGGCCGACCCCGACCAGCTGCTGTCGCTGATGTTGACCGAACAGGCTCTGCACGACGCCGACGTCTTGGAGCGGGGTCTCCCGTTGCAGAACGCCGCCGTCATCATCGGGCGGGGTAATTTCGCCGGCGCGCCGCAACTGCGGGCCACTGAGATCGTGCGCATGGCGGAACAGTTCACCGGACTGATCGGCCACGCTCTGCCCGAACTGACCGAAGCGCAGTTGGAGCGCATCCGTCGCGGCTACCAGAAACTGCACGGCCGTTATCGCGGCGACACCGCCACAGCCACGATGCCGAGCCTGGTGGCCTCGGTGGTGGCCCACCACTTCGACATGCACGGCCCGGCCTGTGTCGTCGACGCCGCCTGCGCCTCTGGCATCGTCGCCCTGCAGCAGGGGGCCCAGCTGCTGACCAGCGGGGAGTGCGACCTGGCCGTGATCGGCGGTATGCACACCCCGCACAGTTCGGTTTTCTGGAGCGCCTTCAACCTGATGGGGGCGCTCAGCCGCAATCAGCGGATCGCCCCTTTCAGCGCCGAGGCGGACGGTCTGTTGATCGGTCAAGGGGCCGGCTTCATGGTGATCAAGACCTTGGAACGGGCGGTGGCCGACCAAGACCGGATCTACGCCGTGGTCAAAGGCATCGCCGTCGGCTCCGACGGCGGCGGCCACTCGCTGCTGACCACCGACGTCGAGGGCCAGTCCCGAGTCCTGCGGCGGGCCTGGCGGCAGTCCGGCCTCGATCCGGCTGACGTGTCCTACATCGAGGCCCATGGCACCGGCACGCCGGTCGGTGACGCCACTGAGATCGAGACGCTGACCCAAGTCTTCGGCGACCAGTCGGCCCGACGGGCCTATCTCGGCTCGGTCAAGTCCAATATCGGCCACCTGATGCCGGCGGCCGGAGCGATGGGTCTGATCAAGACCGCCTTGGCCCTGTTCCACCGCCAGATCCCACCCACCTTGCACTGTCAGCGGCCGCGTTCGGAACTGCTCCGATCCAGATTCGAGGCCGTGTCAGAGGTGGTCGACTGGGAAGCGGCGGGACTGCCGCTGATCGCCGGGGTGGACGCTTTCGGTTTCGGCGGGATCAACGCCCACGCCGTGTTGACCGCTTACGAGGAGCCGCCTCGTCAGCGGGCCCGCTATCGGGCCGCCCGGCGCCGTCACGACGCCTTGGCCGTCTACGCCTTCGCCGCCCCCGATCAGGCCGGATTGCTGGCCAAGATCGATTTCAGAGCCAACCCCAGCCGGGTCGGCGGCTGGCTGGGCCAAGACTCGGACCGTTACCGGCTGGTCGTCTTCGATCCCACGCCGGAGCGGATGGACCAAGCCATCGAGATCGTCAGGCGGGACCAGCCCTGGCTGGGACGCGGCGACATCTGGTTCACCAACCAGCCGCTGCTGGCCGACGGCGGTCAGATGGCCTTCATGTTCCCGGGCTGGAACGACAACGTCCCCGTGGAGCACGAGTCCGTCGAGGACGAGCTGGGCCTGGTCTGGTCCGGCCGTGAGGTGGAGGACGACGAACTGGGCTACCACCGGCGCAGCATGGACCTCTTCAGCGCCTCTCAGTTCATCGACCAGGCGCTGCGGACGACTGGGGTGGAGGCGGACCTGTACACCGGGCACTCGGTCGGCGAATGGCACGCCGCCCGGGCCTGCGGCATGCTCGACCAGAGCTTCGACCAGTCCAACACCGACTTCTCCGACAAATACTTCGGGGCGGTGTCGCTTTCCGAACTGCCCGACTGCCATTTGCTGGCCGTGTCCGGCGGTCTGACCCCAGCCCAATGGGACGCCCTCGTCGAGTCGATCCCGGGGGTCTACCTCCCCAACGACAACTGCCCCAGTCAGAAGGTGCTGTGCGTCCTGCCGCCGGCCCTGGACCAGCTGACCGCTCGACTGACCGCCGCCGGCTGCCGTTTCCAAACCCTGCCCTGGTCGACCATCATCCACACGTCGCTGATGGAGCCCTTCAAGGACTATTCGTCCGAGGCCATGGGCGGGGTGGCGGTCCACCCCGGCCGCGTCCCCCTTTGGTCCGCCATCACCTTGGCCCCGGTGGCGGCGGACGGGCGCGACGCGGCCGAGGTCTTCGGCAGTGAGCTGAGGCGGCCGGTCCGGTTCCGCCAGTTGATCGAGCGGCTGTACGACGAGGGCGTGCGGGTGTTCGTCCAGGTCGGCGTCGGCACTCTGCCCGGTTTCGTGGACGACACTCTGCGGGACCGGCCCCACGTCGCCCTGCCCTCGCTCAGCCCCCGGCGTCCGGCGATCGAACAACTGCGTCGAGTCCACGCCATGCTCTATGTCATGGGGGGAGCGGCCGACCTGGATTTCATGGGCATGGGACCGATCCACCGCAGCTTGAAGAGCGCTCATCTGCTGCCGCGCGGCTACCCGCTGATGGTCAAGTTGGACGAGTTGGACGAGATCCTGGCCGGGTTCGGACCTAAGACGGATGGCTCCGGCGCGGCTTCGCCGGGCGGTGTTCCGTCCGCCGACCGGACGCTGATCGCTGTGCCGGCTGAGGCCGACCCCGCTCTGCGCGCTCTGGACGACAACGTGCGGGCGGCGCTGGACGGTCAGGAGCAGGTGGTCCAGGCCTGGCGGGGGACTCCTGTCGCCGCCGCACGACGGGTGATCGCGCCGCGTGGCTTCAGCCGCGGCCTGGCCGCGGGCTGGCTAGCGCCACCGCCGGACCAGGTCCGGGCCACGGGCCCGCAGCGGCCGTTGGCGGCTTCGGCGTACCCTGCCCCGCCGACCGCCGCCACAGCCCAGCCCGTTCCGCCGCCCGCTGTTCCGTCACCCGTCGTTCCATCGCCCGCTGTTCCGTCCGTCGCGCCGACCGCCGCCGCGACCGGTCCGGCGCCGTCCGCTCCCGCAGCGTCCCCAACGGTTCCGCCCCGCCGGGCCGGGAGTCGTTTCGAGGTTCCGCTCCACCTCAGCGTCGATGACTATCCGTTCTTGATCGACCACTCGTTGGTGAACCAACCGGTGGGCTGGCCCATCTCCGGCGACCTGTTGACAGTCGTGCCGCTGACCATGAGCCTGGAGTTGTTGGCCGAGATCGCGGCCGCCCAAGCGCCCGAGCTGAAGGTGGTCAAACTCGGTTCCATCCTGGCCACCGAGTTCATCCAGGTCAATCAACCGTGGGACGGCGTGGTCAAGGGCCTGTGGAAGAGTGAGAACCTGATCGGGCTGTCCCTGCCGGGCAAGCTGATGCTGGACGTCACCTTGGCCGAGGACTACCCCGAGGCCCCGTCTGATTTCGTCGAACGGGCCAAGACTGACATCGGTCCACCGGATTTGGAGCCGCTCGGCCGGGAGGAGCAGTACACCACCTACGCCTTCCACCGTTCGCGCTACTGGTCGATGATGCGGACCGAGGTCTCCGGGGAGCATGGCTTCCACAACATCGTCCAGGCCCAAGAGGGCAAGGGCTCTCTGCTGGACCAGATGGGCCAGGCCATCGGGCTCTACCTGCACCTGCACGCCGAGAACGACCGGATCTCCTTCCCGGTGCGGGTCGGGTCGGTCACCTTCTATCAGGACCGCACCGACCAATCCGGACTGTTCGACCACTACTGCGTCATCCGTAAAGTGACCGACAATTTCATCATCGGCGACTGCGTCTACACCCGCGACGGCCGAGTCTGGGCCATCGCCCGCGACTGGGTGAATCAGCGCGTCGGCACGGACAACGCCGTCTGGGGAGTGTTGAACACGCCCTGGCGCGAGCTGATCGCCACCCCCATAGCCGACAATGTGCATTATTTCGCTAGCGCCACTCCCAACCGTCAGAACATGATCTTCTGCTTCATGCGCTACCTGACCCAGCGGGAGAAGAAGGAGGGGCTGGAGGTGACCAACGACGCCCTGAGGGCGGACTACCTGGCCGGACGCATCGCCCTCAAAGACGCCGTCCGCCACTTCCTGCGCCGTCCCGGGGGCCCGCTGATGTATCCGATCGAGATCGACACCCACTACGACGACTCCGGCAAGCTCTTCGTCAAGGGGAACTGCCAGGAGCTGGAGCGTCCGGTCCAGGTCTCGCTCGCCCACAAACACGGCCGGGCGGTGGCGGTGGTATCCGACCAGCCGGTCGGCGTCGACATCGAAGCGGTCGAGCCCAAGTCCGAAGGCTTCCGCCGGCAGGCCTTCAGCGCCGGCGAGTTGGCTCTGCTGGAGGCCGCGCCGGACTTGGACGAGTGGGTGATCCGGTTCTGGTGCGCCAAAGAGGCCTATGGCAAGATGCTCGGTGTCGGGCTGGCCTTCGATCCCAAGCGTCACCAGATCGAAAGAGTCGATGGTGAGGACGTCTTCATCGCCGGCCGGCGGATCCGCACGGTCCGGCAAGACGAGGGCTACGCGGTGGCCTGGACCATGGACGGAGATCACCGATGAAGCTGTCGCAGGAGCGGGTGTTGGCCGACCTGGTGGACGCCCTGGGCCAGGTCATGGGCCAGGACACCATCGCGGTGCTGCGGGTGGACGAACGCACCCGGGTGTTCGGCGAGTTGGAGCTGGGCTCCATCGAAATGGTGCAAGTGCTGGACGTCCTGAGCGACCGCTACCCGCTGGGCGACGAATTCCTGGAGTGGTTGGCGCAGAAACCGGCCTTAACGCTGGCCCGGCTGCGGGTCGGCGACATCGTCAGGCACATCGTCGATGCCTCGGATTGAGGTCGCCGGGCGTCAGGTCTATGTCCAAGACCTGAATCCGAAGGCCGACGAGTGCGTCATCATGGTCCACGGCATGATGACGAACCACACCGTCTTCCACCGCTGCGGCGCCTTCCGGCTGAGGCGGCGCTTCCGGGTGGTCCTGTACGACTTGCGGGGCCACGGCTTGACCGGGTCGGACGGCCGACCGCCCGACCTGAGCTTGGCCACCCTGGCCGGCGACCTGTTCGACCTGATGGACGCCCTGGGCCTGGCCCGGGCCCACTTGGTCGGCTACAGCTTCGGCGCCGCCGTCGTGCTGCGGGCGGCCCTGGCCCAGCCCGACCGGGTGGACCGGATCGCCTTGGTCGAGCCCTTCGGGCTGAACGCCCAGACGGTGGACGATTTGCCGGGTGTCGAGGCCGTGCGGGCGGACGCCGACCGCGCCCTGCGCGCGTACGGCGTCGCCACCGGCCGGGACGACCGGCGGATCGAACTGGCGGTCAAACAGTTCTTGGCCCTGACCCAGGAGGACGCCCTGGGGCGGGCGCTGCGTCAAGACGCCGATTTCTTCGCCACCGCGGCGCTGCCCGAGCTGTCCCACCCGGTGCTGTTGCTGAACGGCCACTCCTCGCCCTACCTGGCCGACGCCGACCTGGCCCACCGACGGCTGCCGCACAGCGAGTCGCAGCGGACCCGGGGCGACCACAATCTGCCCGTCACCAAGGCGACCTGGGTCCAAGACCTGCTCTGGCAGTGGTTCGGACGGGTCGATCGGCGGAGCGGCGACCAGCCGGAGCCGGTGGCCGACCGTCCGCCGGCCGGTCCGGTCCGGTTGGCCCGTCGGGCGATCGACGCCGACGCCCGGGAGAACCGGGCGCCGGCCAGCCCCGTGCCGGCCATCCGGGTGCGCGGACTGCGTAAGGACTACGGCCGGGTGCGGGCCGTCAAAGGGATCGACTTCGAGGTCCCGCAAGGCTGTTTCTTCGCTTTCTTGGGCGTCAACGGAGCCGGTAAGTCCACCACGATCAAGTGTCTGATCACCTTGCTGCGGCCGGACGCCGGCGAGGTCGAAGTGGCCGGCCAGCGCTTGGGGCGGGCCGATCAAGCCATCCGCGACGCCATCGGCGTCGTCTTTCAGAACTCGCTGCTCGACCGCAGCCTGACCGTGCGGGAGAATCTGGAGCTGCGGGGGCGCCTCCAGGGGGTGGCGGAGTCGCGGCGGCGGGAACGTATCGTCGAATTGGACCAGATGCTGGGCCTGGGCCAGACCATGGACCGCCGCTACGGCCGGCTGTCCGGCGGCCAGCAGCGGCGGGTCGACATCGCACGGGCTTTGTTGCACGACCCGGTGGTGCTGTTCTTGGACGAGCCGACGGCCGGTCTGGACCCCCAAAGCCGCGAGCAGGTCTGGCGGGCGGTGGAGGAGGTCCGCCGATCCCAGGGCATGACGGTCTTCTTGACCACCCACTACATGGAGGAGACCGAACGGGCCGACTTGGTGTCGGTCATCGACTCCGGGCAGATCGTGGCCCGGGGGACGCCGGGCCAGCTGCGCTCCCAGCATTCCAAATCTGAATTGACTTTGCGTCTGTCCGGTCCGACCCAGACGGCCGCCTTCCTGGCCGCCCTGCCCAATGAGGTGGAGCTGGTGTCGGCGGCCGACTCGCTGCGCTTGCGCCTCAGCACCACCGCTCAGGCCAAGTGGCTGCTGGAACGGTGGTGGCCCGACCTGGTCGATTTCGAGTTCCGACACGGATCGATGGACGACGTCTTCTTGAGTCTGACCGAGACCGGGGCTGGCTCGGACAGGGTGGTGGCATGACTGCAGCGCTGGTTCTGTTGGGTCGGCATCTGAGGATCTTCGGACGCGAACCGATCACGGTCTTCTTCTCCATCTTGTCGCCCTTGGTGCTGTTCTTGCTCTTCATCCTCTTCTTCCGGGAGAACACGGCCGGCTCCATCGCCGAATTGATCCCCCTGGCTCCGAAGGACGACGCCTACGCCCTGTGCGACGCCTGGATGTTCTCATCGGTCGTGACCTTGGCCACCTTTTCCTCCTCGCTCGGGCTGTTGACCGCTTTCGTGGAGGACCGGGTGTCGGGACGGTTCGGGGACTGTCTGATCACCCCGGTCCGGCGTTGGCAGCTGGCCATCAGCTACGTGGCCTGCTCCTTCGTCGTCTCCTTCACCATCTCGGCTCTGTTCGGAGGGCTGGGGCAGGTCTGGGCCGCCGCCGTCGGCCAGCCCTTGATGTCGGTCCCGGCCTTCGGCCGGATGCTGGGCGCCACGGCGGTCTGCTGTTTGTTCTACGCCGCCTTCAACACTCTGATCGTCACCTTCACCTCCACCCCCGGCTCGTTTAGCGGCTACTCGGTGGTGATGGGCACCGCCATGGGTTTCTTGACCTATTGCTACGTGCCGCCGAGCACGCTGTCCCAGGGCATCAGACGGGTGCTGGAGCTGATGCCGTTCGCCCAGGGGGCGGCTGCCGTCCGGGAACCGGTCATGACGCCCGCCATCGAACAGCTGGCGCGGTCGGTCCCGCCGGAGGGACAGGACCAGGTGCGGCGGCAGCTGCTGGATGATTTGGGGGCTCACCTTCAGGTGGGCGGGCACGACCTCACGAGCACGCTCATCGTCGTCATCCTGGCCGGTCTGACCGTCCCGCTGGCGATTCTGATCGCTTGGCGCATGAACAAGGTCATCCGCTGAGCCCGGCCGACCAGGCCCGATCGGGTCGGCCAGTTCGATCCGGTCATCCGGCCGACCCTGTCTGATCCGATCGATCCGGTCTGATAGTGGGGTGGGCCCGGCTGGCCGGACCCACCTCGTCAGTCGATCAGCCCTGGGCGGTGTCGAGCAGAGCGTCTTGGACCACCCGCTGGGCGGCCATGGCGTCTTGAGCGGCTTGGGCTTGGCGCAAGGCCGCCACGTCCAGTCGGTCGAGGGCGCGGTGGAGCGCCTTGAGGGTGCGGATGGAGGTGCGGGCGGCGTCGACCGGGTCCTCCCGGAAGGGGAACTGGTCGAGTTGCCAGACGCCCTCCCAGTCGTTGATGCGCAGGGTGTGGAAGAACTCGAAGATCTCGGTCAGATGGACCGTGCCGACCACCAGGTCGTCGTCCCAGCCGCGCAAATTGTCGTTCACGTCCATGCCGTAGAGCAGGCCGTGGTCGATCAGCAGCTGGGCGGCGTCGGCCGGCGACTCGCCGCCGTAGAGGGAGTGGCCGAAGTCGAGCAGGACGCCGACATTGTCCAGGCCGATCTGTTGGATGCCGATGATGGAACGGGCGGCCGAATCCCAGGTCATCTTGACGCGGGGCTCGCGCGGCTTGTACTCGATGGCGAATTTGAGGTCCGGGTGGCCGGCGGCCAGTTCCCTCATGCCGTCCACAGCCAACCGCCAGAGGTCGCCGTGGTTGACTTGGAAGGGATAGTCCCAGCCGTCCTGGCCGGGCCAGATCTTGACGTACTGGGCGCCCAACTGACGCACCACGTCGGCGGCCTGGTTCATCAGTTCCAGGGCGGCCCGGCGGGCGGCCGGATCCGGGTTGGTGAAGGCGCCACGGCAGAAGCGGCGCAGATAGATCTCCGGCGTCACGCCGATGGCGCTCAGCCCTTGGGCGGCCAAGGCGTCCTTGACCTCGTCCAAGCCGACGCCGGGAGTGAAGGGGTAATTGAGGTCGACCACCGACAGGTCGCCGACTGAGCCGGCCAGTTCGATGGCCTCGATGGTGGTGCGGGGAGGTCCGTAACCGTCGACGGCGTAACGGTCGACGTAGCTGGCGAAGTGCCACAGACCAGCGCCAAAACGGGGATAGTCAGTCATGATGGTGTTTCCTTTTACGTTCGCTGCGATGCCCGGCCGGAGCAGCCGACTGAGGCCTGGGCCGCCCTTCTCAGGGGCTGGCCCAGGTCTTCTCGTCTAGGTCGTCACGACGCTGTTCCCACCTTGCGGGACCAATATACGACCTCATTGACACGTTTCAAAATTGGCTGTAGCCTCGGGTCATCGCCAGCTCCGCGGGTCTTCGAGAACGGCCTCGAAGGGGACCGGGGCCGGTGACGGGAGGAGGACTCATGTCCGCACTCGTAGGGATCCAGATCGGCGCCATCTCCTTCGTCGACGAGGGCGTCGAGCCGGTGCTCGACGGCCTCAAAGAGACCGCCGGAGTCAACGCCCTGTTCATCGCCAGTCAGGCTTTCGACCGCGGCGTGGCCGGCCGCCAGGTGCTGACCCGGCCCTGGCCCGGGCACGGTCCGCAAGATTTCACCGACCTCCACCTGGGCGGCTCCTTCGTGACCCAGCACGAGCGCTACTACGGCGGCACGGTGCTGGGGCCGTACCGCGCCCCGGACGCCGAGGTGGCCGGCTTCGACGCCTTGGGCGACGTCATCGAGCCGGCCCGGCGGCGTGGCCTGAAGGTCTACTCCTGGGTGTTGGAGAACACCCACTCCGGTTTGACCAAGGCGGTGCCGAACTGGCCCAAGGTGCTCCAAGTCGACGCCTGGGAGCGCACCGACGGTTACGCCTGTCTGCGCAATCCCGACTACGAGGCCTGGTGGTTGTCCTTGCTGGAGGACCAGGTCAAGACCTATCAGTTGGACGGCCTGCTCTTCGGCTCCGAACGCCAAGGCCCGCTCGACAACGCCTTCTCGGACGGCGGCTTCGCTCGCAACGGCAATCCGTACTGTTTCTGCCGGCATTGTCTGGCCGAGGCCGCCCGCCAGGGGCTGGACTCCGAACGGGCTCGTCAGGGCTACCTCGAACTGGATCGGCTGATGGAGGACCAGGAGCCGGGAGAACCGGCCGGCGACAGCTCCTTCGTGCGCTTCTTGAGCTTGCTTGGGCGCTACCCCGAGATCGTGGCCTGGGATCAGTTCTGGCAGGACGGCTACACCCGCTTCCAAGCCCGGATGTACGGCGCTTTGAAATTCCTCGACCGCCAGTTGGAGGTCGGCTGGCACATCTGGCACCACAACTCCTTCTCGCCGCTCTACCGCTCGCAGGTCGACTTCGCCCGCATGGCCCATCACTCCGACTTCATCAAGCCGGTGCTGTACAACAACTGCGCCGGCTACCGCCTGCACCACTACATCCGCACGGTCGGACGACGGCTCTTCCGGGGGGTGCCGGAACAGGTCCTGTACGACCTCCACCGCCATCTGCTGGGGTACGACGAGGCGGTTCCCTTCGAGCGCTTGCCCGAACTCGGCCTCAGCCCCGACTACGTCGAACGGGAGACCCGCCGGACGGTGGCGGCGGTCCGCGGCCAGGCCGCCGTCTATCCCGGCCTGGACGTCGACGTGCCCACGCCCGAAGGGGTCAAGAAGACCACGCCGGACGAGGTCCGGGCTTCGGTCCGGGCCGCTTTGGCCGGCGGTGGGGACGGCTTCGTGCTGTCCCGCAAGTATTCCGAGATGAGCTGGCAGAACCTGGCCGCAGTGGGGCAGGAGCTGACCAGCCAAGGCCTACGGGCTTAAGTCCGCGAGGGCGCTCCGTCGTCCCTCAGTCGATTTTGTAACGTTCCATCTAGGGGTCATGGGCTCCTCCGTCAGCGATAGAACCAATCCATCCGATCCAGACCAAGAACCAGACCAAACAAGACGATTGAACCCACTCACAAAGGAGTATCACGGTGGCTAATCAAATTCGATCCCGCCTGGGCCTCAAGGCCATCCTGGCGCTCAGCGCGGCCGGGGCCCTGATCCTGTCCGGCTGTTCCGGCGGCACTGACGACGGCGACGGCTCAAATGACGGCGACGGGAACCGGGCGACTGAGTTCTCAGTCCTCATCACGGCCGAGAACTCGGCCGGGGCCGACATGCTGGAGCGCTTGGCCGAAGGCCCCTGCGCCGACGCCAACGCGGCCCTGCCCTACACCCTGGACCAGACTCCGAGCGCGCAGATGCAGCAGAAGATCCTGCTGCTGGCCGGCCAGGACGCCCTGCCGGTGATGTTCGCGGCCGGACAGCAGTTCATCTACAAGGACGGTCAGTTGGCCGCCGCCGGCCAGGTCTTGGACGTCAAGGCCACCCTGACCGACTTGGGGGTCTTCGACCTCATCACGCCGGCCGCCCAGTCGGTGGTGGACCAGCTCTACGACGGCGAGTTCCCGTCCCTGCCTTTGCAGTTCAACACCGAGGGCATCTTCTACAACAAGGACCTGTTCGCTCAGAACGGCATCGACGTGCCGGAGACGGTGGACGAGCTGTTGGAGGCCGCCCGCACGCTGAAGGCGGCCGGCCTCACGCCCATCGTGGCCTCGGGCAAGACCGGCTGGTCGATCAGCCGTTGGGTCGGCGAGTTCATCTTCCGCGATCTCGGCGCCGACGCCATGATGCGGGTGCGCGACGGTCAGGCCAAGCTGACCGACCCGGAGTACGTCCGGGCGGCCCAGCGCCTGCAGGACATGGGCCTGGAGGGGCTGTTCATCAACGGCATCACCAACGTCGACATGGACACCGCCTTGAACCAGCTCTTCACCGGCCAGGCGGCCATGATGTACAACCTGACCAACACCCTGCAGCGGATCAACGATCCGGCCGTCAACACCCAGAACCTGGGCTTCTTCCCCTTCCCCGCCATCACCGGCGGCAAGGGCTCGATCGACGACCTGCCGGCCAACGTGGGCTCGCCCAACGTGCTGTCGAACAAGCTCTACGGCCCCAACGTCGGCCTCTGGCTGAAGTGCATGGCGGAGAACTACGGCAGCGTCTCGATGGAGTCCCAAGGCGTCTACTCCGGCTTCAAGATCAACACCCCGGTCGCCAACGTGGCGCCGCTGACGGCTGAGATCCAAGAGCGCATCGACAACGCCACCTCGACCGTGCTGTGGTTCGAGGCCCTCTTCAATCAGAAGGCCACCACCGACGCCAGCAATAACGCCGCTCCGCTGTTGACCGGCGCGATGTCGGCCGAGGAATACATGACCGTCCTGCAGGCCGACCTCGAAGAAGGCTGACCGGCGGCTCTCCGGGCCCGATCGGGGGCGGTCCACACCGCTCGCCGCCCCCGATCAGGCCCTCCCCGGCTACGGCCGACTCAGATCTAGATCCTTCGAGGAGGAGCCATGAGACACGTCCTGGGCAACAAGAAGGTGGCTGCCGCCTTCCTGCTGCCCGCCCTTTTGGTCTACCTCGGCGTCATGGTGGTGCCGGTGGTGTGGTCCTTCGTCCTGACCGTCATGAAAGGCAGCCCGGTGCTGGGCTTCGACTGGGTCGGCTGGGACAACTTCGCCCGATTCTTCCGTGACCCGACCGCCCGCCACGCCCTCTGGTTCACGGTCAAGTACGCCCTCATCATGAGCCTGGGCCAGGTCGTCCTGGGCTATCTGATGGCCATTCTCTACGTCTTCGTGCTGAAGAGAATGTCGACTTTCGTGCGCACCATGGTCTTCTTCCCGGTGGTGCTGCCCTCGGTCGCCATCAGCTTGCTGTTCAGCCGCCTCTTCGCCGTCGCCCCCCAGCTGGGCCCGGTCAACAGCCTGCTGTCCTTCTTCGGCCTCGAGCCGGTCGACTGGTTCGCCACCGGGTCGGCCGCCTTCATCGTCATCGTCATCATGGACCTGTGGCGCACGGTCGGTTTCTACGCCGTCCTGCTCTTCGCCGGCTTGGTCGAGATCCCCGACGAGGTGATCGATTCGGCCCGAGTGGACGGGGCGGGCGGGCCACGCCTGATCCGCCACATCGTGCTGCCGATGTCGCTGCCGGTGCTGCTGTCGACCATCATCTTCAGCTTGAACAACAGTCTGAAGGTCTTCGACTCCATCCTGGCCCTGAACAACGGCGGTCCCGGCACCGCCACCACCCCCCTCAACCTGTACATGTTCCAGACCTCCTTCCTCTACAGCAATTACGGCTATGGCTCGGTGCTGGCCCTCGTCATCACCGTCCTGTGTCTGACCGTGACCTTGCTGATCTTCCGTTCGTCCCGTCGCGACCTGACCGAGAGCTGACCGATGAGTGCCACCACCTTGACCCCGCCGGTCGACGTCAAACGCCCGCTCGGCCCCAGAGCGGCTCGCCTCACCCGCAGCACCATCGTCAAAATCCTGGTCGCCTTGATCTTGGTGGTCGAGATCTACCCGCTGTTCTGGATCTTCACCAACTCTTTCAAGAGCCAGTACGAGTTCCTCAATTCGCCGTTGATGTCGCTGCCCACCGAATTGCACTTCGAGAACTACGTCCAGGCCTGGACCACCGGCAACTTGGCGCGCAACGCCGTCAACTCGATCATCGTCACCCTGCCCAGCCTGGCCGTCATCATCCTGCTGGGGGCGGCCGCTGGCTTCGCCTTGGAGGTCATGATCTGGAAGGGACGCAACACCGTCCTGCTCTTCATCATCGGCGGCATCATGGTGCCGATCCAGATCATCTTGCTGCCCTTGTTCACGATCTACTTCAAGACCGGCTTGTCGGGCACCTATTGGCCGCTCATCTTGACCTACATCGGCCACTCTCTGCCGTTGTCGGTCTTCCTCTTCGCGACCTACTTCCGAGCCGTCCCTCGGGAGCTGTTCGAAGCCGTCGCCATCGACGGCGGCGGTCCGGCGCGGTCTTTCTTCTCCGTCGCCCTGCCGGTGGTCCGCAACGGCGTCTTCACCGTCGCCCTGTTGATGTTCTTCTCGATCTGGAACGACCTCCTGATCGCTTTGACCTTCAACATCCGCAATGACATGTCGACCATCCAAGTCGGCCTGCTGCACTTCAACGACGAGTACGGCTCGACCAACTACGGCCCGCTCTTCGCCGCCATCTCGACCACCGTCTTCGCCACCTTGGCCGTCTACCTGTCCATCAACCAGCAGGTCATGCGCGGCATGACGGCCGGTTCGGTCAAGGGCTGAGGCCGCCATGGTGATCGACGCCCACACCCACGTCTGGCCGCGCTGGCCTT
This sequence comes from Propionibacteriaceae bacterium, assembly GCA_031267645.1. GTDB lineage: Bacteria > Actinomycetota > Actinomycetes > Propionibacteriales > Propionibacteriaceae > WQYJ01. Next base: position 29,626 of record JAIRYW010000044.1, read on the forward strand.
ATCGTCCGGCCCCGCCGGACCGGGCCAGTCGGGGCGACTGGGCCAATCTGCTGTGGGAGATGGACGCCGCCGGGGTCGACCAGGCCCTGCTGGTGAACGCCCGCATCGAAGGGGCGGACGACAACAACGACTACGGCGCGGCGGCGCGGGCGGCTCGGCCCGACCGCTTCCACCACCTGATCGACGTCGACTCCCGCTTCGGCCCCGACTACCACCGGCCGGGCGCGCCGGACCGTCTGCGGGCCCTGATCGAGCGCTACCAGCCGGACGGGCTGTCCCACTACCTGTCGCCGCAGGCCAACGACGGCTGGCTGTTGTCGCAGGAGGGTCTGGCCTGGTTCGGCCTGGCCCAGTCGGCCCGTCTGATGGTGTCCTTGGCGGCGCCGCCGATCTGGTTGGACGACCTGCGTCAAATCGCCCGTCGCTTCCCTGACCTGCCCTTGCTGGTCAACCATCTGGCGGTCGTCATGCTCCAACCCGAGGGGGCGGCCCGGGGCCTCGAACTGGCCCTGGACCGGGAGGATCTGCCCAATCTGATGGTCAAGGTCTCCGGCTATTATTACGGCCACGACCGGCCCTGGGACTATCCCTACCGCGACCGTTTGGACTGGGTCCGGGCCTTCTATGAGAATTGGGGGCCGCGGCGCCTGGTCTGGGCCTCCGATTGGCCCTCGCTGTTGCCCCACCACAGCTACCGCCAAGCCGTTCAGCTGTTGGTCGATCAAGCCGACTTCATCGCCCCGGACCACCTGGAGCTGATCCGGGGCGGCAATCTGGCGGCCTGGCTGGAGCGGTTGGGCCGGAATCGGCCGCCGGTCACGGTGGGCTAGGGTCTAGCGCCATGGAGAGACGACCCCGCATCGGGATTGTGGTGACCGAGCCCGGCCGGCGTCGCTATTTCGCCGATCGCACGGTCCAGCGGCTGTCGGCCTGGGCCGATCTGGACTGGCTGATCCGTCCCGGGACGGCCCGTCAACCGGGGGTGCCCGACGACGCGCGGTCCCAGGCCGAGCTGGCCCGTTTCGCGGCCGACCTGGACGCTCTCATCGTCAGCTACGGCAGCCCCCGGGTGGACGCCACGGTGTTGGCCGGAGCGCCGCGGCTGCGCTTCATCGGCGACACCCACGGCGACCGCTCGGCCGCCCGGGTCGATCTGGCGGCGGCCGCCGCCCACGGCGTCGTGGTGTCGGACACCACCAACGGATCGTCCGACCCGGTGGCCGAATGGGCTTTGGCTTTGACCTTGATCGGCCTGCGCAACGCCGGGGCCCATTTCCGACGCCTGGTGGCGGGCGAACTGCTGTGGCCCGACCGCGACGTCCTGCTGCGCGACCCCGGCTACCTGAACGGCGAGTTGACCGGCAAGACGGTCGGCCTGATCGCGCTGGGCAACGTCGGACGGCGCCTGGTCGAATTGTTGGCTCCTTTCCAGGTCAAGCTGTTGGCCTACGACCCCGGGGCCCCGGATGTCTTGGCCGATGTCTTGGACCTCGACCTGACCAGTTTGGAGCGGGTCTTGGCTGGTTCGGACGTGGTCGTCTGCCTGGTGCCGCTGACCCGGGCTAGCCGCGGCCTGATCGGAGCCGACCAGTTGGCTCTGCTGCGTCCCGGCACGGTTTTCGTCAACGTCTCCCGTGGCGCCGTGGTCGACACCGAGGCTCTGATCGCCCGGCTGGAGGTCGGCGACCTGATCGGATGTCTGGACGTGGTCGAGCCTGAGCCGCTGGCGGTCGACTCGCCGTTGCGCCAGATGCCCAACGTCTTCCTCAGCCCGCACATCGCCGGCGTCACGGACGCGGCCGAGTTCCGTTTCTTCGAACTGATGGCGGACGAGGTCGCCCGGGTCCTGTCCGGTTGCCGGCCGCGCTACCGCTTGACCCCGCGGGAGTCGAACCTGGACCCTCCGACAGGGGATAATCGGCTTGTTCGATGAGCCGGGCCGCCGGGCGCGGCTCGGGTTCGGGGCGAGGCAGGAGGTGACTGAGATGGCAGGTCGCATAGGCATGCGCGAGGTGGCGGAGCGGGCTGGCGTGGCGGTCGGCACCGTCTCCAACTTCCTCAACCACCCAGAACGGGTGTCGGGGCCGAAGGCGGAACGCATCCGCCTGGCCATCGACCAGCTCGGTTTCGTGCCCAACAGCGTCGGGCGCCAGCTGCGTCTGGGCCGCAGCAATGTCATCGCCTACGTCGCCCCCGACGTCTCCAACCCCTTCTTCGCCGCCACCGCCGAGGGGGTGGAGCAGCGGGCCCGGGAGCTGGGGCTGTCCGTCTTCGTGGCCAACACCCACCGAGAGAAGGCCCGCGAGGACGACTATTTGGAGCTGTTCGAGCGGAATCGGGTGCGGGGCATGTTGGTGGCCTCGTACGAGCGCATCGACGACCGTTTGGCCGATCTGCAACGCCGCGGCACCGCCACCGTCCTGCTGGGCCAGTTGGCCGCTTCGCCGGCTCAGCCCTCGGTCTCGATCGACGAGTTGGCCGGGGGGCGCCTGGCCGGCCAACATCTGCTCGACCTGGGGCATCGGCGTTTGGCTTTCGTGGGCGGCCCGCTGGGCGTGCCCCAGGTCTTCGGCCGTTTGCAGGGCATCAGCTCGACCGTGCGCGAAGTCGGCGGGGCGACCCTGGAGGTGATCGACGTGGCCGACCGCACGGTCCAGGTCGGGCGCCAGGTCGGCCACGAGTTGGCCGCCCGACCGCCGGCCGCCCGCCCCCAGGCCGTCTTCGCGGTCAACGACCTGCTCTCCCTGGGCATCTTGCAAGAGGTGGTGCGGTGCGGTCTGGAGGTGCCCCGGGACATGGCCTTGATCGGCTACGACGACGTCGAGTACGCCGCCAGCTCGATCGTGCCGTTGAGTTCGATCCGAACCCCGCAGGAGGAGTTCGGGGCCGCCGCGGTGGACATTTTGATGGACCACCTCGACCATGGCCAGGTCCGCCAGGAGGTCTTCGCTCCCGAATTGGTGGTGCGGGTCAGCACGGCCGGCGCCGCCGCGGCCGGTTGAGGCTGGCTCCACCCGGCCGCAGCGGTCCCGGGTCGACTCGACCGACCCGGCCTGATCTGGCCCGATCGTCCGTCGCCCGATGCGACCGTCCGGTCGTCATCCGGAATCGGATGGATGGCTCGGGTCGGCCGTCTAAAGCGGGGAGTGATCGGGGCCAGCCCGTCCCAGACCGGGGAGGAGGCCGGCTCAACCGTCCCGATCGGGGGAGAGGGCCGGCTCAGCCGCCGCGTCGCGTCGGCGCCAGCCAGTCCAGCTGGGGGCCGACCGGGACCACCCGGGTGGGATTGAGATGGGGATGGGTGACGAAATAGTGCCGCTTGATCTGGTCGAAGAAGGTGGTGCCGCCGAAGGCCGGCTGCTGGTAGAGGAAGCGGGTGTAGTCCCACAGGTTGGGGTAGTCGACCAGGCGGCGCAGATTGGTCTTGAAATGGGTCACGTAGACGCTGTCGAAACGGGCCAAGGTGGGGTAGAGGCGGACGTCGGCCTCGGTCAGCCGGTCGCCCAGCAGGTAGACCCGGTCCCGTAGCCGCTCCTCCAACCAGTCCAGGGTCTCGAACAGGGCTTGGACCGCCTCGTCGTAGGCGGCCTGGCCGCGGGCGAAACCGCAGCGGTAGACCCCGTTGTTGACGTCGCGGTAGACGCGCTGGTTGATCGCGTCGATCGACCAGCGCAGGTCGGCCGGATAGAGGTCTAACTCGCCGTGGTCGGCCCAGGCGTCGAACTGGGAGCCCAGATCGAGCGAGATGTCCGGGAAGTGGTTGGACACGACGACCTTGGTCTGACAGTCCCACAGCACCGGCACGGAGATGTGGCCGGAGTAGCCCGGTCGGGTGGCGTCGTAGGCCTGGCGCAGCAAGGTGAAGTGGTTGTAGGGATCGCCGGTCAGATGCTGGCCGGGGCGGAAGGCCCAGCCGCGGCCGTCGCGCAGCGGATCGACCACGGCCAGTCCGACGACGTCTTGAAGACCCTTGAGCTGGCGCACGATGGCCTGGCGGTGGGCCCAGGGGCAGGCCCAAGAGATGTATAGGACGTAACGTCCCGGGGCCGGCTGGAAGGGCCCGTCCGGGTCGATCCGGCCTTTGAAGGGATACTCCGCCCGCACGAAGCGGCCGTCGTCCTTCGCCGTCGGCTTGGCCCAGCCGGCCGATTCGCCGTGGGCCGCGAAGTCGACCGGGCTGGCCCAGGGGATCGGGCCCGGTCGGGCCGCCGGGCCGCTCACGCCGGCTCCGTCGGTCCGGGTCGGTCGGTCGGCGCCTCCGGAATGGGGTAGTGGTAGGCCCACAGCGGGTGTCGCTCCGGCTCGACCCAGGAGTCGCGCTGGGGCTGACGGCTGAAACCGTAGCTCTCGTACAGCCGATGGGCCGGGAGCATGTGGGGGGCGGTGTAGATGGCCAAGGCGCCGGCGCCGCGCCCTCGGCCCCAGTCGACGGCGTGGTCGAGCAGGGCCCGGGCCACGCCCCGGCCGCGCCAGGGCGGGTCGACGCCGAGGATGCGGAAGCCGACCTCCGGGCCGGTCGGGCGTTCGACGTAACCGGTCAGATCGTTGTCGATCAGGAGATAGCCGCCGGCCAGCTCCTGATCCAGCCAAGCGGCCCAGAGCTGGCCGATGGACTCGAACTGTTCCAGATGGAGCAGGTGGTCGAGGTAGTCCGGGCTGACCGGGTGGTCGGAGCTGTAGGCGCGGGCCAAGACTTGGCCGAGAGCGGGCCAGTCGGCCCGCTGGGCCGGCCGTATGACAGGGGTCGGGGTGATGGTCGACATAATGTATGCAAATGTACACAAACTGTCGGAGCCGGTCAACGCCAACCCCGGTCGGTTCTCGTAGCTCAGCCCAAGCGGTCCAAGATGGCGTCTGTCACGGCGGTGGTGGGGCGGGACGGCTGGCCCAGCTGGGCCGCGATGTCGGCCTCCACAGCGGTCCGGATCGAGTCGGCCGGCTGGGCCAGGCCCAGATGGTCGAGCATCATGGCTCCGGACAGGATGGCCGCTCGCGGGTCGGCCAAGCCCTGGCCGGCGATGTCGGGGGCGGAGCCGTGGACCGGTTCGAACATCGACGGCCACTGGCCCGAGACGTTGATGTTGGCGCTGGCGGCCAGCCCGATGCCGCCGGTCACGGCGGCCGCCTCGTCGGTCAAAATGTCGCCGAACAGGTTGTCGGTCACGACGACGTCGAAGCGGGACGGGTCTCTCACCAGCCAGATGGTGGCGGCGTCGACGTGGAGGTAGTCGGTCACGACGTCGGGGTAGTCGGCCGCCAGCTGGTCGACCAGACGGCGCCAGAGCCCGCCGGCGTGGACCAAGACGTTGTGTTTGTGCACCAGGGTCAGGTGTTTGCGGCGGCGCTGGGCCAGGTCGAAGGCGTAACGCACCACCCGCTCGACGCCGAAGGCGGTGTTGATCGAGACCTCGGTCGCGACCTCCTGGACGGTGCCGCCCCGGAAGACGCCGCCATTGCCGGAGTAAAGGCCCTCCGTGCCCTCGCGCACGACCACGAAGTCGATCGTCCGGCCGGCCACCACCGACTGGGCCAGGGGGGTCGGCACCCCGGGGTAGAGCTTGGACGGGCGCAGGTTGACGGCCTGGTCGAACTCGAAACGCAATTTCAGCAAGAGGCCGCGTTCGAGCAGACCGGACGGGATGGTGCTGGAACCGGGAGCGGCTCCCACCGCCCCCAACAAGATGGCGTCGGCCTGGGCCAGCCGCGCCATGGTGTCGGCGTTCAAGACTTCGCCGGTGTCCAGCCAGTGTTGGGCCCCGAGGTCGTGATGGACGTAGGACAGGTCGGGGCAGACCCGGTCCAACACGCGCAGCTCCTGGGCCACCACCTCGGGCCCGATGCCGTCTCCGCCGATCACGGCGATGGTTTTGGTCATGGCAGAAGCCTAGGCCCGTCGGCCGGCTGGGCGGCGGCGGTCCACTCAGCGGAGCCTGGTCTCAGCGGACTAAGCTCACCGCATGACCGCGCTCGACCTCGTGCCCGACCCCATGGCCGCTCCCGCCCTCGCTTGGGGCATCCTGGCCCCGGGCGGCATCGCCCGCCGCTTCGCCAGCGAGATCCCTCGTCACACTCAGAGCCGGATCCTGGCCGTGGCCTCGCGCGACGCCGGCCGAGCGGCCGAGTTCGCCCGCCAGTTCGGCGTCCACCGGGCCTACGGCTCGTACCAACAGCTAGTCGAAGACCCCGACGTCGACGCCGTGTACATCGCCAGCCCCCACTCCGAACACGCCGCCCACGCCGAATTGGCCCTCCTGGCCGGCAAGCCCTGCCTGGTCGAGAAGGCCTTCGCCGTCAACGCCGCCCAGGCCCGTCGCGTCTTCGCCCTGGCCCGCTCCCAGCGGCTCTTCTGCATGGAGGCGATGTGGGCCCGCTTCCTGCCCCATTACGCCGCCCTGCGGAAGCTGGTCGCCCAAGGCCGGTTGGGGCAGATCTTGGGGCTGTTGGCCAGCCACGCCCAAGCCCTCGACCCCGATCCGACGGCTCGGCTGTGGAACCCGGCCCTGGCCGGCGGCGCTCTGCTCGACCTGGGGGTCTACCCGCTGTCGCTGGCTCAGATGTTGCTGGGCCGGCCCGACCGGGTCCAGGCCCAGGGACAGCTGACCGACACCGGCGTCGACCTGTGGGAGTCGATCACCTTGACCTACGGCCGGACCTGGGCCGTCCTGACCAACGACATGGCGGCCTCCGGGGCCAACCAGGCCTCCATCATCGGCAGCCAGGCCCGGGTCGACATCCCCGGCTGGTTCTATCCGCCGGCCGACCTCGAACTGACCGAGGTCGGGGGACGGACCGAGCTCTGGTCCACCAAGGTCGAGGGCGGTTTCCAGTTCCAGGCGGCCGAGGCGGCCCGCCAGATCAAGGCCGGCGCCTTGGAGTCCGACGTCATGCCCTGGCGCGACACCGTCGAGGTGCTGGAGACGGCCGACCAGGTCCGTCGCCAGCTTGGTCTGCGCTATCCGGGCGAGTCCGAATGAGATAGCCTCACTGCCATGTCGATGCCATTCCCACTCGTCCCTGAGGTCGCGACCGCCCCAGCCGAGGAGATCGCCCGGATCCTGTCCGATCCGGGCTTCGGCATTCACTTCACCGATCACATGGCGCAGGCGACCTGGACCGAGGCCGCCGGCTGGCACGACGATCGCATCGAGGGCTACCACGCCCTGGCCCTGGCTCCGGCCGGCGCCGTCTTGCACTACGGCCAGGAGATCTTCGAGGGCCTCAAGGCCTACCGGCGCCACGACGGCTCGGTCTGGCTCTTCCGCCCCGACATGAACGCCGCCCGGTTCAACCGTTCGGCCGACCGCATGACCTTGCCCCAGCTGCCACCGGAAGACTTCGTGACCGCCGTCCGACGGCTGGTCGAGATCGACCAGGCCTGGGTGCCGGACGCCACCGAGATGAGTCTGTACATCAGGCCCTTCATGTTCGGCTCGGAGCAGTTCCTGGGCGTGCGTTCAGCCGCCGAGGTCACCTTCGTCGTCATCGCCAGCCCCTGCGGGCCCTATTTCGCCGACGGCGTCTCACCGGTCAAGATCTGGATCTCGACCGATCTGTCGCGGGCCGGCCAGGGCGGCACCGGCGCGGCCAAGTGCGGCGGCAACTACGCCGCCAGCCTGCTGGCCGGCCGCCAGGCCCATCGGCAAGGCTGCAGCCAGGTCCTCTTCACCGACGCGGCCGACCACGAATGGCTGGAGGAGTTGGGCGGCATGAACGTCTTCCTGGTAACCAGCGACGGCCGGCTCCTGACCCCCCCCACCTCCGGCACCATCCTGGACGGCATCACGCGCGACTCGGTCATGGCCTTGGCCCCCCAATTCGGCCTGACCGTGCAGGAACGGCCGATCTCCTTGAGCGAACTGCTGGCTGGCATCGGCTCGCAGGACGTGGTGGAGGCCTTCGCCTGCGGCACGGCCGCCGTCATCACCCCGATCGGGGCCTTCCGCTTGGAGCGCGAGGGCCAGATCGAAGAATTCCACTTGCCTTCGCCCTTCGGACCGAAGACCGCCGACTTGAGACGCCGACTGGTCGACATTCAATGGGGTCGTACGACCGACCAGTTCGGTTGGACGACCCGCGTCGCCTAATTCCATAGCGCCCAGTCGATTCAGTTCTTCACTTTCCCGACCGAGAGGTTCCATCATGTTTCCCAGCCTGCCCCCAGACTTCCATCTCTTCGACACCACCCTGCGCGACGGCAGCCAGCAGGAGGGCATCCACCTGACGCCGCACGACAAACTGCGGCTGGCCCGGCTGCTAGACCGCTTCGGCGTCACCCACATCGAGGGCGGCTGGCCGGGGGCCAACCCGTCCGACACCGCCTTCTTCGCCGAGGCGGCCCGCTCCCTGCGTTTGGAGAAGGCCACTCTGGTGGCCTTCGGCTCGACCCGCCGAGTCGGCTGGAGGGTCGACCAAGACCCTCTGACCGAGGCCTTGGCCGAGGCTGGCGCCGAGATCTGTTGCATCGTGGCCAAATCCCACGTCCGCCACGTCCGGGACGCCCTCAAAACCACACTGGAGGAGAACTTGGACATGGTCCGGCAGACGGTCGAACATCTGCGCGGCTTGGGCAAACATGTCTTCGTCGATTGCGAACACTTCTTCGACGGCTACCTGGCCGATCCGGGGTACGCCTTGGCAGTGGTCGCCGCGGCCGCCCAGGCCGGAGCCGAGGTGGCGGTGCTGTGCGACACCAACGGCGGCATGGTGCCGCGGCAGATCGCCCAGGTGGTGGAGCAGGTCCTGCCCCAGGCCCCCAAACTGGGCATCCACTGCCACAATGACACCGGCTGCGCCGTGGCCAACACCTTGGCCGGGGTGGAAGCCGGCGTCAGCCACGTCCAGGGCACCGTCAACGGTTACGGAGAGCGCACCGGCAACGCCGACCTGACCACCGTGGTGGCCAATCTCCAGCTCAAGTACGGCTGGGACCTGGTCAGCGCCGAGTCCCTGCGCCACCTGACCCAGCTGAGCCAGTCGGTGGCCGAGATCGTGGGCCAGCACTCCTTCGCCCGTCAGCCCTACGTCGGCGCCTCGGCCTTCGCCCACAAGGCCGGCCTGCACGCCTCGGCCATCAAGGTCGACGCCGACCTCTACCAGCAGATCGACCCCGCGACGGTCGGCAACGACATGCGCATGCTGATCTCGGACATGTCCGGACGGGCCAACGTCCAGATCAAGGCCGAGCAATTGGGCCACGACCTGTCCGACCCCGAGTTGGCCGGCCGGGTGGCCGAGGAGGTCAAGCGCCGGGCCGCCGCCGGGTACTCCTACGAAGCGGCCGATGCCTCCTTCGACCTGTTGGTGCGCCGCCAGTTGGACCAGGCCCCGGATTTCTTCCGGGTCGTCAACTGGCGGGTCGAGACCGATCAGGACGAGGCCAGCCAGGCCGTCCTGCGAGTGTCCCGGGGCGACCAGGCGGCTCGGCTCTACGTGGGGGAGGGCAACGGGCCGGTCAACGCCCTGGACCAGGCCCTGCGCCGGGCCCTGACCCCGCTCTACGCCGTGGTGGCGGAATTCGAACTGATCGACTACCGGGTCCGCCTGCTGGACGACGGCCACGGCACCGACGCCATCACCCGGGTCCTGATCGACACCGAGCACGCCGGACGGACCTGGACCACGGTCGGGGTGGGCGAGAACATCATCGAAGCCAGTTGGGAGGCTTTGGTCGACGCCATCGACTATGGTCTGATCCTGGCCCTGGGCTGACCTCCGCTATGGTGTCGCCATGACTGGCACCGACCCGGACCCTGCCGGCTTCGAGCCGTTGAACGGCCCATCGGCCTGGCGGATCTATCCTGACGCCGCGGCTGCGGCTGGCCCCTTGGAGCCGGAGGCCGACCTCAGAGAGGTGGTCTGGGCCCCGGAGGCGGTTCCGCCGGCTCCGGCGGGGGTGTCGGCCGACCTCTACCAGGCCTGGCGCCAGGCCGTCTCGGCCGGACAGAGCGAAGACAACCCGATGGTCATCCAGCCCGGCAGCGGCCAGGTCAAGCGGGAGGGCAGCTGGAGCGTGCCGCCCTACCTGCTGCTGAGGGGCGGCATGGGCTCCATCGAGCTCGACTTCCGTCAAGCCGTGCCGCTCAGCCCGGTCGTGGTGGTCGACGTCAGAGGCGGCCTAGGAACTATTAAGTTGCTTTTGCCGGCTGGCTGGGCGGCCCATGGCGACGGTCTGGCCCGCGGCTTGGGCAGTTGCCGGATCAAGGTCGAGGACACTCCGGCGGCGGGCCTGCCCTTGCTGATCGTGCGCGGCCGACTCGATGTCGGCTCTTTCACGGTGCGCCACCCGACCGCTCGGGAGGATCGCAAACTGGCCAAGCGGCTGGCCCGTCAGGCCGAGAAGCTGGCCCGTCGGACCGCGCCCTGGCGTTGAGTCGCCGCCGGGTGGGGCGGCCGGTCCGCGCGGCGCCCGATCCCAGGTCGGGCCGGGACGGGTCGGGCGGCCCGGGCAGCGATAGGCTCACCGACATGAGAATCGCGCGCTACTCCATCGGCGACCAGATCCGTTACGGCACCGTCGAACTGGCCGAGGACGTCGGCCAATTCCCCGACAGCGTGGCCGACCTGTCGGGCGACCCGGTGGTCGAACCGGTCAAGCTGACCGGGGCCCGTCATCCGCTGTCCGAGGTCCGCCTGCTGGCTCCCGTCCTGCCCCGCTCCAAAGTGATCGGCATCGCCCGTAGCTATCTGCCCGCCGTCGGAGCCGAAGACCCGGCCCCTGGCCAACCGCCCCAGGTCTTCCTCAAGCCCAACACCTCGGTGATCGGGCCGGACGATCCCATCGTCATCCCCCGACTCAGCCAAGACACCGGTCTGGAAGGCGAGCTGGCCGTCGTGATCGGCCGGATCTGCCGTCAGGTGCCCCTCGAACGGGTGCCCGAGGTCGTCTTCGGCTACACCGTGGCCAACGACGTGACGGCGCGCGACCTGTTCGGTCCCGACCTGCCTTGGGGCGTGGCCAAGGGCTTCGACGACTTCACTCCGCTGGGTCCCTGGATCGTCACCCACCTGTCGTTGGAGGAGGTCTCCAACCTGACCATCACGACCACGGTGGACGGCCAGGTGACGCAGCATGGCACCACCAAGCAGCTGCGGCGGTCGGTGGCCGAGTTGGTGTCTTATCTGTCCCAGGTCATGACTCTGCTGCCGGGCGACCTGGTGTTGACCGGCACGCCGCCCGGAGCCTGCCAGATCCAGCCCGGCCAGCGGCTGGAAGTGACGATCGAGGAGATCGGCCGCTTGTCCAACCCGGTCATCGCGCAGGAGGCCTGAGTGGCGGACCGCACCAGGCCAGCGGTCGGCGCGACCTACCCGGTGGCCCTGGTCGACCCGGCGGCCGCCTCCGCGGGGACGGCGGGCCGGATCCAAGGACTGGTCCAGTTCGTCATCGGATTGTCCGCCTACGCCGCCGTCTTCCCGCTGGTCAACTCGGGGTTGATCGACCTGGGCTGGCTGTTGGGAGGCGGCCCGGAGACGCTGTCCGATTATCGGGCCGAGGCTGAGTCCTTCGCCCGCCCGATCGGCCTGGTGGCGGCCCATCTCGGCCTGGCCTCCCTGGTGCTGGTGGTCTGGGCGCTCTACCGCTTCCTACACCACCGGGGCCTGACCTGGTTGTGGTCGGTCATGCCGGGAGTGCGCTGGCGTTACGCCCTGGCCTGTCTGCTGGTCGCCTTGCCCGTCTTCGCCCTGGCGGCCGTTTGGGCGGTCGGCTCCCACCCGACCTGGCAACCGCCCAGTCAGTGGGGCTGGTACCTGGCCGCCATCGTCTTGACCTCGCCGCTGCAAGCTCTGGGCGAGGAGGTCATGTTCCGGGGCTACCTGCTGCAAGCCCTGGGCACGGTGGTGCGTCAGCCCTGGTTCGCCATCGTCGGCTCGGCCGGGCTGTTCGCCTTTTTCCATGGCACGCAGAACCCCTGGCTGTTCGCCAGCCGCTTCGCCTTCGGGCTGCTGGCCGGCCTGCTGGTCTGGCGCACGGGCGGCCTGGAGGCTGGCGTGGTGGCCCACACCGTCAACAATCTGGCCGCCTTCGGACTGGCCTTGTTCAGCGGCGATCTGACTGGCGTCCGGGCCGTCAGCGCTTTGAGTTGGCAGGAGGGGCTGCGCGACCTGGTCGTCTTCGCCGCCTTCGCTCTGGGGGCCTGGCTGCTGGCCCGCGCCATGCGCCTGCCCTGGCGCGTGGCGCCGGAGTAGACCGCTGCCGGGGCCGGCTCGTCCCCTGGCCGGGCCCCGCCTGACGCCCGGGGCCGAGTTCGCCTCGGGCCGCTGTCCGTCTTCCGCCTCCGCTAGGAGGGGTCTTCGCGCGCCTGACGCCCCGGGCCAGTTCGCCTCGGCCGCCCGCCCAACCCGGAAAAGCGTTCGGACCCCTAGTCAGAAGGTGTTTCTGACTAGGGGTCCGACTCGGTAGCCCCGACGGGATTCGAACCCGCGCTACTGCCTTGAGAGGGCAGCGTGCTTGGCCGCTACACAACGGGGCCCAAGCCACGGTCCTAGGACCGTCGCGCTGGGGTACTAGGACTCGAACCTAGACTAACGGAACCAGAATCCGCTGGGCTGCCAATTACCCCATACCCCATGGGGGCATCGTCAGATGCCGAGGAGAAACTCTAGCCGACGGCCGGGACCGGCTCAACTCGCGGCCGAGCCGGGCGGGTCGAACCCCGTCAGTCGGCCGCTGCGGCGCCCTCAGAGCTGGGCCCACCCGTGCGCCGCCGCCGCCGACGCCGAGGACGATCGGTCGAAGTCCGGTCCGCGGCCGGCGGCCTGGTCTCCGACGGAGGGGTCGAGGCCGGCTCAGGGGCCGGGCGCGGCTCGGTCGGGGCGGCGGGGCCGCCCGGGGGAGCGGACTGGTCGGGCTGGTCGGACCGCGCCGTCACCTGGCCGTTGCGCCGCCGGGTCCGCTGCCGGCCGCTACGTTCGGGCGTCGGCCGGCTGGCGGCCGGCCGGGCCGGCGGTCGGGAATTGGGCCGGGCCGTCCGGGGCCGCTCCGACGGCGGCGTCAGCCGACCGCTGGCGTCGGGCGGGATCATCAGGTCCTCCAGCAGCTGGGGGGTGGTCGAATAGGCCTCCAGCAGGGTTTCGAAAGACAGGCCGAGGGCCTGGTTGATCAGCTTCCAGCGGGTCAGATCGGCCCAGTCGACCAAGGTCACGGCCACCCCGGTGTGCCCGGCCCGGCCGGTCCGACCGATGCGGTGGACGTAGGTCTTCTCATCGTCCGGACAGTCGTAGTTGACGACGTGGCTGACCTGGTCGACGTCGATGCCCCGGGCGGCCACGTCGGTCGCCACCAGGACCTGGGCCTGGCCGGCCCGGAAGCGGGCCAGGGCGCGCTCGCGCACCACCTGGTTGAGGTCGCCGTGGATGCAGGTGGCGGTGAAGCCCCGGTCGACCAGATCGTCGGCCAGACGTTGGACCGACCGCTTGGTGCGGCAGAAGACCATGACCCGGGTGGCCGAGGGGGCCTGCAACAGCTTGCCGACGATGGTCGGCTTGTCCAGGTCGTGGGCCTGATAGACGAATTGGGTGGTCTCCGGCACCGTCATGGAGGCGTCGTGGGACTCGGCCCGGATGTTGATGGGCTGCTTCAGATGGGCTCGGGCCAAGGACACGATGGCGGACGGCATGGTGGCGGAGAAGAGCATGGTCTGGCGCCGTTCGGGCGTCTGGGCGATGATCCGCTCGACGTCGGGCAAGAAGCCCAGGTCGAGCATCTCGTCGGCCTCGTCCAAGACCAGGGTCCGGATCTGGGACAAGACCAGGGCGCGGCGGCCCAACAGGTCGAGCAGGCGCCCGGGGGTGCCCACCACCACGTCGACCCCGGCGGCCAGCCCGTCCAGCTGGGACTCGTAGCCGACCCCGCCGTAGACGGTCAGGACCTTGGCCCCGCGGGCCTGGCCGACCAAGTCCAAGTCGCCGGAGACTTGTAGGGCCAACTCGCGGGTGGGGCAGAGCACCAAGGCTTGAGGGGCCCGGTCGGCCGGGTCGTAGCCCTCGTCGCCGGGCAGGCTCAGGCGCTGCAGCAAGGGGATGCCGAAGGCCAGGGTCTTGCCTGTGCCGGTGCGGGCCTGGCCGATTAGGTCGGAGCCCTGCAAGGCGATCGAGATGGCCAGATGCTGGATCGGGAAGGCGTACTCGAAGCCGGCCTTGGTCAGACAGTCGACGATGACGGGGGAGACCCCCAAGGAGGCGAAGCTGGGTTGTTCGGGCTGACTCGGCTGGGGCTGGTCGGTCTGCTCCGGATCGGCCGGCGGCTGGTCGGCCGGCTGCGGGTCGGTGATGGTGTTTTCCTGCGTCATATCTCCTCAGATCGTGCCGAAACCGACCGGTCGGGCGTGCTCGGCGCCCAATTCGACGTAGCCGATGCCTTCACTGGGCACTAACACGCGGCGGCCGTGGACGTCGCGCAAGGTCAACAGGCCATGGCTGGACAAGGCCTCGCGCAAGGCCTCCGTCAGCTGATCGGCGGTCTGATCCGACTCCACCACAATCTCTTTGGCCACCTGTCGGATGCCGACTTTGACTTCCACCGTTCCTCCTACCACGTCATGAACCGCAGGACAGCTTACCGGAGCCGCTCTCAGAAGCACTGATCGATCAGGTTCAGACGGGGCCAGGCCGACTCGGGCCCCCCGGCAGGGCGGTTCGGCCCGGTTCCGGCGGAGCCCGATCCCAGGGGCTCTCCGTCAGCTGGAGAGGTTGTCTGGGTCGACTTCGCCGGGCAAAGCCGGGCGGACCACGATCCGAGTCCAGGCCCCCAGATAGATCCGGTCGTCCGGCCCGACCGGCCGCCGGCCGCCGATCGGTTGAGTGGGCAGGTCGCCGCCGGCCGGGGCCACAAAAGTTCCATTGGCCGAGTCGAGGTCGGTCAGGTGCCACTGGCCGGCCAGCTCGGTCAGTTCGGCTTGGCGGCGGCTGCAGCCGGAGTCCTGGCCGCAGTCGATCTGGGGGGCCGAGCGGCGACTGGTCGAACGACGTCCGATCAAAGCCGGCGAGGTCAGCCGGAAGACGCGGGGCAGACCGACCGCCGGCAGCGGATCGGGCGGGGCCTGGGCGGCGTACCAATCCGGGTCGATCCAGACCTCGGCCACCCAGAGCGGACGGTTCGGCGACGACGTGAGGGGCAACTCGGCCCAGGGGTGACGGGTCGGCGGCGGGGGCGCGGCCAGGTCCGTCGAGTCGAAGCTGGTCGGCGCCGCCGGGCCGGAGTCAGTCGGAACCGGATCGAGCCAGGCCGCTGGCGCCGACGGCTCGGACTGAGCCGCCGCCGGCTGATCGGCCGCGCCCGTCCCGCCCGGCTCCGGTCCGGCGGACCGGTCTGGAGTGGGCGACCCGGCGCTGGACCGGCCTGGAACGAACGACCCGGCGCTGGGAGTGGGGACGGACCGATCCAGACTCGGTTGGTCGACCGGCCCGCTCCCGGCGGAGTCAATCGGAGCTTGACTGTCGGGCGGGTCGGCCGCGGGGCGGGCCAAGCCCAAGGCTTGGGCCAGGTCGGTCGTGGGTCGGGCGCCGGTGGTGTAGTCGTAGCCGCAGGCCTCGCAGAAGAGGGCGGCCGGCGGCCGGGGGGCCCCGCAGTGGGGGCAGTTCTCGACCGCCGGCGGCGGGGCGGCCGGGGCCGGCCCGCCGTTGGCCAAGGGCAGGCCGCAGACGTCGCAGAAGTCGATGGTGTCGGAACGGTGGCCGGCGGGACAGATGCTCATGTCAACCTCGGATACGAGTCGTCTTGGTCGAGGCCGTGTCGAGGGCCATCTCGTCGGCCTTGTCGACGTCGCGGCGCAGCTTGACCAGGCCGCTGGTGGCGTCGGCCACCTCGACCACGCGGCGCAGCTTGCTGGTGGCCTCGTCATTGCCGGTCTGAGCCGCCAACTGGACGGCTCGGCCGAGTTTGACCGTGGCGGTGCGGTCGTCGCCGGCGGCCCGCGCCGCCAAGCCTTCCTGGATGGCCAGGGCCAGTTCGGTCTGGCCGGTGTAATGGGCCACCTCGGGAGAGATCTGGGCGGTCAAGCCGGGGTCGGCCGACCAGCGGGCCTTGACCAGCCCCTGGGTCAAGACCTGGGCCCCGACCGCCAGCTGGACTCGGGCGGCCAACTGTTCGACCCCGAGCGACTTGGCCGGCAGCCGGACGGCGATGTGGTAGTCGCGCGACTCGTCGCCCCAGGCGCCGGTCGGGTAGCCCTGGGTCAGGGGGTTGATGGGGGAGCCGCGGTGGGTCAGGTCCTCGACCGTGGGCGAGACCTGGCGCACGAACAAGATCTGGGCGTCCTGGGGTATCCAGACCCGCAGCTGGGCGTCGGCCACCCCCCGGCTCATGGCCTGCTGGACCAGACCGGCCATGATCTGGGGCAGGTCGTGGGCGTCGGGGATGATGTCGACGCTGCCCAGCAAGGCTTGGGCGATCTTCCGCACCTCGTTGACCTTCCAATCCACCCCGATGCCCCGGCAGTCGGCTTGGAATTGGCCGATGCACTGGCGGATGGCGCTGTCCAACTGAGTCGGCGTCTCGTTGTAGTCCTCGCCGTCGGTCAACAAGATGGTGTGGCGGCCGACCAGACTGGGGACGGAAGCGAAGAGCTTGCGGGCCAACAGCAGCCACTGGCCGATGGCGGTGCCGCCGTCGGCCCGGAAGGAGGCGATGGCGGACTTGGCGGCCAGGCGCGAGGAGGGGTCCATCCGCACCATGCCCTGGCCGTTGAGGACCCGCGGATAGGCCAAGAAAGCTTGATGGGTGCCGGCCACGATGGCGAACCAGGTGCCGTCCAGAATGGAGTCGACGGCCACGGCGGCGGCCCGCTTGGCCATCTCGATGCGGTCGCCCATCATCGAGCCGGAGGCGTCCACGATGATGATCTCGCCGACCTCGCCCAGCCCGCTGCGGCCAGCCGAGCCAGCCCCCTGACAGGTCAGCTGGACGATGGCGTGGACGTCGGTGCCCTGGTCGGGCAGGAACTCGTTTTGGTAAACGGCGGAGCTGAAGTCGACCATGGGGCAATTGTCTCAGACGCCGCAGCGGGCCAGGCCCACGGTGACGTTGTCGTGTCCGCCTTGGCCGTTGGCCCAGTCCACCAAACGGCGGGCCAGCGCCAGGGGCGAGTCGGTCGGCTCCGGTTGGCTGGCGGCCTGTTCGAAGGCTTGGCGCAGGGCCGGGGCGGACGAGGCGTAATTCCACAGGCCGTCCGAGCAGACCAGGACCCAGCCCGGTCGGTCCAGTTGGAATTGGCCGGCGCTGGGCTCCAGGTCGACGGCGTCCAAACCCAGCCACTTGGTGATGGTGTGGGCCAGGACCGAGGCCTCGGCCGCCTGACGGGACACTCCTTGGTCGATCTGGGCCTGGGCCAGGGAATGGTCCTGCGACAGCAGGACGGCTTCGGCCTGGTCGGGCAGCCAATAGACCCGGGAGTCGCCCAGAGTGGCCCAGAAGCAGGTCGAGCCGGCCACCTCGGCCAGCGCGATGGTGGCCGAGGCCGGATTGGGGCTGTCGGGCGCGGTGGCCTCGATGACGGCCCGGTTGGCCGCTTGGATGGCCTGGCGTAGGCGTTGGGCGGTGGCGGCGGCTTGGGTCCGGCTCAGACCGAGACCCTGGGGCTGGTCCGACCACAGCAGGTCACGGGCCCGGCGGGCGGCTGCCAAAGAGGCCAGGTCGGAGTCCTGCGAGGTCGTCACCCCGTCGCAGACCACGATGACGGCCCGGCGGCCGGGCTCGGCCGTGGCGGCCGTGGCCAAAGCGTCCTCGTTGTGGGGGTGGACCAGACCGCTGTCGCAGACGCCGGCCACCCAGTCGGCCGGGGCCTCGATCCAATGGTCGCGGACCGATTTGGCCTTGGCCCCGCACTGGGTGCAGTAGCCGTCCGGGTCGACCACTCCGCCGCAGACCGAACAGGTGTCGGAGGCGGGCCGGTCCCGCTCGGCCCGGCCGCTGGGCCAGGGCTGGGTGGGGAACTCCTCGGTCGGGCCGGTCCAAACCACTCCCAGAGTCTGGTCCAGCTGGTCGGCCGGGGTCGGCTGATCGTCGCCGGAGCCGGCGGCGGTGGGATCGGTCTGGCTCATGTCAGGGTCCACCTTCTGGTCTGGTTGGCCTGGTCGATCAACTCGACCCGGCGCTTGGGATCTTGCTCCAAGCCGGCCCAGTCGCGCAGGGTCCGCTCCAGCTGGCGGCGCAGGGCCGGCCGGGTCAAGGGGACGCCGCCGAGCTGGCCGGCCGGCTGGTTACGGCCGGCCGCCCGGATCAGGTCCAAACCCCGCTGGTAGACCTTGACTTCGATCTTGGCTTGGGC
>JAIRYW010000050.1 GCA_031267645.1 Propionibacteriaceae bacterium
CCAGCCAGTTCCTCAGATACAGACTGGTCTCTTCCCATTCCGGGTCGGTCGCCACCTGCCAGAGCGGATCGAGATCCAACTGGTCTCCGTGCAGTGTCTCTCCTCGGCTGATCGAAGCGTAGGCCGCTTTATGTCTCTCGACGACTTCGACTGCGGCCAGTTGGCTGTCGGTCCAGTATTGGCTGTGCTCGGCCGGTTGGGGTCCGTCCGGCGTCGGGCTGGGCGACTCCGATGGTCCGGAGTCGGACGGCAGCTCGGAGGTGGTCGGGCCGGTGGGCGGTTCGTACGGTTGGTCGGTGGAGCAGCCGGCCAGCAGGGTGGCGCAGAGGGCTATGGCGGCGAGGGTTGATCGACGCCAGGTGACTGGTCGGATCATGGTGACACTCCTTGGAGGAACGGGGCCGGGGGCCTGGGGATGGTCATGATGGACGGAACGGCCTGGTCGGTCGGCTCCGTGTCAGCCGCCTTGGGGTGCTGGAGGTCGAGGCTGAGGTGGCGTCGAAAGACCTGGTCGCACACCACCATAGTGTCTTGCGGCGTTCGCCGACACTGGGCTGTGGACAACGGACGGGCACGGGGTTCTGACGGCGCCCCGGACGCGCGCGGGTTCCGGCTCGTGGCCTGGTCTGTGGAAAGGGGGTGATCATTAGACTGGCCTGGATTCAATCGACTCTGCCGGAATTGGTGCCACATGACCTCACACGCTCTCGACGTCGAGCCTGCCCAGTCAGCCCGCCCTGAACTGCCGGAGCCTGGTCGGGTGGTGGAGGTTCGGGGCGCGACTTGGGCGGTGACAGATGTGGTGGAACAAGGTCTGCCGCGCAGCCCAGCCGACGAGTCCAAGGCCGAGTCCCAACACGTCGTCTCGCTGCAGTCGCTCGAAGAGGATCGCTTGGGCGAGGACCTCCAAGTGGTGTGGGAGCTGGAGATCGGCCACACCGTGGTGCCCGAGCAAGGGCTGCCGAAAGTCATCCACGCCGAGTCGTTCGACGATCCGAACCAGCTGGGCGCGTTCATCGACGCGGTGCGCTGGGGGGCTGTGACCAGCGCCGACGCCAAGGCGTTCCAATCGCCCTTCCGTTCGGGGGCCAATCTGGAGCCGCACCAGCTCGAACCGTTGCGTCGAGCCTTGGAGTCTCCTCGGACGAACTTGCTGTTGGCCGACGACGTGGGCTTGGGCAAGACCATCGAGGCCGGTCTGGTCATCCAAGAGCTTCTGCTGCGACACCGCGCCCGTAGCGTGATCGTCGTCTGCCCGCCTTCCTTGAGTTTGAAGTGGCAAGACGAGATGCGTGAGAAGTTCGGCCTCGACTTCGTGATCGTGGATTCGGAGCGGATGGCGCAGTCGCGTCGCACCTTCGGTTTGGCGGCGAACCCATTCCGTCTGTTCCCGCGGGTGATCGTGTCGATGGCTTGGCTGCCCTCGACCCGGGCGCAGCGCTTGCTGCGGGAAGTCTTGAGCAGTTCCGGCCAAGCTGATTCGGGACGGCGATACGCCTTCGACGTGCTGGTGGTGGACGAGGCGCACCACGTCGCCCCGTCGGCCCCGACCGCGCTGGGGGCCAGTCGCGGCTACGCGGTCGACTCGAAGCGGACCCTGGCGGTGCGAGAGCTGGCCGCCCACTGCGAGCATCGCCTGTTCCTGTCCGCCACCCCGCACAATGGTTATTCGGAGTCGTTCACCGCGCTGCTGGAGATGATCGACTCCCGCCGTTTCTCCCGGGGCGCGGACATCGACCAGCGGGCCTTGGGCGAAGTTGCCGTACGGCGGTTGAAGGTTCAGATCAAAGACTTGGGCTTCAAACCGCGCGTCATCAAGACGATCCTATTCACCGCTGAACAACAGGAAGAAGAGATGTTCGACCTGTTGGACAAGTCGCTGAAGGCGTCAGCGGCTGACGAGGGGAAGAAGTCTCTCGACATCGCCGGGCTGCTGCTGAAGAAGCGCTTCCTCTCCAGCCCCTGGGCCTTCTCTCGCACTCTGGCCGCCTACACCGCCTCGGCTCCACTGTCCGGCTGGGCTGAGGACGACGACTACTACGCCGAGGTCATGGGGTCGGGTCAGTCCGACGAGGAGGAGGGCCTGTTCACGCAGCCCGAGTTCGAGACTCTGCGGCAGGCCAAACGGGACGATCCACTGGCGGCGGCCAGACGGAAAGACGTCGACCGGCTGATCGCCTGGGGCCAAGGACACGAGCACCGCCCCGATTCCCGCCTGACGGCGCTGTTGACGACCCTGAACGCCATCTGCCGGCCGGACGGCCAGCGCTGGAGCAATGAGAGAGTGGTGGTGTTCACCGAGTACGCCGACACTTTGACCTGGATCGTGGACGTGCTTGAGCAACAGGGATACGGCGACCATTTGGAAGTCATCCAGGGCTCGACCCCGCCCGAGGAGCGCGAGATGATCCGCGCCCGCTTCACCGCCGATCCGGTCGAGGACCCCGTCCGGGTGCTGGTGGCCACAGACGCCGCCGGGGAGGGTATCGACCTGCAGGATTACTGCCATCGGCTGGTGAACTTCGACGTGCCGTTCAATCCCTCCCGTCTGGAGCAGCGCATTGGTCGGATCGATCGTTACGGACAGCGGGAGGCCCCGGAGGTGTTCTACTTCGCGCCCGATTCGAAGGGCAGCCTGTACGCGGGCGACACCGCCTTCCTGCGCCGGATAGGCCGGAAGATGGCCACCGAGGCGGATGATCTGGGGGTGGTGAATCCTCTGATAGACGACAAGATCAGTCAGCATTTCCTCGGCCCGCGGAACGAGCGGCGGCAGTCGAAGGCACAGGCGGCGACGAACGAGGCGATCAACCAGGTCTTGGCCGGCGGTGTCGAGCTGAACCGCCAACTGACCGAGTTGGGGCGCACCTACGACGACCGCAAAGAGGCCATGCACCTGACCCCGGCCTCCAGCCGCCGCGTGGTGGACACGGCGCTGCGGATCGCCAACGAGCCGACCCTGATGGAGACCGGTCACCAGGACACTGATGCCGAAGTGTTCGAAGTGCCGCCCGCCCTGCGGCGATCCAACAGTTGGCGGGCCACGCTGGCCGGTGTCGCCACTCGGCTGAAGCCAGACCAGCTTCGTCCGATCACCTTCGACCAGGCCGCTGGACAGAAGCCCGATCTGGTGTACGTCCATCTGGGCCATGCCCTGATGCAGAAGGCCGCCCGCACCCTGCGCGCCAGCCTGTTCGGCTCCGATTCGAAAGTCAATCGGGTCACGGCCGTGGTCGTGCCCGATCTGAACGAGTCCTGCGTCGCCGCCCTGTCTCGTCTGGTGTTGGTGGGCCGAGGCGGATTGCGGCTGCACGAGGAGGTGTTCGTCACCGGCATTCGTTTCAGAGGCCACGACCTGGCCGAGGAGAAGGTGCAGGACCTGCTCGACCGGGCGCTCGACCCCGGTCGGCTCACCTTGGCCAGTCTGGCGGTGCGCCGTCATTTGGAGGCTGATTGGCAAGCCGACGGCGGGCGGGCGCGTAAGCGGTTGAGGAGGGCGATGGCTCGCCGGGCCGAGACCAGACAGGCAGGGGTGCGGGACAGTCTGGAGAAACGTCAAGCCGCCGACGTGGAACGGGCCGAGGAGATCTTCAAAGCTTTCCGTCTCAATCTGAGCGAGTCGCTGCGCCGTCTGCGCGGTGAAGAGGAAGAACAGCAGGCAATGTTGTTCTCCGACGACCAGCGGCGACAGCGACTGCACGACATCCGCCAGATGGAGGACCGTTTGCTGTCTCTGGACGATGAGGAGCGCCGCGAGATCGCGGGCATCCGGGACCGTTACGCCGATGTCAAACCCTATGTGTCGGCGGTCGCCCTGGTGTTCGCCGTCACCGCGTCAGACGCCGCCGCTTGGGAGGCCACCCGATGAGACGTCCATCTTCTGTCCCCACCGCCAAACACGGCGGATCGGCTTCGCCGAACAGATCGGGCCGATCGTTGAGACACCGACTGCCCTCGCGCACCGCCGCCGATCTGCACCGTGCCTGGCTGACCCTGGTCGACTGCGACGGTCCGTTCCTGGCCGTGCCGCCGCTGAAGCGGGTCTATCCGCAGGGTTTGCCCTCCATCACGGCCGAAGCCCGCGACGCGCTCCGCCAAGCCAAGCCAGATTTTGACAAGGCCTGGGACGAGTTCGATCAGACTCCCGACCAGCCCGGCGCGATCGAAGCCTATCGAGCGGCCCGAGACCACTGGGTCGATGTGGTGCTGCGGCGGCTCCTTGGTTGGGGCGACCACTATTCGACCGCCGCCGACCGCCCTGGTCTGGCCCAGACCCACTGGGCCCAGTCCGCCGACCGCCGCCATCAGGTGGCCGCCAGCGGGGCCTTGACCGGGCCCGACTCGGCCGGCGCCCTGGTGTTGGTGATCGATCCGGTCAGGTCGCTGCGCGACGTCCTGGCCGACGGCTGGGCGACCAGTCCCATCGACCGTTTGGAAGCCATGCTGCGGGTCGACGGGTCCACCTGTTCCATCGGTCTGGTCACCGATGGCCGTTGGTGGGCCATCGTCTCAGCTCCCGCCGGCGGCATGGCCGCCTCCGGAGTGGTCGACTCCCAGACCTGGATCGAGGAGGCCGCCACCCGCGACGCCTTCGCCGAACTGCTCTCCATCCGCCGTCTGCTGGGCGGCAAGCCCGAAGACCGCCTGCCCGCCTTGTTCGCCGAGTCTGTGCTGGCGGCCGAGGAGATCACCGAGGCTCTCGGCGTGCAGATCCGTCGGGCCGTCGAATTGGTGGTGTCCGCTTTCTCCGAGGCCGCCCGCGACACCCGCCGCCGCGGCGAACCCGATCCGCTGCCGGCCGACGGCGACACCATCTATCAAGCCGTCGTCACCGTGATGATGCGCCTGGTCTTCCTGCTCTTCGCCGAGGAGCGCGGCCTGTTACCCCAAGGCCAGTTGTTTGAGAACGGTTACGGCTTGGCTCTGGTTCTGGACGACCTGGAGTCCCGGGCCCGCGACGAGGGCGAAGAGGCGATGGACGCCTCCCACCTGACCTGGCACCGACTGCTCGCCACCAGCCAAGCCCTCTACGCCGGCGCCTCCTTCGAGGACATGCGTCTGCCCGCCTACGGCGGCTCTTTGTTCGACCCGACCCGCTTTCCCTTCTTGACCGCCGTGGGTGAACGAGGCGCTCTGACCATCACGGTGTCCGACCGGGTCATGTTGCACGTCCTGCGCGCCGTCCAGGTGGCCAAGCTGAAAGGCCAAGACGCCCGCCGCATCTCCTTCCGGGACATCGACGTGGAGCAGATCGGCTACATCTACGAGGGCCTGCTCGGCCACACCTGCCGCCAGGCGGAGCAGATCGTCATCGGTCTGCCCGGCGCCGAGGGGGCCGAACCGGAGATCCCCCTTGAGACCCTGGCCGCCCTGGCCGACCAGCGGACCGACCACACCGAGTTGGCCGAAGCCGTCATCGCTTGGGTCAAGGAGAACCAACCCGCCGCCAAACCGCCCACCAAGGCGGCGCTGGCCAAAGCCCTCGGCTCCAGCGACCTCATGGAAGACGCCGAACGGGCCCTGTTGTCAGTCACTCCCAAAACCGGTGTGCGCGACCGCTTACGGCCCTGGATCGGCGCCATCAGACGCGACCTGCGCGGCCGGCCGACCGTCGTCTTGAAAGGGGACCTATTCGTCGCCGAGACCCCGTCGCGCAGGAACGCCGGAGCGCATTACACTCCCCGCTCCCTGGCCGAGGAGATCGTCCAACACGCTTTGGAGCCGTTGGTCTTCAAACCCGGTCCGCACCAGACCGGCGACCGCTCCCAGTGGAGACGGATCTCCTCCGACGCCATCCTCGACCTGCGCGTGGCCGACATCGCCTGCGGCTCCGGGGCCTTCCTGGTGGCCGCCGCCCGCTTCTTGGCCCGCGAACTGGTCGAGGCCTGGCAGGCCGAGGGCGTCTCCAGCCATTTCAACCCGCACGAACTCGAGATCCACGCCATCCGCGAAGTCGTCGCCCAGTGCCTCTACGGCGCGGACATCAACGAGATGGCGGTCGAGATGTGCAAGCTCTCCCTCTGGCTGGTCTCGCTCGACCATAACCTGCCCTTCAGCTTCGTGGACGACAAGGTGCTGCTCGGCAACTCCCTGCTCGGGGTCACCGACCTGAAGCAGATCGAAGCCCTCCACGTCGACCCGGCCGCCCGGCCCGCCCAAGAGGGCCTTTTCCTGATCGGGGCCGACCAGCGCCCGGCCGAGCGGGTCGACCTGACTGGCGTGATCAAGAAGGTGAGACAGCGCCGCCAACGCCTGTCCACCGAGGTGAGCGAGAAGGACCCCGGCCGCACCGCCGACGCTAAGCGCCGCCTGCTGGACCAGAACGAGAACGACTTGGTTCAAGTCAAGAAGTTGGCCGACGGCGTCATCGCCGCCGGTCTCCCTCTGGGCGGCAAACCCGGCCGGAAGTTGGACCAGGCCTACGAGAACCTGGAGATCGCAGCCAGCCTGGCTTATCCACCCCGCGGCGGTGAGCCAGACCCCGCCCTGCTGGACTCCATCATCGACCAAGGTCTCACCCCCACCGTCGTGACCGATTACCACCGCTGGCGCTGCCTGCACTGGGCTCTGGCCGTGCCGGACGTGATGGAACGGGGTGGCTTCGACGCCATCGTTGGGAATCCGCCGTTCCTGGGGGGTCAAAAATTGACCGGAGCCATGGGTGCCGATGTGCGCGACTGGTTCGTCAACGTGCTGGCCGACGGTCGCCGGGGCAGCGCCGACCTGGTGGCCTACTTCTTCCTGCGTGCCACGTCTCTCTTGCAAGGGAATGGCACCCTCGGTCTGATCGCCACCAACACTCTCGCCCAGGGCGACACACGCGAGGTCGGCCTGGACGCCATGGTCGCCGACGGCTTCACCATCACCCGCGCCATCCAATCCCGTTCCTGGCCCGCCGCCAGCGCCAACCTTGAGTACGCTGCCGTGTGGGGCACACTCGCTCCCGTCACCGAAGCGGCACCCAGGGTGGCTGACGACGCCACCGCGCGCCGCATCAGCACCCTGCTCGAACCAGCCGGACGAGTCGAAGGTAACCCCATCCGACTAGCGGAAAACCAAGGCATCGCCTTTCAAGGCTGCATCGTGCTCGGCATGGGCTTCGTCATCACCCCCGATGAGGCGCAAGAGTGGATTGACGCTGATCCCCGCAACGCTGAGGTGCTCTTCCCCTACCTCAACGGTGAGGATCTCAACTCCCGTCCGGACTCCTCAGCCTCACGCTGGGTAATCGACTTCGGCGAGATGACCGCTGATGCCGCCGTTTCCTACAAGCTTCCTTGGAGCCGAGTGAGTTCCACGGTCAAGCCTGAACGTATTGTCAAGGATGCAGCCAAATACCCGCGTATGGTCAACGAGTGGTGGAAGTTCTGGAATGCTCGTCCAATGTTAAGGAAGGCCATCTCTAAGTCGCCTGAAGTGTTAGTCATCGCTCTTGTCAGTAAGACTGTCATGCCATTAAGGGTTCCGACGGGACAGGTCTTCAGCCACATGCTCGGAATCTTCGCCTCCAGTAGCTACAGCGACCAGGCAGTCTTGTCATCAAGCCTGCATCAGCTTTGGGCGATCACCTATGGATCGACGTTGGAGACCAGAGTTCGCTACACGCCATCTGATGTTTTCGAAACCTTCCCTCGACCCAGCATGACGACGGGCCTGGACACTATCGGGGCCACCCTCGACGGTGAGAGACGGGAGATGATGCTGCGACGGAATCTGGGACTCACCAAGCTCTACAACCTCATCAACGATCCAGACGTGCTGGACAGTGCAGACGCTGACGTGGCTCGTCTTCGTTCCATTCACAGGGAATTAGACGTGGCCGCCATGGCTTCTTACGGTTGGGGTGACGTACGCCTTGACCACGGGTTCCACATCTATCGAGGGGCGCAACGTTGGACCTTCTCCGGCCCGGCCTCGTTGGAGGTCCTCGACCGATTGCTGGAGGAGAACCATCGTCGTGCCAGCGAGGAGCATGGATCGTAGACCGCTCCGCTTCGGCCCTTGGGCTACTGTCGCTCGACTCTGTTGTGGTTCTCTTCCAAGAGACGATCCAGGATCTCGGTCCTGGCGGCGGGGCCGACAGTCCAGCGCCGCATTTGCCGGAAGACGTGAAAACCACGCTGCAAGTCGATGTCCGACCAACCGTAAGCGTCCAAAACCGCGTCATCGAGTTCCACATGGACATCACGCAGCCGAGCCACATCGGTGTCGCCGTTTGAGGCGACATCCGGGTCGTTCATCATGTTGTAAAGGCTAGTCAATCCCAGATTCCGTCGCTGCATCATTTCCCGCCGATCGCTGTCGAGAATCCGTCCGACGCTTTCCAGTCGGCTGGTCGTGGCTGGGCGGGCAAACGTCTCGAACACATCCGAGGGTGTATAACGTGGGTCATTCCGCATTCCCGACCCGTAAGTGATCGCCCAAAGCTGATGCAGGCTTGATGACAAGACTGCCTGATCACCGTGGCTAGCGGAGGTAAAGACAACAAGCTGTTCGCTCGCGACTTGACCTGTTGGAACCCGCACCGGCATGACTGTCTTGCTGACACGAGCGATGACTAACACGTCAGGCAGATCTGCAATTGCCTTTTGGAGCCCAACGCGATTAGCCCCGAATTGCCACCATAGTTCGCGGTATGAAGCGATGCCGCGGCCCTGGCGCCACTCCTTCACGGTGTCTCTGAGTCGTGCATACGGTAGTGGATATGTCGTCGCCTCTTGCTCAGAACGGTCCCCGAAGTTAATCACCCATCTAGATGCTGAGGAGTCGGGGCGGGAGTTGAGATCCTCACCGTTGAGGTAGGGGAAGAGCACCTCAGCGTTGCGGGGATCAGCGTCAATCCACTTTTGCGCTAATTCTGGTTCCAGCGTGAAACCCATACCGAGGACGTAGCAGCCGATGAAGGCTATGCCCTGATTCTCGGCCAACCTGATTGGATTCCCTTCGACTCGTCCGGCTGGTTCGAGCAGGGTGCTGACGCGGCGTACGGGGATGTCGTCGGCCACTCTGGGCGCTGCCTCGTAGACGGAAGCGAGGGTGCCCCAAACGGCGGCGTATTCCAGGTTGGCGCTCGAGGCTGGCCAGGACCGGGACTGGATGGCGCGGGTGATGATGAAGCCGTCGGCTGCCATGGCGTCCAGGCCGACCTCGCGGGTGTCGCCTTGAGCGACGGTGTTGGTGGCGATCAACCCGAGCATGCCCTCCGCCTGTAAGAGTGCGGTGCCACTGTTATTCGGCCCCGCCGGCTGTGGTCGAGGGATCGTTGCGACCCCGTCTGGTCGAAAACGCGGTGGACATCCACTCAGGCTGATTGGCATGGCAGCGGACCAGACCGACGACCGCCGCTTGGACGCAGTTGTGGAAACGAACGAGGTAGTGTTCATGTCGGGTGATCGCATTCATAGGAGCGGGCGGAATATGAAGCACGGATACGCCGTCATAGACACTGAGACGACTGGTCTGACGCCGAGTCATAACCGCATCATTGAGATCGCGGCCGTCGGTTTGCGGGCGGATGGTTCGGTCGAGGGGGAGTGGTCGACGTTGATCAACCCGGATCGTGATTTGGGACGTGTCGACATACATCAGATCAAGGCTCGAGACGTGCTGGACGCTCCCCGTTTCGCCGACATCGCGGGTGATTTGGCAGAGCTGCTGAGGGGCCGTGTCATCGTCGGACACAACGTCCGCTTTGACGCTGGTTTCGTGGAGACTGAGTTCCACCGGGCCGGCCATGTCACCGCCACGGTGCCGTACGAGGCCTGCCTATGCACGATGAGTCTGTCCAGACAAGTCCTCCCCGGAGCTCGGCGCACTTTGGAAGCCTGCTGCGATCAAGTCGGTGTCGTCAATCAGGCCGCCCACTCGGCTTTGGCCGACGCTCGGGCCACGGCAGCCCTCTTCCAAGCCCTGGCACCCGCCTACGGTGGTTTCGGTCAGCTGGGAGCCCGTCTTGAGCTCAAGCGACGTCTGTCCACTGTCGCTTTGCCAACCTTGCCGTCAGGAGGTGTCGCCTGCGTCCAACGGGGCCAGTCCGGTCCGCACGATGTGCCTTATTTGGACCGGTTGGCCGTCCGATTGCCGCCAGTCGCCGGCCCAGACGAGCACATCGAATACCTGGCCCTGCTGGACCGGGCTTTGATCGATCGGGTCCTGTCCATCCGAGAGGGGGATGAACTGGTTCGGTTGGCCGGTGAACTCGGCATCGACCGGCCGACCGCGCTGATCCTCAACGCCGACTATCTGTCTGCTCTGGCGCGTGCCGCCTGGGCCGACGGTCGGGTGACCGCCGGCGAGATCGACGATTTGACGAATGTGGCCCGGTTGCTGGGCTTCGGACCCGAGATGGTGAGGCAGTCGCTCGATCAGGCCTGGCATGACCTCGAGAGGGGAGTTGATGCGGGACGCCCCACTGCCGCGGCTCCGGTCTCCTCATTCCAATTGGCCACAGGTGACATGGTCGTGTTCACCGGTGACATGTCGAAACCTCGGGATGAGATGGAGCGGCTAGCCCGCCGAGCCGGACTGACTCCCCATCCCAGCGTGACCAAGAAGGTGGCGGTGGTCGTGGCGGCCGATCCCGACAGCTTGTCGGGTAAAGCCAAAAAGGCCGCTGATTACGGTATCCCCATAATCACCGAGGCAGCTTTCTGGAAACTGCTAGCTGAATTGACGTGACACGACCGGGTCTTCGCTTCACCTGCGTGTAGAAATCTCGCCATATGGCGCTATCCCTATACGAGCGCCATGGCACATATCAACAGCCGCCGCAAGGCAGCGTGCTACTCGTGAATATAGATAAAATCTGCCGCTGCGTCCTCTACGCCCGGCTGTCCGTCACCAAAGAAGAATCCGTCTCCATCGCCCGTCAGTTGCAGTCCTGTCGCAGCTACGCCCAAGCCCGCGGTTGGGAGGTGGTGGGCGAGTTCGTGGACGACGGCGTGTCCGCCACCGTCAACCGGCCGGAAGACCGTCGTGGTTGGGCCGCGCTGTTGGCCACGGGCGGCTTCGACGCCGTGGTGATCTGGAAGGTGGACCGGCTGGCCCGCCGGGTGCTCGACTTCTTACGCGCCGACGAGACCCTCCAACGCTGTGGCGCCGGACTGGTGGCCGTGGACGACCCCATCGACATGACCAGCCCCCAAGGCCGGGCTTTCGCCGTCATGCTGGCCGTGTTCGGTGAGATGGAGGCCGAGGCCATGCGGGCCCGGGTCCGGGCCGCTCGGGCCCAACTGCTCAAGCTCGGCCGTTGGCCCGGCGGCGGCGTCCCCTTCGGTTACGCCTCCATCGTGAACCCGGACGGCCCGGGAAAGATCCTGGCCCAAGACCCCGACCGCGTCCACTGGCTGGCTCAAGCGGTCGCGATGGCGACGCGCGGCGACAGTGTCAACGCCATCGCCCGCTGGCTGACCGCCGCCGGCGCGCCGCTGCCCGGCCGGCGGACATCGGGCGACACGGCTTGGAGCCGACAGACCGTCGACGGGCTGCTGCGCAACCCCGTCTTGGCCGGCATGAGACCGCACAACCCCGGCCGGGGCCGGCAAGGCGGCGCGGTCGACCCCATTGCCGTCGTCCGCGACGACGCCGGCGTTCCGGTCGTCGATGAATCTTTGGCCCTGATCACGCTGGCGGAGTTCACCCGGCTGCAAGACCAGCTGGTGGCCCGCGAGGCGCCCCAG
>JAIRYW010000061.1 GCA_031267645.1 Propionibacteriaceae bacterium
CTTGGCTTGGGCCACCGGGTCCAATTTGGCGGCTTGGCAGGCCGCCAAAGCCAGCTCCAGGGCGGGCAGCCCCTGGCCGTAGGTGACCAGATAGGTGGCGGCCAAGCGGCGCGCCTCCAGATAGCCGCGGGCGGTGGCCGGGATCAGGTCGAGGGCGGACAGCACCGAGGCCAGGTCGGTCAGCTGCCCGTCCGGGCTCCGCCGCCGGGCCCGGACCCGGGCCAGGCCGAAGCCGGCCGCCGTCAGATAGCTGGTGTCGGTGGCGGCGCAGACCCCGTACAGACTCTCCGCCAGGTCGGGCTGGCCGCCCACCTCGCAGGCCACGGCCAGGGCGAACTTGGGGGCCAGTTCGCCGGGCACCTGGCCCAAGACGGCGTTGAAATAGGACTGGGCCTGGTTCCACTGCGACTGTTGCAAGAGGCTGACGCCGGCCATCCAGGCCGCCCGCCACTCCCACGGGTCGACGCTCAACATGGCCTCCACCCGCTGGTCCACGAAGGCGGCGTCGCCCAGCTCCAACCCCACCCAGCAGCGGGCCAACTCGACCTCGGGCGAGTTGACCGGCGGTCGGCCCAGGGCGGCCACGCGTTGAGTCGGCGGCAAGGGGGCCAAACTGGCCAGCCAGTCGACGGCCGGATCGGTCGGATCCGGCTTCAGCCGCGGCAGATGCGACCAGTCGAAGCTGTCC
This sequence comes from Propionibacteriaceae bacterium, assembly GCA_031267645.1. Classification (GTDB taxonomy): domain Bacteria; phylum Actinomycetota; class Actinomycetes; order Propionibacteriales; family Propionibacteriaceae; genus WQYJ01. The sequence continues at coordinate 689 of JAIRYW010000061.1, forward strand.
GAGGCCACGGTGGGGTGCTCGAACAGCTCGGAGACGGCCGAACTGGTGGCCACCGAGCCCCGCTCGACGCCCACCGCCTCGCGCAGGACGCCCAACAGCTGGACCCGCAATTCGTCGATCGAGCTGAAACGGTCGGACGGACTGGGGGCGCAGGCCCGGGCGATCAAACGGTAGAGGGAGTCGTGCCGGGCCAGGCTGGGCAGCTCCTCGACCGGCGGCAGAGTGGTCTGGTAGGTGGTCTGATAGCCCTTGACTTCGGCGCAGCAGACCAGCAGGGTACGCCCGATGGTGTAGATGTCGGAGGCCGACGAACAGCCCTGGGTGGGGACCTCGGGGGCTTGGAAGCCAGCCGTGCCGAAGATGGGCGAGACGTCGTCGTCGATCCGGCGCACCCCGCCCAAGTCAATCAATTTGACGGTGTCGTCCAGGTGCATCAGGTTGTCGGGTTTGAAGTCGCAGTAGAGCAGACCGCGCTGGTGCAGGTAATTGAAGGCCGGCAGGACGCCCAGGATGAGGGCGATGGCCTGGTCCACCGGCAGGGGGTCGTGCGTGCCGGCGGCCGAACGGCGGTCTTTCAAGATCTGCTTGACCGAACGCCCGTTGACGAACTCCATCACGATGTAGGCGGCGTTGCGGTGGGTCACGAAGTTGAAGATCTCGACGATCAAGGGGTGCTGGACCTCGGCCAAGAAACGCTGTTCGGCGATGGCGGAGGCCTGGGCGTTGGCGTCGCCGACGTTGAGCAGACCCTTCAGCACCACCCAGCGGTTGGAGACGTTACGGTCCTGGGCCAGGTAGATCCAGCCCATGCCGCCGTAAGCCAGGGGGCCGCGCACCTCGTATTGGCCGGCCACCAACTCGCCCACGGTCAGTTTGGGGGTGAAGGAGTAAGGCTGACGGCACTGGGGGCAGAAACCCTCCAAGCGGCCCTCCCCGGTCTCGTCCGAGCGGCCCACGGCCGCCCCGCAGCTGGGGCAGACCCGGCGCTCCTCCGGGATGGCCGGGTCGGTCAAGATGGTCGCCGCCGGGTCGCCGGCCGGTTCCACCGGCACCTCGGTCAAACCGGCCCCGAGATGTCCGGAGCGCAGTCGGGTGGAGGTGGCCGCCCGACTGACCGAGACCGGGCCGGCGCCGACCCGTAAACGGGCTGAGCCCAAGGCGGTGGTGCCCAAACGGCTGGTCAGGGGAGCGGCTAGGACGGCGCTGGAGGGACGGGCCGGCGGCGGTGGCCCGGCCGGGGCGCCGCAGATGGTGCAATAGCCGTCCTCGACCAGACCGGGGCAACCCGGGGCCTGACAGCGGACCGCGGTCGGCGGCGGTCCGACCGGTCCGGCCGGTGGGGTGGGGCCGGCCGGCCGGTACGGGGTCGGCCCCATCGCCTGACGGCCAGGGCTGAGACGAGGCGACGGCGGGGCCACCGGGGCCGGCGTCGGGGTCGGGTGGTTGAGCGGGCGGCCCGGTCCAGGGCTTGGGGCGACGGACGGCCCGGCGCCGGAGCCGTCCGAGCCGACTGGTGGCAGACCGCAGACGTCGCAGTAGCCGTCGATGATGCGACCGGGACAGCCGGGGCGTCCGCAGCTCATGGGTCGGACCTCCGATCAGTCGTCGGGAGCGGTGGCGTGGGATCGGTCGGATCGCCGCCGGAGCCGTCCGACTGGGCGGCGGTCCGCTCGGCCGCCGGGTCCAGGTCGAGGGCGGCGGCGTAAGCGTCCAGGATCGGGCGCAACACCGCCATCGGCGTGGGTCGACGCGACAACAACTCTTCGGCCTGGTCGGCCAGACCGGCCGTGGCGGCGTCCGGTCGGCGGGCCCCCCGTTCCTGGTCGCGCAGCCGGGTCAGCTCGGCGCCGGCCGCCGTCCAGTCGTCCCAAGCCGCCCGATTGGCCCGTTCGACCAAGTCCAGGGCTTGGGCCACCGTCTCCAGCCGGGTCCGGTAGAGATTCAACTCGGCCTCGTCGGCGGGCGGTTGGCCGAGGGCGGCCAACCGGGGCAGGGCGTATTTCGGGGCTGGTTGGACCCGCCCTCGGACCCGTTCGACCAGGGCGGCCAGCTCGGTCTCGCGCTGGCCCAGACGCTCCCGCAAGGCCTGGGCCTGGGCCGTCAGCTGGGCCAACCGGCGGCGACGGGCGTTGCCCACGATGAGATCGCGTTCGAGTTGGGCGGCCTGGATCTCGATCGGACCCAGACGGCCGCCGATGTCGCCGCCGCGACCGGCCATGGCCGCCAACTGGTCGATGGATTCGGCCATCTGGTCGACCTGGCGGCGCCAATCGGTCCGGTCGTCGGCCGGCTCCAACTCGACCTGTTGGCGCAGACGCTCGACCTGGGCCCGCAGACCGGACAGACGCAACGAGGCCTGGCCGTCCAAGGCGGTCAGGCTGAGCTGGGCCGTCAACTGGGCGGTCAAGGCGTCGGACAGCCGACAGGCCTCGGGCAAGTTGACCGACAGCCCGGCGGCCGGGCCCTGGGCCGAGACGGGCTGAGGCTGGGCGTCGTCCAACCGGCTCCAGATCAATTGCGACAGCTGGCTCAGCTGGACCGCTCCGACCCGGCCGGAGTCCCAGCCCCGGAGGAGGTCTTGGTAACGACGTTGGACCGCCTGCCAGACCGACAGGGCCACCATCAGGTCGCCGGTCTGGGCCCCCGCCGACGGCCGCTGGGCCAGAGCCCGGTCGAGGCGGTCCAACTCGGCCCGGCGTTGGCCCAGCCATTCGCCCAACTGGTCGAGGTAGACCAGCATCTGCTGAGGTTGGGCCGGCCGGTCCAGGGCGCCAGGCGGCCAGGGGGCGGTCGGACTCACCTGTACTCCGTCAATCGGGTGCGGAAGCCGATCAGAGCCAAGCTGACTCCGACCAGGCCCAAGAGCAGGGTCAGCGAGGCCTGTTCGAGGGCCGATTCCAAACCGCCGTCGGCCACCTGCCACACCAGCTCGGCTTCGAGCTGGGCACTGGCTTCGACCAGGTCGAGCCAGGGCGAGCTGGCGTTCAGGCCGAAGATCTCAGCCGCCTGAGCCGGGTCGGTCTGGGGTTCCAAGCGGTCGTGGGCGGCTTGGATCTCGTCCCAGGCCGCCATCAGAGCCGGCCAGGCCGGCTGCAGTCCGACGGCCGAGTCGGCCAATTCGGCCAGCCAGACCTTGGCCTGGCCCAGCCGGCGGCCGGCCTCGTCGTGTTGGGCCGAGAAAGCCGCGGGCTGGCCGATCGCCCCGCAGTCGGCCGCCGCCACCGTCCAGGCCGCGGTCTCGACTTGATGGATCAGACGGACGGACTGGACAGCGACGCTGGCCTGGTCCAACTGGTTCCAGACCCGTTGGCTGGACAGCGACGATTGGAAGGTCAAGGCGATCAGAGCCGCCATGGCTCCGATCAGGCCCAGGTTGATCAGCCGGTGGGTGCGCCGCGACATCACCACCTGGATCAAGAGCAAGAGGGCGACGCAGACCCAGCTGGAGACGGCCGCGGCGGTGGTGAAGCCCGGTCTGGCCCCGGCCCCGGCCCGGTCCGACTGCTCGATCAAGGCGGCCAGCTGGACGTCCAAGGCTGCTCCGGCCACCTGGTGGGCTTGGGCGCCCTGGTCGAGCCCGGCCGCCGGGTCGGTGGCGCGGACCCGTAAGGCCTGGTCGACCAAGTCCTGGTAGGACATGGCCGTTTGAGACAGAGCCACCAAATCGTCGAAGGCGGCCCAACCGGAGCTCACGGCGCTCAGAATGCCCCGGTGGACGTCGCCCATGGCGGCGTTGAAGGCGTCGGCCGGGCCGGTTCCGGCCGCCGGGTCGATCAAGGCGACGGCGGCGGCGGCGTCGGCCCGGGCCCAGTCGGTCTCCAAGGCGCGCAGTCCGACGCCGCGGTGGGAGGCCGTGTTGAAGTCCTGAGCCCGTTCCGGCGGCAGGGTCACGGCCAGCAGACTGAGGATGGTGGCGACCGCCATGACGGCCAAGCTGATCCAGCGCAGACGGCCCAACAATTTGGGAGTCGGCGCCGCGGTCCGCCTGGGCCGCGGCCGGCCGCTCGGCCCGATCAGGCTCTGGCCGCTCCCCCCGGTCGGAGCGGGGCGGCCGGCCGGGACGGGCGGGGTGGCGGTGGCGCTGGCGGGGGAGGGAGCGCCCGGCGGCGGGGCGGGTCGCCCGGCGGCCGGCCCGGGCCTAGGCATCGTCCGCCTCGGCCGGCTTCGTCCCAGCCGGTTCCGTCTCGGTCGGTTCCGTCTCGACCGACTCTGGTCCGGCCGGCCATTCGACGGGGTCGGTCTCGATCGGCCCGATGACGTCGGCCGGCGTGAGCTGGCGCAGTTGGTCGGTGCTGGGATCGGCCACCTCGCGCAGGCGCCAGGCCTGACGGCCGATGGCGGCCTCGAAGACGTTACGGGCAAAACGGCCATTGCCGAAGCCGTCGTCGCGGACCTGCTGGGCCAGCACCAGCCGGAAGGCGTCGATGGAATCAGTCCCGAGGTCGTAATCGTCTCTTTGGGCCATCCCGGTGAAGATGCCGACCAATTCGTCGTCGCTGTAGTCGTCGAACACGATGGTGGTACGGAAACGTGAGGCCAGGCCCGGGTTCTCGGCGATGAAACGCTCCATCGGGGCCGGGTAGCCGGCCACGATGACGACCAAGTCCGAGCGGTGGTCCTCCATCTCCTTGACCAGGGTGTTGATGGCCTCCTCGCCGTATTGGTCGCCGGCCAGGGCATAGGCCTCGTCGATGAAGAGGACGCCGCCCAGGGCTTGGGCCGCCACCTCGGCCGTTTTGATGGCGGTCTGGCCCAGGTAGCCGGCCACCAGCTCGGAACGGTCGACTTCGACCAACTGGCCCTGGCTGAGCAAGCCGAGAGCCCGGTAGATCCCACCGACCAGACGGGCCACCGTGGTCTTGCCAGTGCCCGGGTTGCCCACGAAGACCAGGTGTCGGGTCACGGTCGGGTCTTTCAAACCGGCCTTGGCGCGCAAGCCCTGGACCCGCAGGATGGCGGATTGGCGGTGGATCTCCTGCTTGACCGAGATCAGGCCGACCAACTGGTCCAATTCGGCCAGCAGCTCCTCCAGCGTCTTGGGCTCCGGCTCCGGTTCCACCGGCGCCGCGGTCTCGGCGGCGGCGGCTTGGGTCAGGTCGGCCGGGGCCGGGGAGGTGGCCGAGCCGGTGGCGTCCGGAGGGCCGACCGGCCAGTCGGAGATCGGGCGGCCGGCCTGGTTCAACGGGCCGAAGGCGCCGGGGGCGTGCGGATCGAGGCCGCTGAGATCGAAATGATCGACTGACGGCAGGTCGGCGGCCGGCAGCCCTAAATCACGCAGGCGTTGGGACTGCTGACGCAGCTGGCCCAGGACGCGCGACAGGAGCGCTGGCGCCTCCTGCGTGAACTCCTCCATGGCCTGTTCAGGCGTCTTGTCCGGCTCCGTCACCAGGCCTCCAGATCGAGCGGGTTGTCCGAGGGCGGGGCGCCCAGTTCGTCCACCTGGGTCGCGACCGGCGCCTCGGGGGCGAATCTCTGACGTAGGAAGCGTCCCTGGGCCACCAGGGCGCGGGCGTCTTTCTGCAGCACGGCGTCGTACATCCGGTCGACCGCCGCCCCCAGCAGATCGAGCTGATCGATCAAGATCAACAAGCTGGTCTTGCCCTGGGCGATCGGCCTGGTGTTGGCCCAGTCGCGGGGCAGACGGAGGTACCCGGTCAGCGACTCGGGCAGGTAGCTGGTGGCGGTGGCGACGAGGGCGTACTGGTCGACCGAGGTCAGGCCGGAGTTGTCCATCCTGGGCACGGTCTGGCGCAAACGGGTCGTGACTCGGCGGACCCGGGCCACCACCGCTGGCGGCAGGCTGGGATCGTCCACCGACTGGTCGACCTGGTCGAGGGCGGCGACGATGTCGGCCGGAGTCGGAGCAGGCGGCACCACCGGGGCCTCCGCCGCCTCGTCATCTCCTTTGATCCAGCCGAACAAAGCCACGGGAAAGGACTCTCAGCGGATCGAATCGACGTCGAAGTCGGTCGGAATGACGGGCTGAGAGGACTGGGCCCGGTCCAGGTAGGCGCGCGACTTGACGACCTCTTGCTCCAACACGCCGATGGTCTGAGACATCGACTGCAAGGCCTCGGCCTTGAAGCTGTCGATCGTGTCCATGGTTTGGTAGATGTTCTGGAAGGCGGCTTGCAACTGATCCAGACCGAGGGTCGAGCTGGAGGCCTGCTGGCGGATCGCGGCCGAATTCTCCTTCAACATCTCGGAAGTGCGCTGGATCATCTCCGAGGTGGTCGAGTTGAGGGCGGTGATCTGGTCCAGGACCAGCTTCTGATTGCCCAGGGCGGCGGCCACGATGACCGCCGTGCGCAGGGCCGAGATGGTCGTGGTGGAGGCCCGGTCGACGCCCTTGATCAGCTCGATGTTGTTCTTGATGATGATGTCGATGGCGAGGTAGCTCTGGATCGAGACGGCCAGCTGGGTCAACAGGTCCTGGTGCTTCTGGCGGACGTAGAACAAGACGTCCTCGCTCATGACCTTGGCCCGCTCCGGGTCGCTCAAACCGACCTCGGCCACACGGGCGGCCAGGCGACGGTCGAGTTGTTCGGCGATGTAGACGTATTGATTCAGCCGACCCATGGTCTGCCACAGGTTCTGCTTCTCCATGTTGAGGGCGACATTGTCGCGGGTCAGCTCGTCTTGGGCCGACCGCAGGGCGTGCAGAATGGCGTTGAGGTGGGTCTGGGAGGACTGGTACTTGCGGAAGTAGTCCTCTAGCTTGCGCCCGACCGGGAAGATCCCGAGCAGCTTCTTGGTCGGCGAGACGTCATGGCTCGGATCGAGGTCCTCGATGGTGCGACGCAGCTCCATCAAGGTCTTGCCCACGGTCGAGCCTTCGGCCAGGCCGCCCTCGCGCAGCGACTTGACTGGCATGTTGAGCAGTCGGTTGGAGGTTTCGGCGGCCCGCCGGATGTCCACGTCGCCCATGCCCCGGACGGCGTCGGCCTGGGCCGAGAACTCGGGCGAACGGGTCTGAGCCTGGTCGATGGCGGCCATGAAGCCGTCCACCTTCTGATCTAGGACGGGCACCTGGGCGGCTTCGACCTGGGGAGCCAGAGCCGGAGCCTGAGTGTCGGCGATCGGTTTGACCGGGGCTGGCGCCTCCAAGGTCAGAGGCGGAGCCGTGATGGGCGGGGCCAGCGGCGCGGCGGCGGCGTCGCCGAGGGACAACGAGTCTGTCATGAGGTCTCCTGATCTTTGGACGATCGGCCGCCCGGGTGGCCGCTGGCCCGGTCGACCTGGGCTCGGTGGGACCAGACAAGGCGGACCTGAGCCTGACCAGCTTCCCACATCTGGCCCGGCCATGCGAGCTTGACCGAGGGGTCGGACCAGGGCGTGTCAGATGGCTGGGAAGGGGCTGGGACGGACTGTCGGCGCGGTCTGCTTTGATGGCTCCATGTCGATCGAGCCGCCAGTCTTCCGCCTGGTCAACCGGCCTATCGCAGCGGCGCCTGACTTCCGACCGACCGACCGCCAACGCCAGGTGATGGGCTTCGACGGCGCCCGTCTGTTGGTCTTGGGCGGCCCTGGCTCCGGCAAGACCGCCGCCCTGGTGGCCACGGCCGCCGCCCAGCTGTCGGCTCGGCCCGATTGGCGGGCCGTCCTGGTGAGTCCCGACCGCGTCGGGGCCGAGGCCCTGCGCCTGGATCTGGCCCGCCGCGCCCCCGCGGTCTGGGGTCGGGCCCGGGTCACGACCTGGCACGGCCTGGCCTTCAGTCTGCTGCGGACCGCCGACTCGGCGCGGGCCTGGTTGAGCGCCAGTCAAAGCGACCAGCGCTGGCGCGAACTGATCGACCAAGGCGGGGCCGCAGCTTGGCCGGCGCAGTTGGCCCAGGCCTGGCCCACCCGTCGTTTCGCTCGGCAGACCCGTCAGGCCGTGGAGCGGTTGCGTCAATTCGGCTGGCGGCCGTCCGACTTGGCGGCCCGCGCCGACGCAGCCGGGCGGCCCGATTGGCGGGCCTTGGCCGGCCTGTGGTCCGATCAGGCCGACGTCAAGGCCTTGCACGGCGACCTCGACGCCTCCGATCTGATGGCCGGGGCGCTAGCGGCGGTCCAATCCAACGCTGGGTCGAACGGTCTTGGGCTGGACGCCGAATTGGTCTTGGTCGACCACTTCGAGGAGGCCGAGCCGGGTCAGATCAGGCTGTTGGAGGCCCTGGCCGGCGCGGTCGCCCGTTTGATCGTCTTCGCCGACCCGTGTCAGACGGTGGGCGGGTTCCGGGGGGCGCGGCCGGCGGCGGTCTTCGACTGGGTCGGCTCGACCGCTCCGGCGGCGGCCGCGGTCGTCGAATTACGGCGGCAGCATCGTCTGGCTCCCCGCCTCGAACTGGTCGAGCGGCGGTTGCGAGCCGGTCTGGCCCGGCCCCGGCCTGGGCCGGATCGAGCCGGCCGGTCGCTCTCCGGCGACCAGAGGGAGGACCCGGTCGATCCGGGTGAATCGGTGGTTCCGGTCGATCCGGTCGGCCGGAAAGCGGCCCGGGGCCCCGCCGACCCAGCGGGTCGGAGCGACTGGTTCGCCGGGGCCCCCCCGGCCGCCGGTTCCTTCGAAGTGGCGGTCTGTCCCAGTTCGCGGGCGGAGGCCGAGCTGATCGCGGGCCGGCTCAGCCAGTGGCGCTGGGAGCGGGGTTGGGACTGGTCCGATATGGCTGTCTTGGTGCGTTCGGGCGGGCCGATCCCCGCTCTGTGGTCGGCTTTGACGGCGGCTGGCCTGCCGGTTCGGATGGCCTGGGACGAGATCCCACTGGCCGGTCAGCCGGCCGTCGTCACCCTTTTGACGGCCCTCCGACTGTGTCTGGAGGACGATCCGACCGCGGCGCCGGGTTGGATCGGTTTGGCGGCCTCGCCCCTGGCCGGCCTCGAAGCGGCCGACCGGGCGGTCTGGGCGGCTGGGGCGACCGCCGGAAGCGGGCCGGCGGTGGGCCTGAGCCCGGCGGCCGAAGGCGGCCTGGCCCAGCTGGAGGACCGCCTGAGGCGGGCCCGGCGGCGGGTCGAGCAGGGCTCGGGGCCGGCCGGGCCCCTGTGGGAGCTGTGGCAGGGTTCGGCCTGGGCCGCGGCCCTGGCCGACGACCTGGGCCGCGGTCCGGCCCAGGCTCGAGCCGCCGACCGGCAGCTGGACCTGATCTGCGCCCTGTTCGATCTGGCCCACGGCCTGAGCCACAGCGGCGGTCCGGCCGGGGTGGCCGCCCTGATCGACCAGGTCGCGCGCCAGGAGATCCCCCACCGCAGCGGCCGTTCCGAGGTCGGCCGGGAGGGTCTGGCGGTGCTGACCGCCCATCGGGCCAAAGGCCGACAGTGGCGGGCCGTGGTGGTGGCGGGGGTCTGCGAGGGCGTCTGGCCGAGCCTGCGTTCGGCCCGGGAACTGATCGATCTGACCGACCTGTCGCCCGACGGCCGTTTCGCTCCGCTCGGCCCGACGGAACAGCTGGCGGCCGAGCGGCGCCTGTTCTACGTCGCCTGCACCCGGGCCAGCCACGCTCTGCTGGTCACCGCCGTGGATCAGAACCAGGACCAGGGCCTGCGGCCCTCCCGTCTGATCGACCAGCTGGGCGGACCGACCGCCCCGGCCGAGCCGGCTGAGGCGGCCTGGTCCGGCTTGAATCAGCTGGTGGGCGGGTTGCGCCGGGCCTGCCTCGACCCAACCGCCCATCCCAGCCTGCGGCAGGCCGCCGCCGCCCGCTTGGCCGATCTGGCCGGTCGGCGCGACCCGGTCAGCGGCCGGCCCCTGGTCCGCCTGGCCGATCCGGCGCGGTGGTGGCCGGTCGGCCAGGACTGCCCGGACGGCGACGACGACGGTCGAGCCGGCCGGGCCGAGCCGGCCGTCCGACCGGGTTTCGAGCGGCCGTCGCCGGCCGCTTGGAGTCCGGAACGGGGCGGCGCCGACTGGGCCGGTCCGCTCCGGGGAGCGGGGCGATCCGCCCTGGACCAGTCGTCCGAGTCGGGGCGGCCATCCCCGGCGGAGGGCGGGGACGGCCCTTGGCGTTTGACCGGATCGCATCTGCGGGCCCTGTTGACCTGTCCGAGGCAGTGGTTCTTGGATCGCCGAGTCAAAGCGGCCGGTCCGCCCGGGCCGGCCGCCGCCGTCGGCGCCTTGGTCCATCAGCTGGTCCATGACTTGGGCCGTGGCCTGATCGACCGTTCTCAAGCTGACCAGCGCTTGGAGCGGGACTGGCCCCAGATCGACTTTCCGGCCCGCTGGCGGGCAGAGGCCGAACGTCAGGCGGCCGGCCAGGCCCTGGACCGCTTCGAGAATTGGCGGGACGGCCAAGGCGACTGGCGTCTGATCGGGCTCGAGGTCCCCTTTGAGCTCAATCTGACCGTGGGCTCGCAGCTGTTCCAATTGGTCGGTCGGATCGACCGGATCGACCAAGACGCGGCCGGGCGGATCCGAGTGGTCGACTTCAAAACCGCCCGCCAGGCGATCACGGCCGCCCAGGCCGCCGCCGACGACCAACTCGGGATCTACCAACTGGCTGTCCGCGGCGGCGCCCTGGCCGATTCGACGGGCCCGAATCCGAGTTTGGCGGCCGCCGAGCTGGTTTATCTACGCTGCCCGGCCGGGCCTGGAGGGGCCTGGCCGACCCTCCGTCGGCAACCCAGCCTGGACCAGTCGCCCCAGCGCCAGCAGAGCCAACCGGTCCAAGGTCTGAGCCCGGCCGGAGCGACCCGAGTTGGTCCGGCGCGGACTTGGCCGAGTTGGGTCCACCACCGTCTGGCCTGGGCCGGTCGGCTGATGGCCGAGGGGCGCTTCCCGGCTCTGCCACAGGCCGGCTGCGCCTGGTGCCACTTCAAAGCCAGCTGTCCGGCCGGCCCATCCCAGGTGGAGGACGCGTGAGCCCCGCCCGCCCGATCCGCTTGAGCGACCCCGAGCAATTGGCCGGGCTGCTCGACATCGCCTTCTCCGACGAGCAGCTGGCCGCCATCGCCACCGGCTTGGAACCGGTCCTGATCGAAGCCGGGGCTGGCTCCGGCAAGACGGCCGTGATGGCGGCCCGGGTGGTCTGGTTGGTGGCCAGCGGCCAGATCGAACCGGACCAGGCGCTGGGTCTGACCTTCACCCGCAAAGCTGCCCGGGAGCTGGCCGACCGGGTCGGCGCGGCTTTGGAACGGGCCGGCTGGACCGATCGGGAGCAGGACCGGGGCGAGCCGGTCGTCTCCACCTACGACGCCTTCGCCGCCGCTTTGACACGTGACTACGGAGCCTGGCTGGGCCAGGAGCGGCCCGGTCGGCCGCTCGACCAGGGCCGACGCCATCGGCTGGCGGGTCAGACGGTGGTCGAATGGGACCGGTCCTTGGCCGCTCTGAGCCGCTTCAGCCCAGCCGCCCTGACGACCCGGCTCCTGGCCCTGGACTCGGCCATGACCACCCATCTGGTGGACGAGGCCGACCTGCGCCGGTTCTGCGCCGCCGAGCAGGCGCTTTGGGAGGCCGCTCCAGCCGGTCCCAGGGGACCGACGGCGGCCGTCGTCGAAACTCTCCGGACGGTGGCCGAACGGCTCGAATTGCTCGACCTGAGACAGGATTACCGACACCGCAAACAGGTGGCCGGTCTAGCCGAGTTCGCCGACCAGATGGCCCAGGCCATCGCCTTGGCGCGGGCCGAGCCCGAGGTCGGGCGCGACCTGCGTCGCCGTTTCGCCGTCGTCCTGGTGGACGAGTACCAAGACACTTCGAACGCTCAGGCGGCTCTCTTGCGCGATCTCTTCGGAGCCGGTCTGGATCCGGCCGGGGCCGGCTTCCCGGTCACGGCGGTGGGGGACCCGCGGCAGGCCATCTACGGCTGGCGGGGGGCCTCGGCCGCCAACTTGGCCGCTTTCTGTGGCGATTTCACCAACCGCGCCGGCGCTCGGGCCCGCCGTCTCAGCCTGTCCGTCAACCGCCGCAGCGACCAGGCGATCGTGACGGCCGCCAACCGGGTGGCACAGGCCTTGGCCGACGGCGACTCGCCCCCGGCGGCCGAGCCGTTGCGCTGCCTGCCGACGGCCGGGCCGGGCCGGATCGAGACGGCCGGTTTCGAGACCTGGCCCCAGGAGTTGGATTGGGTGGCCGATCGGGTGGCCAGCGCCCTGGACCGAGGCGAGGCCGCGGCCTGGGCCCGGATCGCGGTCCTGGCCCGGGGCAACGCCGAGCTACGGGAACTTTGGGCCGCCCTCGACCGGCGTGACGTGCCGGTCGAGTTGGTCGGCTTGGGCGGATTGCTCGATCTGCCCGAGGTGGCCCATCTGGTGGCCCATCTGCGCCTGATCGACCAACCTTGGTCCAATCCCGACCTGGTGACGGTCCTGACCGGGCCGCAGTGGCGCTTCGACCGGGCGGACCTGGCCCGGCTGGGCCGCCGGGCCCAACGGTTGGCCGAGACGTCGGACCGACCGGACCCGGCCGCGTCCGGTTCAGACGGCCAGTCGGTCAGTTTGATCGGCGCCCTGGCCGACCCTGGACCGGATCTCAGCCCGCGGACCCAGGCCCGCCTCAAGGACTGTCGGCGTCAACTCAGCCGATTGGCCAGCCACCGGCTCGACCCGGTGGTCGATCTGGTCGAGCTGATCGTGGCCCTGACCGGATTGGAGGCCGAGACAGCCAGTCTGCCGGAGGCGGTCGGCCGGGTCCGGCGCGACCATTTGAACGCTTTCCGCGACGCCGTGGCCGATTTCGGGGCCGGCGATCCAGCCGGGGGCTTGGCCGGTTTGGTGGCCTGGCTGGAGGCCGAACGAGAGTTCGGCGTCGGCCTGGAGCGGGCCGAGGCCAGCCCGGCCGACTCGGTCAAATTGATCACGGCGCACCGGGCCAAAGGCCTGGAGTGGGATGTCGTCTACCTGCCCGCCTTGGTCGGGGGCGTCTTCCCCAACAGCCGTGTGACCGACAATCCACTGCGCAACCCGGCCGCGCTGCCGCACCAATTACGGGGCGATCGGGCCGCCTTGCCGCAGCTGGAGGGGGCCGACGCCAAAGGGATCGAACGGTTCGGCCAGGCCATGCGCCGCCAAGCCCTGCTGGCCGAACATCGTCTGGCCTACGTCGCCATCACCCGCGCCCGCCACCACCTGGTCGCCAGCGCCCACCACTGGGCGGCCGGCCTGGCCCGCCCCCGGGCCCGCTCGGTCTACTTCGACCTGCTGCGCGAATCAGGCGTCGGCCCCGACTCGGGCGACCTGCCGGAGCTGGCCGAGGGGGCCGTCAACCCGATCGACTGGGCCCAGCCCGGTTGGGACTGGCCCCCAGCCGAGGATCCGGAAGCCCGGGAGAACTCGCTCCAAGCCCGTCGGGAGGTGACTCGGTTGCGGCGCGACCCGGTCGGACGAGGCCAGGTCGAGCGCGAACTGGCCCTGGCCCCGGCCGAGGTCCGTCGTCAGGTCCAAGTCTGGGACCAGGCCATCGCCCAAGTCCTGGGCCGAGCCGAGGCCCGGCCCGGGCGGGCCGTGGCGGTGCCGCTGCCGGCCAGCCTGAGCGCCCACCAAGTGCTGTTGGCCCGCCAAGACCCGGCCGCCTTCGCCGCCGCCCTGGCCCGTCCCTGGCCGGCTCGGGAGGACCCGGCCCGCCGGGTCGGGCAGAGCTTCCACGACTGGGTCCAGGACCGTTTGGACCGCCCCTCCCTGCTTGACTGGTCCGACCCGGTCGAGCAGGGGGAGCCGACCGGCCGGACGGCCGGGGATCCGGGCCTGGAGCTGCGCCGCCGCTTCGCCAACGGCCGCTTCGCCCAAGTCCAACCCTGCGCCGTCGAACACAGTTTCACCCTGGTCTTGGGCGGGCGCCTGGTGCGGGGCCGGATCGACGCCGTCTACGCGCGGGCCGACCTGCCCGAGCCGCCCCCGCTGGCCGACTTCCTGGTGCTGGATTGGAAGACCGGCCACAGCCGGCCCGACCCGCTCCAGCTGGCTTGGTACCGCTTGGCTTGGGCCGAGCGGGTCGGGATCGCGGTCGAGCGCGTGGCGGCCGGCTTCTACCACGTCCGATCGGACCGGCTCGACCTAGTGGCGGACCTGCCTGGCCGAGCCGAGTTGACCGCCTTGCTGGAGGCGCTGGGAGATCGGCCCGAGTCGGATCGGCGCGCCGCTGGGGCGGGACGGGCCCCGTCCGGTCGGCCCGCTCCGGAGTAGGGTTCAGCCATGGTGGACTCTGATCCCCGTCTCGGGTTCGACCGTTTCGAGCACACTTGGCGCGACGATCCGTCCTGGGTGCGGGAACGCTGGGACAGCCCGAACGGATCGCTCATTGTGATCGGGCCGGGGCCGTCGGTCAACGTCGGACGGGACCAACCGGACGGCGACCATTGGCTGATGGGCGGCCCGGCCGCTCTCGGCCGGCTGGCTCAGACGGATTTGGAGGAGGTCAGGCTGGCCGGACGGCCGTCGCGCGACCAGCCCTACGACGATCAGCGGCACATTCTGGTGGGGGGCGTCGGCGACGTCAGCTGGTTCTGCGATCTGGCCGTCGAACAGCCCGGACTCGACCTCAGGCTGGCCGTGCCGTTGCTGCCGCCGGCCGAGGCCGCGGTGGCCCTGGCGACGGTGGCCCTGGCCAACTGGCACCGGCTGGAGCCGTATTGCCCCCGCTGCGGGGGCCCCAGCTCGATCCGACAGGCCGGGGCGGCCCGTCGGTGCCCGGTCTGTGAACAAGATTTATTCCCTCGTACCGACCCGGCCGTGATCGTGGCCGTGACCGACGACCGGGACCGTTTGCTATTGGCCCACCAGCGACTCTGGGAGAAGGACCGCTACTCCTTGGTGGCCGGTTTCGTCGAGGCCGGCGAGACCTTGGAGGCGGCGGTCCGGCGCGAGATCGCCGAAGAGGTCGGCCTCGTGGTCGATCGCGTCCGATACGTCACCAGCCAGCCCTGGCCGATGCCGCGGTCGCTCATGCTCGGCTTCGCCGCCCACGCCGTCGACACCCGTCTGACGCCCGACGGGGGTGAGATCGGCGACGCCCGTTGGTTCCGGCGCGACCAGATCCCCGGCGCCGTCGAAGACGGCAGCCTGCGCCTGCCCGGGCCGGCCTCGATCGCTTTCCGGCTGATCCGGGCCTGGCTCGAAGGGGTCCTGTGACCTCGACCCGGCGACTCGACGGTTTCTAACCGTGATGTGTCGATAACCTCTGGCGCGCAGGCGTCCGGTGAGGTCGACCCGGCGGCGCTGGGTCGACTGGCCGAGATCCGACCGGTTGACCCTTAGGGCCCGGTCCGCCGCGACCGCTCCGGCCGCTGGCCGGTTCCGGGGCGCCCGAGGCTCAGGATTGGGGGGCCAACAGACGTTCGGTCAAACCGGAGGCGCGTAGGGCGGGTTGTTGGACGGCCTGCCGGATGGCGTCCAGGGAGCCGATCAAGCGCACCCGCCGTTGGGCCCGGGTGACGGCGGTGTAGAGCAGTTGGCGGGTCAACAGGGAGGCCCCGGACGGCGGCACCACCACGCTGACAGCGTCGTACTGGCTGCCTTGGGCCTTGTGGATGGTGCTGGCGTGGTTCGGCTCCAGGCCCTCCAGCTGGGCCGGGCCGAACAGGCGCAGGCCGCTGGAGGTGTCGAGCACGACCCGCCGCCGGCCGTCGAAGTCCACCACTAGGCCGGTGTCGCCGTTGTAGACGCCCAGAGCGTCGTCGTTGCGGGTGGCCAGGACCGGCAGGCCGACCGGCCAAAGCCCCGAGCGGTCCGGGGCCGGCAGGGCTTGGGCCAGCCAGGTCTCGGCCAAGCGGCTCCAGTGGGAGACCCCGGAGGGGCCCAGGCGGTGGGCGCAGAGCAGGCGATGGCGGCCGCTGGCGGCCAGGGCCTCCGGCCAGTCGGCGGCGGCCAGGGCCTGGCGCACCGCCCGCCCGCAGTCGACCACCTCCTGGCGCAGCCCGTCCAAGGCGGCTAGCTCGGCCGTCGGCGACCCGCTGTCGAGGGGGGCGAATTCGACCCCCTCCGGCTGGCTGGCCACCAGCTCGACCACCGCCTCGGCTCGGCCGTCCCGAATCAGTTCGGCCAGTTCGGCCAGTGCGCCGGTGAAGCGGTAATTGTGGTCGAGACGGACGTAGGGGATGGCTGCGGCCTCACCGGGGTGGCCTTCGGCCGCCGCCACGATGTCGGCCAGGACGGCCCCGGCTTCGACTGAGGCCAGCTGGTCCGGGTCGCCCACTAAGACGACGCGGGCCGGCTCCGGGACGGCCTGCAACAACAGCCGCATGTGACGCAGGCTCAGCATGGAGACCTCGTCCACCACCAACCAGTCCACCGGCAAGAGCCGGTCGGGGCCGAAGTCGACCGCCCCCCAGGGTTTGATGCCCAGGACGCGGTGGATGGTGCCGGCGGTCGGGATCTGGTCGGCCAACCAGCTCGCTCCGAGTTGGCCCAGGTTGCGCCGCACGGCGGCGTCCAAGTGGGCCGCCGCCTTGCCGGTGGGGGCGGTCAAGCAGATCCGGGGCGGGTGCGACGGGGACGGGCTGAGGCTGGCCAGGACGCGCGCCACGGTGGTGGTCTTGCCGGTGCCCGGGCCGCCGCCGATGACCAGGCAGCGGCTGCGCTGGGCCAGCTGACAGGCCCGCTCCTGGGCGTCTGAAGCCGGCGGCGCGCTCGGCGGACATGAAACGTCAATGTATGATTTACATAATTGATCGGGGGGCTGGTCGTTCGACTGTAGGCGGTGGCGCAGTGATGCGACCACGGCTTGCTGGTCGGCCCAAGACCGTTCCAGATAGAGCCAACGGTCGACCAGCCGCAGGGGGCGGTCGCCCGGCCCGTCGGGCCCGGAGCGGACTAGGCGGCTGAGTCGCAAGCGGTCCAACCAGAGGTCCGGGGCCGGCCATTCGAGCTGGCTCAGATCGACCTCGACGCCGTCTGCGACGGCCGGGGCCAACTGGTCGACCTGGCTCAGATCGAGACAGACCGAGCCGGCGCGCAGAGCGGTCACGGAGAGGGCGGCGGCCAACATGACCAACTGATCCGACTCGCCGTACAGATGGGCCAGGTGGCGGGCGATCTGAGTCTCGGCCAGCCCGATCAGCCCGGCCCGGCCGAAGTCGACCAGCGGACCGGTGGCGGCGATGCTGAGATCGAGCGAGGTTTGGTCCGTCGTCATGCCGACTCCCCAGCCAGCAGCCGGTCCAGGCCCTCGACCAAGGCCACCGGAGGCCGCCAGGCGAAGACGCCGCAGGGCGTGCCGTCCACCGTCGGGGTGTCGGGCCCGGCCATGCCCCGGACGAAGAGGTAGGCGATGCCCCCCAGATGGACGGCGGGATCGTAGCCCCGCTGGCGC
Source organism: Propionibacteriaceae bacterium (assembly GCA_031267645.1). GTDB lineage: Bacteria > Actinomycetota > Actinomycetes > Propionibacteriales > Propionibacteriaceae > WQYJ01. The sequence continues at coordinate 17,904 of JAIRYW010000061.1, forward strand.
CAGCGTAGAAAACGGTGCAGAGCGACCTCGTACAATAAAGCTTGCAAAGGGTAATGGGAGGCCATCATGGCCTCGGCCAGGCGGTCGGGGGTGTAATGGCGCAGGCGCAGCGGTTGGTCGGGCGGGGCCAGCCGGTTGGTCTTGTAGTCCACCACCAGGTGACGCTGAGGCTGGCCCAGACGTAGCACGGCGTCGATCGAACCGGTCAAGTAGCCCTGGAGCTCGACCTGGTCCAAGCCGGCCTGACGCAGTCGGCCGGCGTAATCGGCCAGGGGGTCGCCTTCCGGCAGATGCCGGTCCAGCAAGTCGGCCAGGCCGCCTAGACAAGCCCGGGGGCGGCCCAGGGCCAACGGCAGTTCGAAGTCCAACTCGGCCAGGCGGTCGGACAGCGGCAACTGGGCCAGGCTGAGGCCGTCCGCGATCGGGCCGAGCGGCGTGGCCAGGCCGGGCCCCAGGGCCTCCACCAGACGGTCCGGGTCGAGGCCAATCAACTCGCTGCCGGCCAGGCCGTCCACCACCAGCTGGCGCCACTGTTCCGGTCGGGCCGGGTCGGCGTGCTCGAAAACGGCGTGGACCAGGCTGCCGAAACCGACCCCGCCGGGCAGATCGGCCAGGGGCGAGGCCTGGTCCAAGCGGTGGTCCGGCCGGTCGTCGAGAGCGGCCTCAAAAGGCGGGCGGTCGGCCCAATCGAGGTCGGACTCGTCCGACTCGGCCTCGATCGGGGCGTGCTCCAGACCGGCCGTCAGAGCCGAATAGGAGGTCCGCCGCCAGACCTGGTCGACGGCCCGGTCGAAGGGGCGCCGGAGCGGGCCGGGGCGGGCCGGGACCGGCTCCGACGGCGGTGCCGCGGTGTCCGCCATGGGCTGGACCGTCAGGCCGGGCAGATCCAGCCCGGCCCAGTCCAGCGGGGCCGGCGGCAGGTCGGCCCGGTCGGCCACCGAGCCGTCCGGCCGGCGGCCGAAGAGGACACGGTGCAGGGCGGAGGCTTCGGAGTTGCGCGGCGTGGGGACCCACCAACAGGTGGCCAGGCAGGCCGCCCGGGTCAAACCGACGTAGAGCATGCGCAAAGACTCCCCGGCCTCGTCGTCTTGGTGGCGGGCCAGATGCTGGGACCGCTCGGGGTCGCCGGTCCGGCCCAGGTCGATCCGACGCCGTCCGTCCGTTTCGTGATAGAGGAAGGCTTCATTGTCGTCGATCCGACGGGGGTAGCGGTCGGACGCTTGCGGCAGGTAGACCACCGGCCATTGCAGGCCCTTGGCCTGATGCACGGTCAACATACGGACGGCTTGGGCGTCACGGTCCAAGCGGCGGATGGCCTCGTCGCCCCGGCGGCTGGAGCGCTCGATCTGATGGCGCAACCAAGCCGTCAGGCCGGCCAGGTCCAAGCGACGGTCTTTTTGGGCCCGGCCCAAGAGATCGGTCAAGTGGCGCAGGTCGGTCCAGCGGCGCGGCCCGTCGGAGGAGTCGGCCAAGCCCGCCATCAGCCCGGTCTGATCGGCCAGCCACTCCAACATGGCGGCCGGGCCGCCGTTCGTCAGCACCCGGCCGGCCTGGCGCACGGTGGCGGCCAACTCGGCCAGGCGGTCGGAGTCGGCCGCCACCAGGTCGTCCAAGGACCAGCCCACCAGGCTGGTCAGGCTGGCCGCCCGTAACCGCGCCGTGGTGGGTTGTTGGACGGCCTCCAACCAGGCTAGCCAGTCGAAGGCGGTCGGACCGGCGAAGACGCTCTGGGCCCCGCTGAAGACGGCCGGCAGCCCGGCCGCGGTCAAGCGGTCCAGCAACTCGCGGCCGCGTAGGTTGGTCGAGACGATGATGGCGACGTCGCTGGGTTGGAGCGGACGGCTGGTCCGGCTCGGGCCCGAGGGCGATTCGAGGCGCAGGTCGCTGTTCAGCAGAGCGGTCAGATCGCCCACCAAGTCGGCGTCGATCGACTGACGGGCCTGGCCCACCGGGCTGGGCCGGCCCGACGGCGGCACCCGCAGCCGCAGCGGCGGCTCCCAGGCCGTGCCCGCGACGCCGGCCAGACGCGGCGTGGCCGGGTTGGTCTTGACCGGTCGGACGCGGATGCGGTCGTCGCCCAGAGCCAGGCCGGACATCAGGTCGCAGACCGCCTCGACGATGGCCGGGGCGCTGCGGCGGTTGGTGTCCAAGGTGGCCTGTTCGGCGGTGGCCGTGGCGGCTAGATAGGTCTTGACGTCGGCCCCTCGAAAACCGTAGATCGATTGCTTGGGGTCGCCGATCACGACCACGGCCGAGCGCTGGACGAAGGCCGAGCGCAGGATCTCCCACTGCACCGGGTCGGTGTCTTGGAACTCGTCCACTAAGACGACTGGGTACAACTGGGCCAATCGGCTGGCGGCGGTCGGCCCGGTGACGGGGTCGCCTAAGGCTTGGCGCAGGCGCAACAGCATGTCGTCGAAGGTGTAGAGCCCGCCCAGACGCTTGCGGCGCTCCAACTCTTGGCGCAAGGACTCCACGAAGAGCGGCCCGGCCGGGGCGGCGGGATCGGGGGCCAGCTCGATGCTGGGCGCGAAGACGGCCTGGTGGGCCCAACCCAGGGCGGTCGGGAAGCTGAAGTCGGGCGGGGCCGAGGCGTACCGAGACAGGTAGAGGTCGCCCGCCGTCTGGCGCGTCAGATCGTCGACTTCGGGCGCCATCCGATCAGCCGGGTCGTGGTCGACCAGGACGCCCAAGCCGGACAGCATACGGTCGCAGAAGCCGTGGGTGGTGAAGATGGCGGCCCGGTCGAAGTCGCGCAGAGCGGCCTCGGCCCGACTCCAGCGCAACTGGCGGGTGGCGTCGTCGACCTGGCAGATCAGGCGCACGACTGGATCGGCGGCGGCCCCGCCGGCCGTCGCTCCGGGCGAGGCGGTGGTCGGATCGGCCAAAGCGGCGGCCAGGACGCTCAGACGGTCGTGCACCCGGTCGCGCAACTCGGTGGTGGAGGCGTCGGAGAAGGTGATGACCATGATTTGGTCGATGCGGTGGCCGGCCTCGACCAGATGGCGGGCGGCCAAGGTGGCCACCGCCCAGGTCTTGCCGGTGCCGGCGCTGGCCTCCAAACTGAGGAAGTCGCCGGGGCCGGGCAAAGGGCCGGTCGGGTCGAAGGGTCTCATCGCCGGCCCCCGGCTCGCGTCAGGGGCAGGTAGACGGCTTCGGCCAGGGCTTCGAAGCGGCTGGTGGTCTGGCTCAGGGGCCGGGCCGCCCATTCCTGGTCGCTCGGACGGGGGGGCTCGGACCAGAGCTGGCCGGGGTCGGGGCGGACCAATCGCCAGGCCGGGTCGCGCTCGTGCTCCTGGCTCCAACGCCGCCGCAGTGAGTCATGGTCGACCGGCCGCCCCCGGGCTTGGAACCAGGCCCAGGCCGCAGCCGTGCCCCCGGGCAGGGGCAGGACCTCGGCTCCGGCCCGCCGGCGCAGCTCGGTCAGACGTTCCAATTCGGCTCGGGCCGTCTCCGCCGCCGGGGCCCGCAACTCGATCAGGCCGTCGCGGGCCACCAGGACGGCCCGCCAGGCGCGCTCGGGCCGAGCCGCGCGCAACCCGAGCAGATCGATCCAGAGCGCCAGCTGGTGACGGGCCTGGAGCCGGCTGGCCTGGACCGCCACCAGCACCGAGTCTCGGCTGGCCAGCTGCCCGATCAAACGAGCCTGGGTCAGTTTCAGGTCGACAGCCTGCCATTCGACCGCCGCTTGGCGCCAGGGCGCGGCTCGACCGGCCACGGCGCTGGCCTCGGCCCAGCAGCGGTCCAGCGTCTGACGGCCCAGGTCACGCGGTGGCAGGGCCCCGCGGCGCCATTCGGCCGCCAGCAGGGCCTCGGCCGGATGGCCGTCCAGCAGACCGCGCAAGAGGCGGTCGGTGATCTGCCAGCGGGCCAAGGGGTCGAGTTCCAGGGGCAGTTCGTCGGCCGTCGCCTCGGGTCGGCTGGCGGCGGCGGTCAGAGCGGACGGAGTCAGGCCGGCCCGCTGGCGTAGGTAGTAAGCGGCCGGTTGGCCCAAGGCGGCGGCCAGGTCGCCCAGCTGGACCACTGGCGGCCCGGCCGGCGGCCCCAGGGCGGGCCGGGCCGGCGGTTCGACCGACCGGGCCCGAGGCGGCCTGGGCGGCGCTGGGTCGAAGGTGGGCCTGGCCGAGCCGTCCGCCCCGGCCAGGCGTAGGTCTTGGGCTGGGTGCGAGCGCACCAGGTCGGGCCCGCAGTCGCGCCCGGACCAGGCTTGGGCCAGGTCCAGCAGATCGCGCACCGGGGTGGGCGGGTTGACCGGGCGGTTGTCGCGGGGATCGCGCCCGCGGTAGATGACGATGAAACGCTGGCCGGCGTCGAGCAAAGAGTCGAAGAAGACCTGGCGGTCGATCAGGGTGGGCTGGGCTTGGGCCGGCCGGCCCCAGTCGGCCAATAAGTCGTCGCCGTCCAGCCGGGGGGCGCGGGGGAAACAATCGGCGTCGAGGCCGAGCCAGCAGACGACACGGTGCGGCACGTGGCGCAGATCGCCCGGGGCGGCCACGGTCAGATCGCCGGTCAGGAGCCGGTCCCGGCCGGACTGGTCGGCCAGCAAGCCGTCCAAGACCGCCTTGGCCTCGGCCAGGTCGAACAAGGGCCCCGGGGCTTCGGATCGGCCCGGGTCGGCCGTTCGATCAGGCCCGGATCGACCTGGGTCGGCCGCTCGATCGGCCCCGCCTCGATCCGACCTGGCCGGAGCGTCGGAAAGGGCGTCGACCGGAGCGTCGGAGGGGGCGGACGGGGCTCCGGCGCCGGAGGGGACCCGCCGCAGGCGAGCCAGCAGAGAACGGGCCTCTTGCAGCTGCTGACCTTGCCCCGGCTCGACCTGCCCCAGACTGCTCCAGACCTGGTCGAAGCGGTCGCACCACCCCGCCAATGAAGTCGGACTGGCACAGAGGTCGAGCAGGCGCCGGACGCGCCCGGCGATTTCCAGCAGCAGACCGACCAAGCCGGCCTGATCGCCGGTGACTTGGTCCAAGGGCAAGACATTGTCGTGCCAAACCAGGTCCTGCTCGGACAGGCCGACCCCTAGGACCAACCGGTTGAGACCGGCCTGCCAGGTGTTCTCGGCGAACTCGGCTAAGCCGTAGGCGCTTCGGCGGGCGGCGTTGACGCCCCAGCGGACGCCGGCCTCGGCCAACAGCCCGGGCAGGCGGTCGGCTTGGGCCGGCGTGATTCGGAAGCGAGTCCGCACCGGCGGGCTGAGACACAGACCGATCAATTGGCTGAGCCCGGCCCGCGACCCGGCCAGGTCGAGGAAGTCGAGCAGCAGGTCCAACATCGGATTGGGCCGACTGCGCCAGGCGTCGGCCAAGCGGACGCGCAAGCGGTGGCCGGGGTGGCGCCAGGCCGTCTCCCCGTCGTCCTCCAGCCCGGCCTCGATCCAACTCCGATAGGCCTCCAAACGGGGGCAGAGCACGGCGATGTGGCGCGGCTCCAGGGTGGGGTCGTCGGCCAAGAGCTCGAGCAGGACCTGGCGCAGGACGTCGACCTGGCGGTCGGGCCCGTGGCTGGAGTGGAAGACCAAGCTGCCGTCGCCCCACTGAGCCTGGTCCAGGGGCGGTCCCGGCCGCCCGCCCAGGGCGGCTTGGAGGGCTCCCAAAGCGGTCGGGGGCGGCGGCGGACTGTCCCACTCCCGCTCGACCGCGGCCAAATCGCGCAAGGCGCCGCCGACCTGGCGGTGGACCTGGCTGAACGAGGCGGTCAGCCCGGCCGTTCGGCCCGGGGGGGAGCCGGCCGGCGGGGCTGTCGCCGGGTCGGCCGACGGGACCGACCGGGTGAAGAGATCGACCTGATGGTGGCCGGCCAAGCGGGTGAAGACCTGACCGGCCCAGTCGGTCAACTGGTCGGGACAGAACAAGGCGATCCGTTCGACCCCGGGCCAACCGGTCGACTCCAGCTTCTCCAACAGGGCCGGGTCGGGTTCGGCCGTACCGAGCAGTTCGACCAGGGCCTGCCACAGACCGCGCTGCCAGACGGCCGTCTCAGGATCGAGCGGGCCCCAGGCCGCCACCAGCTCGGGCCGCCAGCGGCGGTAACCCTCGAACAGGCCGGTCAGGCGGCGCGCCAGCTGGACCCGGCGCTGGGGCCGGTCCCGCGGCTGGCCCAGATGGCGACGGACCGGCTCGAACCAGGCCTGGTCCTGGCATCGCTCCAACACGGTCAGCAAGGCATTGGTCAAGGACTGGCCCCGCCAGGGGTCGCCGTCCGGCCGGTCGGCCTCGCACAAGCGGTTCAGGCAGGCTTCCAAAGACAGGAAGTCGACTCCGGCGCAGACCCCGTCCTGACCGTTCCGGGCCCCCAGCCGGGTGGACAGGCGTTGGGACAGCCAGCGGCGTAGAGCGGGGGAGTCGGCGCAGACCAGATCGCGGCTGAAGGGGTCGGCCGGCGGCTCGATCCACAGGTCGGCCAGGCGGTCGGCCAACACGCTCGGATCGGCTGCCAGATGGACGGTCAGGGGAGAGCCGAGCGATTCGGAGCGAGGACCGGCCAAGTCGCGCCCGAGGGAGACCGGAGCGGGCGGTCCGCTGTCAGCAGCGCTGGGGGCGAGCGGTCCGTCGGCTGGCGGACGCTGGTCCTTGGATCCCATCCCGCTCGGCCCTCCTCGCTCACGACCGCGTCGATCATTGGTTCCCTAAGGTATCGCCCCGCTCGGACATTCGGCGCCGGTCGGTCCGGCCCCAGGCCGGGGGAGGGATGGACGTGGCACAGTGTGGGGGTGACATCCTCGGCTGACATCCTGGCCGCGCTGGACCCGGAGCAGCGCGAGGTGGTCTGCCGTTCCGGTCGACCGCTGGCGGTCACGGCTGGTCCCGGGACGGGCAAGACCCGAGCCCTCACGGCGCGCTTGGCCCATGGCGCGGCCAGCGGTCAGATCGACCCCCAGGCCGCCTTGGCCGTCACCTTCACCACGCGGGCGGCCCAGGAGCTGCGCGACCGCTTGGCCGCCTGGGGGGTGGAGGGCGTCCAAGCCCGCACCATCCACTCGGCCGCTTGGCGCCAGGCCAGCCACTTCTGGCCCCGGGTCTTCGGCTGCGCCCTGCCCCGGTTGTGCTCGCAGCCGACCGACCTGCTGGCGCCGCTGGTGGATCGCCTGGGTTGGTCGTCTCGGCCCGGGCTGACGCGCGATCTGGCCCAGGAGATCGCCTGGACCAAGCAGAGCAACGTCCTGCCGGAGTCGTACCCCGGTCTGGCCGCCGGAGCCGGCCGGCGGGTGGTCGGCCTGACCGCCGACCAGGTGGCCGACACCATCGGCGAGTACGAGCGGGTCAAGCAGGGGCAGGGTTTGATCGACTTCGACGACATTCTGCTCTGCGCCGCCGCCGTGCTGGAGTCGAGCGAGGAGGCCGCCCGCCAAATGGCCCGGCGTTACCGCCACTTCGTGGTGGACGAGTTCCAAGACGTCTCGCCCATCCAGAGCCGGCTGATCGATCTTTGGACCGGCTCTTGCCAAGACGTCTGCGTGGTGGGCGATCCGGCCCAGACCATCCATCGTTACGCCGGCGCCCGGAGCCAATATTTGACCGGCTACGCCGCCCGCCGGGGCGGTCTCAGCCTCCGTTTGACCCGGAACTACCGTTCCAGCCCCCAGATCTTGGCCCTGGCCAACGCCTTGATGGCCGACCACGGCGGCGTCAGATTGGTCGGCCGTCCGCAGCCGGGTCCGCCGGTCGAGGTCCGGCCGGCCGAAACGGCCCAGGCGGAGGCCACGGAATTGGTCGCCTGGTTGTCCGAATTGGCCACCGGCGGCTTGGACTGGTCCGATCTAGCCGTGCTCTATCGTCAGCACAGCCAGGCCGAGGTCCTGCTCCGAGCCCTCAGACGGGCCGGTCTGCCCGTCGCCGCCATCGATCCGGCCCTGACCCGGTTGGGCTATGGCGACGACCGCGGGGCGGCCGATCAGGCCGGCTTGACCTTGGCCACCCTGCACGCCGCCAAAGGCCGTCAGTGGCGCGCCGTCGCCTTGGTCGGGCTGCAAGAGGGCGATCTGCCGCACGGTCGGGCCAGAACGGCCGAGGACCTGGCCGAGGAGCGGCGTCTGTTCTACGTCGGCCTGACCCGGGCGCAGGACCATCTGCGACTGTCTTGGAATCGGGGCGGCGGGGCCGGGCGGCCGGCCTCGCGTTTCCTAGCCGAACTGCCCTTGGGCTGAGGGCGGGCCGCTCAGAGCCGCCGCAGAACCGCCACCACTAGACCCAAGATGGTGGCGTGGTTGCCGTCGATGGGGGAGTAGAGCGGGTTGTGGGGCAGCAGCCAGACCTGCTCCGGCGTCCGGCGCAGAGTCTTGACGGTGGCCTCGTCGTCCAGCAGGGCGGCCACGATCTGGCCGTTCTCCGCCGTCGGTTGCGAGCGCACCACGACGTAGTCGCCGTCGCAGATGGCGGCCTCGACCATGGAGTCGCCCTTGACCTGGAGCATGAAGAAATCGCCCTTGCCGACCAGCTGTTGGGGCAGGGCGAAGACGTCCTCGACCTCCTGCTGAGCCAAGATGGGCTGGCCGGCGGCGATCCGGCCGACCAAGGGTATGGCCACTGGCCGGAGCATTGGATCGGCCGACTCGAACTGGGGCCGGACGGGTTCGGCCCGGCTCGGGGCGGGGGATTTGGACCGGGACCAGCGCACCTCCAAGGCCCGGGGTCGGTTGGGGTCGCGGCGTAGGAAGCCGAGGGCCTCCAGATTCTTCAACTGATGGGCCACGCTGGAGGGGCTGGCCAGGCCGACCTCTTGACAGATCTCACGCACGGTGGGCGGATACCCCCGCTGGTCGACGGCGTCCTGGATGAAATCCAGGACGCGCCGTTGGCGGTTGGTCAGACGACCGGTCGAAGCGGCGCTGGGCGGTGGTTCGGACGAACTCGGGCGGGACTTCACCATGGATCTGAATCTAGCCGTCCAGAGGACTGAATTCAAACACTTGTTCGAACGTGTCGCGCGCGCTGTCAGCGCCCTGTGCTGGGATGCGGAGATCGGACCGGAGACGAGATTATTCGAACACCTGTTTGATTTTGGGCGCGGACTGCGCTAAGAATGGTGTCGAACAGATGTTCGATCGAGACCGAAGGGGGTCGTCATGACAGCACAGCCGTGGCAGTCGGCGCAGACTGAGACCGAGATCTGGGAGCGTCCACGCCTGCGTCTGATCCAAGGTCGATCAGGCGGTCTCCCGGAGTCGTCTGCGATCGCCCTGGATCAGGGTCGGCCGGTGTCCTGGGAATTGACCCGGCGGGGTCTGGCGCTGTCCCTGGGGCTGGTGGCCAGCCTGTTCGGCGGGGCCGCCTTCACCATCGTCTGGAACTTCTTCCAAATCACCAACGGAACACTGCCCTGAACGGTCCCCGGCGGGCCGGTCCTAGCCCGAGCCCGGACCGGCGGCGTCAGGCTTCCGATCGGCCTCCGGGCCGCCCCGGCGCGGTCAGTTGTCGGTGACGACGAGGGTGTCGACGATCTTGTCGGCCAGGGTCTGACGCTTGGAGTCCCAGAGCGGGAAGAGCCAGCCGACGCCGCAGATGATGGAGTCGACGATGTGGGCGAAGTGGCGCACGATGGCCAGGCCCACCCCGATGGGCTGACCGGTGGAGCCGCGCACCAACTTGGTCTTGGCCACCCGACGGCCGAAGGTGACGCCGGTCTTACCGCCCAGGTAGATGGTGTTGTAGACCAGATAAGCCAGCCCGAGCAAACTCATGACCCAGCCGAAGGGGTTCGAATCAAAATAGAAATTGCCATAGGAGTCAATCGAGAAGGAACTAGTGTTGAAACCTTGGAGGATCGACACCGGAAGGTAGTCGATCAACGCGCCCAGCACGCGCGATCCCCAATTGGCCAATTGGCCTTGGCTCGGAGAGACGTTGTAGGCCGGCGGCGGCGGAGCGACCGGATAAGGGGACTGGCTGTAGCCCGGCGGCGGCGTGTAAGCCGATTGACCATAGCCAGGGGTGGCGTAGTTGGCCGGCTGGGACTGGCCGTAGCCGGGTGTGCCGTAGGCGGGAGGCTGGGGTTGGCCGGGGTCGGCGCCATAGCCGGGAGGCGGCGGCGGAGCGCCCCAAGCCGGGCCGGAGCCGTAGCCGGAGGACTGATAAGGGTCGCTAGTCGGGCCGCTCTGCCCGTAAGCGGCGGCTGATTGGTCGTAGCCAGCGGGTGGATTCGGTTGGGACCCCGGATAGGGGGATTGAGGATTGGGAGGCTGATTCCAGTTGTCAGTGCTCACGATCGTCCTCTCGGATCAGGCGCGGGAGATAACGGACACGGCAGCATATCGCATCGCAGGGGCGCTGACGGCGGCCTGGCCGGGGGTCCACCCTCTGGGATACTGGGCCCATGTCGTCCCCGCTTCGGTCCTCCCCCCGGCCCCGGCCCGGGGCGGCGGCGATCGCTCCGGAACCGGCCCGGCCGCCAGGCCGTTCGTTGGCGGCGGTGGGCGGCGTCGGCGCCGTCGGTTTGGGCCTGTCCGCCCTCCACCTCTGGTTCGGAATCGGCTTGGACTGCCCCTTCCGGGCCTTGACCGGTTGGCTCTGCCCCCTCTGCGGCGGCACCCGGGCCGGCGTCGCCCTGCTGACTGGACAGTGGTCGGCGGCTTGGCGCGACAACCCGCTGCTGGTGGTGCTGGCCGGGCTGGTGGCGCTGCGTTCGGTCGGTTGGGCGGTGGAGCTATGGCGTCGGCCCCGGGCCGTCAGCGGTCGCCGTCTGTTGCCGGCGGCTTGGTCCAGGCACTGGCTGGCGCTGAGCGCCGGCGTGGCTCTGGTCTACACCGTCTGGCGCAACCTCTGACCCGAGGCCCGGTCTCCGGCCACCGCGCGGGCGGTCCCGTCCCGACAGGCCGGCCGGTCCGCCGCCGGACCTTCGAGAATCTCCGGCCCAGGGCGGCGCGTCTCAGGGCGAGTCTGGTTGACTCTGAGCCCACTGGTACTAACATCACTACATCTAGTAGTCACACGCGTGTGATATCCCCATGTATAGTGGCTACCCCCAAGATGGCCGCGCCCGAAACTGAGGATGGACGATGCACTGTCCCTACTGCAAGCACCCCGACTCCCGGGTGATCGACTCGCGGGTGGCCGACGACGGTGGGACGATCCGGCGGCGCCGTCAGTGCCCGACCTGCGACCGTCGCTTCACCACCGTCGAACAGACCCAGCTGGCCGTCGTCAAGCGCTCCGGCGTGATCGAGCCCTTCCTGCGCGACAAGGTCGTCCAGGGGGTGCGCAAGGCCTGCAAGGGCCGGCCGGTGACAGACGCCGACCTGGCCCGGCTGGGCCAGCGGGTGGAGGAGCTGATCCGCCAGACCGGCCTGGCCGAGGTGCCCAGCCTGAGCGTGGGACTGGCCATCTTGGGTCCGCTCAGCGAGCTGGACCCGGTGGCCTACCTCCGCTTCGCCTCCATCTACAACAACTACGAATCGGCGGACGACTTCGAACAGGCCATCGCCGAACTGCGCCATGGCCCCCTGAACGACCGCGACCTCCAGACTGTCTGACCGACCTGTTTGACTTTTCGATTGCCGCCCACCCTGACCGAGAAAGGCCCTGCCCATGACCCAGACCCCAACCGCCCCCAGCGCCGTCGATAGCTCGGGGTTGGCCTTGCGGCGGACCTTCTCGACCGCTGGCGTGCACCCTTACGACGAGGTGGTCTGGCAGCGGCGGGACGTGGTTCAGACCAACTGGAAGACCGGCCAGACCGTCTTCCACCAGGCCGACGTCGAGTTCCCCGACTTCTGGAGCGTCAACGCCTCCACCATCGTGACCACGAAGTACTTCCGAGGGGCCCTGGGCACGCCCCAGCGCGAGTCCAGTCTGAAGACCCTGATCGACCGGGTGGTGGCGAAGTACCGCTGGGCCGGCCAGCGGGCCGGCTACTTCGCCAGCGCGGCGGAGGCCGAGATCTTCGGCGACGAGTTGACTTGGATGCTGCTGCACCAGGTCTTCAGCTTCAACTCGCCGGTCTGGTTCAACGTCGGCACCGACTCGCCGCAGCAGGTCAGCGCCTGCTTCATCCTGTCGGTCGACGACTCCATCGAATCGATCCTGAATTGGTACCGCGAGGAGGGCTTCATCTTCAAGGGCGGCTCCGGCGCCGGCGTCAACCTGTCCCGTATCCGCTCCTCCAAGGAGCTGCTCAGCTCCGGCGGCACCGCCTCCGGGCCGGTCAGTTTCATGCGCGGGGCGGACGCCTCGGCCGGCACCATCAAGTCGGGCGGGGCGACCCGACGGGCGGCCAAGATGGTCATCTTGGACATCGACCATCCCGACATCGAGGAGTTCATCGACACCAAGGCCAAGGAAGAGGACAAGATCCGGGCCCTGCGCGACGCCGGCTTCGACATGGAGGTGGGTGGGGCCGACATCGCCTCGGTCCAGTACCAGAACGCCAACAACACGGTCCGGGTGTCGGACGAGTTCATGCGCGCGGTCGAGCGCGACGGCGAATTCAACTTGAAAGCGCGCTTGGACTCTCGCGTGGTCGAGACGGTCCAGGCCCGGCAGCTGTTCCAGCGCTTGGCCCAGGCGGCTTGGCGCTGCGCCGACCCCGGCATCCAGTACGACGACACCATCAACCATTGGCACACCACCCCGCAGTCGGGCCGGATCACGGCCTCCAACCCCTGCAGCGAGTACATGAGCTTGGATAACTCGTCTTGCAATCTGGCCTCGCTCAACTTGATGAAATTCCTCCGTCCCGACGACTCCTTCGACTTCGACCGCTTCATCGCCGCGGTCGAGATCGTCATCACGGCCATGGACGTCTCGATCTGCTTCGCCGACTTCCCGACCGAGTCGATCGGCCACACCACCCGTCAGTTCCGCCAGCTCGGCATCGGCTACGCCAATCTGGGGGCCTTGTTGATGGCGGTCGGGCTGGCCTACGACTCCGAGGCCGGCCGGGCCCTGGCCGGGGCCATCACCTCGCTCATGACCGCCACGGCTTACCGCCGCTCGGCCGAGTTGGCCGGCGTGGTCGGGCCCTACGAGGGGTACGAGCGCAACGCCGAGGCCCATCAGCGGGTCGTCCAGCAGCATCAGCGGGCCAACTCGGACTTGTCGGTCGACTCTTGCCCGCTGGCCCAGCCGGTCCGCCGAGCCGCCTCGGAGCAGTGGGGCCAGGCGGTCGAGCGCGGTCGCAGCCAGGGTTACCGCAACGCCCAGGCCTCGGTCTTGGCCCCGACCGGCACCATCGGCTTCATGATGGACTGCGACACCACCGGGGTGGAGCCAGACTTCGCCTTGGTCAAATTCAAGAAGATGGTGGACGGGGCCTCGCTCCAGATCGTCAACGGCACGGTGGCGCGGGCCCTGCGCGCCCTGGGCTACGACGCCGGCCAGACCGAGGCCATCGTGGCCCATGTGGCCGAACACGGCCATGTCATCGCGGCCCCGGGGCTGAAGCAGTCCGACTACGCCGTCTTCGACTGCGCCATCGGTGAGCGCGCCATCTCGGCCATGGGCCACGTCCGCATGATGGCGGCGGTCCAGCCCTTCATCTCCGGCGCCATCTCCAAGACCGTCAATCTGCCGGAGTCGGCCACGGTCGACGACATCGCCCAGGTCTACCGCGAGGGTTGGCGGCTCGGCCTCAAGGCCCTGGCCGTCTACCGTGACAACTGCAAGGTGTCCCAGCCCCTGTCCGGGAGCAGCAAGGCCGAGGCCAAAGCCAACGCGCCCGAGGTTCGGATCGAGTACCGACCGCGCCGTCAACGGCTGCCCAAGTCGCGCCACGGCAAGACCATCTCCTTCGCGGTGGCCGGCGCGGAGGGTTACATCACGGCCAACTCGTACGACGACGGCCGCTTGGGCGAGGTCTTCCTCAAACTGGGCAAGCAGGGCTCGACCCTGGCCGGGGTGATGGACGCCTTCTCCATCGCCATCTCGATCGCCCTGCAGTACGGCGTGCCGTTGGAGACCTACGTCCAGAAGCTGACCAACCTCAAATTCGAGCCGGCCGGCATCACCGACGACCCCGACGTGCGCATGGCCCAGTCGATCATGGACTACATCTTCCGCCGTCTGGCCCTGGACTACCTCGAATTCGACGAGCGCTCCGAGCTGGGCATCTACACCGCCAGCGAGCGGGCCCGGTACGTCGAGACCGGCTCGTACCTGTCGGAGGAGGACGAGGCCCAACTGTTGGAGTCGGAGACGCTGCGCAATGACGCCGCCGACAACCTCAGAATCGACCAGGCCGGTCCGATCCAGCCCTCTCTGCTGGAGGCGCCGCGCACCACGGCTGAGTTGATGGAGTCGTTGGGCCAGGCCGTCGACGCTCCCTTGTGCCTGACCTGCGGCACCAAGATGCGTCCCTCGGGCAGCTGCTACGTCTGCGAGGGCTGCGGCTCGACCTCCGGCTGCAGCTGACCTCAGGCGGCTGATCTTCGACCACGGTCGACCGGCGCCGGCCAGCGGTCGAGCGCCGGGCGCCGACCTGGACGAGTGGGCGAGACATTCGCCCGCGCCGGGGTGATCGGGCCAAGATTGACTGGTGCCAGCGCTGACGGGCTACCTCACGATCGGCCTTTTGATCGGTTTGGGCTGGTGGCTGGCCCGAATCGGCTGGCTGACCTTGGAGCAGCGCCGGCTGATGTCGTCCCTGGCCTTCAACGTGGCCTCGCCGGCCCTGCTCTGCTCGATGATGGCCACGGCCGACTTGGGCCATGTCTTCGCCCGCAGCGTGCTGGTGTCGTACGCCGCCATCGTGGTGGCCGGTCTGGTCTACTTGGCGGTCTCCCGGCTCTGGTTCCGCCACGACCTGGCCGACGGCGCCATCGGGACCTTGCTGGCCTGCTACACCAACGCCGGCAATCTGGGCCTGCCGGTGGCCGCCTACGCCCTGGGCGACGTCACTTGGATGGCCCCCATCCTGCTGATCCAGGTCGGTCTGCTGCAGCCGCTGGCCTTGGCTCTGCTGGACTTCGGCACGGCCGCGCGACGGGGCCAGCCGGCCTCGGGCTGGCGTTTGGTCACCCTGCCGGTGCGCAATCCGCTGACGGTCGGCGTGCTGACCGGGCTGGCCGTCAATCTGTTGGGCTGGACCATCCCGATCCCTCTGGCCGACCCTTTGGGATTGGTCGGGAACATGGCCGTGCCGCTCATGCTGGTGGCCTTCGGCGTCTCGCTCCGACTCGACCCCAAACCGGCCGGTGGGACGGACCGGGTCGAGAGTTGGTCGCTGGTGGCGATCAAGACCGTGCTCCAACCGGCGGTCGCCTTCGGCCTGGCTCTGGCCGTCGGTCTCGACCCGGCCGCCCGCCAAGCCGTCACGGTGGTGGCCTGTCTGCCGCCGGCCCAGAACATCTTCATCATGGCCAGCCGCTACGACGTCCGTCTGGCCTTCTCCCGCGACACCATCTTCCGGGCCACGGCCGTTTCGGCGGTCGTCATCCTGGCGGTCAGCGCCGCCCTCGGCTGAACTGAGGCCCGTTCCGACTGGTGGCTGGACTACCGTTCCGGGGTCGGGCGGGCCAGGATAGACGGGTGCACGCCCTGACCGGCTTCATCACGCTGGCTGTTTTGATCTCGGTGGGTTGGCTCCTGGCCGCCGCCGGGGTGCTGACGACGGGGCACCGCAGCATGATGTCGTCCCTGGCCTTCAACGTGGCCTCGCCGGCCCTGATGTGCACCATGGTGGCCCACGCCGATCTGAACCGGGTCTTCGCCCAATCGGTCGTGGTGTCGTACAGCGCCATGGCGGTGGCGGCCCTGATCTGTCTGGTGGTGACTGTCCTGGCTTGGCGCCGGGGTTTGGCGGCCGGCACTCTGAGCGTCCTGCTGGGCTGTTATCCGAGTGGCAACTTAGGGGTGCCGGTGGCGGCCTACGCCCTGGGCGACGTGACCTGGTTGGCCCCCATCGTGCTGGTCCAAGTCATCGCCATCCAACCCTTGGTGCTGGCCCTGCTCGACGCCGGCACGGCCAGCCGGCGGGGCATCGAACGGGCCGGCTGGCGGCGGCTGGTCCTGCCCTTGCGCAATCCCCTGACCATCGGCGTGCTGGCCGGCCTGGCGGTCAACCTGTCCGGTTTGACCATCCCGGCCGCGCTGGGCGATCCGCTGGAGATGGTGGCGGGGGCGACCGTGCCGTTGATGCTGTTGGCCTTCGGGGCCTCGCTCAAACTGGACGCCGGTCCCCGTTCCTCGGCCGACCTGGTCGAGAGCTGGTTCCTGGTCGCGGTCAAGGTCCTGGTCCAGCCGGTCACGGCCTTCGCCCTGGCCCGGCTGATGGGTTTGGGGGCCGACATCACCTACGTCGTCACCCTGGTGGCCTGTCTGCCGCCGGCCCAGAACATCTTCATCTTCGCCGGGCAGTACGACGTCAGGGTCGATTTCACCCGGGCCACCATCTTCCGCTCGACCGCCGCCTCGGCCGTCGTCATCTTGGCCGTGGCCAGCCTGCTGTCGCCGGGGGCGGTCCCGGGCTGAATGGGGATCGACAACCAGCCGTGGGGCCGGGCCGGCGCGTGCTAGTTTGTCTTCGATGAGCCTGTCACACGACTTCGACATCGACCGCAGCACCGAGCACGCCTGGTCGGGCTTCGAGGCGCGCTTGGGCGAGGTCCTGTCCATGATGGACGCCACCGAGCCGTTGACTCTGTCGACCTTGGACGGCCAGTCCGGCCTGTCCGGCTACGTCCGCTTCGTGGCCCTGGACTCGCAGCGTCTGCTGGCCCTGGTGCCGGACAATGTCATGATGCCGAGCGAGCATCGCCTGTCCTCTTCCCAGATCGAGGCGCTGCTGGCGGCCGGCTGGCGGCCGCCCGACCCGGCGGCGGCCGACGACCGCCTCACCCACTACTGGCTGACCGGTTCGCAAACCGACTCCGACCGCCTGGCCCGGGCCGCCGTCGCGGTCCTGCGTGACGTCTTCGGCGTGCACCACCCGGTCTTCCTGGCGGCCGACGTCTTGGCCGAGATCCTGCAAGGCCCGACCGGAATGGCCGAGCCGGGGGAGTTGATCGATTGGGCCGGCTTGCCCAGCGACGAGGTGACGGCCATCATGCCGGCCAACTCCAGCCATCTGCGCCGTCTGGTCGAGCAGGTCCTGTCCGACATGCCCGACATCACGCCGATGCGCGACGCCGACGGCGACTTCGCCATCCGGGTGGGATCGACCATGGTCTTCGTCCGGGTGCCCCAGGACGGGGCCGAGGTCTTGGTCTTCGCCCCCCTGGTGCACGACGTGGACGGACGTTCGCGGGCGGCCGAGGTGCTCAACGACATCAACGCCCACGCCCGCTGGGTCCGCTTCGCCCTCCTGCGCGACCGCGTCTTCGTCACCATGTCGATCCTGGCCCAGCCTTTCGTGGGAGCCCACCTGCGCCAGGCCATCTCGGAGCTGTGCAAGGTGGCCGACGGGGTGGACGACCTGCTGGCCAGCAGTTTGCACGGCCGCACCACCTTCACCGACTCCGACTCACCCGGCCCCGGCGCCATCGACTTGGTCTGACCAGAGGCCGGACCGGCGTGGTAGAAAGGGTCTAGAGGGGCGTTGTCGGCCCCTTGGGCCGAAGGAGGCGACATCATGAGCTTGGAACAGAGCCGAGACCGGGTCCTGGTCGGAGTGGACGGGTCGAAAGACGGTCTGCGGGCGACTCGTTACGGAGTCGGGCGGGCCAAACGTTTGGATCTCGACCTGTGGTTGGTGCACGCCTTGGACGACGGCGTGGTGGCCGGCGGTTGGGGCGTCATCTACGATCCCGGCGTCTTGGAGCAGTCCGGCCAGGCCGTGGTCCAGCAGGCCGTCGACCTAGCGGTCGAGCGCGGTCTGCCGCCGCAGCGCGTCCACACCAGCGTGTTGGTCGGCCATCCGGCCGTGGTCTTGGAGGAGCTCAGCCACCAAGCCGAGACGATGGTGTTGGGACGGCGTTCGGCCAGCGGTCTGGAGCGCATGTTCGTGGGCTCGACCAGCACCTCTCTGGCCGCCACGGCCGGTTGTCCGCTGGTCGTCATCTCGTCCGCCTCGACCCCGGAGGCGACCGGGTCCAAACGACGGGTCAGCGTCGCCATCGGCACCGGCCGGAGCGAGAAAGCGCTGCGCTGGGGCTGCCAGGAGGCCGTCGTCCGGCAGGCCGTGCTGGACATAGTCCACGTCATTCCGCCGCAGGCCTCGACCGCTCTGGCCCTGGTCAGCCCGCCCTCGCAGACCGAGTTGGTGTGGGAGTCCCGGGTCAAGGAGGAGCTGGAGCGACGGGCGGGGCCGCTGCGCCAGGAGTTCCCCCAGCTGGTCATCGAGACCCATCCGATCATGGGCAGTCCGATCGACCAGTTGATCGCTCAGACCCAGATCTCGGACTTGCTCATCTTGTCGGTGCGCAGCCGGCCCATCACCGGCATCGCCCTGGGCGGGCCGATCCGGGGCGTCTTGGCCCACGCCGCCTCGCCGGTGGCGTTGATCCGCTGAACGACTGGCCTCCGATCCGGTCCGATCGGCCGGGTCGGAGCCGGGCTCAGATGGCGTAGGACTGGCGCAGCTGGGCGATCGCCTTGCGCTCGATCTGACGCACCCGCTCGGGCGTGATGCCCCAGCGTTGGCCGATCTCGACCAGCTTGGACGGCGAGCCGTCCAGCAGGCCGTAACGCCGCCGCACGATGTCGGCCGAACGCTCGTCCAATGGTTCGATCATGGCTTCGACGCGGGCTCGCTCGTCGGCGTCGACCACCATCTCGTCGGTGGTCGGGCCGTTGTCGATGGCCAGGAGGTCGCCCAAGGTGGCGGCCCCGCCCTCTTCCAAGGGGGCGTCCAAGGAGATCGGCTCGCGGGCGTAACGCAGCAGGTCGGCCACCAGGGCGGGCTTGAGGCCGAGG
The DNA here is from genome assembly GCA_031267645.1 of Propionibacteriaceae bacterium. GTDB lineage: Bacteria > Actinomycetota > Actinomycetes > Propionibacteriales > Propionibacteriaceae > WQYJ01. The sequence goes on from JAIRYW010000061.1 coordinate 36,683, forward strand.
GTTTGGGCGATCTCCTCCGGTTCCACCTCACGGCCCAACCGGACCTCGAGGTGGCGCCGGGTCGACTCGATCTGGCTGAGCTGCTCGGCCACGTGGACCGGCAGGCGGACGGCCCGCCCCTGGTGGGCGATGGCGCGGGAGATGGCCTGACGGATCCACCAGGTGGCGTAGGTGGAGAATTTGTAGCCCTGGGTGTAGTCGAATTTCTCGACCGCCCGGATCAGACCCCGGTTGCCCTCCTGGATGGCGTCGGCCAAGGGCACCTGGTTACGGCTGTAGCGGCGGGCGATCGAGACCACCAGGCGCAGATTGGACTCCACGAAGCGACGCCGGGCGGCGCGGCCCAACTCGGCCAGTTCAGCTAGGACCGGCCGGTCCCGTTCCGTCGTCTCCGCTTGGCTCAGGGGCAGGCGGCCGTCCAAGGCGGCCTCGGCGGCCAATCCGGCCTCGATGGTCTGGGCCAATTCGACTTCGTCGCTGGCGCTGAGCAAGGGGGTGGCGGCGATGGTCTGCAAATACGACCCCACCGCGTCGAGGCTGGCGTCCGTCGGTCGGCGGTCACGGGTCTGAGACACGATCATGTCTAACTTCTCCTTAACTGACGCCTATGACAACGATCCGATGGAGTGTTTCATTCCCGAGCTAGGCTGACCGCCGCCTAGTCGGCGGCGGGTCGGAAACCGAGCCGGTCCGCGGCCAGGGTTGGAGACGGTCGCTCCGCGGACGGGGTCGGAAACGGTCGCTCCGGGGCCAGCGCCGCCAGGGCGGACCGGGTCCGCCGGCGGCGGCCTCCGGGTGGCCGGGGGGCGGAGCCTCAGCTCAACTGGCCGATCAACCAGGCCAGTTCGGCGGCCTCTTCGGCCCAAGCTTGGAAACGGTCGCTGGGGCCGCCATGGCCGCCCACCAGGTCGGTGCGCAACAAGATCGGTCGGTCGTCCGGTTGGCGGGCGCGTTGCCGCAGGGCTTGCACCCAGGCGGCCGGCTCGGCGTAGCTGACACGGGTGTCGTGCCAATTGGCGGTGGCCAGAATGGCCGGATAGACCGCCGCTCGGACGTTCTCGCTGGGAGCGTAGGCGGCCATCGCCCGATAGGCCTCCCAGTCCTGGGCCGGATCGCCCCACTCGTCGTACTCGGTCACGGTCAGAGGCAGCTCGGGGTCGAGCATGGTGGTCAAAGGGTCGACGAAACCGACGCCGACCTGAGCCGCCCGGAACAGTTGCGGGGCCAGGTTGAGGCTGGCCCCGACCGCCAGGCCGCCGGCCGAGGAGCCGCGCAAACCGAGCCGGGCCGGATCGACCAGGCCGGCTCGGATCAGACCCTGGGCGCAGGCCACCAGGTCGCTGAAGGTGGTGGCCTTGCGGCCCAGCCGGGCCTGCTCGTACCAGTCGTGGCCCAGCTCGCCGCCGCCGCGGACGTGGGCGTAGGCCACCACGAAGCCGCGATCGAGCAAGGACAGCCGGGAGATGGAGAACTCCGGCTCCAGACTGATCTCGTAGGCCCCGTAGACGTACAACAGGCCGGGCCCGCCGCCGTCGACCGGACGGTCGGCCCGGCGCAGACAGGAGATCGGCACCGCCTGGCCGTCCGGGGCCTCGACCCACAGCCGCTCGGCCAAGTAGTCCTGCGCCACGAAGGCGCGCCCGCTCGGATCGGGCTCGACCCGGTCGGTCTTGACCAGTCGGCGACCGCCGCCAACCAGGTCGAGGTCGTCCAGTCGGGCCGGGGCGGTGTAGGTCTGACGGGCCACCAGCAGATGGTCGGACTCGAACCAGTCGTCTGGGCAGGCCGTCAGATTGGCCAGCTGCTCGGGTTCGGCCAGTTGGCGCGGGGGGCCCAAGACGGTCCCGTGGCGGGGGTAGAGGCTGACCCCGAGCAGGCCGTCGCGGCGGAAGGACAAGATCAGCCAGTCGGCCATCAGATCGACTCCGAGCAGGCGTTGGCCGGCCTGTCCGCGGACCAGGCTGTGCCACTGATCGGGGCGGGCCAAGTCGGCCCAGGCCAGGTCGAAGTCGGGCCGGTCCCGGTTGTGCAGCAGGAAGACGACCGAGCCGGCCACGTCCAAACAGGTCTCCACGCCCTCCCGCCGCGGCCCGCACTCGACCAGACCGGCCCGCGGGTCCTGGCGGCTGACCAGCCAACTCTGGCTGGTCCGTTTGCTGGCCGCCGTGACGATCAGCCAAGCCTGGTCGGAGGAGGCGTCGAGGTCGAGCCAGAAAGCCTCGTCGGTCTCGTGCCAGAGCAACTGGTCCGAGTCGCTGGGCTGGCCCAGACGGTGGCGCCAGACCTGGTACGGCCGCCAGCTGTGGTCCAGCCGGGTGTAGAGCAGATGCTCGTCGTCCAACCAGGCGATCTGGCCCAGATCGGTCAACTCGACGCGGTCCGGGCCGCTCTGGTCGAGCTGGCGCAGGCGCAGCTCGTAACGCTCTTGGCCGGACCAGTCGACGGTCCAGGCCATCAGGTCGCCGTCCGGGCTGAGGGCTAGGTCGCCCAGGGCGCAGAAGTCGTGCCCGGCCGCCTCCAGGTTGCCGTCCAACAGCAGTTGGGCCCCTTCCAGCTTGAGATCGGGCGGTTCGGAGCGTGAGCCGGCCGGGCGCCGGAAGTGGCGGGGATAGGGCTGGTCGGCCAGGGTCTGGCTGTAGTGCCACCAACTCCGGCCTCTCCCGTCGCGGGAGAACTCGGGGGCGGAGAAATCGTCCGAGGCGCTGCGGCTGCGGATCTCGGCTAAAATTTGGCCGGCCAGAGCGGCCGTGTCCTGGGTGCGGGCCAGGGTGTGGGCGTTCTCGGCTGCCAGATGCTGGCGCACCGCCGGATCGTCGGCCTGTCTGAGCCAGGCGTACGGCTGCCAGCGCCGGCGGCCGTGCCAGGTGCTGACGTCGGGCAGGCGCGGGGCACGGGGAGGCGACACGTCCAAGAGACTATCGGCTTGGATCGGGCCTCAGTCGGTGGCATGATTGGTCGGGAACGGGCTTGACGACTCTGGGGATGTCTATGCCCCAAGTAGAGTCGGTCGCTCATTTCTCTAGAACAGAAGAGGTATTCGTGCCCCAAGCTCAGGCCGCCGCCGAAACACCCGTCACCGATCCTCCACCCGCCGTCCGTCCGGCTCGGAGCCGTCGCCCCCGCGCCAACTCGACTTCGTCCGCTCGTCCCGTCGTGACGGCGGTCGACCAGCCGGTTCCAACCGAAGCGGCCGCCCCTGGTGAGACGCCCGCGGCGCCGCCGGTCCGCCCGGCCCGGAGCCGGGCCCGCGCCGCCGCCCCCCGCGCCGCTCGGGCCCAACGGCCGACCTCGGCCGGATCGCCGACGGAGGAGACGGTGGACGCCAGCGACGAGTTGGCCCCGGACGACCTGGCCGAGACCGCTCTGACCGACGAGGCCGCCGCAACCGACGAGGCCGGGGAGGTCGAGGCCGACGGCACGCCCTCGGTCATAGACACCGTCTTGGCCGCCTCGGACGGCTCGATCGAGTTCGAGCTGTCGCCCGGAGGCGACGAGGTCGTGCTCAAGATGCGGACCAAGAAGCGCAGTTTGGACGACGTCGACGAGTCCGAGTTCCAGCCTCAGAAAGAGGCCGTGCTGGAGGCCGAGCTAACCGAGGAGGAAGGCTTCTCGCTGTCCGACAGCGACGACGCCGACGAACCGGAGCAACAGGTCATGGCGGCCGGCGCGACGGCCGACCCGGTCAAGGACTACCTCAAGCAGATCGGCAAGGTGGCCCTGCTCAAGGCCGAACAAGAGGTCTCCTTGGCCAAGCGCATCGAGGCCGGTCTGTTCGCGGCCGAGCGGGTCAACACGTCGGCCGACAGCCTGAACCCGGACGACCTGCGGGACCACGAGTGGATCGCGGCCGACGGCCAGAAGGCCAAGAACCACCTGCTGGAGGCCAACCTGCGTCTGGTGGTGTCCCTGGCCAAGCGTTACACCGGCCGGGGCATGCTCTTCTTGGATCTGATCCAAGAGGGCAATTTGGGTTTGATCAGGGCGGTCGAGAAGTTCGACTACGCCAAGGGCTACAAATTCTCGACCTACGCCACCTGGTGGATCAAGCAGGCCATCACTCGGGCCATGGCGGACCAGGCCCGCACCATCCGCATCCCGGTCCACATGGTCGAAGTGATCAACAAGCTGGCCCGGGTGCAGCGTCAGATGCTGCAGGACCTGGGCCGCGAGCCGACTCCACAGGAGCTGGCCCGCGAGCTCGACATGACGGCCGAGAAAGTGATCGAGGTCCAGAAGTACGGTCGCGAGCCGATCAGTCTGCACACCCCGCTGGGCGAGGACGGCGACTCCGAGTTCGGTGACCTGATCGAGGACTCCGAAGCCGTGGTGCCGGCCGACGCCGTCAACTTCACCTTGCTCCAAGAGCAGTTGCACGACGTCTTGGACACCCTCAGCGAGCGCGAGGCCGGAGTGGTCTCGATGCGATTCGGGCTGACCGACGGCCAACCCAAGACACTGGACGAGATCGGTAAGGTCTACGGTGTGACGCGGGAGCGTATCCGTCAGATCGAGTCGAAGACGATGTCCAAGCTGCGCCATCCTTCGCGTTCCCAAGTTCTGCGCGACTACCTCGACTGAGATCGAGCGAAAGGGTCCCTAGGAGGAGCATCGGGGATGGCCGAGTCAAACGACCATGAGGTTCTCAACGGTTGGGTCAGCGCCCATCTGGCCGTCACCATCGAGGGCCAGGCCCATCTGGCCCAGTTGATCGGTTCGGACGCCCCCTCGCGTTGGGAGGCCAGTCTGTCGACCGGCGTCTTGACCTTGGACCAGACCGATCTGGAGTTCGCCCTCCTCGGCTCGGTCTCGGAGGAGGACAACACCTGGCTGTGGAGTTGGGCCAACCCGGGCCTCGACCCCTCCACCCTGGCCATCCAACGGGCTCTGCCGCTGCGCGGCTTCGGGTCCGAGTTCGGGTTGTGGGAGTTCAGCGCCGACACCTTCGAGATGGACGGGGTGGTCGACTTCGGCATGACGGCCGGCTCCAGCCTGGCCTCGGTGGCCGGCCCCCAGATCGGTGGCGGGGCCATCTTCTCCGGCTCCTATCCGGGCGGCCGTTTCCACGTCGTCGTGACCGATCCCCGGCTGCACCGTTTCGGGCCTTCGGCGGTGTCGGCCCCGAAGTACTTCACCCGGGCGGTGTCCTACGGCCTGGGCCATCAGCGCGAGGTGGTCGAGACCTACGCCGCCATCCACCAACTGCAGATGGCCGAGACCGAGTCGATGGTCCGGCTCGGCTTCCCCGACCGGTCGCACCTGGACGTCAGCTTCGACGAGCATCAGCGTATGACCCGGATCCACGCCAACCTGCACACCAATCGGCCGGCCCCCACCCTGGCCACCCGGCCCACCCTGGCCGCTTCCGCTCGACCGCGGGCCTGATTGGGTCGGACGACCGGGCCCGGATCGGGGTCCTTCCGGCCAACCCCGGCGGTGGTGCCGAGCCGGCGGCGCCGACGGCGGCGCGGGGCCGAAGATCGAGGCCGCCGGTCCATTAATCTGCTGCGGTGACTTCGGACGACCTGACAGCGGCGCCGGCCCGCCGTTCCCCCCGCAGCGGCGCCACCGCCTATGAGGCCCGCCATCTGCTGGTGCTGGAAGGCCTGGAGGCGGTGCGCAAGCGGCCCGCCATGTACATCGGCTCGACCGACACCAAGGGCCTGATGCATTGCCTGTGGGAGATCATCGACAACTCGGTCGACGAGGCTCTGTCTGGCTTCGGGCGGCTTATCACGGTCGTCTTGCTCAGCGACGGGTCGATCGAAGTGAACGACCAAGCCCGGGGCATCCCGGTCGACCTCGAGCCCAGAACCGGCCTGGCCGGGGTCGAGGTGGTCTTCACCCGCTTGCACGCCGGCAGCAAATTCGGCTCTGGCTCCTACAACGCCGCCGGCGGCCTGCACGGCGTCGGCGCCTCGGTCGTGAACGCGCTGTCGTCCCGCCTCGACGTCGAGGTCGACCGCTCCGGCGCGACCTGGGCCATGAGCTTTAGGCGCGGGGCCCCCGGCCTCTTCCAGGGCGACGGTCCCGACGCCCCCTTCACCAAACAGTCCGGCCTGCGCCGAGTGGGCAAGGTGGGCAAGGCCGTCACCGGCACCCGGGTGCGCTACTGGCCGGACCGTCAGATCTTCCTGCCCGAGGCCAGCCTGTCCTGGTCCGCCCTGGTCGAGCGGGCCCGCCAGACCGCTTTCTTGGTGCCCGGGCTGGAGATCGCCCTGAGCGACCGGCGGGGGCCGGAGCCGGCCCAGCAAACCTTCCGCTACGACGGCGGCGTGGCCGAATTGTGCGACTTCTTGGCCCCGGACCCGCCTTTGAGCGAGGTCTGGCGTCTAACCGGCCAGGATCGTTTCACCGAGACGGTGCCGATGCTGGACCAAGACGGGGCGATGACGCCCCAAGACGTCGAACGCGACCTCGAGATCGAGGTGGCCCTGCGCTGGGGGACTGGGTACGAGGCCAGCGTGGCCTCCTTCGTCAACATCATCGCCACCCCCAAAGGCGGCACCCACGTCCAAGGTTTCGAGCGCGGCCTGGTCCGCGCCTTCGCCAAGGCGCTGGACGGCACCCGCTTGACCAAGGCCACCGACGAGGTGCTCAAAGAGGACATCATGGAGGGGATGACGGCGGTCGTGGCGGTGCGTCTGGCCGAGCCCCAGTTCGAGGGCCAGACCAAGGAGGTGCTGGGCACGCCGGCCGTCACCCGGCTGGTGGCCAAGCTGGTCGAAGGCGAGCTGGGGGAGTTGTTGACCAGCCAGAAGGCGGCCCTCAAGACGGTCGCTAGGTCTGTCATGGAGAAGGTCGTACGGGCCTCCCGCACCCGCCAGCAGGCCCGGGCCCAACGCGAGGCCCAGCGGGCCAAGAACGCCCTGGCCTCCAGTTCGCTGCCGCCCAAGCTGTCCGACTGCCGTTCCAACGACGCCGACCGGACCGAACTGTTCATCGTCGAGGGGGACTCCGCTCTGGGCACCGCCAAGCTGGCCCGGGACTCCGAGTTCCAAGCCCTGCTGCCGATCCGGGGCAAGATCCTGAACGTCCAGAAAGCCTCGCTCACCGACATGTTGAAGAACGCCGAGTGCGCCTCCATCATCCAGGTCGTGGGGGCCGGCTCGGGGCGGGGCTTCGACTTGGAGCAGGCCCGCTACGGCAAGGTCATCTTCATGGCCGACGCCGACTCCGACGGGGCCCACATCCGCTGCCTGCTGGCCACCTTGTTCTTCACCTACATGCGGCCCATGATCGAAGCCGGCCGGATCTACACCGCCGTGCCACCCCTGCACCGCTTCGAGATCACCAACCCCAAGAAGGGCCAGGAACGCTTCATCTACACCTACTCCGACCCGGAGTACCAACGCAAAGCGGCCGAGCTGCAGAAACGCGGCGTCCGCTTCAAGGAGCCCCAGCGCTACAAGGGCTTGGGCGAGATGGACGCCGACCAGTTGGCCGACACCACCATGTCGCCGAGGCGGCGCACCTTGCGCCGGATGCGCATCGAGTCGGCCGAACAGGCCGCCCGCGCCTTCGAGATCCTGATGGGCAACGAGGTCGCTCCCCGGCGCCAGTTCATCGTCGAGGGGGCCTACAGCCTGGACGCCGACCGGATCGACCTCTAGGGCCGTTCCGGCCGTTCAAGCCATTCAGTCAGGCGGGGTTGGCCGCCCCGGCCTCGGCCAACCCGGTCCCGGGCCGTCGGCGATCGGCTCAAAGCGACCGGCGGCTGCCGACGGCGGCGATCGGCTGGGCCGCCGGGGAGCCGGACATGTCGCGCCGGGAGTCCGGCGTGGGCAAGGCCACCGGATTGCCGGAGGCGGCCGCCGCCACGGCCGGGGCCGGTCCGGCCCAGGCCAGCAGCAGCCGGTCCTCGCCCTTCAAGAAGCGGTGGCAGCGCACCCCGCCGGTGGCCCGACCCTTGACCGGGTAGAGGTCCAGAGCCGTCACCTTGACCGTGCCGGCGTCGGTGCCGGGCAGGGCGGCGGCCGATCCGGCCACCGTCACCACCTCGGCCTCGGCCGGGTCGACCGCGCCGAAGAAGACGGCCTCGGCCCCGCGGCTCAGCCCGACCCCGGCCATGCCGCCGCCGGAGCGGCCCTGGGGCCGGACCTTGGCGGCCGGGAAGCGGAGCAGTTGGGCGTCGGAGGTGATGAAGACCAGATCCCAGGACTCCTGGCCCAACTCGACCGCGCCCACCACCTCGTCGCCCTCGGCCAGCCGGATCAGATCCCAGGACTCTTTGGACAGGATCTCCGGATTGGTCCGTTTGACCTGTCCCAGCCGGGTGCCGAAGGCCCAGCCCAAAGAGCCGGCCTCCAAAGAGGTCAAGGCCAGGGCCCGCTCGCCCGGCTGCAAGGCGATCAGCTCGGCCAGGGGGGCGCCGCCCTGCAGATTGGGCGGGTCGGCCGTGGGCGGGATCGACGGCAGGTCGATGGCCGGGCAGCGGACCAGGCGGCCCCCAGAGGTCAAAACCCCCAGCTCGCTGCGAGTGGTGGTGCGCAAGGCGGACAGCAAGACGTCGTGGCTGGCCCGCGGACCGCTCTGTCCGGTCGGCTGCTCGGAGTCGATCCGAGCGATCAGACCAGCCGAGCTGAGCGCCACCAGGCAGGGGCCGTCCGGAATCTCGATGGGGGCGGCCGAGGCCGGGCTGACCACCCCGGCTCCTGACAACAGGACGGTCCGACGGGGCGTGCCGAAGCGGCGCACGACTTCGTCCAAGTCATCGGCCACCTGCGCGGCCAGACGTTCGGGCGAGGCCAGGATGGCCTCGAGGCGGGCCATCTCGGAGCGTAGGCGGTCGGCCTCGGCCTCCAACTCGAGGCGGGATAGTTTGGTCAGACGACGCAACTGCATGTCGAGGATGTGGTTGGCCTGGACCTCCGTCAGATCGAAGGCCTCGATCAAGCGCTGCCGGGCCTCGGCGGCGTCGTCCGAGCCGCGCACGATGGCGATGACGTCGTCGATGTCGCAGATGGCCACCAACAGGCCGGACACCAGGTGGAGCCGTTCGGCCGCCTTGTCCAGGTGGAAGCGGGCTCGCCGCCGGGTGACGTCGAGGCGGTGGTCCAAGAAGACCCGGAGCAGCTCCAGCAGGCCGAGGGTGCGGGGCTGGCCGTCGACCAGGGCGACGGCGTTGATGGAGAAGGAGTCCTCCAATTTGGTGCGCTGGAAGAGCTGCTCCAGCAGCGAGTCCGGGTTGATGCCGTTCTTGACCTCGATCACCAGACGGGTGCCATGGGTCAGGTCGGTCAGGTCTTTGACGTCGGCCACGCCTTGGAGCTGTTTGCGCTCGACCAGGGTCTTGATCTGTTCGATGATCTTCTCGGGGCCGATCAGATAGGGCAGCTCGGTCACCACGATGCCCTTGCGCCGGGGCGTGACCTGTTCGATCCGGGTCTGGGCTCGGATCTTGAAGGAGCCCCGGCCGCTGGCGTAGGCCTCGCGCACCCCGTCCAGGCCGATGATCTTGCCGCCGCCGGGCAGATCGGGGCCGGGGATGAAGCGCATGACGTCGTCCAAGTCGGCCGTGGGCTGGGCCAGCAGGTGTTTGAGGGCTTGGACCACTTCGATCAGATTGTGGGGGGCGATGTTGGTGGCCATGCCGACCGCGATGCCGGCCGCGCCGTTGACCAGCAGATTGGGCCAGGCCGCCGGCAGCACCACCGGCTCGGACTCTTTGCCGTCGTAGTTGGGTCGGAAATCGACCGTGTCGGCCTCCAAATCGGCCGTCATGGCCTCGGCCGCCGCTCCCAGCCGGCACTCGGTGTAACGCATGGCGGCCGGTCCGGCGTCGGGTGAGCCGAAGTTGCCGTGGCCGTCGATCAGGGGCAGGCGGATGGCCCAGGGCTGGGCGATCCGGACCAGGGCGTCGTAGATGGCGGAGTCGCCGTGCGGGTGCAGCACGCCCATCACTTGACCGACCACGCGGGCGCACTTGACGTGGGGACGGTCGGAGCGCACCCCCATCTCGGACATGGAGTAGAGGATGCGGCGTTGGACCGGCTTGAGGCCGTCCCGGGCGTCGGGCAGGGCGCGGGCGTAGATGACCGAGTAGGCGTACTCCAGGAAGGAGGTCTCCATCTCCTGGCAGACGTCGATGTCGACGATGCGCTCGTCGAAGTCCTCGTCGAGGCCAGGCGGTTTGGCTGCCATGCTGCTCCTGTTCCAGACCGGGCCCGACCCGGTCCGTCCGCAGGTTACCGGTTGGCCAGCCTCAGTCGGAGCCGCCGCGCGGTCTAGGCGGCGGCAGGCAGGCCTGTAGACCGGGCTGCAGGCTGGCCCCGTCCGGCCCCCGCACCTCGGGCGCCGTGGCGGGCGGCCTGGCCCCGTCGCGCCAGCGCTCGCGCCAACTGCCGTGGGCCAGGACCTGCTGGACCGGATTCAACTCCCGGATCGCCACCGCCGTCACCTGGTCGGGGAACTGGCGGGCGAAGTCGGCGTAGATGACGGGGTCGAACTGGCCGTCGTCGCCGATCAGGAGCCAACTGATGTCGGGGAAGTCGCGGGCCAGCGAGCGCAGAGCCTTGGTCTTGTGCTGGCGGCCGCTGCGGAACCAGCCGGTGTTGGTCGGACCCCAGTCGCTCAGCAGCATGGGGCCGGCCGGGTAGCCGTGGCGGAGCATGAAACGCTCCAAGAAGGGCAGGGTGTTCCAGGAGCCGGTCGAGACGTAGAAGACCGGCGTGCCGGGCCGCTGCCGCAGGATGTCGCGGTACATCCGGGCCATGCCCGGCACCGGCAGGCGGGCCGACTCGGTCAACACCAGGTAGTTCCAGGCCGCCACCAGCAGACGGGGCAGATGGGTCGACAAGATGGTGTCGTCGATGTCGGAGATCAAACCGAAACGGACCTGGTCGGACAAGATCAAGACCCGGGCGCCGGTGGCGGGGCAGTCGTCGGTCTCGATCGTGATCTGGCGCCAGCCCGGTCCCAGGCCGTGGCGGTCGACCGTGACGTCGATGTAGCCGTCGCGGTCGGAGGTGACATGGACCGCCCGGGAGCCGATCCGGACCACGGCCGGCCTGCTGACCGCCGACAAAGCGACCAGGTTGCGCCAGCCCCGCCGCTCCAACCAGGCCTCGTCGCGGCGGCTGGCGGCGTCCATCCGGCCGGGCGGACAGAGCACGATCCGCCCCAGCACGCGCAAGCGCTGGCTGGAACCGTAGCCGGTATGGCTGATGATGGCGTCGTGCCAGCCCAGGCGGCGTAACAAACCTTCGACCCGACGGTTGATCGTCCGCTCGATCCGGGCGGCGATGAACGGCCGACTGGACATGGGTCCGACCCTACTCCGGCCCGGGCCGCTGGAAGCCGGCTTGGGACGGCCGCGGGGGAGGAATCAGGGGGGTCTCAGGGAAGCCTCGGCACCGGTCGGGTGCGCCGCCGGGCGCCATGATGGCTGTATGGCCGCAGTCGAACCAGTCTTGCCCGATTACGCCGGACGGGTCTTGGGCAACCTCCTGCCCGCGGTGGCGGCTGGCCTCGGTCTGCCCGATTGGGGCGATCCCTTCGGCCTGCCGGCGGCCCGGCGGTACGTCGTCCTGCTGGCCGACGGACTGGGCTGGGAATTGCTCTTCCGCCACCTCGACCGGGCTGAGACCTTGGCCCAGGCGGCTGACCGGGCGATCAAGTTGACCTGCGGGGCGCCGAGCACCACGGTGACCTCTTTGAGCTCTTTCGGCACCGGATTGGCTCCGGGCCAGCACGGCCTGGTGGGATATCGCTTCTGGGCGGCGGAGCAGAGCCGCGGCGTCGGTCCGCTGGCTTGGGACTGGTCGCTGTCGCCGCGGCGGGCCCAACCGGCCGCCACCGTCTTCGAACGGGTGGCGGCGGCCGGTTTGACCGCCGCCCGGGTCTTGCCGGGCGACCACGCCGAGTCGAAGTTCTCCCAGGCCGTCCTCCGGGGCGGCCTGGCCTTGGGTTTCGCCGAAGCCGACGACGACGACCTGGCGGCCCAGGTGGTCGGGGCGGTCCAGGCCGGCCCGAGCGGCCTGGTCTACTGCTACGACCGCAGCCTGGACCACGCCGGGCACCTGGCCGGCGTCGCTTCGACGGGCTGGCTGGACGCCCTGGCCGGGCTGGACCGGCGGGTGGCCCGTCTGCGCCGAGCTTTGCCGGACGACGTCGTCCTGCTGCTGACGGCCGACCACGGCATGGTCGACGTGCCGGAGCTGGGGCGGCTCTGGATCGAGGACGAGCGCGGCCTGAGGGCCGACCTGTCCTATGTGGCGGGGGAGCCCCGCTTCCGTCACCTCCACACCAACCGGCCCCAGGCCGTGGCCCAGCGCTGGCGCGACCGCTTCGGTCCGGCGGCTTGGGTCCGGACCAGGGAGGAGGCCATCGCCGAGGGCTGGTTCGGGCCGACCGTCCCGCTGGCCCGGCGCCGGGTGGGCGACGTGGTGGTGGCGTCCGGGCCGGATCTGGCCCTGTTCACCCGCCGGGCCGCCCACGAGGCTCGGCTGGTCGGCATGCATGGCTCCTTGACCGCCGCCGAGATGGAGATCCCGCTGTTGGTCTGGTCGCCCTGATCGCCTGAAGCCGGGTCCGAGCCCGGGGCAGGGGAGGGGCGGCGCCGCGACCGTCGCCTCAGGCCGGGGCTGGGCCTCAGGCCGGCGAGTCGTCCGGGCCGGGGCCGCCGAACATGATCTCGTCCCAACTCGGCACCGAGGCGTGGGAGCGGCGCTTGGGCCGCCGTCGCAGAGGGGTCACCGGTGGCGTCGGATCGGGTTCGGCTCCGACCTCGTCGGTCGCCCGGGCCGTCTCCGGCTCGACTCCGTCCAAGGGCTCGCGCAGGCCGCGGTAAATCCGGACCGAGTCCTCCTGGATGACAGAGATGAAATCGTACAAACTGTCCAGATCGGGCAACTGGCCCGGTGCGACCGGCGCCGCCTCCAGATCGAGCGGACTCTGGGGCGGCAGGTCCATCCAGCTGGGGCCGATCGGGAGCGGGCCGGGCCGGGCGGCGCCCTGGTCGTAATCGACCGTCGGCTCGGAGTCCGGGTCCCCGCCGGGGCGGCGCGGCGGCGGCCCAGGGGTGAGGCTGGGATCGCCGATCAGCCAGCGGGCCTCGTCGTTCTCCGCCGTCGAGAAGCGCAGACGGTGGTCGAAGGCGAAACGAGCCACCTGTTCGGCCCCGGCCGAGTCGTAACGGGCCTCGACCATCCAGCGGCCGTCGGAGCGGCGCCAGGCGTCCCAGACGACTCGGTCGACGTCCAGGCCGCGGCTGACCAACCGTTCGGCCGCCACCTGGCGCAGGTGACGGGAGGCGGTCGACTGTCCGGCCCGCCGGACCGGACAGGTCAAGGCCAAGGAGGCGATGTGGGCCCGTTCGGCCAGGACCGGGGCGGCGAAGGCCTCGATCCGCTCCCGTGGCAGCCCGGCGATCTGGACCAAGTCCTCGAACGACTCCCCAGACCGGATCCGGGATTGGATCTCACGCGGGGTGAGGGAGGATTCCATCGCTTCTCCAGAGCTGGTCGGCGGGTCGACTGTTGGCGACCAACATACCGGTAAGAGCCCGCCCGGCCGAACTGGACCGGGCCAGTCGAGTCCAAGTCGATCGGTCCGAACCAGCTGGCCGGGCCCGCCCCCTCCCCTCCAAATCGGGAGCATTGGGCCGCTGGGGCGGCGACGGTGTACAGATCTTGAACCATGTGGTACACATGACCGGACCAGAGTCCCGCAGGGCAAGATTTCCCCCACCACGGGACTGAGACGGGTCATGACGGGAAGGTTGATATGGCGACAGACTACGACGCCCCACGCAAGTCGGATGAGGAGATCAGCGAAGACAGCATCGAGGAGCTCAAGTCTCGCCGCAACGACAAGAACTCCGGCAAAGTCGACGAAGACGAGGCCGAGGCGGCGGAGTCGTTCGAACTGCCGGGGGCCGACCTGTCGCATGAGCAGTTGACGGTCCGGGTCCTGCCCCGCCAAGCCGACGAGTTCACCTGCGCCGGCTGTTTCCTAGTCAAACACCGCAGTCAGATCGCGCAGAGCCGCCAAGGGCGTGACTACTGCGTCGACTGCGTCTGAGCCAACTCGCGCCGGCGCGGCCGTTCCCGGCCGCCCGGCTCAGTCGGAGGGCTCGAGGGATTTCAAAGTCGCCCGCTGGGCCCCCCGGGAGACGACCAGTTGGAGCAGGCCGAGGCCGAGGCTGGACACGACGAACCAGCTCACAGCCGACCGGGTCGAGACCTGGGGGTCGTTCGGGTCGGGCGGCTCCTGCCCGGTGGCCAGCGACCAGACTCGGCGCAAAGCCAGCCCGCCGATCAAACTGACCGCCAAACTGGCCAGGGCCGGGTAGATCCTCCGTTTGAGCGATTCGCTCATCACCGCCTCCTCTTCGACCGCCTTGTCCTCCCCATCCTAGAGCCCCGCCGGTCGCCTGATTTTGGAGACACCGCCCTCGTCTCACTACGATGGCCGGACTCCGACCCGGACGCCCGCTCCCCGGGGCCCGGAACCTGGCAGAAGGAGCCGACCATGTCCGCTGACCCGCCCCCGACCGTGCTGGTGCGTCGCTTGGACCGCGACCTGCCCCTGCCCCGATACGCCCATGGGGGCGACGCCGGAGCCGATCTGGCCACCAGCCAGGACATCCGGCTGGAGCCCGGCCAACGGGCGCTGGTCGGGACCGGGTTGGCCCTGGCCCTGCCGGAGGGCCACGTCGGCCTGGTCCACCCTCGTTCCGGCTTGGCCGCCCGCTCCGGCCTGACCATCGTCAACGCCCCCGGCACGGTCGACGCCGGTTATCGGGGCGAGATCAAGGTCTGCCTGCTCAACACCGACCGTCACCAAGCCATCGAGCTGCGGCGGGGCGATCTGATCGCCCAGTTGGTGGTCCAGCGGGTCGAGCGGGCCGGTTTCGTCGAGGTCGACCGGCTGCCGGACTCCGAACGCGGGGCCGACGGACACGGTTCGACGGGCGGGGTGGCTCAGTGGCGTAGCGTAGTGTCCGACCGATCCGCCCAGGGGAGTGATGCCTTGTGATCTTTCGTCGCCGTTCAGACAGCCCGACTTCGCCGCTGACGCCGGAATCGGCGGGCTCGCCCGACGACTCCGAGCCGTGGGAGGAGACGGACCCGCTGGATCCGGCCGATCAGGTCGAGTCCGATTCGCCGGTTTCGCCGGTCGAGTACGAGGACGAGTGGGCCGAATTGGACGCCAGCCAGGACTGGCGTCAGGACGGCCCCTTCGACGTCCATGAGATCGACCTCGACGCCGACGAGGTCGACCGCATCGACTTGGGGGCGCTGATCGTGACGCCCGAGCCCGGCATGGGCCTGCAGCTAGTGGTCGATCCGGCCGTCGGACAGGCCACCATGCTGCGGGTGGTGGCGGCGGCCGACGCCGCCATGGAGGTCAGGCTGCTGGCCGCTCCGGTCAAACCCGGTTTCACGGCCGAGGTCAGACGTCGTCTGATCGAACAGACGACGGCCGAGAAAGGCCGTCACCAACTCCTGGCCGGGCCCTTCGGGACCGAGATCCGCCGGGTCGTCAAGATGGCCCAGGAGGACGGCTCCGAGACCAATCGTCAGGTCAGGGACTGGCTGGTGGCCGGGCCGAGGTGGCTGTTGCAGGCCCGCCTGCTGGGCCGGGCGGCGGCCGACACCAAGGCCAAGGGACCGGCCGCCGAGCTGGAGGAGTTCTTCCGCAATCTGATCGTGCGGCGGGGCGAGTCGGCCCAGGTGCCGGGCTCGCCCATCGCTTTGACCCCGCCGCAGCCGTGAGCCAGGGCCCCGGCCTGTGGCAACGGATCTTGGCTCTGGTGGCCACGGAGGAGGACGATCCGGCGGCCTTGGACCAACCCCCCACCGGGCCTAGCCCGATCGGTCAGGCCGAAGCCCGTCGAACCTTGTGGGCGCGTGGTCGCGTCGGCTCCACAGCCGTCACCCGGCATCCCCACTCGACTTGGTTCGAGGCCGACCTGAGCGACTCCTCGGGCCAGATCAGGCTGATCTGGTTGGGCCGCCGGGAGGTCTCGGGAGTGACCGAGGGGCGGACCTTGGAGGTGCGCGGGCGGGTGGTCCGCCGGGGCGACGTCCTAGCCCTCTTCAACCCGGATTATCTGATCGAGGCCGACCAGGACCCCGAGCCGACCTGATCGGGCGGATCGGTCGAATCGGATTCGGCCGGCACGGTCTTGACCTGGCCGCCTTCGGACAGCAGGCCGGCTAGAGCCTCCTCCATGTCCAAGGTCACCAAGTAGACCAAGTCGTCGCCGGCCCGCAAGGACTCGATCTGGTCGGGCGGAGTGGGCTGGCCCTGGCGCACCACCGCCACCAGGACGGCCCCGCTGGGATGGGGCAGGACGTTCAGCCCCTGGTCGGCCCAGGGACTGGTGGCCGGCAGGCGGACCTCGACCAGGGCGGTGGCGCTGCGGTCGAAGCTGACCAGCCGGGCCAGATGGCCGATGGCGACGGCGTGGTCGACCACGGCCCCGATCAGACGGGGGGTGGAGACGGCCACGTCCACCCCCCATGACTCGGTGAAGAGCCACTCGTTGCTGGGGTGGTTGACCCGGGCCACCACCCGCGGGACGCCGAACTCGGTCTTGGCCAAGAGGGAGTGGACCAGATTGGCTTTGTCGTCCCCGGTGGCGGCGATGGCGACGTCGCATTCGCTCAGATGGGCCTCGCTGAGGGACTGCAACTCGCAGGCGTCCGCCATCATCCATTCGGCCTGGGGCACCGTCTCGGGCACGATGACGTCCGGGCTGCGGTCGATCAGGAGCACCTGGTGGCCGTGGCTGATCAACTCACGGGCGATCGAGCGGCCGGCCTTGCCGGCTCCGGCGATGGCGATGCGCATCTGGGCTCCTGTCTTAGCGGGGCCGCCCGGCGCGGGCCGGGGCGGTCGAGGCGGATCGATCGGATCTGGGACTGGCGCCGAGGCCGGTCGGGACGGACATGGGCCGGCCTGCGATCAAGTTCGGGGGGCCGGAGGCAGGGAGAGAGCCTCCTCGATCTCGGAGGCCTGGTCGGCCGCCACCATGGCGTAGACGATGTCGCCGTCCTGCAACACCATCTCGGGGCGGCTCACGACGCCTTGGCCGAAGCGGCCCAAGGCTGGGAATTTGGCCGGCAGACGGCGTTCCAGCTCAGCCAGGCTGCAACCGATCCAAGCCGGGTGATAACTCAGTTCGAGCAGACGGACGCCGCCGGAGGGGTCGCGCCAGAGCGACTCGCCGCCGACCGGGATGAGACGGCGCAGGACCTGGTCGGCGGTCCAGCGCACCGTCGCCACGGTCGGGATGCCGAGGCGCTCGTAGACCTCGGCCCGACGGGGGTCGTAGATGCGGGCCACCACGGTGGGGACGTGGTACTGCTCCCGGGCGATCCGGGCGGTCAAGATGTTGGTGTTGTCACCGTCGGCCACCGCCGCCAGGCCGTCGGCCCGCTCCACCCCGGCTCGGATCAAGACGTCCCGATCGAAGCCGACGCCGGCCACGGTGCGGCCTTTGAAATCCGGTCCCAAGCGACGGAAAGCGTCGGCCGACAGGTCGATGGCGGCCACCGAGTGGCCCCGGTGCTCCAACGATCGAGCCAAGATGGCTCCGACTCGGCCGCAGCCCATGATGACGTAGTGCACGACGATCCTCCCTCCGCAGACCGGTCCGCCCGCCGCCCTCGCTCAGCCTACCTGGCCGGCGGGGCCCACTCCGGGCGCCTAGACGCGGAGCGGTCCGGTGATTGCGCCGCCTGGACCGGTGTGCAAGACTGACGGCACAAAATAATCACCTGTCAGGTTGGGAAAGCCGGTCGAAACCCGGCGCTGACCCGCAACGGTAGATCAGGCGACTGATGAGTCCGAACGCCAAACCGACAGGGGAGCGAATCCATCCGTCGAGGTCTGCGGAAGGCTCCTTCTGGGGAACGCCTTCGAGATCGCTCTCGAGAGGCGTTTTCTATGTCCGCTCAGCATTGGGAGGTCCGCCGGTCTCCGTCCAAGGGCCGGTCGGGCCCAGCCCCGGGTGGATTCCCGGCTTCGACCGTTTGACAGTCTTTCGCGTGGCATTGGTCCGTTCAGGTTCGGACCAATGAGGACCGAAGCGGAGGCCGTGGTCGCCGACACAGCCAATTTTGCTCTCCAGGCTGACGGCGACCACGGCCTCCGCTGCGTGCCGGACAGGGTAACACCGATCCCAGCCGACGGGGCTGGCGAGGGCCCGGAGAAGGCTGTCTCAAAGAGCGGCGTCTCAGGCCAGCTTGACGTGGGGGGATGGTCTTACCTAGGCTGCGAATTGCCTTGTCGGATCGAGTTCAGCAGTCAATAGAGACCGATCGACAGCAACTGTTAAGTTGCTCTCTGAGATGCCACCTGGTGGCGCGTCGGTTGCGTTGACCGCAGGGACTGAGAAGGATCGCCGACGGGGCCTTGAGCGTCCGAGGGGCCACCATGACGGTTGAGGTCAGCGACCTGCACAAGTCTTACGGTCGTGTGCGAGCCGCCCGGGGCATCAGCTTCAATGTCTCGGCCGGCGCTTTCTTCGCCTTCCTGGGCGTCAACGGGGCCGGTAAGTCGACCACCATCAAGTGCTTGACCACTCTTTTGAAGCCGGATTCCGGGCGTTTGGTGGTGGCCGGCCATGAGGTCACCCGTCAAGACGAGGCGGTCCGCCAAAACATCGGCGTCGTCTTCCAGTCCCCTTTGCTCGACCTCAGATTGACGGTTCGGGAGAATCTGGACCTCCGCGCCGCCCTGCACCGGTTGAGCCGGCCGGATTGGGCTCGGCGCTTGGACGAATTGAGCGCCTTGCTCGATTTGGACGGTTTCATGGACCGGGCCTACGGCCGGCTGTCCGGTGGACAGCAGCGGCGCGCCGACATGGCCCGCGCCCTGTTGCATCGGCCCAAGGTCCTATTCCTGGACGAGCCCACCGCCTCCCTCGACCCCTACAGCCGGGAGCAGGTCTGGGAAGCCATCGACCAGGTCCGCCAGGGCCAGGAGACCACCATCTTCCTGACCACCCACTACATGGCCGAGACCGAACGGGCGGACCAGGTCTGCATCATCGACCAGGGCCAGATCGTGGCCCAGGGCACGCCGGCCGAATTGCGTCGACGCCACAGCAGTTCGCGCCTGAGCGTGCGCCTGTGGCGTCGTGGCGTGGCCCGTCAACGCCTGGCCAGCGTCGGTCGGCAGCTGCCCACCAGTTTCAAACCGGCCGAACCGCTCTGGCTGCCGGTCGACTCCTTCCGCGAGGCTCGTCGCCTGCTCGATCTGCTGGACGAGGAGGTGGTCGACTTCGAGTTGCAGCACGGTTCGATGGACGACGTCTTCCTCAATCTGACCGGTCACTCGGACGGACCGATCGGCTCCGGAACCGAGTCGCTCCTGGCCCGTCGGCGAGGCTGGAAGCCAGCTCCGGCTGTGGTCGAGGCCCATTGATGGGACCGATCGCGGTCCTATTCCGCCGTCACCTCAGGGTTTTCCTGCGCGACCGCTTGATGGTCGTGATCTCGGTCATGACCCCGTTCGTGCTGTTCGTGCTCTTCCTGGTCTTCTTCCGCGACCTGATGACCGACCGGATCTATGAGACCGCCGTCGGGCTGGATCGGGATCGGGCGGTCTATATGAGCGACGCTTGGCTCTTCGCCGGCGTGGTCAGCCTGGCCTGCTTCACCTCCAGCTTGGGCATGCTGGCCTCCTTCGTCGAGGACCGGGTCTCGCACCGCTTCAACGAATACCTGGTCTCGCCGGTCAGGCGCTGGCACCTGGCCGTCAGCTACGTGCTGTCCTCCTTCACGGTCTGTGTGGCCGTGGCCTGGGTGGCCCTGGCCCTGGCCCCGCTGTGGACCTGGCTGTCCGACCAACCCATGATGAGCGGCCGCCAGTTCTTGGCCGCGCTGGGCGGCAGCGCCTTGGCCTGTTTGACCTTCTCCGCCTTCAACGTCTGCGTCGTGACCTGTCTGAGCAGCCAGGGCAGCTTCAGCGGTTACACCATCGGCCTCGGCGTGGCCTCCGGCTTCCTCTCCTTCTGCTACGTGCCGCCTCAATTCCTGACCGAGTCGGTCAACAATGTGGTCTCTTCCCTGCCCTTCGCCCACGCCGCCGTCTTGGTGCGGCAGCCGGTCATGGCGCCGGCCTTGGACCGTCTGGTCGAGGACCTGCCCGACCCTGGTCCGCGCGCTTCGGTCCGGCAGCTTCTGATGAACCACACCGCCATCCAGATCGAAGTGGACGGCCAGACGCTGGGGACGGGCACGATCGTCGCCATCCTGTTCGGCCTGGCCGTGGTCTTGATGGGACTGGCCTCTTACCGGATGAACCGCGTCATCCGCTGACCGGCGGCGTCGCGCGGTGGCTCAGAGCGGGCCGGCCGACCGGCCGGCCAGGGCTGGTCGGGGCCGGTCCTGGGCCGGCGGCGGGGCCGGGGCGGTCCGGGCCAGGTGGGCGGTGGCGATCATCAGTTTGATGCGGTTGAGCTGGTTGACCTCGCTGGCGCCGGGATCGTAGTCGATCGTGACCAGATTGGCGCCCGGATGCTGGCGCCGGATCTCGGAGAACATGCCCTTGCCCACGACGTGGTTGGGCAGACAGGCGAAGGGCTGGACACAGATGACGTTGGGCACGCCGTCATGGATCAGCTCCAAGATCTCAGCCGTCAAAAGCCAGCCCTCGCCGGCTTGGTTGCCCAAGCTGGTGACGGTCTGGGCTCGGCGGGCCATCTCGGCCATGTCGCCCGGAATGGTGAATTTGGGCCGCTGATGGCGGGCGTTGGCCCGGGCCAGGGCCCGACGGACCGGTCGGCGGTAAGTCTCCAAGAAGCGCCGCAGCAGGACTTTGAGGCGCCGCCAGCGCCCGTCGGTGCCGAGGTTGGCCCAGTTCCACTCGATCTGGTAAAGCCCGTTGGTCATGAACTCCATCAGACCGGGCAGAGCCGCCTCGCAGCCCTCCTGCTCGATCACGTCAATGACGTGGTTGTTGGCGTCGGGCTGGAATTTGACCAGGATCTCGCCCACCACGCCGACCCGGGGCCGACGCGGCCGGCCGTCCAACGGCAAGCGGTCGAAGTCGTCCACCATGGCGTCGATCAGGCGCCGGTAAGTCAGACGGCGGCCGAAGCTGGGCGAACGTCCGTGCTCGAAGTACTCCCGGCCGATCTGGTCCCACTTGCGGTAGAGAGCGTTGGCCGCGCCGGACTCGGCCTCGTAGGGGCGGACCCTAAGGAGCAGGTCCTGCAGCAGGTCGCCGACGGTCAAGGCACGCATGGCCTGATGGATCAAAGGCAGGCTGAGACGGAAGCCGGGGTTGGACTCGATGGAGGAAGTCGAGATGGCGATGACCGGCACCTGAGGGTAGCCGGCGTCCTTCAAAGCCCGGCGCAGCAAGGCGGTGTAGTTGGTGGCGCGGCACATCCCGCCGGTCTGCGTGATCATGACCGAGGTCTGGTCGGGGTGGCAGTCGCCGCTGCGGAAGGCGTTGACCAGCTGCCCGATCACCATGATGGCCGGGTAGCAGGCGTCATTGTTGACGGTGGTCAGGCCGGCTTCGACGTCGGCCGCCGAGGCGTGCTCCAAGACCTTGACCTTGTAGCCGCCGGCGTTCAGCACCGGTTCGATCAAGCGGAAGTGGATGGGCGCCATCTGGGGCGCGATGATGGTGTGGCTGCGCCGCATCTGGGGGGTGAAGAGGACTCGCTCCAAGACGTGGCGCCGTTGGGGCAAAGGCAACTCGACCAGGCGCTGTTGGCGTTCCTGGGCCGCCGCCGCCAAGGAGCGCAGCCGGATCCGGGCCGCCCCCAAGGAGGACACCTCGTCGATCTTGAGCAAGGTGTAGACCCGGTTCTTGGCCTCCAGGATCTCCGCCACCTGCTCCGAGGTGATGGCGTCCAGGCCGCAGCCGAAGGAGTTGAGCTGGACCAGCTCCAACTCGGGCCGTTCGGTGACGCAGGCCGCCGCCTCGTACAGGCGGGAGTGGTAGGCCCACTGGTCGCGCACCCGCAGCGGCCGTTCCAACTGGGCCAGGCCGAGCACCGAGTCCTCGGTCAGAACGGCCATGCCGAGGCCGTTGATCAGTTCCGGGACGCCGTGGTTGACCTCGGGGTCGACATGGTACGGCCGCCCGGCCAAGACGATGCCTCGGACCTGATGGCTGCGGCAGTACTCCAGGGCCCGCACCCCCTCGGCCTTGATGTCGGCCCGGACCTGGGCGTCCTCGGCGAAGCCGGCCGCCACCGCCGCCTCGGCCTCCTCCAAGCTGACCTCGAAGTCGGCCAAGACCTCGACCAGGCGGCGGGCCAGTTTGGGTCGGTCGTCCAGGTTGAAGTACGGGTTGATCAGGCGCACGCCCAGTTCGCGCAGCCGCTCCAGATTGTTCTGGATGACCTGGGGATAGCTGGCCACGACCGGGCAGTTGAAGTTACGGTCGGCCGCCGGCGTCAGATTCTGCTCGTAGTTGACCGAGGGGTAGAAGATGGTGCGCAGCCCCTTGTCGATCAGAGCCTCGATGTGGCCGTGGGCCAATTTGGCCGGGTAGCAGACGTTCTCCGAGGCGATCGACTCCATGCCCCGCTCGAACAGCTCATGGCTGGAGCGGGGCGAGATCACGACCCGGAATTTGAGCTGGGACAGGACCGTGAACCAGAAGGGGTAGTTCTCGTACATGTTGAGGGCCCGGGGCAGGCCGATGTCGCCTCTGACGCCCTCCTTGGCGGTCAGACGGCGGTAGCCGAAGAGGCGCTTGTAGGTGTAGTCGAACAGGTTGGGCAGGTCCGACTTCCGCTGGTTGGCGTCGGCTCCCCGCTCGCAGCGGTTGCCGGAGACGTGGCGCTCGCCGTTGCCGAAGGTCGAAATGGTGCACTGGCAGTGGTTCTGGCACAGCTTGCAGGCGCTGAGCTGGGTGTCGACCGTGATCCGACGCAGCTGCGGCACCGACAGCAGGGCCCCGGGGCGGCCCGGTTGGAAACCGGCCCGGGCGGTCAGGGCGGCCCCGTAGGCCCCCATCAGGCCGGCGATGTCGGGTCGCACCACCTGACGGCCGGTCAGCAGTTCGAAGGCGCGCAGGACGGCGTCGTTCAGGAAGGCGCCGCCTTGGACCACCACGATGGGGCCGAGTTGGGCCGGGTCGCGCAGTTTGACCACCTTGTAGAGGGCGTTGCGGATGACGGCGTAGGACAGCCCGGCGGCGATGTCGCCCACCGTCGCCCCCTCCTTCTGGGCCTGCTTGACCGAGGAGTTCATGAAGACGGTGCACCTCGAGCCCAAGTCGACCGGGGCCTCGGCCGCCAGGGCGGCGGCGGTGAACTGCTCGATGGACAGTCCGAGCGACTCGGCGAAGGTTTGGAGGAAGGAGCCGCAGCCGGAGGAACAGGCCTCGTTGACGGCGATGGAGTCGATCACGGAGTCGTGCACGCGCAGGTATTTCATGTCCTGGCCGCCGATGTCGATGACGGAGCTGACCTTGGGGGCGATCTTGTCGGCCGCTCGGAAGTGGGCGATGGTCTCGACCTCGCCCTGGTCGACGTGCAGGGCGGCCTTGATCAGACCCTCGCCGTAACCGGTGACACAGGAGCGGGCGATGATGGCCGGGCCGGGCAAGGCCCGGCGGACGTCGCTGACGATGCCGATGGCGGCTTTGACCGGGTCGCCGCCGTTGCCGGCGTAGTGGCTCCACAGGATGCGCTCCTGGTCGTCGATCAAAACCGCCTTGATGGTGGTGGAGCCGGCGTCGACGCCCAGGAAGCAAGCCCCGCGGGCCTGGGCCAGGTCGGCCCGGGGAATGGTCTGGCCGCCGTGGCGGCGGTCGAACTCGTCTCGCTCGGCCTGGTCGGCGAAGAGTTTGGGCATCCGGCCGGAGGTCGGCACCAGGTGGCGGCGGGCCAACAGCCGGTCGGCCAACTGGTCCAACGGGATGGTCTCGCCGCTGGCCGCCAGAGCCGCCCCCAGGGCCACGTAGAGCTGGGCCCGGTCGGGGCAGACGAAGACTGAGGCCTGGTCTCGCAGAGCCCGCTCGAAAGCCACCCGCAGCTGGGGCAGGAAGAACAAGGGGCCGCCCAGGAAGACGACCTGGCCCCGGATGGGACGGCCCTGGGCTAGGCCGGAGATGGTCTGGGTGGCGACGGCGGCGAAGATGGAGGCGGCCAGATCCTCGTGCCGGGCCCCCTCGTTGATCAGGGGTTGGAGGTCGGTTTTGGCGAAGACGCCGCAACGCGAGGCGATCGGGTAGAGGTGGAGGTGTTCGCTGGCCAGGCGGTCCAGGCCGGCCGCGTCGGTGCGCAGCAGGGTCGCCATCTGGTCGATGAAGGCCCCGGTGCCGCCGGCGCAGGAGCCGTTCATACGCTGCTCCGGCAGCGGCTTCAGGTAGGTGATCTTGGCGTCCTCGCCGCCCAATTCGATCACCACGTCGGCCTCCGGGTGGTACCGCTGGACGGCCGTCGTGCCGGCGATGACCTCCTGCACGAACTCGACCTCGAGGGCACGGGCGATGCCGAGCCCGCCGGAGCCGGCGATGGTCGGGCGCACGGCCAAACCGGGGAAGCGTTTGGCCAGGTCGTGCACCAGGCGAGTCAACTCGGCCTGGACGTCGGCGTTGTGGCGGCGGTACTCCTGGCAGAGCACCGTGTCGCCGTCCAACAGGACCGCTTTGAGGGTGGTCGAGCCCACATCCAACCCGAGGGCCACGGCGGGTTCATCCACCATAGACAGTCCTCCAGTCGGCTGGGCGGGACCTGAGACCCGCTTGACTTGACCTCAATAGACTAGTCCGAAAGCCCCGGCGCCAGCTCACCCGTGAGATCCGGTCCGACCCGGGTCGAACCCTGAGACGGAGAGCGGACGGCTGGTCGAGGCGGCGCTGAGACGTCCTAGGCTCCGCCCAAATAAGCCTCGACCACGCGCGGGTCCTGGGCCAATTCGGCCGCCGGCCCGGACAGGGAGACCGTGCCGGTGTCCAAGACGTAGGCCCGGTGGGCGATTTGGAGGGCCGCCTTGGCGTTCTGCTCCACCACGAAGACGGTCGTGCCGGTCCGGTTGACGGCCGCGATGATACGCATGACCTGGGCCACCAAGAGCGGGGCCAGGCCCATCGAGGGCTCGTCCAGCAGCAGCAGGCGGGGGCCGCTGACCAGGGCCCGGCCGATCGCCAGCATCTGCTGCTCGCCGCCGGACAGGGTGCCGCCCTCTTGGCCGCTGCGCTCCCGCAGCCGCGGCATCAGGTCGTAGACCTGTTCCAAGCGCTGTTTGATCTGGGCTGGGTCGCGCACCAGGTAGCCGCCCAGGAGCAGATTCTCGTGCACCGTCATGGTGGAGAAGATGCGCCGGCCCTCCGGCGCCTGGACGATGCCTTGGGCCACCAACTGGTGCGGCTTCAAGCGGCTGATGTCTTGGCCCTGCCAGGTCAAGCTCCCGGCGCTGGGCCGCACGAAGCCGGAGATCAGGTTCAAGGTGGTCGACTTACCGGCCCCGTTGTTGCCCAAGAGGGCCACGATCTCGCCCTCTTCGACCTGCAACGAGACCTGTCTGAGGGCTTGGACCCGGCCGTAGCAGACGTCGACGGCGTCCAGTTGGAGCCAGTTCATGAGGCCTCCTCGGGTTCGACCGCCGGCTCGGACTCGGCGGCGCCGAGATAGGCCTCGATCACCAGCGGGTCGGCCCGGATGGCGGCCGGCGGACCGTCCGCGATCTCCTTGCCGTAGTTGAGCACCACGATGCGTTCCGAGATGTCCATCACCAGGCCCATGTCGTGCTCGATCAAACCGATCGAGACGCCCAAGGCCTGGATGCGGCGGATCAGCTCGATCAGCTGGCGCTTCTCCGAGTGGTT
The DNA here is from genome assembly GCA_031267645.1 of Propionibacteriaceae bacterium. Lineage (GTDB taxonomy): Bacteria > Actinomycetota > Actinomycetes > Propionibacteriales > Propionibacteriaceae > WQYJ01. The sequence continues at coordinate 62,435 of JAIRYW010000061.1, forward strand.
GAGCCCGGCGGCCGGCTCGTCCAGCAGCAACAGGGCCGGCGAGGTGGCCAGAGCGCGGGCGATCTCGACCCGGCGCTGCTCGCCGTAAGGCAGGGCCGAGACGTAGGCCTCGGGGTCGCCTTTGAAGCCGACGAAGTCGAGCCAGGCCCGGGCCATCTGGGCGCACAGCGTCTCGCTGCGGCGGAAACGGGGGGTGTGCAAGAAGGCGTCGAACCAGCTCTGGCGCAGATCGGTGTGCAGTCCGGTCTTGACGTTGTCCAGGATCGACATGTCGCTGAACAACCTGAGGTTCTGGAAGGTCCGGGCCATGCCCAAGCGGGTGATGGCGGAGGGCCGGCGGCCCGTCACCGGCTGGCCTCGGAAATGGATCGAGCCGGCGGTGGGCCGGTAGAAGCCGGTGACGCAGTTGAAGGCGCTGGTCTTGCCGGCCCCGTTGGGTCCGATGACGGAGACGATCTCGCCTTGGTGTATGCGCAGATTGAGCCCGTCCACGGCCATCAGGCCGCCGAACTGGAGTTTGAGGTCGCTCACCTCCAGTAGGACGGGGGCCGGCTCCCCGGTCGGGGCGGCGCTCGGCCGGCTCATGGTCGGACCTCGCGCTCGGGGCTGGCCGGGGCGCTGGTCGGTCCGTCGGCGGTCGGGCCGCGATCCGCTGCGGCGGCGGGGGAGCTGGGGCTCTCGGGCGGGGGTGGGGGAGCGGTCTCGGCCGCCCGTCTGCGGTCACGGCTCCAGGGCAGGACCGCGCTGGCCGGCCACAGGCCGGCCGGTCGGAAGATCATGACCAAGATCAAGAGCAAGCCGAAGATGAGGTAGCGCCAGTCCGCCACGCCGCGCAGGAACTCGGGGGCCAAGGAGATGAAGAGGGCCCCCACGATGACGCCCGGCGTCGAGCCCATGCCGCCCAACACGACCGCCATCAAGATCAGGGCGGAGTGCAGGAACTGGAAGCTGGGCGGGGAGATGGCGGACTGTTGGGTGGCCATCAGCTGGCCGGCCAGACCGGCCCAGACGGCGCCGATGATGTAGGCCGTGATCTTGGCCAGATAGGTGTTGATGCCCATGGCTTCGGCCGCGTCCTCGTCGTCGCGGACCGCTTTCCAAGCCCGTCCCAGCCGGCCGCGGGCGATCTGGGAGATGCCGAGCACCCCCAGGACGGTCACGATCAAGGCCACGAAGTAGTAGAAGGTGACCTGGCCGTTGAATCTCAGGCCGCCCAGGCTGAAACCGTCGCGCAGCCGCCAGCCGAAGAACTGCCAGCCCGGGATGGCGTAGATGCCGGCCGGGCCGCCGGTGACCGACAGATTGTTGGCCGTGACCCGGATGATCTCGCCGAAGCCGAGGGTGACGATGGCCAGGTAGTCCGAACGCAGCCGCAGAGTCGGTCCGCCGATCACGATCCCGGCCAGGACGCAGACCACGATGACCAAGGGGATGGCCTGGACCTGGCTCAGACCCAGCCGGGTGGTGGCGATGCCGGAGGTGTAAGCCCCCACCGCGAAGAAGGCGATGTAGCCGAGGTCGAGCAGGCCGGCGTAACCCACCACCACGTTCAGGCCCATGGCCAGCATGACGTAGATGTAAGCGCTGGTCAGGATCTGCATCAGGTAGGTCGAGGCGTTGAGGAAGGGCAGCACGAAGACACCCACCACGGCCAACAGCCCGATCAGGCGCAGGGGCGCGCGCGGACCGCGCCAGTCGAAGCGGCGCCCTAAGGGCTGGACCAGGTCGACCGGCGGCCGCAGCAGGGCCGGCGGGCGGGGGCGGCGCGGAATTAGAGCCATCTCACATCCTCTCCTGGACCCGGCCGCCCAGAATGCCAGTGGGGCGGAAGGTGAGGAAGAGGATGAGGCAGAGGAAGCTGAAGACGTCCCGCCATTGTCCGCCCAGCCAGGCCACTCCGAAAGACTCCAACAGGCCCAGGGCGACACCGCCCAACATGGCTCCGTAAAGGTTACCGATGCCGCCGATGACGGCGGCCGTGAAGGCCTTGATGCCGATGATGAAGCCCATCAGGAAGTCGATGGTGCCGTAGACGGCGCCGGCCAGGACGCCGGCCGCTCCGGCCAGGGCCGAACCGATGAAGAAGACCAAGGAGATGGTGCGGTCGACGTCGATGCCCATCAGGCGGGCGGCCTTGGCGTCCAAGGCGATGGCGCGCATGGCCCGGCCCTGGCGGGTCTTGGCCACGAACAGGGCCAGCACCACCATCAGGCCGGCCGCCACCAGGATGACGACGATGCGAGCGATGGTGATGGTGGCGCCGAACAGATGGACCGAGCCGGCGTCGATCTGGACCGGGAAGTGGCTGGGCTGGGGACCGAAGATCTGGCGCACGCCGTATTCGAGGGCGAAGGACAGCCCGACCGCTGTGATCAAGAGGGACAGCCTGGGGGCGTGTCGGATGGGACGATAGGCCACCCGTTCCAACAGGACCCCGGCTCCGCCGGTCAGAGCCATGGTGACGAGGGTGACCAGGACCAAGCCCAAAGCGGTCGGCAGGCTGAGCCAGGAGGTCAGAGCGCCCAAGACGACGAAACCGACGTAGGCCCCGAGCATGTAGATGTCGCCGTGGGCGAAGTTGAGTAGTTTGATGATGCCGTAGACCATGGAGTAGCCCAAGGCCACCAGGGCGTAGAAGGCGCCGACCGACAGGCCGTTGACGATGACTTGGATCACATAGGCTCCCGTTTCGGGGGTGGGGTCAAGGGCCGGCGCGGCGCGCCGACCCCCGATTGTCCGCGGTTCAGCTCTTGAGATCGTCGTAGAGGACGAATTTGCCTTCTTTGAGCACGACGATGACGAAACTGGAGTCGGCCAGCACCCCTTGGTCGGTGAAGGTGGCGGGTCCGGAGAACAACTCGAATCCGTTCAGGCCGTGGATGGCCTGAGCCACCGCCGCCCGATCGGTCGAGCCAGCCAGCCGGACCCCCTCGGCCATGACCCGGACCCCGTCGTAGGCCTGGGTGGTGTACGGGCCGGGCTCGGCCTTGAACTTGGCCTGGTACTCGGCCAACCAGCTGTCGGCTCCGACCAGCATGTCGGGCGTCTGGGTGAAGGTGCCGTAGACCCGATCGACGTAGGCCGCGCCGGTCAAGTCGGCGAACTGGGCGTCCACGGCGCCGTCGCCGATCAGGAAGTCGCCGGCGAAGCCGTACTGCCGGGCCTGCTGGTTGAGCAAGGCGCAAGGCTGGACGTAGGCGGTGCAGAAGACGAGGTCGGCGCCGCGGCCGACGATGTCGGTGGCGACCGCGCCGAAGTCCTTCTCGGCCTTGTTGATCTGCTCGTGGGCGACGATGTTGAGGCCGACCCCGGTGGCGTACTCGGCGAAGGCGTCGGTCAGGCCCTTGGGGTAGGCGTCGCCGTCGTCGACCGTGAAGATGGCCTGGGCGGCTTGCTTCTGGGCGAATTTGACGGCCGATTGGGCCTGCTGGGTGGCCAGACCGTTGACCAAGAAGACGGAGTCGAGACCGGCTTCGATCAGCTGGGAGCCGTTGGCGGCCGTGATGACTTGGGGAATGCCGTTGTCGTAGAAGATCTGTTCGGTCGGCAGAGTGGAGCCGGAGCAGTAGCCGCCGACCGCCAGCTGGACGCCGGCCGAGACCAGTTTGGTGGCGCCGGCGGTGGCCATCTGGGCGTCGCAGCCGTCGTCCTCCACCACCAGCTCGACGGTGCGGCCGAGCAGGCCGCCCTGCTGGTTGATCTCGTCCACCGCCATCTGGGCGCCGTTGCGCAAGTAAGCGCCGTAGACGCTCTCGGAGCCGGTCAGGGGAGCCAGCATGCCGATTCGGATCGGACCGTCGTCCACCGCGTCGGGCTGGTCGCCGCCGACGCCGCCGCTGCAAGCGGTCAGGGCCAGAGTCGACAGACCGACCGCGATTAGGACTAGGCGGTGAGTCAGATAATTATTAGTCATGTCGTTCGCTCCAATTCAATCGTGGTGTGGATGCACCGACCGCAAACTGGTGTGATTGTGACGCACACTAGGGCGCGAATGTGTCCAGTATGTTTCAGCCACTAGGGCTGGAAGGGGGACCGAGGGTCAGGCCGGCAGGAAGCTGAGCTGGATGGCGTCGGGCCCGATCAGGGTCAGATCGTCGCCGGACAGCCGGTAGCTGGTCACCGCGGCCAGGGCCTGCAAATAGGCCGTCTCGACCGTCATGACGCGATCCGGTCCGCCGATCAGGGTGGCGATGGCGGGCCCGAACTCGACCTGGCCGTCTAAGGCCACCGTGACCCGGCCCCGGAAGTTGTTGATCCCGGCGAAGCCGGAATAGTACGGCTCGTCGCCCTGGTCGTCGAAGACCAGGGTCTGCTCGACGCTGGCCGGGCGAGCCAGGTCCAAGGACCAGGCCGTCAGTCGCCAAGCCGTGCCGGTCAGGGGGTCATGGCCGGATCGGGTCGGCTGGGCCAACCAGAGCAGACCGGCCAGCAGTCCGGCGACCAAGGCCCCGGCGGCGACGCCCAGCCAAGCGGTGGCCGCGCGGCCGAGCTTCACTGGACCACCTTGGTCAGGACCATTAGGAAGGCCAAGGCGAAGGCTCCGGCCGCGCCGAAGGCGACACAGGCCAAGCTAGTCAAACGGGCGGCTTGTCGGTTCATGCCAACTCCTTGTTCGAGGCGGCCTCGGCCGTCCCAGAGTCCGGTCTAGTCCGCGTCACCCAGCGGGGGAGGCGCCGCCTGATCCGGTCGACCAGCGCGAACGCTGGGACAGAGTCTACAATCAGGCCGTGCCCGGACCCCGAACGACTGCCGCCGGCCTCGGTTTGGTCGAGGCCCAGCAGGTCACCCTCTTCACCAGCCAGCAGCCCTTGGCCCTGGCCCGGGGCGGCCGCCTCGACTCGGTCCAGGTGCGTTACGAGACCTACGGCCGTCTGTCGCCCCAACGTGACAACGCCGTCTTCATCTGCCACGCCCTGACCGGCGACGCCCACGCCGCCGGCCAACAGGCCGGCGCGGACAAGCCGGGCTGGTGGGACAACCTGATCGGGCCGGGTCGCCCGCTCGACACCGACCGCTTCTTCGTGGTCTGCCCCAACATTCTGGGCGGCTGCCAAGGCACGACCGGGCCGGGCAGCCTCAACCCCGCCACCGGCCGGGTCTTCGGCCTGGACTTCCCCATCCTCGACATGGCCGACTTCGTCAGCGTCCACCGGCGGCTCTGCCAGCAGCTCGGCCTGTCCCGCCTGCTGGCCGTGATCGGCGGCTCCCTGGGCGGCATGCAAGTCCTGGAGTGGGCCCTCAGCCATCCCTCGGACCTGGCCAACGCCTGCGTCATCGCCGCCTCCAGCCGGCTGTCGGCCCAGAACATCGCCTTCTCGGCGGTGGCCCGGGAGGCCATCATGCGCGACCCGGGCTTCCACCAGGGCCAGTACAGCCAGTACGGCGACTCGCCCGACCAAGGACTGTCGATCGCCCGCATGATGGCCCACATCACCTACCTGTCGGAAGAGGCTCTGGCCCTCAAATTCGACCGCGAACCGGAGCGCGACGGCCTCAACCACGGCTTCGGCGTCGATTTCGCGGTCGAGAGCTATCTGCACCACCAAGGCGAGGTCTTCCTGGACCGTTTCGACGCCTTGAGCTATCTCTACCTGAGCCGGGTGATGGATTACTTCGACCCCTTCTCCCGGCCTCAGGCCACGGCCGCCATCGCCGCCGCCCGCCCCAATCTGCTGGTCTGCTCCTTCACCAGCGATTGGCGCTTCGGGCCGGAGCACTCGCGCCGGGTGGTCGGCCACCTGGAACGGGCCGGCTTGCCGGTGACCTACCGCGAGCTGGATTCGAAATACGGCCACGACTCCTTCCTGCTGCCGATCCCGCGCTACCACGACACGCTCCGAGCCTTCTTGGACCGGGCTTTGGAGGTGGGGCAATGAGCCAGGCCGTCCCGACTGGTCCGCTCCGTCGCGACCTGGCTCTGATCAGCTCCCTGATCCGGCCCGGCTCGCGCGTGCTCGACCTGGGCTGCGGCGACGGCGGCCTGCTGCGCCATCTGATGTCCCGCCGCGGCTGCGCCGGCAGCGGGGTCGAGATCGACCCGGACGCGGTCTTGTCCGCCATCCGGGCAGGGGTGCCGGTGATCGAGCTCGACATCGACCAGGACCTGGTCCTGTTCGCCGACCAGTCCTACGACGCGGTGGTGCTGTCCCGCACCCTGCAAGCCGTCCACCGGCCCCGCGAGGTGCTGCTGGAGATGGCTCGGATCGCTCCCCGGGTCATCGTCTCGATGCCCAATTTCGCCTATTGGCGCAACCGACTCCGGCTCTTGGCCGGCAACGCCCCAGTGTCGAAAGACCTGCCCCACAGCTGGTACGACAGCCCCAACGTCCACTTCGGCTCGTTGGACGATTTGGAGCGTCTGTTCGACGAGCTCGGCTTGACCGTGATCCGCTGCCTGCCGTTGACCGCCTCCGGGCGCCGCTCGCCCTGGCCGGACCGGACCCGTAACTGGGTGGCCGGGGCGGCCCTCTACGAGCTGACGGCGGTCGCTGGCGGATGACCGCCCAGCCTTTGGCCATGGCGTTGGGCGGTCTGACCGCCGGTTGGTCGCGCCGGCGCCGGGTCGGACTCCAGGCCTTGGCCGGAGCGGCCTGTGGAGCCGTCGCCGGGACGGCCTTCCCGCCGCTCGGCCTGTGGCCGGCCATGGCGGTGGGCCTGATCGGTTTGGGCGTCCTGTCGCGCCATCGCCGGGTCCGGGAGGGCGGCCTGATCGGATTGGCCTTCGGATTGGCCTACTACCTGGTCTTGATCCGCTGGATGGCTGTCATCGGCTGGGGGCCGTATCTCGGCTTGGTGGTCGTGATGGCGCTCTGGATGGGCCTGTTGGGCTTGGCCACGGCCGCCCTGTCGCGCTGGCCGGGTTGGCCGATCTACGCCGCCGCCGCCTGGGTGGCGGTGGAGTGGGCCGCCAGCCGCTGGCCCTTGGGCGGCTTCCCCTGGGGCCGTTTGGCCTACGCCGGGGCCGGCAGCCCGATCGAGGGCCTGTATCCGGTGGTCTCGGCCTCCGGGGTGTCCTTCCTGATCGCGGCCTCCAGTTTTGGCTTGGCCGAAGGACTGGTCCGAGCGGTCGCCGGTGGGGCCCGGCGCTGGCGGCCGTTGGCGATCGCTCTGGTCGGGCTGGGCCTGATCGGGCTGGGCTCGGGGGCTGGTCGCAGCTATCAGCCCTGTTCCGAGGAGGGCAGCGTCACCGTCGGGGTGATCCAGGGCAATGTGCCCTCGACCGGCCTGGGGGCTTTGGGGCCGGGGCGCACCACCGCCCACAATTCTTTGGCCCAGACCATCGAGTTGGCCGCCCAGGTGCGGACCGGCCAATTGGCGGCTCCGGATTTCGTGGTCTGGCCGGAGAGCTCGACCGACCTGGACCCCGAACTCGACCGGGCCACCGGCCAGCTGGTCGAGTGGGCTCGGCGTCTGGTCGAACGGCCTTTGCTGATCGGCTCCTTGACCATGGGTCCCGAGCCGGACCAGCGCCGCACCACCTCGGCTTGGTGGTCGGACCAGGACGTCATCACGGACCGCTACTTCAAAAAGAACATCGTGCCCTTCGGCGAGTGGATCCCGGCCCGCTCCTTCTTCTTGCCCCTGATCCCGGAGCTGGAGTTGATCGGGGCCCAGACCGTGGCCGGGTCCGGCCCGGGCGTGGTCTGGGGCCAGACGGCGGACGGGCGGCCCCTGCCGATCGGCGTCCTGATCTGCTTCGAGGTCGGTTACGACGACAGCGCCGATCAGATGCTGCGGGGCGGTTCGGGGCGCCCGGGCGGACAGCTGGTGGTGGTGCAGACGAATAATTCGGCTCTGACCGGCACTGGCCAAATGGCCCAGCAAGACGCCATCACCCGGATCCGAGCCATGGAGGCCAGGCGGGAGATCGTGGTCTCCACCACCAACTCCCTGGCCGGCCTGATCGCCGCCGACGGCCAGCCCCTGTGGCAGGCCGAGCTGCGTCATTCGGCCGCCACCACCGTCACGTTGCCCCGCCGTCAAGGTCTGACCTGGGCGGTGGCCCAGCGGCGCTGGATCGAACTCGGCTTGGTGGTGGGTCCGGCCTTGCTCTGGTTGGCGGTGGCCGGCCGGGGCCTGGCCCGGACCGCTGTCCGCTCCGTCTCAGTCCGCCCCGGGCCGCGGTCGATGAAACAATGAGGAAGGCAGCTCCAGACCGGCTGGGCTGGCCGGGTAGGAGCCGACTATGACCGATCAGGCTGAGGAACGGATCCTCGTCATCGTCCCGACGTACAACGAACGCGACAACATCGAACCGATCGTGACCCGTCTGAGGCGGGCCGTGGCCCGGGCCGACGTCTTGGTGGTGGACGACAACTCGCCCGACGGCACCGGCCAGCTGGCCGACGCGCTGGCCGACCGCGACTGTCAGGTCAAGGTCATGCACCGCCAAGGCAAAGAGGGGCTGGGGGCGGCCTATCTGGCCGGTTTCCGTTGGGGTCTGGATCACGGTTACGACGTCTTGGTCGAGCACGACGCCGACGGCTCGCACCAGCCGGAGCAATTGCCCCGGCTGCTGGCCGCTTTGGCCGACGCCGACATGGTCAAGGGCTCACGTTACGTCGCGGGCGGCTCGGTGGTGAACTGGCCCAAGTCGCGCGAGCTGTTGTCCCGCGGCGGCAGCTGGTGGACCCGGCTCATGATCGGGTTGCCGTTGCGCGACATCACCGGCGGCTTCAACGCCTTCAAAGCCGAGACCCTGCGCGCCGTCTTGGACGACATCGCCTCGGTCGGCTACAACCTCCAAGTCGATCTGACCTGGCAGGTGGTCCAACATGGTTTCAAGGTGGTGGAGGTGCCGATCGACTTCATCGAGCGCCAAAGGGGCCAGTCCAAGATGAGCGGCCGGATCGTGGTCGAGGCCCTGTTGCGCACCACCGTCTGGGGCGCGCGTCACCGCTGGGGGCAGTTGCGGAACCTGTTCCGGCCCTCCCGCCCCCGGGCCTGAGCCTGGCCCAGCGCTGAGAGTGGGCCGGGCTGCGCTGGCTCAGAGCTCTTGACGGAGCTCGGCCAAGCGTTGGGACAGCAATTCCTCCAGTTCGGCCAGACTGCGCCGCTGCAAGAGACGGTCCCAGTGGGTCAAGCTGGTGTCGGCCGGCTGGGCCGGAGCGGGGGTGCCGTCGGCCCGGTTGGCCAGGCGTCCGCAGCGCAGGCAGTCCCAGGTCGTAGGCAATTCAGCTTCAAGGTGGAACAGCAGCTCGAAGCGGTGGCCTTGAGGACAGACGAAGCCGACTTCGACCCGCTGGGGACCGCTCAGGGGCGGCTGCTCCAGGGTCGGGGCGGCGGATCGGGTCGATCGAGTGGTCATGTCGGCGGTGTCTCCTTCGGCGTCGGGCACCCTGCACAACACCGACCGGGCGGCGATCCTTCCCGCCGGGTCCGATCGACCGACCGTCAAAGAGCGGGGGCCAAGGCGGCGCCGGGCGGTTCGGTCTCGATGGCGGTCTGCTCGGAGGCCGGGCGCACCGGCAGCATCACGATCAGACCGGCCGCCAAGACGGCCACGATGCCGAGGATGCCCCAGTGCTGAGCCGAGTCGGTCGATTGCACCATGGTGCCGATCGTGATCATGAGCCCGAAGGCGGCCGGGGAGAGGAAGGACACCACGCGGCCGGTGGTGGCGTACAGGCCGAAGATCTCGCCGTCGTGGCCGGCCGGCACCAAGCGGGCCAGGAAGCTGCGCGAGGCCGACTGGGCCGGGCCGACGCAGGCGCTCATGAGCAGGCCGAAGACCCAGAAGACGGGCTTGCCGCCGTCGTGCAGGAAGAAGATCAAACCGCCGGACAGCACTAGCACGATCAGCGAGGCCATGATGACGGTCTTGGGGCCGACCCGGTCGTCCAACAGGCCGACGGCCATGGTGGTGAGGCCAGCGATGACGTTGGCGGCCACGCCGAAGACGACCACGTCGCCGGGGGCGAAGCCGAAGGTGCCGGCCGCGATGACGGCGCCGAAGGCGAAGACGCCGGCCAAACCGTCGCGGAAGAGGGCCGAGGCGAGCAGGAAGTAGGCCGTCTGGCGCTGCTGGCGCCAGAGCCGGCCGATGGTGCGGAAGAGGGTGGCGTAGGCCTCGGACACCGTCGTCTTGGGGGCCTCGAGCTGGGCTGGGCGAGGTTGGTCGCGCAGCACCCGGAAGGTCGGGATGGTGAAGAGCATGGTCCAGACCCCGCACACCAGCATGGCGATGCGGATGCCGATGGAGTCGGTGTTGGGGATGCCGAAGATGAGGGTCTGGGGTTGGACCAGCAGGAAGTAGATGGCGACCAAGACGATGATGCCGCCCATGTAGCCCATGCCCCAGCCGAAGCCGGAGACCTTGCCCACATTGGACTCCACCGCCACCCGGTTGAGCAGCGAGTTGTAATTGACGCCGGCGATCTCGGACACGATCGAGCCCAGGCCGAGCAGGCCCAGCCCGAGCCAGAGGAAGCGCTGTTGGGGGGCGACGAAGAAAAGGGCGGCCGAGATCAGGGCCAGGGCCCAGGTCAGCCAGCGCAAATGGCGCACGGCGTGGCCCCGACGGTCGGCGTTCTGGCCCAGCACCGGGGCCACGCAGGCGATGATGAGGCCGGCCACGGCGGTCGAAGCGGACAAGGACCGTGAAGTGCTGTCGGTGTCGCCGAAGGACGAGCTGGTGATGTAGACGGCGAAGACGAAGGTCGTGATGACGGTGTTGAAGGGCTGCGCGCCCCAGTCCCACATGGCCCAGGCCAAGACGCCGCGCTTGCCCAGGCCGGTGGAGGCGGCCAGGGCCCGACCGGACGGCGGGGGAGTGGTCTGGGGCGAGATTTCAGTCATGGTCGGTCTCCCACATGCCGCGGCGCCGCAGCACCTGTTTCAGAAGGTCGGGTCGGTCGGTCACGATGCCGTCGGCGCCGGCGTCGATGACCTGGTCCATGGTTTCGGGGTCGTCCACCGTCCAGACATGGACGCGCTGGCCGCCCCGGTGGGCGTTGCGCACCAGGTTGGGACCGAAGACATCGATTCGCCGCCGACCCCAGGCCACCGACAAGGGCACCTGTAGGGCGGTGGCGGGTCCGGGGCACAGCCCGGGCAGTCCGGGCAGGAAGGTCGTCCAAGCCACGCCCAAAGGAGTCGCCCCGGTCGTGGCCAGGCCGGCCCCGAGGCGGCGGAAACGGCTCAGGCGGAAGGGCGAGAAGGAGGTCACCAGGACGCGTCGGCCGGCCCGCTGGCGGGCCAGCAGACGGATCAAAGGCTCGACCGCCGAATCGGATTTGAGGTCGATGTTGAAACGGGTGTGGGGGAATTCCTCCAGGGCGGCGTCCAGGCTGGCGATCGGTTCACCGCCCACCTCGAGCTGGCTCAACTCGGCCCAGCTACGGCCCTGGACCGGGCCGGGCTGGCCGGTCAAACGGCTCAGGTCGGCGTCGTGGAAGAGCACCAGACGACCGTCCCGGCTGGTCCTGACATCGGTCTCGATGTAGCGATAGCCCAGGTCGACGGCTTGTCGGAAGGCCGCCAGGGTGTTCTCTCGACCCAGGTTGGACGGCAAACCGGCCCCACCGCGGTGCGCCATGGCGGCGAAGGGCTGGTCGAGGAAGTGGGGCTGGCTGCTCATGGCTCGATTCCGCGAGCGCCCGGTGGGACGGCCGCCGTTCTGAGGCCGTCGGGCCGGTCCGCCCGCACCGATCTGGATCGACGCCGCCCGACCGGGAGGCGTCACGGTCACCGTAATGCAAGTTCAGCGGCCTGTAAATCCCTTGTCCAGCGCTGGGTCGCGCCGGCCTGAGAGCGGATCGGGCAGCCTCGAATGAACGTATACAGTGGTGCGCATGACCACGATCTTGTCCATCCAATCCTCGGTCGCTTACGGCCACGTCGGGAACTCGGCCGCCGCCTTCGCCCTCATGCGGATGGGAGTCGAGACCTATCCGGTCCTGACCGTGCATTACTCCAACACCACGGCCTACCAGTCCTGGCGCGGCCCGGTCTTGAAGGCCTCCGAGGTGGCCGACGTCATCCGGGGCGTGGACGAGCGCGAGGCCTTGGGCGGGGTCGACGCCGTCCTGACCGGCTACCAGGGCACGGAGGAGATGGGGCAGACCATCCTGGACGCCGTGGCTTTGGTCAAACGGCGCAACCCGGCGGCGCTGTACTGCTGCGACCCGGTCATGGGGGACGTCGGGCGGGGCTTCTACGTGGCCAGCGGCGTGCCCGGCTTCCTGCGTCAACGGGTCGTGCCCCAGGCCGACATCGTGACCCCGAACCAATTCGAACTGGACTTCTTGACCGACCGTGAGACCAAGACCATGGCCGACCTGCTGGCGGCGGCCGACCATCTGATCGGACGAGGGCCCCAGACCGTCCTGGTGACCAGCGCCATCACCGAGGACGGCGACCCCGACACCATCAAGATGGTGGCGGTGCGGGCGGACCAGGCCTGGCAGGTCACGACCCCCCGCTTGGACCGCGTCTTCACCGGCTCGGGCGACGTCACGGCGGCCGTCTTCCTGGCCCACCTGTTGCGCCAGGGCGACCTGGGCCAGGCCCTGGGCGCGACCGCCTCGGTGGTCTACTCGGTGTTGGCCGCCACCGCCGCCAGCGGTCGTCGCGAACTGCTCCTAGTGGCGGCCCAGGACGAGATCGTGCGGCCCAGCCACAGTTTCGAAGCCGTCCGTCTGCGCTGAGCACGTCCGACCCCGGGGCCGGTCAGCTCCGCGTGGCCTCGATCCTGGCCCCCAAGCCGGCCAGGCGTTCGGGCAGGTCCTCGTAGCCGCGGTTGATGACGTAGGTGTCGCGCAAGGTGGTGGGTCCGCCGCGGCCGGCCAAGGCGGCCAGGAGTAGACACATGGCCGGCCTCAGAGCGGGCGGGCAGACGATCTCGCGGCCGCCCCGCCACTTGGCCGGTCCGGTCACCATCAAGCGGTGGGGGTCGAGCAATTTGATGTCTCCGCCGACCTTGTTCAGCTCCAGCAGATGGATGGCGCGGTTGTCGTAGACCCAGTCGAAGATGGTGGTGGTGCCGTCGGCCATGCTGGCGATGACGGCGAAGAACGGCAGATTGTCGATGTTGAGGCCGGGGAAGGGCATCGGGTGGATCTTGTCGGGCGGCGGGCGCAACTCGCTCGGGCGCACCGTCAGATCGGTCAGACGGGTCAGGCCGTTGCGGGAGAGGTATTCCTCGGTCAGGTCGAAATCCAGGCCCATCGCCTCCAAGATGGCCAACTCGATCTCTAAGAACTCGATCGGGGCCCGTTCGACCGTCAACTCGGACTCGGTCGCGATGGCGGCGGTCAGGAAGCTCATGGCCTCGATCGGGTCTTCGGCGATGTCGTATTCGACGTCGCGGTCGATCTCGGGCTGACCGGTCACGCGCAAGGTGGTGGTGCCGATGCCTTCGATCACGACCCCCAACTCGGTCAGGTAGGCGCACAGGTCCTGGACCATGTAATTGGGGCTGGCGTTGCGGATGACGGTCACCCCGTCGGTCCGGGCGGCCGCCATGAGGGCGTTCTCGGTCACGGTGTCGCCCCGCTCGACCAGGGCGAAATGGCGGCTGGAGTCGGCCGGGGCCTGGACCTGGCAGTGGTAGAAGCCATCCGAGGCGTCGACCGTCAGACCGAGGTGGCGCAGGGCTTGGCGGTGCGGCTCGATGGTGCGGGTGCCGAGGTCGCAGCCGCCGGGGTAGGGCAGATCGAAGGATTGTTCGTGGTGCAGCAGGGGACCGAGGAAGAGCAGGATGGAGCGGGTCCGCCGGGCCGCTTCGACGTCGATGGCGCTGAGGTCGAGCCGGGGCGGGGGGATCAGGGTCAAGTTGGTGTGGTCGTCGCTCCAACGGCACTCCACCCCGATCGAGATCAGGACCTCCTCCAGGCGGTTGACCTCCTCGATGCGGGCGATCCCGCGCAAGGTGGTGCGCCCCCGGTTGAGCAGGCTGGCGCAGAGCAGGGTGACGGCCGCGTTCTTGCTCGAACGGGTCTCGATCCGGCCGCTCAGGGGCCGCCCGCCGTCGATCACGAAGTTGAGCTGGCCGGAGCCGGCGCTGATCAAGGGGGCGGCCAAGGCGTCGGCCACTCGGTTGATCATGTCCAAGGACAGATTCTGATGGCCGGCTTCGATTCGGCCGACGGCGGATTGACTGGTGCCGAGGCGTTGGGCCAGTTGGCTCTGAGTCAGTCCACGCTGTTTGCGGGCGTCGCGGATCAAACCGCCCAGGCTCTGCGGAGACATTGTCACGGCCACCAGGTTATCTCATGTATGAGATAAGACAAGTCTAGGCGGCGTCGGTCGGAGTGGGCCGGTCGGCCGGCCACCCCGGTCTGGGTAAAGTGCCGGTCATGACTTCGGACTTCGACCTGGTCGTCCTGGGGGCTGGTCCGGGTGGGTACGTGGCCGCCATCCGGGCGGCTCAGCTGGGACTTCGGACCGCCATCGTGGAGGAGCGCTGGTGGGGCGGGGTCTGCCTCAACCTGGGCTGCGTCCCGACCAAGGCGCTGTTGCGCAACGCCGAACTGGTCCAGACGCTGACCAGCCAAGGCCCGGCCCTCGGCCTGACCGGGCAGTTCAGTTTTGACTACGGCCAGGCCTTCAAGCGCAGCCGGGCCGTCTCCGAGCGCATGGTCAAGGGCGTCCACTTCCTGATGCGCAAGAACCGGGTGACCCAGTTCGAGGGTCGGGGCGAATTCGTCGACGCCGGGCGACTGACCGTGGCCGACGGGGACCAGCCGGATCGAACCATCGCCTTCACCAACTGTGTCATCGCCACCGGGGCGGTGCCCAAGGCTGGGCCGCCGGTCGAGCCGGGCCCTCGGGTGGTGACCTACGCCGAGCAGATCATGGCCTCGGAACTGCCCGCTTCCATCGTCATCTGCGGAGCCGGTCCGATCGGGGTCGAGTTCGCCTACATCCTGGCTGGCTACGGCGTCGAGGTCACCCTGGTGGAGGGCCTCGACCGCCTGCTGCCGGGGGAGGACCGCGAGGTCTCGGCTGAATTGGCCAAGGCTTATCGCAAACTCGGGATCAAGCTCATGACCGGCTGGTCGGTCGAGTCGATCAGCCAGGACCAGCGCTCCGCCCGGGTCACGGTCCGCCCGCGGGCCGGCGGGCCGACGGTCGAGTTGGAGGCCGACCGGGTCCTGCTCAGCCTCGGTTTCACCCCCCGTACCGAGGGCTACGGCCTGGAGCGGACCGGCGTCGAGCTGACCGAGCGGGGAGCCATCGCGGTGGACGACCGGATGCGCACCTCGGTGGCCGGGCTGTACGCCGTCGGCGACGTCACCGGCCAGCTGATGTTGGCCCACGTGGCCCAGGCCCAGGCCCAGGTGGCGGCCGAGACCATGGCCTCGCGTCAGAGTTTCCCGATCGATTACGAGATGGCCCCCCGGGCGACTTATTGCCAGCCCCAGGTCGCCTCCTTCGGCCACACCGAGGAGCGGGCCCGAGCCCTGGGCCACGCCGTCAAGGTGTCAAAATTTCCCTTCGCCGCCAACGCCAAGGCCTGGGGCCTGGGGGAGGCCACCGGCTTCGTCAAGATCGTGGCCGACGCCCAGCGGGGCGAGATCTTGGGGGCCCATCTGGTCGGCCCCGACGTCTCCGAGCTGCTGCCGGAGCTGACCTTGGCCCAGCTGTGGGATCTGACGGCCGAGGAGGTCGGCCGCAACATCCACCTCCACCCCAGCCTGTCCGAGGCGTTGAAAGAGGCGGCCGAGGGCGTGTCCGGCCCGATGGTCAACTTCTGAGGCTGGGCCGACCGCATCCGCCGGCCCACCGGGTCGACGGGCGAAGGCCGAGGTCAGGGCGGCGCCGCCAGGAGCGGAGCGACCGGCCGCCGGCTAGAGCAGCCGACGGAAACCGGAGTCGTGGAAGACCAGCGGCTCGATCGCGGAATCGGCCCGCCAAGAGTCGATTTCCAGCACCACGATGTCGTGGTCGCCGGCCGGGTGTTCGGCCCGGATCCGGGTTTCGAAGCTGAGCGGCGATCCGGCCAGCAGGATGGCGCCGTCGGGCGTGACCTGGCGGTCGACGCCGGTCCAGCGCTGGGCCGGGTCCGAGGCGGCCAGCTGGCGGCACAGCTCCTCTTGGTCGGCCGCCAGGACGGAGGCCCCGAGGCGGGCGGCCGAGCGCAGCCGGGGCCAGGTGGTGGATCCGTGTCGGATCGAACAAAGGGCCAGGGGCGGGTCGAGCGAGACGCCGACCGCGAAACTGGACAGCACCATGACCTGGTCCAGGCCTTGGACCTGGGCGGCCAGGGCGACCACGCCGGAGGGGAAGCGGGCGAAGGCCCGCCGCAGCTGATCCGATCGGCTGGGCTGGTCGGGAGTGGTCATGGTCGTCCTTTCGGAACCGGGGGTGGTGGTCGGGCACGGCTCCCAACGGCGGCCGACCGGGCCGGCTGGGGGCCCAGGCTCAATCGCCCAGACCGACGCCGATCTTACGGGCGGTCTGGACCCAGTCGTGGTCCACCGGCACGGTCTTGAGCTTGCCGGCCACCTCGGACAGCGGCACGGCCTCGGCCCCGTCGCCGCGGGCCGCCACCAAGACGCCGAAGGTCTCCTCCATCACCAGGTCGGCCGCCGTGGCCCCCAGCCGGGTGGCCAACAGACGGTCGGCCGAACAGGGGGCCCCGCCGCGTTGGACGTAGCCCAAGATGGTGACGCGCGACTCCAAACCGGTGGCGGACTCCAAATCGCGGGCCAGTTTGAAGGTGTGCTCGCGTTGCGAGTCCTCGACGTTGGCCAGATGGGCGCGGGCGGCCCGGCGGGCCTCGGCCGAGCCGGCTTTGTCCACCAACAGGCGGGCGGCGGCGTAGTCGGCCGTGTCGGATTGGTCGCGGGCCCCCTCGGCCACGGCGATGACGCTGAAGGTCGAACCCCGTTCCATCCGTTCGTGCACCTTGGCCGCCACCGAGTCGACCGAATAGGGGATCTCCGGGATCAAGATGACGTCGGCCCCGCCGGCCAGGCCGGCCGCCAGGGTCAACCAGCCGGCCCGGTGCCCCATCAGCTCGGCCAGGATGATGCGGTGGTGGCTGTGGGCGGTCGAATGCAGGCGGTCGATGGCGTCGGTCGCGATCTCGACCGCCGTGGCGAAGCCGAAGCTGGTGTCGGTGCCGGCGATGTCGTTGTCGATCGTCTTGGGCAGGGTGATGACGTTGAGGCCGGCGTCGGCCAAACGCTTGGCGTTCTTGGCCGTGCCGCCGCCGCCCAGCATGACCAGGGCGTCCAGGCCGTTGCTGTGGTAGTTCTCCTGGATGGTGGGCACCATGTCCAGGACCTGTTGGTCCCGGACGTACTTGTGGACCTTGTCCCGGCTGGTGCCCAAGATGGTGCCGCCGATGGTCAGGATGCCGGACAGGGCCCGCCCGTCCAATTCGATGGTGTGGTTCTCGACCAGGCCCTGGACGCCGTCCAGGAAACCGATCACTTGCATGCCGTAGTGCCAGATGGCGGTTTTGCCGAAGCCACGGATGACGGCGTTAAGGCCGGGGGCGTCGCCACCGGCGGTGAGGATACCGACGCGCTTGGTCATGGTCCGGCTCCTGATCTTTGGGGTCTGTTCGCGTCCCCAGGCTAGAGGGTGCGTGGCGTCTTGGCGAGGTGGGCCCCCCTCGGAGTTTGTATATACTCTTAACTAATTCCCTGAGGGGCGCACCGAAGGAGGCCGCGGGCCATGTCAGGAGCCAGTCAGTCATCAGCTAAACCGCCTTGTCGAGCCATCTTCTTGGCCGCTGGCACGACGCCGGCCAGCCGTCGCCTGCTGTTGCGACCGTTGGCCGACTCGACCGTGCTGGAGTGCAGTCTGGCCACGCTGCGGGCCATCGTGCCGGACTCGCAGATCGTCATCGTGGTGGCCGAGGGGGACGACTCGGTGCCGCGTCTGCTGGGCCCCAGCTGGCGTTACGTGGTGCAGTCAGTCCCGGCCGGCACCGGCGACGCCGTGCGTTGCGCCCGCTTCGAATTGACCGGCCTGACCGGCCAGGTTCTGATCGCCTACGCCGACGCGCCTTTGCTCAGCTCGACCTCCTGGCGCGGTCTGATCAACCGGCACCGTCTCCAAGGGGCCGAGTTCTCCCTCCTGACCGCCCGGGTCGACCAGCCGGGGGAGTACGGCCTGATCGAGCGCGACGCCGCCGGCGGCATCGTCTCCATCACCGAGGCCAGCGACGCCGTCGTCCCCGGGACCGGCCCCAGCGAGGTCAACGTCGGCGCCTACGTGGCCCAGGCCGAGCGCCTGCTGCCGCAGCTGGACGCCATGGCCGCCGCCGGCGAGCACCGTTTGACCGAGCTGGCCCGACGCCTGATCTCGCAGGGCGCGGCGGTGTCCTCGTACACCGTGGTGGACCCCGACGAACTACAGGGCATCAACTCCGACCAGCAGCTCCAAGCCGCCGCCGACATCGTTTTGAAGCGTCTCTTCACGCCCCATCGGGCCGGCGACCAGAGCCGCATCGGTTTCGGCACCGGCGGCTGGCGGGCCCTCATCGGCGAGGGTTTCACCTTGCCCAACGTGCGCCGTCTGACCCAGGCCCTGGCCAATCAGATCGTCCGCCAGGGCGACGAGGCCAAGGGGGTCGTGATCGGCGGCGACCGGCGCTTCTTGTCCCGCGAAGCCAGCCAGGCCGCCGCCGAGGTCATGGCCGGCAACAATATTCCGGTCGACCTGCTGGAGGCCGACGTGCCGACGCCGTTGGTCACCTTCGCCGCCCCCCACCTGGGATCGGCCTTCGGCTTGGTCTTCACCGCTTCGCACAACCCGCCCCAGTGGAACGGCCTCAAGGTCTTCCGGCCGGACGGCTCCCTGCCGCTGTCCGATCAGACCGACGCCTGGTCCGAGGAGGCCAACGCCTTGGCCGAGTCCGATCCGGTGGCGGTCGAGCTCGACCTGGCTCGGGCCGCCGGCCTGGTCCGTTCGGTCGACCTGACCAGCCAGTACATCGACGCCATCGAGCAGGTGGTCGAGGTCGAGGCCATGCGCCGGGCCGAACCGCTGCGTATCGTGGTCGACCCCATGTACGGCACCAGCCAGTTGACCTTGGGCATGATCCTGTCCGACGCCCGCTGCCGGGTCGAATTCATCCACGACCGCCACAATCCGCTCTTCGGCGGTCGTTCGCCGGCCCCCGACCCGGAGGCTCTGACCACCCTGATGACCATGATGCGGACCGGCGACTTCGACCTCGGCCTGGCCACCGACGGCGACGCCGACCGCATCGCCATCGTCGATCAAACCGGCCGTTACATCCCCACCAACGACTTATTGTTGTTGTTGTACTGGTACCTGCACGAGGTGCGGGGCTTAAGGGGGGGAGTGGTGCGCAATCTGGCCACCACCCACCTGCTGGACCGCTTGGCCGACCACTTCGGCGAGTCGCATCTGGAGACGCCGGTCGGCTTCAAACACATCACGGCCGGCATGGCCCAGATCGACGCCCTGGTCGGCGGCGAGTCCTCCGGCGGCCTGACCATCCGGGGCCACATCTTGGGCAAGGACGGTATTTTCGCCTGCGCCTTGGTGGCCGAGATGCTGGCTTTGACCGGGCAACGGGTCGATCAGCTGCTGGAGAGGGTCTGGGCCCTGACCGGCCGATTGGAGGGCCGGGAACTGTCCATCCCGGCCACGCCGGAGATGAGGGTCGAGATCCCACGCCGGATCGCCCAGACCGACTTCACCGACCTGGCCGGCTGCCCGGTCCAGCGGATCGACACCATGGACGGGATCAAATTCCATTTGGACCAGTCCAGCTGGGCCCTGCTGCGCTTCTCCGGCACCGAGCCGGTGCTGCGTCTGTTCGTGGAGGCGGACGGCCAGGAGCGGGCCGACCGCATCGCGGACTGGCTGGTCCGCTTCGCCACCGCCTGATCAAGTCCAGCGAGGAGAACGCAGATGCGTCACGGACATTTCGACGCCGCCGCCCACGAATACGTCATCGACCGAGTCGACCTGCCGGCCAGCTGGGTCAACTACCTCGGGGTCGAGAACTGGTGCAGCGTGGTCAACCAGCAAGCCGGGGGCTACTCCTTCTGCGAGTCCTCCCAGTTCGGCCGGGTCACCCGCTTCCGGCCCAACGCCGTGCCCTGGGACCGGCCCGGCCACTGGCTCTACTTGCGCGACCAGGACGACGGCGATTACTGGTCTTGCTCCTGGCAGCCGGTCGGCAAGCCTCTGGGCGACGGCCAGCCCGGCTCCGGCACGGCCTGGCACCGCACCCGCCACGGGCTCAGCTATTCCGTCTTCGAGTCCCGTTACGACGGCATCGAGGCTAGTCAGCGCATCTTCGTGCCACTGGGGGAAGACGCCGAGCTGTGGGATGTGACGGTGGCCAACCGAACCGACCGGACCAGGCGGATCAGTCTCTTCGGCTACGTCGAGTTCTCCTTCCATTCGGTCCAGATCGACCAGGAGAACTTCCAGATGTCGCTCTACGCCGCCGGCGCCGACTGGGTCGACTCGGTCATCGAATACGACTTCTTCTACGAGCCCTGGACGTACCACTTCTTCACCAGCGACCGGCCGGCCGACGGTTTCGACACCAGCCGGGACGAGTTCATCGGGCCCTGGCGCTCGGAGACCGATCCGGTGGCGGTGGCGCGGGGCCGAACCAGCGGCTCGACCGGCACCACCGGCAACCGTTGCGGCGCCCTGCGGCACGACCTGACCTTGGAGCCGGGCCAGTCGGTCCGTCTGACCTATCTGCTGGGCCGGGGCGACCGCCGTCAGGGGACCCGGCTGCGGGCCCGTTACGCCGACCCCACGGCGGTCGACGACGCGCTGGCCGAATTGGCCCAGCATTGGCGGGCCAAGCTCGACGTCCTCCAGGTGGCGACGCCGTCGCCGGCCCTGGACACGCTGTTGAACTGCTGGACGCCGTACCAAGTCGAGACCTGCGTGGTCTGGTCGCGTTTCGCCAGTTTCGTCGAGGTGGGCGGGCGGACCGGCTTGGGCTACCGTGACACGGCCCAGGACGTCATGGCGGCCGTCTCCACCAACCCGGCCCAGGTCCGCCGCCGTCTGCTCGAACTGTGGCAGGGCCAGATGTCGGCCGGCTACGGCCTGCACCTGTTCGACCCCCGGCTGTTGACCGGCCAGGGCCGGCGTCAGGCCCCGGCCGGGGTCAAGCTGCCCACCGTGGTCCCGACCCGGGCCGACCAATTGGTCCACGGTCTGGACGACGCCTGTTCGGACGACCATCTCTGGCCGGTGGTCTCGACCGTGGCTTACGTCAAGGAGACCGGCGACTTGGACTTCTTGCGCCGGCCGGCGCCCTTCGCCGACGGCGACCTGACCGACCGACAGGTCGAGCGGCTGGGCGTGGCCGGCTTCGACCGGCGGCCGGCCAGCCTGTACGAGCACATGAGACGGGCGGTCGACTTCACGGCCGCCCACCTCGGCCCGCACGGCCTGGCCCAGGGGCTACGGGCGGATTGGAACGACTGTCTCAACCTGGGCGGGGGAGAGACCGCCCTGGTCTCCTTCCTGCTGGTCTGGGCCGCCCGGGCCCTGGCCGAGGCGGCCACGGCGCTGGGTCGGACGGCCGACGCCGAGCGTTACGCCGAACTGGCCCGGAGCACGGCCCGGCGCATCGAACCGGTGCTGTGGGACGGTGACTGGTACCTGCGCGGTTACACCGCGGACCAGGTCAAGATCGGCTCGGCCGACAACGACGAGGGCCGGGTCTTCCTAGAGCACATGCCCTGGGCCGTCATCGCCCAGGTCGCCCCACCGGAGCGGGCGGCCCGGGCCATGGACGCGGTCTGGACCCATCTGGCCTCGCCCTACGGCGCCCATCTGGTCTGGCCCGCCTTCACCCGGGTGGACGACTCGGTCGGTTTCATCACCCGGGTCTATCCGGGGGTGAAAGAGAACGCCGCCATCTTCTGCCATCCCAATGCCTGGCCCATCATGGCCGAGGCCATGTTGGGGCGGGGCCAGCGAGCCCTGGCTTACTACGAGGCCATGGCGCCGGCCAATTTCAACGACGCGGTCGAGGTCCGCCAGGGGGAGCCCTACGTCTACTGCCAGTTCATCTACGGCCGTGACCACGCTCAATTCGGCCGGGCCCAGAATCCCTGGCTGACCGGCACGGCCGGCTGGATGTTGACCGCCGCCAGCCAGCACATTTTGGGGCTGAGGCCGGATTTCGACAGCCTGGTGGTCGATCCCTGCATCGATCCGGCCTGGGACGGCTTCGACGTCGGGCGGCTTTGGCGCGGCGCGCGTTATGACATCTCAGTCCGCAACCCGAACCATGTCAGCGCCGGGGTGGCCCGAGTCCGCTTGGACGGCCGGCCCCTGCCCTTGAGCGGCGACCCGACGGTGGCGCGGCCGGTGGCCCGTCTGCCTCTGGCTCAGCCAGGCAGCCGGCTGAGGGTCGAGATCGAGTTGGGCTGAGGCTGGACGGACCGGCTTCAGTCCTTGCCGAAGTGCTGTTCCAGCTCCTCGAACATCTGCAGCACGGCGCTGATGGAGTAACGGATGGTCTCGGTCAGCTGCTCGTAGGTCACACCGGATTCCCAACGGGTGACGTGTTCGCCGTGGATCCTGACCTCGCCGTCGTCGTCCACCCGGGTGTAGCCCTTGGGCCACAAGCAGTCCAGGTGCCACTGGTCCAGCACCTCGCGGGCCTCGGTCCGCTGTTCGATCTTCAAAGAGTGGTGCCAGCCGCCGCGGATGTAGAGGATGCTGTCCGACTGGCCTTGCACGATGAAATAGAACAGATTGTCGTCCCAGATGCCGCCGACGTCGCCGTCGCTGTCGATCGAATAATGCCAGCCCTGGTCGCGCAGGACCTGCTCGATCAAGTGGCGGCTGAGTGGCTCCAGGGCCTGGGAACTAGGACTCATGGCGAACTCCTCGGGGCGACGGACGATGAGCCTTCATGGTACGCCCAACGGCCGGTCGGCCCCGGGCTTCAGAACGGCTTCCGGCCACCGGGATAGTAGTCCGATAAGGAGCATTATGACACTTCTGGAGAAGGATGGGCGGTCCCGCCGCTACGATCGACTCTGGATGGCCCGGCCTGATCCATCCCCCGCCTCGCCTCGAGATCGGAGTCCGTCGTGACCATCTTCGACGTCGGTCTGGACGTCCTGCGTCAGCGCCAATCCATGAAATGGACTCGCTACCCGGACGACGTGCTGCCGCTATGGGTGGCCGAGATGGACTGCCGGCTGTCGCCCGGAGCCCGGGCCGCCCTGGAACGGGCGGTCGAGATCGGCGACTTCGGCTACCACGGCCGCCTGGCGCTGGAACCGGCCTGGATCAGATACGCCGAGCAGACCTGGGGCCTCCGGCTGAGCGACCAGCAGGTGGCGGCCTGTGGCAATGTCATGGCCGGCATGACGGCCCTGGTCGAGCACCTGACGCCGCCCGGCTCGGTCATCGCCACCACCACCCCGATCTACGCCCCCTTCCGGCCCGCCGCCACCGTGGCCGGCCGCCGCTTGGCCACGGTCTCGATGACGCCGGCCGGTCGGCTCGACCTGCCCGGCCTGGCCCAGCTCTTCCAAAGCCAGCGGCCGGCCGCCTTCCTGCTCTGCAACCCGCACAACCCCTGCGGCAGCGTCGCCACGGCGGCCGAACTGACCGCTGTGGCCGATCTGGCCCGTCAGCACCGGGTGCTGGTGGTGGTGGACGAGATCCACTCCCTGCTGCACGATCCGGCGGTCCCCTTCGTGCCTTACCTCAGTCTGCCCGGCGGAGCCGACGGCGTGGTTGTGACCTCGGCCTCGAAGGCCTTCGGGCTGGCCGGCGTGGCGGCCGGTTTGACCGTGGCCGGCGCCGACCGGGTCGAACAGATGTGGTCCCTGCCCTACGAGGTGCGGGCCTCGGCCAGCCACCTCGGCCTGCTGGCCCAACGAGCCGCCCTGGACCAGGACCGGGATTGGCTGGCCCAACTCAACCGCGAACTGGTCGAACACAAAGAACTATTAGCTGATTTATTGTCTGAGTTGGGCCTGTCCTACCACCCCTCCCCTGCCACCTACCTGGCCTGGGTGGACTGCTCCAGCCTGGGTCTGGCCGACCCGGCGGCCCACTTCCTGGAGCGGGGCCGAGTGGCCTTCAACGCCGGTTCCGACTACGACCAGGCTCATGGCCAATGGATTAGGATCAATCTGGCGACCTCGCCGGAGATCGTGCGCGAGGCCATCCGGCGGATGGCGGTCGCCTTAGAGAAAGTCTGACCGGGCGTCGCCCGCGTCGAGGAGAAGGGCAAAGCATGGTTCAGAGAGTCGCCATTTTGACGGCGGGCGGTTTCGCCCCCTGTCTGTCCAGCGCCGTCGGCGGCCTGATCGAGCGCTACAGCCAAGTTGCCCCTGAGGCCGAGATCATCGCCTACCGTCACGGTTACGAGGGCCTGCTGAAGGCTGACCGGCTGACCGTCACCCCCGTGGTCCGGGCCAAGGCCGAACTGCTGCACCGCTTCGGCGGCTCCCCCATCGGCAACTCGCGGGTCAAACTGACCAATGTCGACAACCTGGTCAAGCGTGGTTTGGTGCGGGAGGGTCAGAACCCGCTCCAGGTGGCGGCCGACCGGTTGCGGGCCGACGGGGTCGACATCTTGCACACCATCGGCGGCGACGACACCAACACCACGGCGGCCGACCTGGCCGCCTATCTGGCTCAGCAGGGCCACGGCCTGACCGTGGTCGGCCTGCCCAAGACCATCGACAACGACATCGTGCCGGTCCGCCAGTCCCTGGGGGCCGACACGGCGGCCGAGGCGGCGGCCGGTTTCGCCCGCCACGTCGTGGCCGAGCACAATTCGGCCGCCGACACCCTGATCGTGCACGAGGTGATGGGCCGGCATTGCGGTTGGCTGACGGCCGCCGCCGCCCGGAAGTACCGTTCCTGGGTCTTGGCTCAGGATTGGTTGCCGGAGATCGGTCTGTCCAGAGAGGCTTGGGACATCCACGCCATCTTCGTGCCCGAGGCCGAGATCGATCTGGAGGCGGAGTCGCTGCGGCTGCGGGCGATCATGGAACGAGTCGGCTCTGTCAATGTTTTCTTGTCAGAAGGGGCGGGCGTCGAGACCATCGTGGCCGAGATGGAGGCGGCCGGCGAAGCCGTTCCGCGTGACGCCTTCGGCCACGTCCAATTGGACAAGGTCAACCCGGGCACCTGGTTCGCCCGCCACTTCGCACCCCGCGTCTCAGCCGCCAAGGTGCTGGTGCAGAAGTCGGGCTACTACTGCCGGTCGGCCGCCGCCAACGACTTCGACCGTGGGCTGATCGCGCAGATGGTGGAGCTGGCGGTCGACTCGGCCCTGGCCGGCGTCCCCGGTTTGATCGGCCAGGACGACCGCGACGGCGTCCTCAAACCGATCGAGTTCTCCCGGGTCGCCGGCGGCAAGCCCTTCGACGTGACCCAGGCTTGGTACCAAGATATCTTGCGAGACATCGGTCAGCCCCGCCCGCTCGAGATCGGCTGACACGACCGGAACCGGGCTCAGCCCGGCGCTGGGTCCGCTTCCGCCACCGCTTCTCCCCCGGCTGGCTCGCCCCGACCGACCGGTCTGGGCGAGGCGGTGGCGGTCCAAGCCGCCACCCAGACCATCCAGTGGCAGACCACGTTGAAGACCAGCATGATGACCACCACCGGCCCGAACAAGATGGCCGTCTGATTGCGGCTGACGGCTCGGATCAGCCAAGAGGCCCCCAGCTGGATGATGCCCAGGCCGACCGCTCCCAGGGCGGCCCCCCGGGCCAGGACGGACCAAGGCCGACGCTGTCGCGGGGCCAAGCCGAAGACACCCAGGAAGAGCAGCCAACCCAAGACCAGGTTGACCGTCCAACCGGCCAGTCGGATCAGCGCCCCGGCGCTCAGACTGTGGCTCAGCCCCAGCCGGAGCAAGACGGACTGGGCTAGCCAGCTGGCTACCGAAGAGCCGGCCAGGCTGACCAACAGGATGGGCGCGAAGACGGCGAACAGGCCGGCGTAACGCAGCATGCGCAGCGGATAAGGGGCCTGGGGGCGACCGCTCGGCTGATCGTGCCAGATGGCCTCGATCGACTGGCGCAGATGGTTGATCCAGTTGGCTCCGGCGTAGGCGGCCAAGACCAGGGCGGTCAAACCGACGGAGCGCCAATCGGCCAGGATCGGGCCGACCACCCCCATCAGCTGCCGGCTGGCCGCCAGGTCGCCGGTCAGTTCAGTCAGCCACCGCTCCAGCGGCTGCATCAGGTCAGGCCGGACCAGGTCGAGGAAGGCGCCCAAGCCGGCGCAGGCCACCATCAAAGCCGGGATCAAGGTCAAGACCGAGAAGAAAGCCATGGCGGCGGCGGACTGTCCGCCCAGACGTCGGTTGAAACGGTCGACCGCCCGCCCCAAATGGGCTGCCCAAGGCCACTCAGCCAGACGCCGGGACAGAGCCGACCACCAGCGGGGGGCTTTTCCGACCGCTCGCGCGATCCGTTTCGAACTGGCCAATCGGGCGGCTCACCGACTTGGTCAGACGACCCGCTTGGCCCGCCGACGGGCGGCCAGCTCGTCGGTCCAACGGAGCTCTTGGTCCGCTCGCTGGTTGGGCAGATCGCTCAAGCTGCCCTCGATGTCGCGCCAGACACGGCCCAGGGCGATGCCGAACATGGCCTGGCCGCCCTTCAACAGGTCGATCACCTCATGGTCCGAGGTGCATTCGAAGACGGACGAGCCGTCCGACATCAAGGTCACCTGGGTCAGATCCTCCACCCCGCGCGAACGCAGGTGGTCGATGGCGGTGCGGATCTGCTGCAAAGAGATGCCGGCGTCGAGCAGACGGCGGATCACCTTCAGCAGCAAGAGGTCGCGGAAGCTGTACAGCCGCTGGGTGCCCGAGCCGGTGGCGTCACGCACCTCCGGCACCACCAGGCCGGTGCGGGCCCAGTAGTCGAGCTGACGGTAGGTGATGCCGGCCGCTTTGCAGGCCACCGGGCCCCGGAAGCCGACATTGTCCGGCAGGGGGGCGAAGTCACCCTCGAACAGGGCCTCCTGGCCTGGAATCCGATCGGCTGGCGCCACTTCGTTCACCGCTTTCCATCATCTGAGACTGCTTTGAAGTCAGTTCCCGAGGCTGATCGAGTGACAACCGGCCTCCGAGTCAGGACACTAGGCAATCCGCCCGGCCGGGTCAATCAGGCTCGCCTGAGCCAGTCACGAGAGCCCGCCAGCGATCTCCCTTGGGAGCAGTCAATCACGCTCTGACTAGGGTATACAACACTAAGTCGGACTGTCCGGGAGAGCCTTGAGTGGCCCTAGGCGGGGAGTCTCAACTTGAACTTCACAGCCACAGGGCTAAAGGGTGGCCTCAGTGTTCCAAGGCCGTCTGCATGAGGGCGGCGTGGGCGTGCATGATCAACTCGGCCACCTCGATGGTGGCGCGCCGAGCCACGTCTTGGCGGCGCGAGTGCGGCGCCACAGCCTGCTCGATCAAAGAGACCTCGCGTTCGGCCGCCTGTTTGACCGCCCGCAAATGGCGGGCGTCCATGCCGAAGGGGCCCAGTCGACGCGCCACCATGGCCACGGTCAGGGACTCCCAGCCGTAGTGGGAGGTCCCCCGCCGCGGCTTGATGACGAGCTGGCGCTCCAACTCGACCAAGGTCCCCTCGGGCAGACCGGACTTGTCGAGCAACTGGGCCCGGGTCAATTTGATGGCCCGCGACGGCCCGCCCCGTTCGCTGGTCGGCGGCGGCGGAACGGTCGGGACCAACGGCTCGGCCGCCTCGACCGTCGGCGGATCCATGCCCTGGTCGATCAGCTGGAGATGTTCCCGGATGACCTTGAGCGGCAGGTAGTGGTTCTTCTGGGCGCTCAGGACGTAACGCAGCCGCTCGATGTCGGTCTGGCTGTAGCGACGGTAGCCCGACGGCGCCCGCTCCGGGGCGATCAGCCCCTCGGCCTCTAGATAGCGGATCTTGGAGATGGAGATGTCGGGGTAGTCCGGCTTGATGGAGGCCAGGACCTGTCCGATGCTGCGATATCCCTGCGCCATCAGCGGGTCCCATGCGGTCCGGTGAAATAGACCATGCGGAACTTGCCGATCTGGACCTCGTCGCCCGACCGCAGCATGATCGGCTGGTTGATCAAAGCCCGGTTGACGTAGGTGCCGTTCAGGCTGGAGGCGTCGGACACCCCGTAACGGCCCTCGGCCCGGGTGAAGATGGCGTGATGGCGCGAGACCGTGATGTCGTCCAAGAAGATCTCATTGTCGGGATGTCGGCCGGCGATGACCTGGTCCTCCTTGAGCAAGAAGCGGGCGCCCTCGCCCGGTCCCTTGACCACGATCAAGAGGGCGGAGCCGGCCGGCAACGCCTCGATGGCGCGTAACTCGTCCGGCGTCAACTCATCCGTGCCAGTGGCGTCCTCCACCACCGGCATGACCGAAGTGACCTCGGCCCCGCCGAGGCTGAGGCGAGCGCCGCAATAGGGGCAGAAATTCGCCGGATCTCCCAGATCTCGGCCGCAGGCCGGGCATCTCATGGCGTCTCCTCCCCGGACAGCTGTCTTGGGCATAGTTTAGGACAAGCCTCCCGCGGCGGCTCCAGGGTCGTCCTGCGCGGCGGGCCCGGCTGAACCGCTGCGATAAGCCCGGGCCAGCCGTTGGCCCACCGTCACCGCTCCCAGCAAGCTGATCAAGCCGATCGCCGCCTCCAAGGCCCAAGGCACCCCCAGGCCGGCCAGGAACAGGCCCAGGCTGGTCAAGACGTTGCGATCGGTCCGTC
The DNA here is from genome assembly GCA_031267645.1 of Propionibacteriaceae bacterium. Classification (GTDB taxonomy): domain Bacteria; phylum Actinomycetota; class Actinomycetes; order Propionibacteriales; family Propionibacteriaceae; genus WQYJ01. The sequence continues at coordinate 91,090 of JAIRYW010000061.1, forward strand.
CGGCCAGTCCGCCCCGGCCGTCCAAGCCGAGCGACTCGGCCCGGGCCCGGACGTAAGGCACCACCTGCCCGACCAAGCAGGCGAACAGAGCCAGACCGAGCCAAGGCAGGTGATCGGGGCGCCCGGCCAGCCAGAGGCAGACGGCCAAGCCGATGGCCCCGTCGGACAGCCGGTCCAAGCTCGAGTCGAGCAAAGCCCCGAAGCGGGTCGGCTCAGTCAAACGGGCCATCTGGCCGTCCAAGCCGTCGGTCAGCGAGATCAGCGGTATGAGCAGACCGGCCAACCAGAGGTGGCCGAAGGGGACGGTGGCCCAAACCGCCGCGATCAACAGCACGGTGCCGGCCACGGTGACGGCGTTGGGGCTGATCCGGCGCGCCACCAACCAACGGGCGGGCGGACCGGTGATGGCGGTCAAAATGAAGCGCGCGTGTTCCAACATGTCTCAATCCACCTCGCTCCAGGCCGCCGCCAGCTTGGACCGGGTCAGACCCAGCAGCTCCGGCACAGCCTTGGTCTGCGCCACGATAGGGAAGAAATTGGCGTCCCCGGACCAGCGCGGCACGACGTGCTGGTGCAGATGGCCGGCCACCCCGGCTCCGGCCACCGCTCCTTGGTTCAGACCCAGATTGAACCCGGCCGGGGCGCTGGCCCGCCGCAACGTCCGCATGGCCCACTGGCTGGCCTGGGCCAACTCGGCCGTCTCCGGCTGGTCCAGGTCGGTGTAGTCGGCCACATGGCGGTAAGGACAGATCAGCAGGTGGCCCGGGTTGTAGGGATAGAGGTTGAGGACGGCGTAAACGGTCTCCCCCCGCCAGACCACCAAAGACTGGTCGGGGTCCAGCTGAGGGGCGACGCAGAAAGGACAGGGCGGCTCGGCCGCCGGTTCCTGATGGGAGGCGATGTAGGCCATCCGGTGCGGCGTCCAGAGCCGCTCCATGCCGTCCGGCGCTCCGGCCGCTTGGCTGGCCGGCCGCAGCTCGAAGTCTGGGGTGGGGTCCATGGTCAGATCCGCTGGCGGATGGCGGCCGTGATCTCGGCGATGGCGTCCGGGACCGCCACCGTGTTCTTCTGCGAGCCGTCGCGGTAACGGAAGCTGACCGCCTGGTGGGCGATGTCGTCCGCTCCCACGATCAACATGTACGGCGTCTTCTGCCCCTGGGCCGAGCGGATCTTCTTCTGCATCCGTTCGTCCGAATCGTCCACCTCGACCCTGACTCCGGCCGCCCGCAACTGATCCGCCACCTGACGCAGATACGGCACATGCTCGGCCGCCACCGGGATGCCGACCACTTGGACCGGGGCCAGCCAGGCCGGGAAGGCGCCGGCGTAGTGCTCCACCAACATGCCCATGAAACGCTCGATCGAACCGAATTTGGCCGAGTGGATCATGACCGGTTGGCGCAGCGAGCCGTCGTCGGCGGTGTAGCGCAGACCGAAGCGGGCCGGTTGGTTGAAGTCGTACTGGATGGTCGACATCTGCCAGGTCCGCCCGATGGCGTCACGGGCTTGGACCGAGATCTTGGGCCCGTAGAAGGCCGCCCCGCCCGGATCGGGCACCAGGTCCAAGCCGGTCTCGGACCCGACCTGCTCCAGCACGGCGGTGGCCTCGGCCCACTGTTGGTCGCTGCCGATGAACTTGCCCGCCTTGGCCCCGTCGTCGCCCCGGGTGGACAGTTCGAGGAAGAAATCGTTCAAACCGAAGTCGCCCAACAGGCCGAGCACGAATTTGAGCAAGTGGCGGACCTCGTCGGGGGCCTGGGACTCCATGACGTACGAATGGGAGTCGTCCTGGGTGATCGAACGCACCCTGGTCAACCCCTGCAACACCCCGGAGCGCTCGTCGCGATAGACCGTGCCGAACTCGAAGAAACGCAACGGCAACTCGCGGTAGCTGCGACCGCGCGAGGCGAATATGAGGTTGTGCATGGGGCAGTTCATGGCTTTGAGGTAGTAATTAGTGCCGTCCACATCCATGGGGGGGAACATGCCGTCGCTGTAATAAGGCAGGTGCCCCGAAGTGTGGAACAGTCCCTCCTTGCTGATGTGCGGCGTGCCGACGTAATGGAAGCCTTCCTCGATGTGACGTAGGCGCACGTAGTCCTCCATCACCCGTTTGATCACCCCGCCCTTGGGATGGAAGACGGGCAGGCCGGGACCGAGCTCCTCCGGGAAGCTGTAGAGGTCGAGCTCCGCCCCCAGCTTGCGGTGGTCGCGCCGGGCCGCCTCGGCCAAGCGGGTCTGATACGCCTCCAAATCCTCGGGGCTGGCCCAAGCGGTGCCGTACAGACGTTGCAAGGAAGCGTTGCTCTGATCGCCCCGCCAGTAGGCGGCCGAACTACGGGTCAGGGCGAAGGCCTTGAGATAGCCGGTGTGCGGCACGTGGGGGCCGCGGCAGAGATCCTTCCAAACCACCTGGCCGTCGCGACGGACATTGTCGTAGATGGTCAACTGGCCCTCCCCCACCTCGACGGCCGAGCCGTCCTCGGTCGAGGCGGCGCCCTTGAGCGAGATCAACTCGATCTTGAACGGCTCGTCGGCCAGCTCTTGGGCGGCCTGCTGGTCGCTGACCGGTCGCCGGACGAAGCGTTGACGCTGCTTGACGATGGCCCGCATGGCTTTCTCCAAGGCCTTCAAATCCTCCGGCGTGAAAGGCTGCTCGACGGCGAAGTCGTAGTAGAAGCCGTCCGTGATGGGCGGACCGATGCCCAACTTGGCGTCGGCCCGCAGGCCCTGGACGGCCTGGGCCGCGACATGGGCGCAAGAGTGACGGATGATGGACAAGCCCTCCGGGCTGTCGGCCCGGACCGGCTCGACCTGGTCGCCCGCTCGCAACGGGCTGGCCAAATCGCGGGTGACGCCGTCGACCCGCATCGCCACCACAGTCTGATCGGTCCCGAACAAGTCCAAACCAGTGGCATCCGGGTCGATCGGGTGGTCCTGGACGGAGTCGGAGTCGATGAGGCGGATGTTCACGGCGTGGTCCTTTCCAACCCGATCAGGCCTGATCGAAGCCAGGAGCTATTTTGCCCCATCGTTCGGACCGGTGGGCCCAGACCGGGCCCTAGAAGCGGTCAGGACTTCGGCTCGGTTTGGAGCAACTCGGCGAAAGCCACCGAACGATTGGGCGAATGGAACAGATCGGTGCAGGTGATCAGGGTGGCGATGGCCCGGGTCGCCGTCGAGGTGCGGTCGAACGGATTCGGCAACATGATCCAAGACTCGGTCTCCAACACGGTCAAGTTCTTGGGCGAGTCGAGCAACTGGTAGGTGTACACCGCGTCGGCCGTCTCCACTATCACCAAAGCTCCCTTCGGCAGCTTGAGCAGGTTGCGGAAGGGCTCGCCGTAAGTGATGCGGTGCCCGGCGATGACGAAGTTGCCGACCTGGCCCGGCAAAGCCGACTCTGGGTACCACCCGACGCCCCGTTTGAGGGTGGCCACGTCCACCCCGGCCAAGATCGGAGCCCGCCAAGCGGCCCCGAAATCCGGAATGCGCAAGATGGCGAAACCGCGCGCCACCGCGGACTGGTCGCCGTCCTGATGGGCCTGTTCGACCTCGGCCGCCTCCTGGCGCGGATCGATCGGCGGGTCCTGGCCGGACCACTCCTGCTCCAGATCGCCGATCTGGCTCTCGTAAGCCCGTTGGGCCCCGATCGAAGTGCCGAACATCTCCCAGCCGACGTAGCCCAACAGGCCGACGCCGAGCGCCAGCAAGGCGATGCCGAAGATGAGCAGGAAAGCACTCAACTTGGAGCGCCGGCGGGGCCGCTCGACCGGCTCGATGGCCCGCTGCGGAAGCCCCTTGGCCTCGGTGAGTGACATGCCACTGATCCCAACTGATCGAAAGTGCCTACTCAGAATACGGGATGCCGCTCAGGGCGAAGTCCGGCCCCGGCCGCTCGATCCCGTCCCTGTCTCGTTCAACACCGCCTGATCGGACCGCATTCCCGGGCCCGATCGACCCGGTCGGGGACCGCTCAGGCCCGGCCGATCGGCCCCCGACCGGCGCCGTCGAGTCTGGCTTGTGCCCTGGCTGGCCAACTGTGTAAGCTCATCTACCGCGCCGAAAGGCTGGCGGACGTGGCTCAGTTGGTAGAGCATCACCTTGCCAAGGTGAGGGTCGCGGGTTCGAATCCCGTCGTCCGCTCGAAGGAGCACGGTGGAGTGGCCGAGAGGCGAGGCAACGGACTGCAAATCCGTGTACACGGGTTCAAATCCCGTCTCCACCTCGGGCGGCTGGCGCAGCGGTAGCGCGCTTCCCTGACACGGAAGAGGTCACTGGTTCGAACCCAGTGTCGCCCACGCGAAGGGAGAGGTCTGTCCATCAAGGACGGACCTCTTTCGCGTTTCCAATCGGCGGGGGTCGAACCCCCGCACCCCCCAGCCGGGGCGGCGCCCCGGACCCCGCCCTGACTCGTCTGAATTCTGCGGGAGCTTCTGGGTGGGTGGTCGGCCTGGGGCTGCGCCCCGGCCTAGTCTGTGGATTCCGTTTGATTCTGTGGGGTCGCGTCCTGGTCTGGTCTGTGGATTTCGTGGGGTGGCTTCGTGGGTGGTCGGCTTGGGGTTGCGCCCCGGTCTGGTCTGTGGATTCCATTTGATCCCGTGGGGTGGTTTGGGTGGGCGTTGGCTTGGGGTTGCGTCCTGGTCTGGTCTGTGGATTCCTTTGGTTCTGTGGGTGGTTTGGGTGGGTTGGCCTGGGGTGGCGCTCTGGTCCGGTCTGGGGATTCGGGGCTTTCCGTGTGCGTTCGGCCGGGATTGCGCTTCGATCCGGGCGCTGGACCAGAGGTCGAGCGGGTTGGGGCGTCCTTCCTGGCCCTGATCGGGGTGGGGTGGTTGAGTCGGCGGGGGCGGCTCGGATAGTGTCTCAGGAGATTTGTATACGTCTGAGGGCAAGGAGGCTGCGATGACGGGACGTGACGATGACTGCGGCGATCTGACCACCAACCAATACCTCAGCTTGCGCGACGACATCTTGGCCGGGCGTTTTCCGATCGGGTCGCGGCTGCTGGAGACCTCTCTGGCGGCCCACTACGGGGTCTCGCGGACGCCGATCCGGGAGGCCTTGGCCGCCCTGGAACGGGACGGGCTGATCGAACGCTCGGCCCGGGGCTACCGGGTCCGCACCGGCACGGCCCAGGACGTGATCGAGATCTACGAGGCGCGCATCGCCTTGGAGTCGGCGGTGGCGGCCGCCGCCGCCCAACGGCGGACCGACCTCGACCTGGTCCATCTGGAGGACCTGTTGGAGCAGGAGGTGGCCGCCGCCGACGAGGCCGAGGGGCACCAGCTCAACGCCGAATGGCACGAGGCGCTGTGGCAGGCCGCCCACAATGTGACCATGTCCTCGACCCTGGAACGGTGGATGGCGCAACTGCGGATCTACGACCAAGGTCCGCCCGGTCCGGCCGACGACCTGACCGAGTCCCAGGCCGAGCATCGGGCTATTCTGGAGGCCGTGCGCAGCCGTCAGGCCGAGGCCGCCGCCGCCATCATGTCGTCGCACCTCGAACGCAGCCGGGGGTTGCGCTTGCGCGCTCGCGCTCACCGAGGCGGTTGAGCGGCGGGCGGGCCCGGGCCCCCGGATCCGCGACGAAGGAGTCGACCATGGAACGAGACCGCTTCGACCGAGCCGTCGAACTGCTCGAAAGTTTGACCGATCAGGGGGGCCAGCCCCTCAAAGTCTTCAGCCTGGTGGTGTCCGAACCCGGCCGGGTGCGGTCGCACGACTTCGGCCACGACCCCCACACCACCCACAACATCCGATCGATCAGCAAGGTCGTGACGGCCTTGACCGTCGATCTGGCCCGGGCCGCCGGATTGCGCGCCGGCGGCCATCTGATCGGCCCCGACCTGCCGGTCTGGGAAGCTCTGCGCGACTTCGGCCTAGTCGACGACCGCGTCGACCCCCGCTGGAAAGAGGTCCGGCTCTGGCACCTGCTCAGCGGCACCACCGGCCACCAGGAGGGCTTCTTCTTCCGGGGCGACATCGCCGGTCTCGACCCGGCCGACTACTTCCCCTACATCTTCGACCGGCCCTTGGAACACCTCCCCGGCCAGCACTTCTCGTACTCCAACGTCGGCACCTTCTTGGCCTCGGTCATCCTGCAAGAGGCCAGCGGCCGCTCGGTCGGCCAATGGGCCGAACAGGGCTTCTTGTCCCCCATCGGCGTGACGGGCCAAGACTGGGCCAAACTCGGCCCCTACGACGCCGGCTGTACCGGGCTGCGACTGACCGGCGCGGACCTCAACCGGTTGGGCCGCCTGGTCCTGGACGAAGGGTCCTGGCAAGGCCGCCCCTTGATCTCGGCCGACTGGATCCGACGTATGCGTCAACCGGTCGTCCCGACCACCGACTTGTACGATCCCAACGACCCGATCCCCCGCCAGGCCTACGGCCTGACCCTGTGGCGGACCGGCGGCGAGATCTACTACTGCTACGGCACGGACGGACAGTTCATGGTCATCGTGCCCAGCCGCCAGCGCGTCATCGCCACCCTGGCCGATCAAGTCGACATGCTGCCGGTCCAGCGCGGCCTGGCTCCCCTGTTGGACTGAGCTGACCCGCCGCCGTGACCATGGCCGCCGGTCAGGGTCACGCGCCGGCGCCCAGCGGTGGCGGGGCCGTCCGCCACCCGGTCGGCCCCGCGTCCTCACAGACGCCGCTGACCGCCGCGCTCAGGGGCGGCCCAGATCGCGCAGACCGCAGCCGACCAAGGGCGGGGTCTGCCAATCGATCGAACAAGCCCCGGTCTGGAGATCGCAGGTCAACACGGCGTGGTGCGGAGTCTCCAAGAAGAGCAGATCGACCCGGACCGACTGATCGTCGCGGTCCCAGCCGACGGCCACCGTGATCGGGCTGTCCGGTCCGGCCTCAGTGGTGGTCCAGGCCCCCCGCCGGGCCGCCAGACGCAATTCTGACTGGCCGTCGCCCAAGCGCACCGTGCCGACGCCGCCGGCCAACCGCAACTCCACCGCGCTGACCAGCGGCGGAGTCAGATCGACCTCGCGTCCGCCGGCCACTTGGAAGTTGACCGAGTCGGCGCTGAAGACGATGTCACCCGTCCCGTCACCGCCCAGATCGGGCAGTTCGACCTGCCGATCCGCCAGCGGATCCTCGGCCTGAGGGGTGCCCCGGCGCCCCACCGCCGGCAACAGGTTGTCCCAGATCAGATCGAGGACGGACTGCATGGCCAGAGTCTGGCTGGTCAGCGCCACCACCATGTCCTGGTCGGGCAGAACCAGACAGTACTGGCCGAAGGCCCCGTCGCCGCGGTAGCCGTGGCGGCTGATCCAAAACTGGAAACCGTAGCCCTGGCGCCAGTCCGGGTCCTCTTGACCCGGTCGGGTGGAGTTGTCGACCTGGAACCGGGTGGCCTGGTCGACCCAGGCCTCGGACAACAGCCGTCGCCCCTGCCAGAGGCCGCGTCGGAGATAGAGCTGGCCCAAGGCGGCCACGGCGTCGGCGCTGGCGAACAAGCCGGAGAAACCCAGGTCCAAACCGGGCTGGAACTGCTGCCAGCCGGCCAGCCTCAACCCCATCGGCTCCAACAGCCTAGGCCGCAGGTAGTCGAGCAGACGCTGACCGGAACGACGGCGGATGATCTCGGCGATCGAATAGGTCGCCAGTTGGTTGTAAGCGAACAGGGACCCCGGCTCCGCCTCCGGCTCCATCCGGGCGAAAACCCGGAACAGGTCGCCGGCCGGCGTGCCGCGCAGGACGGGCCACATGTCGACGGCGTGGCCGGTCGCCATGGCGGCCAAGTGTCTGACCTTGAGACGGCGGGTCCGCTCCGACACCTCGGGCCCGTCCACCTCGGGGAAGAAGGCGATGAAGGGTTCGTCCAGACCGACTAGGCCGGCGTCGACCGCCAAACCCAGGGCCGTCGAGGTGAAGGACTTGCTGAGGGAATAGACCAAGCCGGCCCGGTCGGGCGAGTGGGGCCGCCAACCGCCCCGGGCGATGACCCGGCCGTGGCGCAGGATAACCAAGGCGTGCGGCTCGACCGCCGCTTCGGTCTCCAAGGCCTCCACTAACTCAACCACCCCGGCTGGGTCGACGCCGACCTCGGCCGGGTCGACCGGATGGGTCAAGTCCAAGCCTGCCATGGCGTCTCCTCATCGCTCGGGGTCGGACCGTCGGGTCAAGACTAGACCGGCCCTTCGAAATGATGCAAAAAAGTAATCAAAAGTACTTCACAGGCTGCCGGCGGTCGGCTTAGATGGGCTCGTGAGCGCCCTGCGACTCACCTCGCGAACCTCGGAATCAAGGAGGATTCAGTGTTCACCATCCCGCGCGGACGACCCGGACGACGCTCCTGGGCGACCGTCTTGGCCCTGACCACGGTCACCGCCCTGGCCCTCAGCGGCTGCGCCGGCGACTCCGACGACCAACCCACCCAGTCAAGCGGCGGCCGGGCCCCGCTGTTGACCTTCGCGGTGTCCGCCCCCGCCACCGGCATGAACCCGACCACCGTCAACACCGCCTTCGCCTCCTACGCCCTGGCCGCTTACGAGCCCCTGGTCTACTTCGGACCCGGCGGGGTCTACCAGCCAGCCCTGGCCGAATCGTGGGAGATCGCCGAAGGCAACACCGCCATCTCGCTGCGGCTGCGCTCCGGTGTCACCTTCGCCGACGGCTCACCAGTCGACGCCGCCGCCGTCAAAGCCTCGCTGGAGTACTGCGGCTCGTCCGCCTCCATCAACGCCCTGGCTTTGCGCGACCTCGACTCGATCGAGCTGACCGACGACCTGTCTTTGACCTTGCGCCTCAAGCAAGCCAACCCACTGCTGCTCAACATGGTCAGCCAAGAACTGGGTTGCGGCATGATCATCAGCCCGGCCGGGCTGGCTCAGATCGACGATCTGACCGTCGACTCGCCTTCGGCCGGGGCCGGCGCCTACGTCTACGATCCCCAGCAGTCGGTGCCGGGCGACACTTACACTTACACGGCCAATCCGCGCTATTACGACCCGTCCAAACAGCATTTCGACAAGCTGGTGCTGAAGGTCATGATGGAGCCCCAAGCCGCCCTCAACGCGCTGACGACCGGTCAAGTGGACGTCGCCACCGGCAGCCTGGCGACCGCCCAGCAGGCGGCTCAAAGCCAGTCCGTCGAAATGTCGTGGATCCCGGTGGTGTGGGCCGGACTGAACCTGATCGACCGGGACGGCGCTTTGACGCCGGCCATGGGCGACGTCAGGGTGCGTCAGGCCATCAACTACGCCATCAACCGGGAAGCCATCACCCAGGCCATCCTGGGCGATTTCGGCGTGCCCACCTCGTCTCCGGCGGCCGAGGGCTACGACGGCTGGACCGCCCAAGCGGCGTCGTACTACTCCTACGACCCAACCAAAGCCAAAGCCCTGCTGGTGGAGGCCGGCTATCCCGACGGTTTCGAACTGCCCGTCGCCACCGTGGCTTGGGGCGGGCTGGACGTCGTGACCACCGCTCTGACGCCGATGCTGGCCGAGATCGGCATCACCATGGTCGTCAACACCACCACCGATGAGAAGGCCTACGCCGACGCCGCCACCAACCGTCAGGCCTCGGCCGTGGCGGTCGGTTACGGCTCGTTGCCGATGTTCCGCATGGCGACCGACTTGGTGCTGCCCGAGGCGCGGCCCTTCAACGGCTTCGGCACCGACGACCCCGAGGCGATGGCTCTGCTCCAGGAGCTGCGTCTGGCCGCGCCTGAGCAATCGGCCGAGCGGGCTCAGGCCCTCAACACCTACTTGGTGGAGCAGGCTTGGTTCGCGCCCGTCATGTTCACGCCCATCCTGATCTACTACCGCGACGGCGTGACCGGCGTCGATCTGACCGGCGGCCGTCAGACCGTCTCCATCTTGGACGTCGCCCTTAAGTGAACCGGAGCTGAGGCTCAGGGCCCCGGCCTGACAGTGGTCGGATCGGGACCCTGAGCTGGGCGGCTTAGCGCCAGAACCGACCGCACATCGACCAAGCAGGAGGAGGAGCCATGGGGCGTGTCGTCGGGCGCTGGTTCCTGACCGCGTTACCGGTGGTCGTGGTGGTGTCCATGTTGACCTTTGTGCTGGCCAGCCTGGTGCCCGGCGACCCGGCCCGCACCATCCTCGGCATCAACGCTCCCCAAGAGCAGGTCGACGCCCTGCGCCAGCAACTGGGGCTCGACCTGCCCCTGCCCCAGCGCTACTGGGACTGGTTGGTGGCGGCCGCCCACGGCGACCTCGGCCGTTCCATCACCACCCGGGGGTCGGTGGCGGCCGAATTGGCCGGACGCCTCCAGGTGACCTTGTCGCTGGTGGTGCTCGGCCTGATCGTCATCGTGCTGGTCGGCGTCGGCCTGGGCTTGATCAGCGCCATCAAGGGCGGCTGGCTGGGCCGGGCGGTCGACCTGCTGTCACTGATCGGTCTGGCCGTGCCGGGCTTCTGGCTGGGGCTGGTGCTGGTGGCGGTCTTGGCTGTGGCGGTGCCGATCTTCCCGGCCACCGGCTTCGTCCATTTCTCCGACTCGCCGACCGGCTGGGCCGCCTCCATGGCCCTGCCGGTCTTGACCTTGGCCCTGACTGGGACGGCGGGGCTGGCCAAGCAGACCCGTTCTTCCGTGCTGGACGAGCTGGGCAAGGACTACGTCCGTATGCTGCGGGCCCGCGGCCTGTCCGAGCGGCGCGTCATCTTACTGCATGTCAGCCGTAACGCCGGCGCCCCCATCGTCACCGTGGTCGGACTGCTCTTCATCGGCCTGGTGTCCGGGGCCGTCCTGCTGGAGACCGTGTTCGTCCTGCCGGGCCTGGGCAGCCTGACCGTGGCCGCCACCAAGGCCCACGACATTCCTGTCATCCTCGGCGTCACCTTGATCCTCAGTTTCGTGGTCGTGACGGTCAACCTGCTGGTGGAGATCTCCTACGCCCTGCTCAACCCCAAGGTCCGCACATGATCGGCCGTCTGCTGCGCAAGCCGCTGGCCGTGGCTTCGTTGGTCTGGGTCCTGGCCCTGATCATGTTGTCGGTCCTGGCGCCCCTGATCGCCCCCTACAGCCCCGACCAACAGGACATCCTGCACGCTCTGGAGGGCCCCAGCCGGGCCCACCCGCTGGGCACTGGCGTGCTCGGCTTGGACGTCTGGTCCAGGCTGTTGTACGGCGGACGGGTCACCCTGGTCAGCACGGCCATCTCGGTGGCGGTGTACGCCCTGGTCGGTCTGCCGGCCGGTCTGCTGGCGGGCTACCGGGGCGGACTGGTGGACAAGGTCGTCCTGCGGTTGTCCGAGGTGGCCTACGCCATCCCCGGCACCATCATGGTGCTGGTCGTGCTGGCCGTCCGGCCCAACGACGAGACGGCCGCCATGGTGGCGGTCGGCCTACTGGCGGCGCCGGCCCTGGCCCGGGTGGTGCGGTCCGCCACCATAGCCGTGCGCGAAGAGCTCTACATCCGGGCCGCCGTCCTGTCCGGTCTGCCCGACCGTCTGATCCTGCGCCGCCACGTCTTGCCCACCGTCATGGGCACGGTCATCGTCCACGTCGCTCTGTTCGCCACCACCGCCATCGTGTTGGAGACCGGACTGGGCTTCCTGGGGGTGGGCACGCGCCAGGTCAGCTGGGGCGAACTGGTGGCGGAGGCCTCGCGCAACCTCGGCAACCAGCCCTGGCTGTTGGCCCCGAGCGGCTTCGTCATCATCACCTTCATCTTGGCCTTCGGTCTGATTGGCGACGGGTTGCGCGACGCCAACGCCGAGGGCTACTCGGTCCGTCAGCGGGCCCCTCGGCCGGTCCGGCGCCACCGCCCCCCGGCGGCGGCCGCTCCCCCCAACGCTCCGGCCGACCTGACCCCGAATCAGCGGGTCATCCCGGCGGCTGACGCCTTGCTGGCGGTCGAGGGCCTGTCGATCGCCTTCGAGGTCTCGGGCCAGATCGTCACGGTGGTGGAGGACGTCTCCTTCGCGGTCGCCCCGGGCGAACTGGTCGGCATCGTCGGCGAGTCCGGCTCCGGCAAGTCCGTCACGGTGGCCGCCCTGCTCGGTCTGCTGCGCGGGACCGGCCGGGTGACCGCCGGCACGATGACCTTCCAAGGCCGCCGTTTCGACTTGGCCGACGTCAAATCCCTGGCCGGCCTGAGGGCCCGCCGCATCGCCCTGATCGGTCAGGACCCGATGTCGGGGCTCGACCCCGCCTTCACTGTGCGCCACCAATTGGCCGAAGTGCTCAAAGCCAACACCGGTCTGCGCGGCCCAGCGCTGGCCGAACGGGTGCTCGAGCTGTTGCGGGCGGTCAGTTTGCCCGAGCCGACGGCGGTGGCCAAGAGCTACCCTCATCAACTGTCCGGCGGCATGGCCCAGCGGGTCAGTATCGCCGCCGCCTTGGCCGGGCAGCCCGATCTGATCCTGGCCGACGAGCCGACCACGGCCCTGGACGTCACCGTGCAGGCGGAGATTCTGGACGTACTGCGCTCCTTGGGCAAGGCCGTCCTCTTGGTCACGCACGACTGGGGCCTGCTGGTCGACCTCTGCCAGAGCGGCATCGTGATGTACGCCGGCCAAGTGGTCGAACAGGGCTCCGTGGCCGACATCGTTGCGGACCCCCGCCACCCCTACACGCTGGGGTTGTTGCGCTCCAACCCCTATTTCGCCCAGCCCGGTCGGCCTTTGCCAGCCATCCCCGGGCTGGTCCTGCCGCCCGACCGCTGGCCGGCCGGCTGCCACTTCGCGGAACGCTGCCCTCTGGTCGGCCCGGCCTGCCTGGCCGACCCAATCCCGCTGGGACCCGCGGCCGGTCGGCTCGGTTGGACCCGTTGCCTGTTCCAGAGCCAGGTGGCCGGCCTGGAGGAGAGGGAGGCGCGCCCATGACCGCTCCTTTGATCGAGGTCGAGGACCTCGCCGTGACCTACCGCAATCGGGGGCGACGCTCCGTCCTGGCCGTGGACGGCGTCTCTTTGGCGGTCGACCGTGGTCGCACCCTGGGGCTGGTCGGCGAGTCCGGCTCCGGCAAGTCCACCATCGGATCGGTCATGCTCGGTCTGGTCGCCCCCAGCCAGGGCCGGGTGTCGCTGGACGGCCGACCGGCCAGCTGGCGCACCCGGGCGGAGCGGGCCGGACTGGCCCGCCGCGTCCAGGCCGTCTTTCAGGATCCTTTCGGCTCGATGAACCCGACCCGTAAGATCGGCCAGACCATGACCGAGATGTTGCGTTACAACCTGCGTCTGTCGCCGGCGGCGGTGGCCGAGCGGGTGGAGCGGGCTCTGACCGACGTCGGCATGCGGACCGAGGCCCTCGACCGTTACCCGTCGCAATTCTCGGGCGGGCAGCTGCAACGCCTGGCCATCGCCCGCGCCCTGGTGGTCGAGCCCGACTTCGTGGTCTGTGACGAGGCCGTCTCCTCACTCGACCTGTCGGTCCAGGCCCAAGTCATCAACCTGTTGGCCGGTCTGGCGAAGGCCAGGGGGCTGGCCTACCTGTTCATCTCCCACGATCTGACGGTGGTGACCCATCTGAGCGACCAGGTGGCGGTGCTCTACGCCGGCCAAGTGGTCGAGCTGGGCCCGGCGGCCGCGATGGCGGATCACCCCCGGCACCCCTACACCCAAGCCTTGGTGCTGGCGGCGCCGATCCCGGATCCGGCCGCCCAAGCGGCCCGCCGGGCCTCCCGTTGGAGTCGTGCCGGGTCCGGGCGCCCCGGTTCGGCCGGGATCGGGTCGGGGTCGCCGCCAGCCACGACCGGGTGCCGCTGGGCGCCGCGTTGCCCCTTCGCCGTCGAGCAGTGCCGGCTCAGCCGGCCGGACCTGTTGGAACGGACCCCCGGTTGGTCGGTGGCCTGCCATGTCACACCGCCGGACAGCGAGTAAAAGAATTAGGAGGAAGACGATGGTTCGATCGCAGGCCGTCGGGGCCAACCAGTCCGGTCCGCCGCGGGCCGACTCCGAGCCCGGCCCACTGGTCGGGCCGCCGGCGGCCGTCACCATCTACGACGTGGCGGCCCGGGTCGGGGTCTCGATCTCGACTGTGTCGCACGCCCTCAACCGGCCCGACCGGGTCTCCGAGCAGACCCGTCAGCGCGTCTTGGCCACGGCCGACGCCCTCGGCTTCAGGCCCCGCGGACGGGGCAAGGCGGCCCGGGGTGAAAGCCTGGTCAAACGGATCGCCGTGGTCGGCCCGTTGTCCCGTCACCCCAGCTCGATCGAGCGCCTGTTGGGCGTCCTGCAACGGGCTGAGGCCAATTTGATCGATGTCGTGGTGTTGGACCGCCCAGCCGACGACGCTCTGGTGCTGGACTCGTTGCGGCTGCGTAGCCGAGTGGACGGCGTCATCATGATCGGAGTCGAGCCGTCCGAAGCGATCTGTCAGCACTTGCTGGACCGGCGCATCTCGACCGTCCTGGTGGACCGGGCCTCGAGTCGCTTCTCCAGTGTGACGGTGGACGACGAGGCGGGCGGACGGATGGTGGCCGAACATCTGCTGTCTCTGGGCTGCCGCCGGACCACCTTCGTGTCCCCGCCCCCCAGCCAGAACGCCCTGGTCACCAGCGGCGAGCTCAGACTGCGCGGCTTCGCCCAGACCCTGCGTCAGGCCGGGGTGGCCGACGAGGTGTCCTGGGCGGTGGCCGAGGAGAGTTTCGAGGGAGGGCGCGAGGCGGCCCGCCAACTGGCCCAAGGCTCCCTGCCGGACGCCATCTTCGGACTGCACGACCAGGTGGCCGGCGGCGTCGCGGTCGGTCTGCGGGAGCTGGGCTTGAGGCTGCCCCAAGACGTCCGCCTGGTCGGCTACGACGACATCGAGATAGCGGCGCTGACCGACTTGACCACGGTCCGCCAACCTTTCCGGCAGAGCGGAGCGGTGGCTTTGGACACCCTGCGGACGCAGATCCTCGATCCCGAACGGCCAACTGTGCGAGTGACCTTGGACCCCCAGTTGGTGGTGCGCGGCTCGACCGTCGGACCGGACCATCCAACCAACCAGCCGGGCGAGGAGTGAGCCCCATGACTGATCCCTGGGATAACCTGTACGACCCTGAGTTGGCCGCCCTGATCGCCTGGTGCCGTCAACGGGCGCTGCCGTCCGGACCCTTCCCGGATCTCGCCCCCGCTCCCGGACAGGATCGGGCCGAGTGGGCCCAGGCGGTGGCGGTGGTCCGCGCCCGGCACGACGCCGGCGCCCTGGTGGCGGGCCAGTTGAGCGCCGCCATCCTGCCCGCCCCGCCGGCCGCCTGGGCCCGGGTCAGTCCGCGCTGGTGCGCCATCGAGGTGGCCGGCGGGGTGATCGGCGCCCAGGTCTACCGGCCGGAGGGTCCCGGGCCCTTCCCGATCGTGTTGTTGATCCACGGCGGCGCCTTTTGGATGGGCGGCGGCGCGGCCGGCTTCCATCTGAACGACCGCTTGTGCCGCCAGATCACCGCCGAGGTCGGAGCCGTCACAGTGACGGTGGATCACCGCCTGGCCCCCGAGCACCCCTACCCGACGCCGCTGGAGGACACTTACCAGGCGATCCTGTGGGCGGTCGAGCAGGCCGGTCAGTTGGAGGCCGACCCTGGACGGCTGGCTCTCTTCGGCATCTCCTCAGGCGGCAATCTGGCCTGCGCGGCCGCCCAACTCAGCCTGGACCGGGGCGGACCTTCGATCACGGCCCAGGTCTTGCAGTGTCCGTCCCTGGACCTGTCCTGGGCGGCGGCCCGTTTCGAGGCCGACTCCACCACCGTGGCCGGGGCCGAAGCGATCATTCGGATGTACGCCGCCGGGGCCGACTGCGCCGGCGCCCCAGTCTCGCCCGGTCTGCGTCAGGACCTGAGCCAAACGCCGCCCACCCTGCTGGTGACAGCCCAGTTCGATCATTTGGCGGGTGACGCCTTGGCTTACGCCAGACGGCTGGAGGCGGCCGGCCGGCCGGTCACCACCCATTGCTACCCGATGACCCACACCGTCGCCACCCCCGCCGTCTTCACCCGCATGCATCATCAGACCATGGCCTGGCTGC
>JAIRYW010000072.1 GCA_031267645.1 Propionibacteriaceae bacterium
ACGTAGTCGGTCCGCAAGCGGGCCAGCGAGCCTTTGATCGACTCCCGGATGTGCTTGCGCGACAGGCCGCAGTCGTTCGGCCCCTTCGGCCCGGTCGGCCAGAAGACCTTGGTGCACAGCTCGACCGACTCCCGTCGGACCGCGGACAAAGCCTCGCCCAAGACGGCCTCGGCCGCCGTGTTGGCGTAGACGTCGGCCGTGTCGAAGGTCGTCACCCCGGCCTCCCAGGCCGCCCGCACGCAGAGCTTGGCCCTTTCGTCGTCGATCTGTGAGGCGTGGGTCAACCAGTTGCCATAGGCGATGGCGGAGACTTTCAGGCCGGAGCGGCCCAGATGGCGGAATCGCACGGTGGTTTCCTTCCCAATGACGGGGCGGCTGGTCGGTCCGGGGCCGAGGCTATTTCGTCTCAGCCGCCGGCGGCCAGGTGAATTTGCTGAAGCGTTTGACCCGGGCGCGGGGCCGCCGGGCCCGGCGCATCATCATGGCGCGGCTCATGGCGTAGCTCAACTTGCCCTTCAAGGGCTCGTTCGGGAAGTGCTGACGGATGGTCGAACGACAGCCGAACCACATCAAGAAGGTGTCGCCGATGAGCAGGGCGAACAGGCCCCAGGTGGCGTAGAAGGTGGCCTGGACCAGAGTCGGGAAATTGCCGCCCAGGAGCATCGCCACCAGGATCAAGAGCATCAGGGGCAGAGCGAACTCGCCGATCGACAGGCGGACGTCGATGTAGTCCCGGATCAGGGCCATGACCGGCTGGGACTGGGTCTTGTCCCAGGAGTCGTTGCGGGCTTTGTCGCGGGCCTGGCGGTCGCGCAGACGGACCTGCTTCTTGTTCAGGACCGGATTGAGCCGCTCTTGGCGGGCCTGGATGGCCTGTTTGCGGGTCGGCGTCGGCGCGGCCTTCTTGGCTGGACCGCTGACGGCGGTCTTGGCCGGGCCGGGCTGCGGGCTGGGACCGGCCGGCTTGGCCACCGGCGGCGGAGTCGGTTCGGCGGTCGAAGCCGGGGCCGGCTCGGGGGCGCTCGGGGTCGGGCGGGTCGAGCCCGCGTCGGTCGGTCCGGATGACGCCGGCTTGGGTTGATAAGGACGGAACAGTCCCACGGCCTTCCCCTCGTTGCGTAAGTCAGTGCCCAGTCATCCTACTAGGGTCCAGGGACAGAAGTCCGGCCTGCGGGAACGGGGGGCCGGCCGGAGCCGCCGGGGCGGCTTACGATGGGTCGGATGAGAGTTCTGCTGGTGGCGCGATCCGACCCCTGGGCCAGTCGGTCGGCGGTCTCGGAGCTGGCCCGGCGGGCCTGGGCCGAGTTGGGCCATGGCACGGAGTCGGTCGAGTTCTGTCCCACGCCCCGGCCGGCTGGCTGGTCGACCCGGCCCGACGGCTCGGCCCTCCGCTTGAGGCTGACCTTGGGACCGGGCCCGGCGGCCGACCTGGTCTGGCCCGGCGGCGACGGCGATCTGATGGTGGGGCTGACCGAGGCTCTGGAGTTCCGCGACGGCGGCGGGTCTTGGCTGAGCCAGCTGGCGGCCCGGGCGGCGACGGCGGTGGTCCCCCTGATCGTGCTGGCCGAACGGGTGGCGCTGTCGGAGCGGGAGTCGCGCCAGTTGGGCGTCGAGGCCGCCTACGCCGTCGATCCGACCGATCCGGACAGCTTCCGCCGGGTGGCGCGGACCTGGTCCTGGTGAGGCCGAGGGGCTGGTCGGGAGCTGCCGTCCTGGTCGGTGGACGCGACAGCCGCTGGGGACGGCGGAGTAGACTCCCAGCCATGACTGAGACTTTGACGAGTCAGAGCGTGGTTCTGACCGACGCCGCCGCCGCCAAGGTGGCGGCCCTGCTGGCCGCTGAGGCCAAAGAGGGCGAGAGCTTGGCCTTGCGCGTGGCCGTCCATCCGGGCGGGTGCGCCGGTCTGCGCTACGAGCTCTATTTCGACGACGAGTCGCAGGCGGACGACGTCGAGACCTTCTTCGGCGATGTCAAGGTGGTGGTCGACCGCATGAGCGCGCCCTACCTGGCCGGCGCCACGATCGACTTCGCCGACACCATCCAGCGTCAGGGTTTCACCATCGACAACCCCAACGCCACCAACTCCTGCGCCTGCGGCGACTCTTTCAGCTGAACTGATCCGATCGATCCGACCGGCCGCCTCGGCTGGTCGGATCAGTCGTGTCCGACCGAGGTCGGACCGCCGCCGCCCGACCGTTCCACCGGGGTGTTCCACCGGGGTCTTCGGCGGACGGCCGTCTAGCGGACGGTCAGATCGACGCTGAAGACGCCCAGGACCTGGCCCCGGAAGGTGAAGTTGAAGGAGACGGTGGTCTGCCCCGAGCTCCCGGCCTTGATCAAGACGGTGGTGTCGGCGCTGGCGTCCGGGGTCGGGGAGTCGCCTTCCTGAGTGGTCTGGATCGAGTCGACCTGGGCCACGGCTTGGTCGTACTCCGGGTCGACGGTCCAAGACACCTGGGCCATCTCATTGCTCAGACCGAGGTCGACCAGGACCGACTGGCCCGGTTTGAGGCTGACCTCCTGGCTGGCGCGCTGCGGTTGGCCTGGTTCCTCCGGCTGGCCGTCGACGCCGTAGCCGAAGGGCGAGGCGATGGTCAGGGCCGGTCCGCTCTGGCGGGTCAGGACCAGGACCAAGATCACCGCCACCAGCACGAGCAGGCCGGCGGCCAAGGCGATCAGGCGAGGGCTGAGGCGGCGCGGCACGGCGGGCTCGGCGGCGCGAGAGGGTTGATCGTTCACAGGCCCAATGCTGTCGCTCCGACCCCGAACTGTCCAGCTTGACGGCCTCGCCTTCCGGTCGGACCGGGGCCGAGTCGGACTGAGCCGATCGGCCGGGACGCTAGCATGTTGCCCAGCGGCCCAGGGTCCGGCCTGGGCCCAGGCCGCACAACGGCCCATGGCAGAGTCTCAGGAGCGGGTATGGCGATGAAGGTCTTGGTCTATTCCGACGACCGCACGGTGCGGGAGGGCGTGCTGGACGCCCTCGGTTCCAAGCTGCCCGGCCTGGATCGACCGATCGAGGTCGGCGAAGTCGCCACGGCTCCGGCGCTGCTGCATCGTTTGGACCAGGACGACGACGTCGAATTGGTCGTGCTGGACGGCGAGTCGACGCCGGCCGGCGGCATCGGCCTGGCCAAGCAGTTGAAAGACGAGTACGACCCCTGCCCGGCCATCCTGCTGCTAGTGGGCCGGCCCCACGACGCCTGGTTGGCGGCTTGGTCCGGGGCCGACGCCATCCACCCCCATCCGGTCGACCCGATCGAGCTGGCCGCCCTGGCCGCGCGTCTGCTCGGCGTCGGGGCCGACCTCTGAGCCGTCCCGCACTAGCCGCTCAGGCGGCCCAGCGGCGGGCTGAGGGGCCAGCCACCCGATGGGCCTCGCAGGCGGCCCGGGCCAAGGCCTCGACCAGGGCCGAGCAGACCGGGCTCTGACCGGTCGCCAATTGACGACAGCTGGGCTCGTCCAAACCCAGCCAACGCGCCACCTGGCCCAGCGTTTGGCCGGACTCGAGCAGGGCTTGGACCCGGCGCTGGGTCGGCTGGGACGACACCCGATGGCGTCTCAAACCGCGCAGCTCAGCCGGGCTGAGGGCCAGCAAGGACTGGGCGAATTGACTGGGGAAGGTCGGCCGGGGCCGACCCCGACGGCCGAACAAGAGGGTGCGGACGGCCGGGGCTGGCACGCCGGCCCGCTGGGCGACGACCCGCCAAGGCACGTCGGCCGCCTCCATCAGATGCACGACGTAACGACGGAAGGGCGCGGCCGAGACCCAAGTCCCGGCCCCGGACACGACGGTCATGGGGACTCCTGAGGTAGTGGTACACCTCAGAAAGCCATCGACCGGGCCCGATTGTGAGGTCGGGACTCGGATTCAGCCCCGGGTCGGGCCGAACTGGGCCAGTTCAGCCTTGGGCGCGCACGAAGCCAGCCGCCTCGGCCGCCTCGGGCGTGGCGAACCAGACCTCGGCGATGGTGCGGTCGTAGCCCCGGGAACCGGGCAGATGGTATTTCTTGGAGCGGGCGTTGGCCTTGATGGTGAAGCCCTCGGGCGGATTGGGACCGATGAAGGAGTCCTGCTCCGGGTCGCTGGCCGGAGCCTCGACCGGGTCGGCCTGGGCGGCCGCGTCGTCCGGATAGACGTAGGCCTGACGCGGTTCATGGCTGGCCCAGACGTCCTCCTTCGAACCCTCCAGATAGGCCCGCACGGCGTAGGCCACGCCGGCTAGGAGCGCGCCCAAGGCCAGCAGCTTGGCCAAGCGGCGGCAGCCCCGGCCCCGTTTGACCGGCGGCGGGGGCGGGACCGGCTGGCCGGCGGCCTGGCGCAGGGTCTCGATCAGTTGGGGGATGAGGTCCTCCTGCAGGGCGCGTTGGGCCCGGTCGACCGCCGGGGTGACCTTGTCCAGAGCCTGGTTCAGCCCCGGGCGCCAGTGTTCGACGGCGTCGGCCGCCAATCCGGCCGCCTTGGTCTTGGCCGCCTTGGCCCGGTCCAGGGCTTCGTCGGCCAGCGGCGCCACTCGTTCGGCGGCCTGGGTCAGGACTGGCGTGATGCGCTCGATGGCGTGGTCGAGGGCGGCCGCGCTGATTTCGGCGGCGGCCACGGTCTTATCGGCGGCGGCTTCGAGCAACGCCTGCTTGCCAAGCATGAGATACCTCCCGGTGTCTGGAGTCCTCCGCGATGGAGTCCCTCCAATTTAGCGCCCTTGGGACCGCCCGTCAGGTCGGTTTGACTCGATCTGTCAGACTTAGGGCTCTGCTGAGAAAAGCCAAGCGGCTGCGGCGGATCCGGATCGGACGAGATCCGAACGCCAGATCTTGGCCCGTATGTCCATACGACCCCAGGATCTGCCGGCGCTCGAATCCCATCTGGCTCGGGCCGCTCTGGCCGGGCCCGCCTTCCCTCGATCGAGTCCGGAGGCAGGCCGAAACGTCGGAAAGGACCCCGGAAATATGAGCACCGCCACCCTGCGAACCAACTTGGGCGACATCGTGATCGAGTTGTTGGACGACCAAGCCCCCAAGACGGTGGCCAACTTCGTCGGCCTGGCCGAGGGCACGAAGGAGCACGTCGACGCCGAGACCGGCCAGTCCAGCGCTAGCCGCTACTACGACGGCCTGATCTTCCACCGCGTCATCGACGGCTTCATGATCCAGGGCGGTTGCCCCCGGGGCGACGGTCGGGGAGGCCCCGGCTACACCTTCGCCGACGAGTTCCACCCCGACCTGCGCTTCGACCGGCCCTATCTGCTGGCCATGGCCAACGCCGGACCCGGCACCAACGGCTCCCAGTTCTTCATCACGGTCTCGCCCACGCCCCACCTCAACCGCAAGCACACCATCTTCGGCCGCGTCGACGACCCGGCCAGCCAAGCCGTGGTGGACGCCATCGCGACGGTTCCGACCGGCCTGTCCGACCGGCCCCGGCAGCCGGTCGTGATCGAGTCGGTCGTCATCGCGGCCTGACCTCCGCCGGATCGGACCGCCGTCGTCTGGGGCGGCGGCGGCCGAGCCAACGGTCCGAGCGGCCGGGCCGGCCCCGGCCGCGGACGGTCCCGTACCTTAAGATTCCCTTAGGTCACGGCTGAGAGGCGGGTTGATGCCGGAAACGGGCGCGGGCGGTTGGAGGAAGCGAATCCCTCTGCTCGGCCTGCTCCTGGCCAGTTCGCTGGCGCTCGGCCCGACCGCTCTGGCCCAGGCTGACTCGCCGGCCGACCAGCTGGCCCAATTGCAGAGCCAGCAGGCCGACTTGGCCCAGCGCCAGGCCGAGGCCCAAGCCCGGCTGGACCAGGCCGACAGTCAATGGCGGCTGAGCCAACAGGAGCTGGAGCAGGGCCAGGAGCGCTTGGCGGTCCTACGCGGCCAGGTGGCCGAGACGGTCCTACGCCAGTGGCAGGGGCGGGCTCTGACCGGCCCGGCCGTGCTGCTGACCAGTCCCGACGCCACCACCTTGCTGCGCCAGCTGGTCTGGCTGTCCCAGACCGGTCAGACCTTCGACGCCATGGTCCGGCGGCTGGAGGCCGAACGGGCCAATCTGATCGAGTCACAGGCCGCCTTGGAGGCCGCCCGAGTCGTCGCCCAAGCCGAGCGAGCCGAGCTGGACCGTCTGTCGACTGAGTTGGAGGCCAAGGTCGCGGCCGCCCGCCGACTGCTCGGGGCCATGGCCTCCACCCGTCCGGTGGGCGGGGCCGACGGCCTCACCGCGCAAGCCCTGCGGGTGCGCCAGATCGTGGCCGGATCCTTCCCCGGCATCGCCTCGATCGGCGGCTACCGGGCCGGCTCCAGCGGCGACCACGGGGCCGGGCTGGCCCTCGACGTCATGATCCCGGACTGGGGCGCGGCTTCGGGGCAGGCCCTGGGCCAGGCGGTGGCGGACTGGGCTCGGGACAACGCCCGGGCCCTGGGCATCCATTACGTCATCTTCCGGCAGCGGATCTGG
The DNA here is from genome assembly GCA_031267645.1 of Propionibacteriaceae bacterium. Classification (GTDB taxonomy): domain Bacteria; phylum Actinomycetota; class Actinomycetes; order Propionibacteriales; family Propionibacteriaceae; genus WQYJ01. The sequence continues at coordinate 6,435 of JAIRYW010000072.1, forward strand.
AACGTCGAAGTCGACCGGGCCGGCTGGCGGCCGATGGCCGACCGCGGCTCGGCCACCGCCAACCATTACGACCACGTCCACATCAGCCTCTACCCCTGAGGATGGACCGGCGCCACGGCGGCAGCTTTGACTTTTCCTGAGTATCGCTTAAGCTTTTCTCAGCTTTGAATGACCGGCTTCCCCGATTGCACGAGTAAGGACGTATCGATCTTGTCCCACCTCCGCCGAGCCTCAGCCGGACTCAGCGTCCTGCTCCTCGTCTTGGCCCTGTTCCAGGTCGGCGCGGGGGTGGCCTCGGCCGATCCCGACAGCGTCAGCCAGGCCAAGGCGGAGCTGACCCGCTTCGAGCAAGAGGCCAGCGAACTGGCCGAGCAATACGACGCCGTCAACCAGCGCTTGGAGCAGACCAAGCGCGACATGGCCCAGACCGAGACCGACATCGTGGTCCGTCAGGACCAGGTCGACCGCTTGCGCGGCCAGGTCGCCCAGATCGTGCTCCGGCAGTGGCAGACCAGCGGACTGGGGACCACCGCCGTCCTGCTGCTGAGTGAGAACTCGACCGAGCTGCTGCAGCAGCTGTCCGCCAATCAACGCTGGACCAGCTCGGCCGAGGACTTGATCCAACACTTCCAAGGCCAGCAGGCCGACCTGGCCGAACTGAAAGCCAGTCTGGCCGCCGCCGTCCTCCAAGTCCAAGCCGACAACGACCGTCTGGCCGAACTGAAGAGCCAGGCCGACGCCAAGGTGGACGCCGCCGAACGGGCCCTGAGCCGACTGCAGGCGGCTGAGAACGCCCGCTTGGGCCAAGCCCGCGAGAACACCGCCAGCCTCTCCCAGAGCCGGGCCGCCTTCGTCTCGGACGGGTCGGCCGCCGCCGTCGCCACCGCCTTCGCCGTCGCCCAGGTCGGCAAACCCTATATCTACGGCGGTAACGGGCCGGCCGGCTACGACTGCTCCGGGCTGACCCGGGCGGCCTACCTCCAGGTCGGCGTCGCCTTGCCCCACTCCTCCTCCGCCCAATACCGCCTCGGCCAGCCGGTGGCGGAAGCCGATCTGAGGCCGGGCGACCTGGTCTTCTACTACTCCGGCATCAGCCACGTCGGCATCTACGTCGGCGGCGGTCTCATCGTGGACGCGGCCAACCCGAGACGGGGCATCCGTTACACCGATCTGCATTCGATGCCCTATATGGGCGCCCGACGTATCATATAGACGAGACTTTTCCGAAGCCCCCCGCCGAGCCCGATCCGTCGTCTCGCCGGCAGACCAGCAGAGAGGGAACCATGACAGCCGCTCGTCGCCTCGTAGTGGCTCTGGCCGGTCTGTTGCTGGCCGGGTTGGCCGGGCTGGGTCTGTCCACTCCCTCGGCGCAGGCCGATTCGACCCAGGAGATCCAGGACCAATTGGTCCGCTACGCCCAGGAGCAGGCCGACCTCGACCGCCAGGTGACAGAGATCCAGCAGCGGCTGGAGAACACCGAGCACCGGGTGGCTCAGATCGAGGCCGAGCAGGTCGTCCACCGGGCCAAGATCGAGCAGATGCGCGGCCAGGTGGCCCAGGTGGCGCTGGCTCGCTGGCAATCCCAGGGCATCGATTCGACCATGATCCTGCTGACGGCCGACGACGTCCATCGCATGTTGGGCCAACTCGCCACCACCCAGTGGATGACCACCCTGACGACCGACCTGCTGCAGAAATACCAGGCCGAGCAGACCGATCTGAGCGAATTGCAGAGCAGCCTGGAGGCCTCGCTGGAGCAGATCGAGGCCGACAACGTCCGTCTGACCGAGCTGAGCCGTTTGGCCAACGAGCGGGTGCGGGCCACCCAGCGCCTGCTCAGCCGCTTGAACCCGGAACAGAACGCCGCCCTCTACCCGGCCGGCTCCCGCCCCTCCGACTCGAAATACGACATCTCCGATCTGACGCCGTCGAGCGGTCTGATCAAACCCCTGGACGCCGCTATCACCTCCCCCTACGGCATGCGCCGTCACCCCATCACCGGTCAGTACAAATTGCACGACGGGACTGACTACGGCGCGCCCTGCGGCACCCCCTTGGTGGCGCCGGCCAACGGCGTGGTGACGCAGGAGGGCTACGTCGGGGGCTACGGCTACCGCCTCTTGATCGACCACGGCGTGATCGGCGGACATCGGATCGTCAGCTCCTTCAACCACCTCTCCAGCTACGCCGTGCCGGAGGGAGCGACGGTGGACCAGGGCCAGGTGGTGGCCTTCGTGGGAGCCTCCGGGCAGGCCACCGGCTGTCACCTCCACCTCATGATCTGGGTCGACGACATCATGGTCAACCCCGTCACCATGGTCTGACCTTCCCTGGGGCAGGGGCCTTCCCGCCGCCCGTTCGGGCCGCCGCCGGCCGACCCGAACGGCGGGCCCGGTCGGCCTTTCCGAAACCGGTCGGCGGATTTCCGGCTCGGGCGCTGGACAACCGCTCCCCTGGATGACTTAGCCTGTAACCGGGTGGTCCTCAGTCAACTGCCGCCCACACCGAATCCGAGGTGAAGGGCATGGTCAGCATCGGCATCGACATCGGCGGCACCAAGATGTCCGCCGGCGTGGTCACGCCCGATGGCGAGATCGTCGAGCGCTGCCTCAAGCCCAGTCCGGTCCGGAGCGCCCGCCAGGCCGAGGACGCCATCGTCGAAGTGGTGGCCGATCTGAGCCGCCGCCATCAGGTCGGCGCGGTCGGAGTGGGGGCGGCCGGTTGGGTCGACAGCCAACAGACCACCATCCGTTTCTCCCCCCACCTGGCTTGGCGCGACGAGCCGATCGCGCTGCGCCTGGCCCAGCGGGTCGACCGGCCCGTCATCGTCGACAACGACGCCAACGCGGCGGCCTGGGCCGAGTTCAACTTCGGGGCCGGGCGAGGGGCCCAGACCATGATCATGCTGACCTTGGGCACCGGCATCGGCGGGGCCATGGTGACGGACGGGCGGCTCTTCCGGGGCGCGTTCGGCATGGCCGGCGAGTGGGGCCATAGCACGGTCGTGCCGGGCGGCCAGGACTGTCCCTGTGGCAATCAGGGCTGTTGGGAACAATACGCTTCGGGCCACGCCCTGGCCCGTCAGGCGAGCGCGCTGGCGGCTTCGGGTGACCCGGCGGCGGCCGGGCTGGCCGACCTGCCCCAGCCTCTGACCGGGGCCGCCGTCGGCCGGCTGGCCCGGGCCGGAGACCCGGCGGCGGTCGGCTTGGTGGCCGAGCTGGGCGGCTGGCTGGGCTTGGGCCTGGCCAATCTGGCGGCCGGTTTGGACCCCGAGGTCTTCGTCATCGGCGGCGGCTTGGCCCAGCTGGGCGACCTTCTGCTGGAGCCCGCCCGGGTGGCTTACCGGCGCCATCTGAGCGGGCGCGGCCATCGTCCTTGGGCCGCCGTCCGGCAAGCCGGCTTCGGCCCCGACGCCGGCTTGGTGGGGGCGGCCGCCCTGGCCCGGCGGGCGGTCCGGCGACGCAGCGGCCAAGCCGGCGAATTGGCCGAGCTATGGTCGTGCGAGGTCGGCTGACCCCAGTCCAGCCCGAGGCCTGGCCCGGTGCCGGAGGCTCGGTCAGACCGGGCTGGAGTCGTCGTCGTCCGACTGGCCCCGCCCCAGCAGACGCCAGACGGCGATGACGGTGGCCCCCAGCCAACTCAGACCGCTGAGCCAGCCCAGGACCGCCGGCGGCTGGGGCAGCAGCAGGGCCAAGAGCAGGCTGACCAGGCCGGTCGTGGCCAAGAGCAAGCCGATCCGGGCCGCCCAGCTGAGGTGGCCCAGGCCGCGGGGGACGGCTCGGTAGGACTCGTCGTCGTCGAACAGGTTGAAGTCGAAGGCCTCGGGCGGCGGCGTCGGCGGACGCCAATCCTCCTGGAACTCACGACGCACGATGTCGGAGAAGACGTCGTCGTCGTGTTCGGGGTCAGGGCCGACCATGGCGGTCGGGTCCGATCGGGCCGGGGCGGGCGCTTGTCACAGCATGATCGTATGGCTTGATCGGTCCCAGCGGGCGACTGTGAGCGACTACCCTGGTGGCGTGTCCGACCTGATCCCGGCTTTGGCCGACCTGCACGCCCTCGAACCCGCCCAGCAGCCGCAGTACCAGGAGGCCGAGGCAGTCGAGGCCGTTTTGGCCCAACTGCGCCGGCTGCCGCCCCTGGTCTTCGCCGGCGAGTGCGACGACCTCAAGAGCCGGATCGCGGCCGCCGCCGCCGGGCGCGCCTTCATCCTCCAAGGCGGCGACTGCGCCGAGACCTTCGACGCCGTCACGGCCAGCTCGATCCGGGGCCGGCTCAGAGTCCTGCTGTCGATGTCGGTGGTCATGACCTACGCCGCCGAGGTGCCGGTGATCAAGATCGGGCGGATGGCCGGACAGTTCGCCAAACCGCGCAGCCAAGACGTCGAGGTGCGTGACGGCGTCGGTCTGCCGGCTTACCGGGGCGACGCCATCAACGGTTTCGAGTTCACCCCCGAGGCCCGCCGACACGATCCGGCCCGCCTGCTGCGGGTCTACAACGCCTCCGCCGCCACCCTCAACCTGGTGCGGGCCTTCACCAAGGGCGGTTTCGCCGATCTGCGCTCGATGCACTCCTGGAACGCCGACTTCGTGCGCCAAGCCCATGTCTCGGACCGCTACGAGCAATTGACGCGCGAGATCGAGCGCGCTCTGTCCTTCATGGTGGCGATCGGGGTGGACGGCGGCGAGGCCTTCCGCACGGTCGACTTCTACGCCAGCCACGAAGCTCTCATCATCGATTACGAGCACGCTCTGACCCGGATCGACTCCCGCACCGGCGCGCCTTACAACGTCGGCGGACACTTGCTCTGGATCGGCGAGCGCACCCGCCAGATCGGCGGCGCCCACGTCGAGCTGCTGCGTCACCTGCGCAATCCGCTGGCGGTCAAGATCGGTCCGAGCGCTCGGCCGGACCAGGTCCTGGCCTTGGCCGACGCCCTCGACCCCGAACGGGAGCCGGGCCGGCTGACCATCGTCTCGCGCATGGGCGCGGCCCAGATCGGCCGGGTCTTGAAGCCGATCGTGCGGGCGGTGGAGGCCACCGGGCGCAAGGTCTGCTGGTACTGCGACCCCATGCACGGCAACACCTTCGAGTCCGCCACCGGCTACAAGACCCGCTCCTTCGACGACGTCACGGCCGAGGTGGACGGTTTCTTCGACGTCCACGCCGAACTGGGCACCTGGCCCGGCGGCGTCCACATCGAACTGACCGGCGACGATGTGACCGAATGCGTGGGCGGCGTGGTCGACGTTTCCGAGGCCGACCTGGCCCACCGCTACGAGACGCTGTGCGACCCGAGGCTGAACCGTCAGCAGTCGCTCGAATTGGCCTTCCGGGTGGCCGAGCGCTTGGGCCAGCTGGACCGGGTGACCGACTTCACCCCGCTCGACTTCTGAGCCGGCCGCCGGGCCGACGGCCGCGGCGGTGGTCGTAGGATGAGCGACGTGGATCTGCGTAGCGACACCCTGACCCAACCGACCGAACAGATGCGTCAAGCCATGGCCCGGGCCGAGGTCGGCGACGACGTCTACGGCGAGGACCCGACGGTGGTCCGGCTGGAGGAGCGGGCGGCCGAGCTGTTGGGCCAGGAGGCGGCCCTGTTCTGCGCCAGCGGCTCTCTGGCCAACCTGCTCGGGCTGTGGCTGCTGGCCGGGCCGGGTCGAGAGGTGCTGTGCGACGCCCAAGCCCACATCGTGCGGGCCGAGCTGGGGGCCCACGCCCTCTTGCACGGCATCACCACCCGGACCTGGGACAGCCCGGACGGGGTGGTCGAGGTCGAGCGGGTGGCGGCGCTGGCGGCCGATCCCTCGCCCCATCTGATGTCGACCGCCGCCGTCGAGCTGGAGAACACCCACAACTTCGGCGGCGGCACGGTCCAGCCGGTCGAGACGGTGCGTCGGATCGCCAGCTGGTGCGCCGAACACGGCCTCGGCCTGCACCTGGACGGGGCTCGCCTGGGCAACGCCGCCGTGGCGGCCGGGCAGCCCCTGGCGGCCTGGGCCGGCCTGGCCACCACCGTCACCTTCTGTCTGTCCAAGGGTTTGGGCGCCCCCATCGGCAGCTTGCTGGCCAGCAGCCGCGACAATGTCGAGCGGGCCCGGGTCCAACGCAAGCGGCTGGGCGCCGGTTGGCGTCAGGCCGGTCTGATGGCGGCCGGCGGTCTGTGGGCCTTGGAACACAATCTGGAACGGCTGGCCGACGACCACGCCAACGCCCGTCTGCTGGCCCAGACGGTGGCCGAACGGGCCCCCTGGGCCGCTCCGGCCGACGTTCCCACCAACATCGTGGTCTTCAACAGCGGTCCCCACCAGGCCAGTCTGATCGCCGCCCAGGCCGCCGCCGAGGGGGTCAAGCTGTCCGTCCTGGGCCCCGACCTGATCCGGGCCGTCACCCACCTAGGGGTCGAGGCCGAGCAGTGCCGGCGGGCCGGCGCCATCCTGGGCCGTCTGCTGGCCCAAGCGCCGACGGCCTGACCCAAGGACGGGGCCAGTTCCGTATGATCGTCACCCACCTGGGCCATTCGGCCGTCCTCGTCGAAACCGGCGACCGGCGGCTGTTGATCGATCCGGGCGACCTCAGCCAGGCCTGGCACGGTCTGAGCGAGTTGGACGCCGTCATCGTCACCCACCAGCACCCCGACCACGCCGACCCGGTCCACCTGCCTGGTCTGCTGGCCGCCAACCCGCGGGCCCAGGTCCTGGTCGAGCCCAGTTCGTCCGAGCTGAGCGGGCTGCCTCGGGCCCGGCCCCTGGAAGCCGGCCAGAGCGTCGATCTGGGCTCGGTCCGAATCCGGGCGGTGGGCGGGCGGCACGCCGTCATCCACCGCGACATCCCCCGCATCGGCAATGTCGGCGTCGTGCTGGAGGCGGCCGGGGAACCTCGCTTCTTCCACCCCGGCGACGCCCTGGAGGCCGTGCCGGCCGGAGTCGACCTGGTCGGATTGCCGGCCCACGGGCCTTGGTGCGCCATGAAGGAGATCATCGACTTCGCCCGCGCCTTGGCCGCCCCGCGCGGCTTCTTGATCCACGACGGGCTGATCAATCAGCGCGGCTGGCGGCTCAGCTTCGACCGGCTGGGGCAGATGAGCGGGACCGAACTGGTCGACCTGCGGTCGGGCCAGCCTTGGACGGTGGCCTGAGGGGCGGACCGGGGCTGGCCCGGCTCAGGCCATTTTGAGGATGACGGTGGAGCCTTGGGGGGCCCACTCGCCGATCGCGGGATCGGTCCGGGAGGCCAGGCCGAGGGACAAGGCGGAGCTGATCAGGTATTCGACTTTGACCTCGAAGCCCGCTCCCTTGAGCTTGGCGGTGGCGTCGCTCAGCGTCATGAATCTGACATCGGGCACCTGGATCATGACTGGGCCCAACGACACCACCAAGGCGATGACGTCGCCCCGGTAACCGGAGCCCTGGTCGGGCGACTGCTGGACGATCGAGCCGGCCGGGACGTCGGGCGAGTGCTCTTCGCTGAGCGTGATCTGGAAGCCGGCCTGGCCCAACCCGGCCTCGGCCGCCTCGCGGGTCTGGCCGACGAAGCTGGGGATCTCGATCGGCTGACGGCCCTTCGAGATCTCCAGATCGATCACGGTGTCCGGCCGCAGGTCGACCCCGGCCTCCTGCGAGGCCCGTACGACATGGCCCACAGGCACCTGCTCGTCCCACACCTCCGTCTCTTGGCCGACGGCTAAGTGACTGCTCAAGATCAGCTCCACCGCCTCGTCGCGGGGCAACTCGGCCAAGGTCGGCATCTTATAGCGCTCCGGGCCCAGCGAGACGTACAAGGTGACTGTGCCGGAGCGCAGGATGGGCTGCTGGTCAGCCGGGTCGCTGCGGGTGACCGAGCCCAGGGGCACGACCTCGTCGTACTCCTGGCGCAGATCGATCTTCAGCTCGGCTTGGTCCAGGGCGGCCCGGGCCTGGGACTCTGGCAGCCCGGCCACCACCGGCGTCGTGGTCCAACGGCCCCATCGCACCCACCAGAAGGCCGAGCCGCCACCGATCAGGCCGAGCAGGAGCAGGACCGACAGGGCGATCAAGCCGCGCCGGCGGCGGACTTGGAGGGGCGGGCGCGAGATCCGTCGCAAGGGCTTGGCCGGCGGCCCGGCCACGGCCCGACGGACCGCCGGGGCGGGCAAGTCGGAGCGCAGGACCGGCGTCCGTTCGCCGGACTCGGCCGGGTCGGGCCCGGCGGTCGATTGGGGCAGGTTCCAGCCGGCCAGCTGGGCGCCGCTCAATTGGCCGTCCACGATGATGGTGGTGGTGGGGTCGCCCGACTGGCCGCCGCGCAGGGCCCGAGCCAGGGCGGGGTCTTGGCGGACGCCCTGGGCCAAGCGGTGCCTCACCTTGGCCACGGCCTGTTCCAGGGCCCGTCCGGTGGCCGGCCTAGCCTCCGGGCGACGCGAGGTGCAGGCTTGGACCAAGGCGTCGAGGTAGTCCGGCACCCGTTCGCGCAGGGGGGACGGCAGGGCCAGCGAGGGCGGTGGCACGTCGACGTGGACGTGTTTGTACAGCACGCTGGCCGGTTCGTCGCCGGTGTGGGGCTTCTGCCCGGTCAGCAGCTCGTACAGCACGATGCCGGTGGAGTAGATGTCGGAGGCGAAGGTGGCGGTCCCGTCCGTCATCAGCTCCGGGGCCAAGTAGCTGAGCGTCCCCATCAGGACCGACTGGCTGGCCGAGCTCTGGGCCGAGGTGGCCTTGGCCAGGCCGAAGTCGGTCACTTTGACCTGCCCGGTGTTGGTGATCAGGACATTCTCGGGCTTGATGTCGCGATGCACCAGACCGGCCTCGTGGGCGGCCGCCAAAGCGCGGGCGATGGCGTCGACGTGGTTCAGCGCCACCAGAGGGGGCAGCGGCGCCGACTGGGCGATGATGGAGCGCAAGGACTGGCCGCGGACGTACTCCATGACGATGTACGAGCGGTCGTCGGCGTGGCCTTGGTCGAAGACGGCCACGATGTTGGGGTGGGACAAGATGGCGGCGGCCTTGGCCTCGCGGTCGAAGCGGCGCACGTAGTCGGCGTCGCCGACCAGGTTGTCGTGGATGATCTTGACTGCCACGGTCCGGCCCAGCCGGCGGTCGACCGCCCGGTAGACCACGGCTGTGCCTCCGCGCGCGACCCGGCCGACGAGCTCGTAACGCTCGCCCAACACGGCGCCGACCAGACGGTCGGACGTCGCGGTCGTCGTGTCCATCGAAGAACTCCCAACTACGCCGGGGAAGGGGCCGCAGGCGTCTTTGAGTGTAGGTCAAGGCGCCATATTCACCCTTTCGGCACACCGAGTCCGGCGCGGTCGGCCCCCGCTCGGCCCCAGCCGGCGGGGTAGGCTGAACCGGTGACTGTGCTGACCGGGTTGAAATCTCGCCTGCGCCTGGCCCGGTTGGGGCTGGTGACCGACCGGGCCGGAGAGGCCGATTGGGCGGATTTCTGCCGGGCCGTCTTCCGGGCCGGGGTCGACCTGCTCTTGATCGACCAGAGTGACCTCGACCGATCGAAGCTGAGCCAGGCCGTCCAACAAGCCGCCCGGGCCGGCCTGGGGCGGGGCCGGATCGTCGGTCTGCGCCAGGGCGATCCGACCGAGGGCCCGGCCGACCTGGTCCATCTGTCCCGGCGGGGCCCGACGCCCGACTCGGCTCCGGGCCAGCCCTGGCTGGGTCTGAGCGCCGAGGCGCCGGACGAGCTGGAAGCCGCCCTAGCCGATCCACGGGCGGCCTACGTCACCGTCGGACCTTGGCGTGGCCCCGGTCCGGGTGACGATGGGTCGGGACCCGACCTGTCGCGGCTAGCCGCCCGTCTGGCTCCACCGGCCGATCCAGCCAGTCCGCCCTGGTTCGCCACCGGCGGCGTGTCCTGGGACGACCGGGAGGCGATCTGGGCGGCCGGGGCCAGGCGCGTCATCCTGCGGCGGGACGTCCTGCGGGCGCCGGACCCGGTGGCCCGGGCGGCGGCCTGGGCCGATTGGCTGCGTCAGGCTTGGCGGGCCGACCAGACGCTGTCCGACTACCGCCGAGCGGTCCGCTGGGCTGAGGGGAGCGGGCGGTGAGCTTCGACCCGGCCGATCCACTGGGCCCAACTTTCAGAGCTGCCGTCGGCGCCCAGATCGAGGTCTTCCTGGCCGCCCAGCGCGACCTGCTGGCCGAGACCGGCGACCGCCTCGACCTGGTCTGGCGGCAAGCCCGCCGTTTGGCCGACGGGGGCAAACGGATGCGGCCCGGCTTCTGTTACTGGGGTTACGTGGCGGTGGCCGAGCAACCCGATCCAGCCGATCCGGTCCTGGCCGTGGCCGCCAGCTTGGACCTGCTGCACGCCTCGGCCTTGATCCACGACGACGTCATCGACGGGTCGGACACCCGGCGCGGCCGGCCCTCCGCCCACCGCTTCTTCGCCCGCGCCCACCGCCGCCGGGGCTGGCTGGGCCAAGCGGAGGCCTTCGGCTTCGGGGCCGCCATCGTCTTGGGCGATCTGCTGCTGGCCGGCTCGGTGGCCATGGCCGAGCGTTCCCAGGTCGGTTCGAGCCGGCTCAAACGGGCCCGTCCCTACCTCGACGCCGCCCGCTGCGAGGTGGCGGCCGGGCAGTACCTCGACCTGGTCCATCAGGCCAGTGGCCCGGCCCCGGCGGACGAGCAGATCGGCCAGGCCACCTTGGTGATGGAGTTCAAGACCTCCAAGTACACCGTCGCCCGACCGGTCCAGATCGGAGCCGCCCTGGGGCTGGCCAAACGCGACACCTTGGCCGCCCTGGGCCGTTTCGGCTCCCACCTGGGTCACGCCTATCAGATGCGGGACGACCTCCTAGGGGTCTTCGGCGACCCCGCGGTGACGGGCAAGCCGGCCGGCGACGATCTGCGCGAAGGCAAGCGCACGGTCCTGGTGGCGCACGCCCTGAGCCTGGCCGAACCCAGCCAGGCGGCCTGGCTGGAGGAACTCTTGAGCCGGCCCGACTTGGAGCCGGAGGACCTGCGCCGGGCCAAGCGGCTGTTACGGGATTGCGGCGCCGTCAAACGGACCGAACGGGCCATCGAGGTCGAAGCCGCCCGCGCCTTGCGTTACGTCAGCCAACTCGACGTCAGCGCCCCCGGGCTGACCGCCCTGACCGCGCTGACCCACGCCGTGGTCGAACGGGAGGCCTGATGCCGATCGCCGCCTCGCCCACCGTGGCCGATCTGTTGGCTCAGGCCGCCGGGCCGCTGTTCAGCTTCGAGTTCTTCCCTCCGGCCGACGACCAGGCGGCCGAGCGGCTGTGGCTCGCCCTCAAGCTGCTGCAACCGTTGGAGCCGGACTTCGTCTCCGTCACCTACGGGGCCAGCGGCTCGACTCGTCAACGTACCATTGACTTGACAGAGCGGTTGGCCCGCTCCACCAGCCTGCGCACGATGGGCCATCTGACCTGCGCCAGCCAGCCGATCAGCGAGATCGAGTCCACCATCGAGCAGTACGCCGCCGCCGGGCTGAACCACATCCTGGCCGTCCGGGGCGACATGCCGGGCGGTCCGACGACGCCTTGGCGGCCCCACCCGCAGGGTTTGCCCAACGCCACCGAACTGGTCCGCTTGATCCGCCGACAGGGCGACTTCTGCGTCGGCGTGGCGGCCTTCCCCGATCCCCACCCCAGCCGGCGGGACCCGGACTTGGACGCTCGCCTGCTGGTCGACAAGTGGCGGGCCGGGGCCAGTTTCGCCATCACCCAGCTGTTCTTCCAGGCCGAGTCCTACTTCGCCTTGGTCGAGCGGGTCCGACGGCTGGGCTGCGACATTCCGATCATCCCCGGCCTGATGCCGATCACCCAGATCAGCCAGATCACTCGCTTCGCGGAGCTGTCCGGCGCCCCCATCCCGGAGCGGGTGGCGCAGCCGTTGCGGGCGGTCCAAGACGACCCGGCCAGCCTGCGCGAGGTCGGCGCCGAGATCGCCAGCCAATTGGCTCAGGACTTGCTCGACGGCGGCGCCCCCGGCTTGCACTTCTTCACTCAGAACCGCTCGGTGGCGACCCGCGCCATCTGGGCCGGGCTACGTCAAGGGCCGGCTTCGAGGCGGCCCGGCTCAAGTCGCTGAGAGGTCCGGATCGGCCGGCCGCCAGGCGCCGGGGCGATCCGGGTCGACCGTCACCAGGATGCGGGTGGGGCGGGTCAGACAGACGTAGAGGGTGCGCGGTCCGCCGGAGGACTCGGCCACGATGGCGTCCGGGTCGACCACCACGACGGCGTCGTACTCCAGGCCTTTGACCAGGATGGGATCGGCCAGCGCCAGCCGCTGGGGGTCGCGCCGGCCGGCCGCCTGGGCCAAGGCGTCCCGCCACCGTTCGGGGGCGATCAGGCCGACCGTGCCGGCCACCTCCTCCAGCAGGGCGTCCACCGTGGCCAGGACCGACTCGACCATGTCCGCGGTCTGAGCCACCAACAGGCGCGGTTCGATCCCGGTCCGGCGCACGGCCTGGGGCAGGTCGGCCTCGGGGTAAGCCAAGGTGATGACCTGGGCGGCCAGGTCGAAGACCTCGGCCGGGGAACGGTAATTGGTGGAGAGACGGAAGTGGCGCTGGGGGGCGGAGCCGGCCAGGTCGGCCAGGGTGCGGGCGGTCTCGGCCGGGTCGGGCCAGCTGGACTGGGCCGGATCGCCCACGATGGTCCAACTGGACTGGGGGCCGCGCCGGCGTAGCATGCGCCACTGCATCGGGGTGACGTCCTGGGCCTCGTCCACCAGGATGTGGGCGTAGGTCGAGTGGACCGAGCCGTCGTCCTCCAGCTCCCGGCTCGAGTCGAGCCGGTCGGCCGTGGTCACGACCTCGCCCAGGTCCGCCAGGCCGTCCAGGAAGAGGTCGGGCTCGGGCGCCTTGGGCGGCGCCCCGAGCAGGGCGGCCAGTTCGTCCAACAAGGCGATGTCGGCCACCGAGAAGTCGTCGTCGGCGTACGAGCCGGCCAAGACGGCGGCCTCCCGCTCGGTCAGCTGCCCCCGGCCGACCTGGTCCACCACCGCCCGGTCGCTCAGACGGCGCAGGGTCTCAGCCGGGGTCAGGGCCGGCCACCAGTCGTCCATCAGGTCGTCGAAGGCCGGCGTCCCTTGGACCAGATCGGCGAATTGATCGGCGTCGGCCACGGCCAGGTCGGCCGGGCTGGAGCGCCACAGGTGGTCGATCAGCTGGCGCTCGACCACGGCCCGGGCCTGGTGGTAGGTCCGGCTGCCGAGGGCCTGACGGCGCAGGCCGGCCAGACGGTCGGGGTCGATGGACAGGATCTCGCCTTTGACGGTCAGCCGCAGACCGGTCGGAGCCAGCGGCCGGACCGGTGATTCGACCAGCCGCCGCAGCAGGCGCACCATCCGGGGCGAGCCCTTGAGCACGGCCGCCTCGGCCGAGTCCAAACGGCCGGCGGCGTAGCCCAGCACGTCGCTGGCGACTTGGCCGAGGGAACGCAGGGTGACGGAGTCCTCGCCCAGCGAGGGCAGGACGCGCTCGATGTAGGCCATGAAGACGCTGGAGGGGCCGACCACCAGGACGCCGCCGTTCTCGAAACGGCTGCGGTGGGAGTAGAGCAGGTAGGCGGCCCGGTGCAAGCCGACCACGGTCTTGCCGGTGCCGGGTCCGCCGGCGATGACGGTGAAGCCCTGCCAGGGGGCCCGGATGGCCTCGTCCTGTTCGGCCTGGATGGTGGTCACGATGTCGCGCATCTTGGGGCCGCGGGCCCGGCTGAGGGCGGCCATCAGGGCGCCCTCGCCCAGCACGGTCAGTTCGGGCCAAGCGGCGGCGGCGTCGATCAAGTCGTCCTCGATGCCGACCACCAGGTCGTGGCGGCATTGCAGGACCCGGCGGCGTACCACCGACATGGGTTGGCTGGCGGTGGCGCGGTAGAAGGGCTCGGCCGCTCGGGCCCGCCAATCGATCACCATGGGTTCGTAATCGTCGCTGCGCACCCCGATGCGCCCGACGTAGCGCGTCTCGTGGTCCTGGAAGTCGAGCCGGCCGAAGACCAGCCCCTCGTGTTCGGCGTCCAAGGTGGCCAGCCGACGGGCGGCTTGGAAGGCGAAGGCGTCGCGTTCGAACAGGGCCGTGCCGTGTTCCTCGCGCAGCCACGACTCCCGGTCGGAGGTGTAACGGGCGGCCGACTCGGCGGCGATCTCACGGGCGGCCGCGGCGGCGTGCTCGAGCTGGGCGTAGACAGCGTCGACGTTGGTCTGCTCGATGGCGCGTTCGCGTTCGAAGGCGGACTCTGCTGGGTTGGGCACGGGACAATCCTGCTCGTCAAAAGGACCGAGGATGAAGTCTACGCCGTCCGCCTCGGACGGGCCAGACGAGCCGGCTTCGACCGGCTCGGCGGCGGTCGGCGCGGTCGTTCAGAAGCGCTGTTGACGGTCACGCCAACGCTGCTCCAAGCGGGCCATGAGGTCGTTGGGGCCGGCCCCGGAGGGGCGGGCCGGATTGGTCGAAGCTCCGGCGGCCGGTTTGGCGGGCGCGCTCCAAGCGGTCATGAAGTAGATCGTGGCGGCCAGCATGGTGACGAAGCCCAGCACCGAGACGGCCCAGTGCGACGACATGCCGACCAACAGCAGGACGACGCCGAGCAGCAGCCCGACCACGCCGATGGTGGCCCGTCGCGGATGCAGACGACGGCCTGGCGCTTTGGCCAGACGCTGGGCCAACTGGGGGTCGTCGGCCATCAGGGTGGACTCTAGTTGAGCCAAGAGCTTTTGCTCCGCCTCAGATAAAGCCATTTTGCCCCTCCTTCCCGGCTAGGCCTAGTGCGGCCCATTGTACTGCTACGCGCCAGAAGTCCATTCACCGGTCGGCTCGGGGCCGGCCCGGCGGCCGCTGGGCGGTGTCGCGACTTGGCAGGTCGCGCTGTCTTCGGTCAGCCGTCGTCTTGTCCCTCGAAAGGCCGTTGCCAGCCCTGGTCCGACCGGGGGAGAGGGCTGGCGGGGTCCGGGGCGGCCGGCCAGCCGGGCGGACCGCGGTCGGACGACTCGACCGGCCGGGCCGGGGGAGGGCGGACGGTGGCCGTTAGGTGGGGCGAGCACATGAAAAAACCGATAAAATCAGGCAAAAGTGGGGCCAGGTAGGAGCTGGTGGGGTATGCTCCTAAAAAATGCGAGCGGATCGGCGTCGCTGGTTCTCGAAGGGGGTGAGGTCCCGTGATGCGGGGCACTTTCACGCCCAGGCTGGACGAGAAGCATCGGCTCACTCTGCCCGCCAAGTACCGAGACGAGCTGACGGCGGAGGTGAGCGTGGTGTGTGCCCAGGAGCGTTGTCTGGCGATCTACGCCAAACCGGTCTTGGACGCCATCATGGAGCCCTACAACGGGGCTCCCCAGACCCGCCGCGAAGTGCGGGAGTACCAGCGCTGGATGTTGGCCCGGGCCGAGGACGCCGTGCCCGACCGGCAAGGACGTGTCACCCTCAACGGCTCGCAGCTCCACTGGGCCGGTTTGGAGAAAGAGGTCGTCGTCATCGGCGCCGGCAACCGATTGGAGGTGTGGGACCCAGAGCGTTGGAACGAGTACGCCGCCCGTCTGGACGATCAGTTCGAAGACTTCGACGGCGACATTTTGACCCGCCCCTGATCGGCCCGCCGATCTCACCGTCCGTGCGGTCAGGCTTCGGCCTGTCGGACCCCTCCCTGAGGCTCTTCCCCTGCAGCAGGTAGGACTGACAGACCGAAACCTGACGGCGCTGGCGCCGTAAAACTATCGACGACTGAGGCCGACATGACGCAGAGCGCAGATCGAGGACACATTCCGGTCATGGCCGAGCGCGTGGTCGAACTGCTCGGCCCGGCTCTGAGCCGGGACCAGGCCGTCTATCTGGACGCCACCTTGGGGCTGGGCGGACACGCCGCCCGGGTCCTGGAGCGCCATCCCCGGGCCCGGCTGATCGGCCTCGACCGCGACCCGGCCGCCCTGGCCCGGGCCCGCCGGCGGCTGGCCCCCTTCGCCGACCGGATCGCCCTGGTCGAGGCCGTCTACGACGAGTTGCCCCAGGTGCTGGCCGATTTGGACGTGCCGACGGTCGACGCCGTCTTATTCGACCTCGGCCTGTCCTCGTTACAGATCGACGACTTGGAGCGCGGCTTCGCCTACGCCACCGACGCTCCCTTGGACATGCGCATGAGCGGCCCGGGGGCCGGAGCGACGGCGGCCGACCTGGTCAACCAGGCCAGTCCGGTCGAGTTGGCCCGGATCATCCGCCGGCACGGCCAGGAGCGCTTCGCCGACCGGATCGCCGCCGCCATCGTCAAAGCCCGGGCCCAGGCCCCCTTCGAGCGTTCGGCCGCCCTGGTCGAGGTCATCGCCGCCGCCATTCCGGCCGCCGCCCGTCACTCGGGCGGGCACCCGGCCAAACGTACCTTCCAAGCTTTGCGGATCGCGGTCAACCAGGAGGACGAGTCCTTGGCGGCCGCCCTGCCGGCCGGCCTGGCCGCCCTCGGCTTAGGCGGTCGGATCGTCGTCTTGAGCTACCACTCGGGGGAGGACCGGTTGGTCAAGCGGACCCTGGCCGCCGCCAGTCGGGACCAGGTCCCCCCCGGCCTGGTCGAGGTGCCGGAGGCCCATCGAGCTCGTTTCCAATTGTTGACCAGCCGGGCCGAGCGGCCGACGGCGGCCGAGTTGGCGGACAATCCGCGCTCGGCCTCCGCCCGTTTGCGCGCGGCCACCCGGATCAAGGAGGTGGCCCCATGAGCGCCCTGACAGACGGTCCTGCGAGTCGGTCGGAGCCGGTCGGCCGGCCCCGGCTGGAGGCGCGTCCGGGCCTGGCCGGCGGCCGGCGGCTGTCCGGCCTGCCGTTCACCGTCTTGGTCGTCGGCCTGCTGGCCGTCGGCTTGGGCGGCTGCCTGTGGCTCAAGACGACCTTGCAGGAGCAGGCCTTCGAGTTGTCCGGGCTGCGCGCCGAGGCCGAGCGCCTGGGCAATCACGCCGCCTTCCTCCAGGCCGGTCTGGCCATCCGCACGACTCCGGCCGAGCTGGCCCGGTCGGCCGCCGACCTGGGCATGGCGCCGAATCCCTACGGCGTCTTCCTGATCCTGCCCACCGGCCAGGTCCAAGGCGTCCCCCATCCGGTCAGCGGAACCGAACTGCCCAGCATGGCCCCGCCGACGCCGGTCGAGCCGACGACCGATCCCGCCGTCAACGGCGACCCCAGCGACCCGGCTGGGGCCGGCGGCCAGAGCGATCCGGTCGATCCGGCCGCCGTCGGCGACCCGGCTTCGACCACGGTGGAACAGTCGGAGCCACCGCCCGACCCGGACCAACCGGTCGACCAGTCCGCCGCCGGGGCCGGCCAGATCGAAGCGGGGGCCGAAGGATGAGGCGCCCGTCCGGACCGACCGGTCGGGCGGCCCCGGCCGGCCAGCCGCCGCGGGCCGCGGCCGGGCGGAGCCGGTCCCGGCCCAGCGCCCGGCGTCGTCCGACGCTGACCGCTCAAGAGCGACGTCGGCGGGCTGAAGTCTGGAACCGGCGCTGGCGGGCTCCGATGGGACAGCTGGGCCGGCGGGTCACGATCAGCTTGATCGGTCTGGCCTTGGTCTCCGCCCTGCTGGGAGCCAGGGCCATCCAAGTCCAAGGCATCGATTCCCAGTCCAACGCCTTGGCCGCCTCGGTGGAGATGGTGCGGCGGCCCCTGCTGCCGGCCACCCGGGGCTCCTTGACCGACCGCAACGGCGAGATCCTGGCCGTCAGTGAACCGGCCATCACTTTGACGGCCGATCCCAGCATCGTCGCCACCAACGGCAACGAGGTCTCCAGCATGGGTCTGGGCGACCGGCTCAAAGCCGGCGCCGGACCGGGCGTCATCGCCGGATTGCTGGTGGCCTACCTGGGGGGCGACTTCGAGGACTACTACGACAGCCTGACCCGCACCCGGACCTCCGAAGGGGTCGAGATCCGCTACGTCGTGTTGGCTCGCAACGTGCGCAGTTTCATCTACGGCCGGCTGTCCGAGCACCTGTCCGCCTTGGGCTACCGGGGCCTGTTCCCGGAGCGGTCGCCAGTTCGGTCCTATCCCAACGGCAGTCTGGCCGCCAACGTCTTGGGCTACATGATCCACGACGACGACCTCGAGGCCGAGGGCAAATTCCCTTGGACCGGCGGCGGCGGGCTGGAGTACGCCTTGGACGCCAACCTGTCCGGGGTGGACGGCCGTGAGGTCTACGAGACCAGTCCGCACGGGCGCATCCCGACCGGTTCGACGGTGTTGGAGCCGCCCCAGGACGGCATCTCGTACCAACTGACCCTGGACGCCGGCCTGCAGTACATGGCCGAACGGCGCTTGGAGACCGCCTTGGCCGAGACCGGCTCCCGCTGGGGCACCGTCATCGTGCTGTCGATCAAGTCCGGCGAGGTCTTGGCCATGGCCGCCGGTCCGACCTTCGACCCCAATCTGCCGAGCCAGGCCGACCCGGCCAACCTGGGCAATCGGGCCGTCTCGGCCACCTACGAGCCCGGCTCGGTGCAGAAGGTCCTGACCATGGCGGCGCTGGCCGACGCCGGGCTGGTGACACCCGAGACCCGGGTCGAGGTGCCGCCTGAGATCATCTCCGGCGGCAAGCCGATCCATGACTCCTTCAGCCACGGCACGGTGCGCTGGACCGCCGCCGGGGTGGTGGCCAACTCGTCCAATATCGGCACCGTCTTGTTGACCCAGCAGTTGGACAAGGCCAGTCTGATCGATTACCTGTCCAGCTTCGGGCTGGGGCAGCGCACTGGAGTGGGCCTGCCCGGCGAGGCCAGCGGATCGCTGCCCGACGCCGACATGGGCTCGCAGACCCGCGACCAGATCTCCTTCGGCCAAGGCCTGTCCGTCACCGCCATCCAAGAGGCGGCGGCGGTGGCGGCGGTGGTCAACGGCGGCCTCTACATCTCACCCACCATCGTCCGCTCGGCGGTCGACTCGGCCGGGCGGGCGGTCGAGGTCCAGGCCCAGACCACCCGTCAGGTCATCTCGCCTCAGGCCTCCGACATCGTGTTGTCCTTGATGGAGTCGGTGGTGGCCTCTTCGGTCGGCCGCAGCCGGTTCCCGATCGAGGGCTACCGCACGGCCGCCAAATCGGGCACGGCCGAGCGCTACGACGAGGACTGCGCCTGTTACCGGGGCTACGTCGCCTCCTTCGTCGGGGTCGCCCCGGCCGAGGACCCGGAGATCCTGACCTACGTCGTGCTGGACGATCCCCAGGGCGCCATCCAAGGCTCCCAAGTGGCCTACCCGGTCTACCGCGACGTCATGCGGGTGGCCTTGCCCCGCTTCGGGGCGCCGGTCTCGACCACCGCGCCACCCGACTTCGAGATCAACTGGTGACGGCATGGGCCAGGCCGAGCCGGACCGTCCGGTCACCCGACCGGTGCCGCTGGACCGACTGTGGCCCGGCCGAACCGGCCAGATCAGCGGCCTGAGCCTGAACTCGGCCCAGGTCCGCCCGGGCGACCTCTACGTCGCCCTGCCCGGCAGCCGCACCCACGGGGCCCGTCACATCGAGCAGGCCCTGGCCGGGGGAGCGGTGGCGGTCCTGACCGATCAGGCGGGGGTCGAGCTGGCGGGGCCGGCCGTGACCGGAGCGGTCCCGTTCCTGGTCAGTCCCGATCCCCGGGCGACCATGGCCGAGTTGGCGGCCCAGCTGTACGACCACCCGGCCCGCCGCCTGGCCATGTTCGCCGTCACCGGCACCAACGGCAAGACCACGACCGTGTTCTGTCTGGCCGCCCTGTTGGACGGGCTGGGGCTGAGCTGCGCCACCATCGGCACCTTGGGCTTCCGGCTGGCCGGTCGCCGATTGCCTTGGCCGCACAGCACCGTCACCACGCCGGAGGCCCCCGACCTGCAGGCCAGTCTGGCTGGCTTGGTGGACTTGGGCTGTCGGGCCGTGGCCATAGAGGTGTCCTCGCACGCCCTGGCTTTGGGGCGGGTCTCAGGGATCGACTTCCGGGCCGCCGCCTTCACCAATCTGGGGGCCGACCATCTCGACTACCACGGCTCCCAGGAGGCCTACTTCGAGGCCAAGGCCAGCCTGTTCGACCCCGGCCGAGTCGGGACCGCCGTGATCTGGAGCGACCAGCCAGCCGGTCGGCGCCTGGCTCAGCGGGTGCGGGCGGCCGAGGGCCAGGTCGTCACGGTCGGCCGGCGGCCCGACCCCGGATTGGGCCGTCACCTGGCCATCGTCGGTGAGCGGGTCGATGCGGACGGCTCGACCCTGGTCGAGTTAGCCGTGGCCGCGGACCGGGTCGGCTGGACCTTCCGACTCGGCTTACCCGGCCAGCACAACGTCAGCGACGCCGCCCTGGCCGTCGGTCTGGCCTGGGCCGGCGGGCTGGACCCGAGCGCGGGCTTGGACCGGTTGGCCCAGGTCCGGGTGCCGGGACGTCTGCAACGGGTCGACCTGCCGACCGGCGCCCCCCGCGTCTACGTCGACTTCGCCCACACCCCGCAAGCCGTCGAGTCGGCCCTGGCGGCGCTGAGGCCCGGTCGCACCATCGTCGTCCTGGGGGCCGGGGGAGACCGCGACCAAGGCAAGCGGGGACCAATGGGGGCGGCCGCCGTGGGCGGGGCCGACGTCGTGATCGTGACCGACGACAACCCGCGGGGGGAGGACCCGGCTCTGATCCGCCAGGCCGTCCTGGCCGGGGCTCGTCAGGCCCGTCGCCTGGCGCCGGCCGGCTCTCGCGCCGCCGTCTGCCGAATCCACGACGGCGGCGCTCGGCGCGACGCCATTCGACTGGCTCTGCAATACGCTATGGCGGGTGACTCGGTCGCCGTCCTGGGCAAGGGACATGAGACCACTCAGGAGATCGGCGGAGTCAGTGCGGCCTTCGACGACGCCAGCGTGGTGGCCGAGGAATGGCGGGAGCTGAGCCAACGAAAGGGGTCCGGGCATGGAGCCGACTAGCCTGGCCGATCTGGCCCTCATGGTCGGAGCCCAGCTGGAGCTCTCGGCGAGGGCCGACCGGCTGGTCGGCCCGCAGGTCGTGATCGACTCCCGTCAGGCCCAGCCGGACTGTCTCTTCGTGGCCTTGCCCGGTCAGCGGGTGGACGGCCATGACTACGTCGCCGCCGCCGCCCGGGCCGGCGCCGCCGCCGCCTTGGTGGCCCGTCCGACGGCGGTCGACGGCTTGGCCGACCTGGTGCTGGACGATCCCTTGGCCGGCTTGGCCCGCTTGGCCACGGCTGTGGTGGCCCGAGCCAAACCCCGACTCCAGGTGATAGGCCTGACCGGTTCTTCGGGCAAGACCACGACCAAGGACATTTTGGCCCAGGTCTTGGCCGGGGCCGGGCCCACGGTCGCCCCGGTCGAGTCGCAGAACAACGACATCGGCGCGCCTCTGACGGCCTGCCGGGTGGACCGGGCGACCCGTTACCTGGTGTCCGAGCTGGGGGCCCGGGGCCCGGGCCACATCGCCGACCTCTGCCGGATCGTGCGCCCCGACGTCGGCCTGGTCCTGAACGTCGGACCGGCCCACCTGGGCGAGTTCGGCCAGCCGGAGCAGACCGCCGGCGCCAAGGGCGAACTGGTCGAGGCCCTGCCGGCCGACGGCTGGGCCGTCCTGAACGCCGACGACCGGCTGGTGGCCGGTCTGGCCGAGCGCAGCGCGGCCCGCCTCAGTTGGTTCTCCGGCCAGGGCCGACCCCCAGCCGGCCCGGTCCGGTTGTGGGCGGAGCGGATCACGGTCGGCCCCGACCAGTGCCACCGCTTCGAACTGGTCTTGGAGGACGACGCCCTGGGCCCCCGCCGAAGGGAGGTCCAGCTCGGTCTGGCCGGGCGCCACCAGGTCGACAACGCTTTGGCGGCGGCCGGGGCGGCCTGGGCGGTCGGTCTGGACTGGGACCAGATCGTGGCCGGCCTCAGCCAGGCCGAGTCCCGCTCGCGCTGGCGCTGGGAGACCCACCGCCGCCGGGACGGGCTGCTGGTCGTGAACGACGCCTACAACGCCAACCCGGAGTCGATGCGGGCGGCCTTGGAGACCGCCGGCGGTCTGCTGCGGCAACGTCGTCGGACCAATCCGGCCACCCGGCTGCACCTGGTCCTGGGCGACATGCTGGAACTGGGCTCCGACTCGGCCGCCTACCATCGCTCGGTCGGCCGGCAGGCCGCCCGCAGCGGGGCCAGCTGGTTGTTGGCGGTGGGCCAGTTCGCGGACGACGTCTTGGCCGGGGCGGCCGAGGCCGGCTTGGTCGGTCGCGCAGTGGCGGACGGGAGCCAGGCCCAGGCCGCCCTGCCCGATCTGGGCCGAGACGACATCTTGCTGGTCAAGGCCTCGCGCGGCCTCAGCCTGGAGACGGTGGCCGAGGCCGTCTTGGGGGAGGGCCGGCCATGCTGATCATCCTGACCGCCGGACTGATCTCCCTCGTCATCACCCTGGTCGGCACCCGCTACTGGATCTTGTTCTTGAAGCGTCACGCCTACGGACAATTCATCCGCGACGACGGTCCGACGGCCCATCACACCAAGCGCGGCACTCCGACCATGGGCGGTGCCATCTTGATCGTGGCCGTCGTGATCGGCTACCTCGGCTCGCACATCATCTTCACCCGGCCCTTGTCCGTCTCCGGTCTGCTGGCCCTCGGTTTGATGGTCGGACTGGGCGCCATCGGCTTCGTCGACGACTGGATCAAAATCCGCCACGCCCGCTCCCTCGGCCTGCACGCCTGGGCCAAACTGGCTTTGCAGAGCCTGGTCGGCGCCGCCTTCGCCGTGGCCGCCTTGGGTTTCCCGGACGACCGGGGTTTCACGCCGGCCTCGGCCGCCATCTCCTTCCAGCGCGACATCGGCTGGTTGACGCTGCCGCTGGTGGTGGCGGTGATCTGGATCATGTTCATCATCGCCGCCTTCTCCAACGGGGCCAACCTGACGGACGGTTTGGACGGCTTGCTGACCGGCTCCGCCGCCATGGTCTTCGTGGCCTACAGCATCGTCAACTTCTGGCAGGCCAACCAATGGTGCGGCACCTTGTCGACAGCCGGTCCGAAGTGCTACGACGTGCGCAACCCGCTCGACTTGGCGGTGGTCTGCGTGGCCGTGGCGGGCGGGCTGTTCGGCTTCCTGTGGTGGAACGCCCGACCGGCCAAGATCTTCTTGGGCGACACCGGTTCGCTGGCCATCGGCGGCGGCGTGGCGGCCATGACCATCATGACCCGGACCGAGTTGATCGGCGTCGTGATCGGCCTGCTCTTCGTCCTGGAGGCCCTGTCGGTCATGCTCCAAGTCGGCTTCTTCAAGCTGACCGGCGGTCGGCGGCTACTCAAGATGGCCCCCTTGCACCATCACTTCGAGATGATCGGCTGGGAGGAGGTCACCGTCGTGATCCGACTCTGGATCGTGGCCGGTTTGGCGGCCGCCGTCGGCGTCGGCCTGTTCTACGGCGAGTGGGCGGTCGGGCAATGAGCGACCGGGCGGACCAGGGGCCGGCTTGGTTGGCCGAGGCCGACCGCCGGTCAGATTGGCCGCGGGCCGCTGTCACGGTGGCCGGTTTGGGGGCCTCCGGCTATTCCGCCGCCGACGCCCTGCTCGAGTTGGGGGCCCGGGTCACGGTGCTGGACGAGCAGGCCGGCCCGGTCCAGACCGACCGGGCCAATCTGCTCCAGTTGCTGGGGGCCGAGGTCCGCCTCGGTCCGGGGGCCACGGCCGAATTGCCGGAGGCGACCGATCTGGTGATCGCCTCGCCCGGCTGGCGCCCGACTGCCCCCCTGCTGGTCCAGGCCGCCCAGCGGGGCCGGACGATCTGGGACGACGTCGAATTGGCTTGGCGGCTGCAACAGCCGGACCGGGCGACGCCCTGGCTGGTCGTGACCGGCACCAACGGCAAGACCACCACGGTCACCATGTTGGAGTCGATCCTGCGCGCCGCCGGCCTCAAGACGACAGCCGTCGGCAACATCGGCCGGCCGCTGCTGGAGGCCGTCTTGGACGAGGTCGACTACGACGTCTTGGCGGTCGAACTGTCCAGCTTCCAACTGCACTGGCTGGACCAGGCCCACTTCCATTCCGCCGTCTGTCTCAATCTGCAGCCGGACCATCTGGAGTGGTACGCCGGGGCCGAGTCCTGGGATCGGCTGGGCCGGGTGGCCCAGCCCCCCCTGGCGGCCTACGCCGCCGACAAGGCCCGGGTCTTCCATCAGGTCGAAGGCAGCTGTCTGTACAACGTCGACGACCCCGCCACCGAGCGGATGGTGGAGCAGGCCGACGTGGTCGAGGGGGCCCGCGCCATCGGCTTCACCCTGGGCCTGCCCGGTCCTTCCATGCTGGGCCTGGTGGACGACCTCTTGGTCGACCGCGCCTTCATCCCGCAGCGCCGGGACTCGGCCCTGCCCTTGGCCGCCCTGGCGGACGTCCAACCGGCCGCCCCCCACAATCTGGCCGACGCCCTGGCGGCGGCTGGCCTGGCCCGTTCCTTCGGAGTGCCCGCCGCGGCCGTGGCCCTCGGGCTGCGCCGCCACCGGCCCGGCCGTCATCGCATCGAGACCGTGGCCCAATCCGGCGGCGTGACCTGGGTGGACGACTCCAAGGCCACCAACCCGCACGCCGCCATGGCCTCCTTGGCCGCTTTCGACTCGGTCGTCTGGTTGGCCGGTGGCCAAGCCAAGGGCACCGAGTTCGACGACTTGGCGATCCGCCACGCCGGCCGCTTCCGGGGCGTGGTGGTGTTCGGCGTCGACCGCCGCTTGGTGGCCCAAGCGATCAGGCGACACGCCCCGGAAGTCCCCCTCGAAGTCGTCGATGGCTCCGACACTGGGGTCATGACCGATGTCGTGGCCAAGGCCGCCCGCTGGGCCCGTCCCGGGGACACCGTTTTACTCGCCCCCGGTTGCGCCTCCCTCGACATGTTCGACAGTTACGCCGCCCGCGGCGACGCCTTCGCCGAAGCCGTCCGTCGCTTGATCGAAGAAGGAGCCGGACCAGGACGATGACGACCACGCTGCCTTCCCCTGCGCCCACCGACGCACAGCGGCCCAGAAACACTCTGATCGGTCAGACGCTGGGCCATCCCCTGGCCGATTTCCACCTCGTCGTCGCCATCGGCGCCGTTTTGATCGGCTTCGGCATCGTGATGGTGTCGTCGGCCTCCTCGGTCACCGCCCAGGCCATGTTCGGCGACCCCTATCACTTCGGCAAACGCCAGACCCTCTTCGCCCTGGTCGGCTTGGCGGCGGCTTGGCTGCTGTCCCGTCTCGACTCGAGGCTGTTGCGTCGGCTGGCCTGGCCCGCCCTGGCCTTGGCCATGGTGTTGCTGATGCTGACCTTCACCTCCCTCGGGGTCGAGGTCTCCGGCAACCGTAACTGGTTGCGGTTCGGGCCCAGCTGGACTCAGTTCCAGCCCTCCGAGTTCGCCAAGTTGGCCCTGATCGTGTGGGGGGCCCGCTTCTTGGCCGATCGCCGCCAATGGTTGGACGACATGCGTCAGTGGTTCGCCTTCTTGCTCGCCGGCGGCTTGGTGGCCGGGCTGGTGCTGTTCCAGAAAGACCTGGGCACGGCCTCCGTCATCGGTTTGATGATCTTGGGCACCATCTTCATGGCCGGCGCCCCGGCCCGGCTGGTGCTGGCGATCGGGGCTCTGGCGGCGGCCGGCGTCGGCCTGCTGAGCCTGCTCCAGCCCTACCGCATGCACCGGCTGTCGGCCTGGCTGCGCCCGGACTCCGACCCCATGGGCGCCAACTACCAGCCCAACCACGGCCTCTACGCCCTGGCCTCAGGCGGCTGGTGGGGACAGGGCCTGGGGGCCAGCAAGCAGAAGTGGGGTCTGCTGACGGCCTCCCACACCGACTACATCCTGGCCATCGTGGGCGAGGAGCTGGGCCTGGCCGGCACTTTGACCGTCATCTTCTTGTTCTTCGCCCTGGGCTACCTGGGTTTGCGCGTGGCCATGCGCTCGGAGGACCACTTCCTGCGTTTCGTGGCCACCGGGGTGACGATCTGGTTCGTCTGCCAAGCCGTCGTCAACATCGCCGTGGTCTTCCGTCTCAGCCCGGTCCTGGGCGTCACCCTGCCGCTGGTCTCCTACGGCGGGTCGAGTCTGATCGCCACCACCATGGGGATCGGCCTGCTGGTCGGCTGCGCCCGCCAGGAGCCCGAGGCCAGTCGGGCCTTGGCCGAACGTCGGGTCGGCTCGGGCCGGGTCACCTCGATCTTCGGTCGGAGGCGGACGTGACCCAGGTGGCGCTGGCCGGCGGCGGCACGATGGGGCACATCGCCCCCTTGATCGCCACGGCCGAGGCTTTGCGCCAGGTCCAGCCGGAGGTCGGCTTGGTCGGCGTCGGCACCGCCCGTGGTCTGGAGACCCGGGTGGCGCCTCAGGCCGGACTCGACTTGGAGCTGATCGAAGCGACGCCCTGGCCGCGCCGGCTGGACCGTCGCCTGGTCACCCTGCCGCCGCGGCTGACCAAGGCGGTCTGGCAGGCCGCCCGTCTGCTACGGCGCCACCGCAGCGAGGTGGTGGTCGGTTTCGGCGGCTACGCCAGCCTGCCCGTCTTCCTGGCCGCTCGCCTGCTGGGGCTGCCCCTGATCTGTCACGAGGCCAACGCCGTGCCTGGTTTGGCCAACCGGGTGGCGGCTCGCTTGGGGGCCGGCGTGGCCGTCACCTTCGCCAACACCGGCTTGCCCCGGCAACGGGTGATCGGCTTGCCGCTGCGGCGCGCCATCGTCGAGCTGGACCGGGCGGCCGACCGCCCAGCCGCCCGGCGCGGCTTCGAACTGCCCCAGTCGGGCCGGGTGCTGCTGGTGTCGGGCGGTTCCCAGGGCGCCCGGCGACTCAATCAGGCCGTCATCGCGGCCCGGGCCGATCTGATGGCGGCCGGCTGGTCCATCTTGCACTTGACCGGGGCCGGCAACGTCGACCAGGCGCCGTCAGCCGAGGGCGACTCGACCGGTCCCTGTTACCGGCCGCTGGCCTACGCCGACCAGATGGAGCGGGCCTACGCCGCCGCCGACCTGATGGTCGGCCGGTCGGGGGCCGCCACCGTGGTCGAACTGGCTTGCGTCGGCCTGCCCGCCCTGTTGGTGCCGCTGCCGCACGGCAACGGCGAGCAGGCCAAGAACGCGGCCGACCTGGTCCAGGCCGGCGGGGCCGTCCTGGTCCCGGACGCCGACTTCGACGCCGCCCGTCTGACCGGCCAGCTGGCCGAATTGGTGGCCCAGCCCGAGACTCTGCCGGCGATGGCCCGGGCCGGCCGCGACCTGATGCCGCGCGACGGCGCCCAGGAACTGGCCCGGTGGGCTCTGGCGGCCGCCGCCCACCAGCGGTAGGAGGCCGATCCCAGATGCTGCTCGAACCACAACCGATCTTACCGGTGGACGACCTCGGGGCGGTCCACTTCATCGCCATCGGCGGCTCCGGCATGTCCGGCGTGGCCCAGCTCTACCTCGAACGGGGCCGCGTCGTCTCCGGTTCGGATCGGTCCGATTCGCCCGAGCTGCGCCGCTTGGCCCAGGCCGGGGCCGACGTCTGGGTCGGCCACCAGGGCGATCGGTTGGGGGCGGTCGACACCGTGGTGGTGTCGACGGCCGTGCCGCCGGACAACGTCGAATTGGTCGAGGCCCGGCGGCGCGGCTTGCGGGTCTGGCACCGCAGCACCGCTCTGGCCGCCCTGGCCCTGGGCTCGACCACCATCGCGGTGGCCGGCACGCACGGCAAGACCACCACCTCAGCCATGATCGTGCGGGCTCTGAGCGGCGCCGGCCTCGACCCCAGTTACGTCATCGGCGCCGTTCTGGCCGACACCGGACAGTCGGCCCACCAGGGGCGCGACGACGTCTTCGTGATCGAGGCCGACGAGTCGGACGGCTCTTTCATGCAATACCTCAGCCAGATCGTGGTGGTGCCCTCGGTCGAGGCCGACCACTTGGACAATTGGGGCGACTCGCAGTCCTACCGGGCCGGCTTCGAGCGTTTCGCGCGCGGCCCGGCGGTCCGCCAAGCCATCTGCTCCGGCGACGACCCCGGCGCGGCCGCTCTGGCCCGGGGCCTGGCCGAGCAGTCCCTGCCGGTCTGGACCTACGGCGAGGCCGAGGGTTGCTGGCTCAAGCTCAGCGACCTGGAGCTGGACGGGCTGCGTCCCAGCGCCGCCCTGGACTTGCCGGGCTGGTCCGGCCGCCTGCGTCTGAGCGTGCCCGGCCGGCACAATCTGCACAACGCCGCCGCCGCTCTGGCGACCGGCCTCAGTCTGGGCTGCGCCGCCGCCGACTTGGTCCAGGCCCTGGCCGGCTTCAGCGGCAGCGGGCGGCGCTTCGAATTGGTCGGGCGGGCCGGCGGCGTCACCGTCTACGACGATTACGCCCACCATCCGACCGAGGTGGCCGCGACTTTGGCGGCGGCCCGCCAGGTGGCCGGCGGAACCCGGCTGGTGGCTCTCTTCCAACCCCATTTGTTCACCCGCACCCGGGACTGGGCCGATCAGTTCGGGGCCGCCCTGGCGGCGGCCGACCTGGTCCTGGTGAGCGACGTCTACCCAGCCCGCGAGCGACCCATCCCCGGGGTCAGCGGCTCTCTGGTGGCCGAGGCGGCCCGCCGCCACGGCGCCACGGTGGACTATCGGCCCAGCTTGGACCAGGCCGTCGCGGCCCTGGCCGAACTGGCCCGACCGGGCGATCTGGTCCTGACCCTGGGGGCGGGCGACGTCACGACGGTGGGGCCGCGCCTGCTGCGGGCTTGGGGCCGAGCGTGAGCGGCCCCGGCGCGGTGGTGCGCGAGTGGGGCCCGTCCCGCCGTCGGCAGCAGTGGCAGCGCCGCCGTCGGCGGCTGCGCCTGGCCTTGGTGGTCGGGGCGGTCCTGGCGCTGGGCCTGGCCGGCGCCTGGTTGGCCTTCCTCTCGCCCGTCTTCGCGGCCGACCGGGTCGAGGTCACCGGCACGGACGATCCGGCGGTCCAAGAGCAGGTCGTCGGCGCCGCCGCCGTGCCGCTGGGCCAGCCCCTGCTGCGGCTGGACGTCGACGCCATCGCCCAACGGGCCGCCCAAACGCCGGCCGTGGCCCAGGTCGAGGTCAGACGCCACTGGGACGGCGTGGTCGAACTGGCTTTGACCATGCGCAGCCCGGCCTACGTCCTGGTCAGCCACGGCAGTTACGTCCTGGTCGACGCTAGCGGCCGGGACTACCAGACCGTCGCCAGCCCGCCGCTCGGGCTGATTCCAGCCACCCTGGCCCAGACCAGTCCGCGCGACTTGAGCGACGTGGCCCGAGTCGTGACGGCTCTGCCCGAGACGGTCCGGCGGCAGACCCGGTCGATCGAATCCCAGTCGGTCGACCACATCGAGATCCGATTGGAGTCCGGGGCCGCGATCATGTGGGGGTCGGCCGACCAATCCGAGCTCAAGGCCGAGGTCATGGCCGGTCTGATCAATCTGGCGGCCTCTTACTACGACGTCTCGTCTCCCAGCCATCCGGCCACTCGCTGAGAGGTCCGTCCGGAGCCGGTTGACGCGACACGCCGGAGGGCGAGTCTGAAGTAGTGGTCGAGGTTCTGGACAGTCGCTCCACCGGACGTGGCGCCGCTGGACCGCATCTCGTAGCCTGATGCCACCATCAGCCAGACATTTGATTGAGGTTCGAGACGTGGACAGCGCAGAGCAGAACTACCTGGCCGTGATCAAGGTAGTCGGCGTCGGCGGGGGCGGCGTCAACGCCGTCAACCGAATGATCGAGGCCGAGCTGCGCGGAGTCGAGTTCATCGCCATCAACACCGACGCCCAGGCCCTCCTGATGAGCGACGCCGACGTCAAACTCGACATCGGCCGCCACCTGACCCGCGGTCTGGGAGCCGGAGCCGACCCGGAGAAGGGCCGCCAGGCGGCCGAGGACCACGCCGAAGACATCGAAGAGGTGCTGCGAGGGTCGGACATGGTCTTCGTGACGGCCGGCGAGGGTGGCGGCACCGGCACCGGCGGCGCCCCGGTGGTGGCTCGTATCGCCCGCTCCTTGGGCGCCTTGACCATCGGCGTGGTGACCCGCCCCTTCAGCTTCGAGGGCCGCCGCCGCTCCAGTCAGGCCGAGGTCGGCATCGTCGCCCTGCGCGACGAGGTCGACACCCTGATCGTGATCCCGAATGACAAATTGCTGCAGATGACCGACCCCAAGGTCGCCATCTTGGACGCCTTCCGCCAGGCCGACCAGGTTCTGATGCAGGGCGTCTCCGGCATCTCCGACCTCATCACCACCCCGGGTCTGATCAACGTCGACTTCGCCGACGTCAAGGCGGTCATGCAGAACACCGGTTCGGCCCTGATGGGGATCGGCTCGGCCCGGGGCGAGAACCGGGCCCAAGCAGCGGCCGAGATGGCCATCTCGTCGCCCTTGCTTGAGTCCAGCGTCGAAGGCGCCCGGGGCGTCCTGCTGTCGATCGCCGGCGGGTCGGACCTGGGCCTGTTCGAGGTCTCGGCGGCGGCCGAGCTGATCGAGCGGGCGGCCCACGACCAGGCCAACATCATTTGGGGCACCGTGATCGACGACACCTTGGGCGACGAGGTCCGGGTCACCGTCATAGCGGCCGGCTTCGACCATCAACCGGTCGGGGCCAGCTCGGCCTCAGCGGCCGTCCCGGCCCCGGAGGGGGCCCCGCTCCGGCTGTCGCCGGCCGGGCCCGGGCAAGCCCCGGAGCCGGTGCTGGAGTCGGAGAACCTGGGCCAGGTCGCTCCCAAGGTGAGCGACCTGGATCTGCCCGACTTCCTCAAGTAGCCGCCCGGCCGATCGCGCGATGCCCCAGTTCGCCTGGATCAGTCGGCCGGACGGCCCGACCGGTTTCGGCTTGGCCTTCACCAACCGGCTGGGCGGAGTCTCCCGGCCGCCCTTCGACAGCCTCAACCTGGGCAATTCGAGCCATGACGACCCAGCCGCGGTGGAGCTCAATTTGGAGCGGCTGCGCCGCCGGCTGGGCCTCGACCACCTGGTCGGGGTGGCGCAACACCACGGTCGAACGGTCTGGTCGCCCGACCCGGTCGGGCCGTTGGCGGCGGTGACGGCGGCCGGGGCCAAAGCCGACGCCCTGGTCAGCGGCCGGCCCGGCGTCGGACTGTTGATCCGGGTGGCGGACTGTCTGCCGGTCTTGTTGGTCGACCGCCGGCGGCGTCTGGTGGCGGCCGCCCACGCCGGCCGGGTCGGCCTGCTAGGGGGGGTCCTGGAGGCCACCGTGGCGGATCTGCGCCGCCGGGGGGCGGACCAGGTGGAAGCTTGGATCGGCCCCCATGTCTGCGCCGCTTGCTACGAGGTGCCGGCCGAGATGGCCGAGGCGGCCTGGCGCCGCCTGCCCGCTTGCCGGGCCAGTTCGGCCAGCGGGACCCCGGCCATCGACCTGGCCGGCGGGGCGGTCGCGATCTTGGCCGGCCTGGGCTGCCGGGTCCAGCGCCAAGACCCTTGCACGGTCGAACGGGACGATCTTTTCTCCTACCGGCGCGACGGGGCCGCCTCCGGGCGGCTGGGTGCGGTGGTCTGGTTGGCCGGAGCCGGCCAATCGGCTTGACTCGGGCGTGTGCGCGGGCCGATGGGCTGGGCCGGCCGCTAACCTGAGGCTCAAGTCACGCCAAGGAGGAACGATGGCCGACAGGTTGAGACGAGTGGCCGAGTGGGCCGGTTTGGTCACGCCCAGTCGTTACGAAGACGACTTCTCCGACGACGAGCCGACTGGGCAGTTCGAGCCGACCGGTCCTATCGAGTCGTCCGCCCCGGCCCGTTCGGCCAATGTGACCTCGCTGGACCAGCGGCGCTCGCGTAATCTGACGGTGGCCCGGGAGGCCGGGCTGGATGAGATCTACCAAGCCCATCCCCGCTCGTACAACGCCGACGCCCTCCGGATCGGCGAGACCTTCCGGGACGGCACCCCGGTCATCCTCAACCTGATTGAGATGGACCAGGCCGAGGCGGTCCGCCTGCTCGACTTCGTCGGCGGCTTGAAGTTCGCCTTCAACGGCACGCTGGAGAGGATCACCAGCGGCGTCTTCATGCTGTTGCCCCCCAACGTCAAATTGACCGATCAAGACAAAGAGCGCATCGCCGGCGGCTTCTTCGCCCACGGCTGAGCGAGCCGGGCGAGCGGTCGGGTCGAGTCGAGTGAGGTTGAGCCAATGCTGCTGATCGGCACCGTCATCGGCTTGGCGCTGTCGCTCTACGAGGGTCTGCTGCTGATCCGAGTGGTGCTGTCCTGGGTCCAGGCGGCCAATCGGGAATGGACTCCGCGGGGGATCGTGTTGGTTGTGAGCGAGTTCGTGTACACGCTGACCGATCCGCCGGTCAAACTGTCCCGCCGCCTGGTCAAACCGATCCGAATCGGGAATATAGCTTTAGACCTTTCGGTCATCGTGGTCTTTTTCCTGGTCATCTTGGCCCGACAGGTCAACCAGGCCATCTTCTTCGTCTGAGCCGGTTCCCGGGCCGAGCCGGGCGAGAGTCACGGGCGGCGCACCATAAACCTTTGATCGAGGCTCGGCGGGGCACGTTGAGTCTTGACTTGGCGCTGGGGTAGCCTGACGTCAATTGTCATTCCCAAGGATTCGGTTGGCCCTGTTAGATTCCGAATCCGCGACAGCCGATGAGGTGCAAACGCGCATGACCATGACTCTGGACGAGGTACGGAAGACCCGCTTCCATATCGCGCGCCGCAATGGCTACGAAGTCACTGATGTCGATATTTTCGTCGACAAGGTCGAGGCGACGGTAGCCGCTTTGACGGAACAGAACGAAGGCTTGCAGCGTCAGCTGAACGAGGCCAACGATCGGGCTTCGAGCGCCAACCCGGAGGAGACCGAGCAACTCAGAGCCGAGGTCGGTCGCCTGACGGTGGAGTCGAACGACTTGCGCCAGGAAGTTTTCCGGCTCCAGTCCGAGCTCAACCAGTCCCGCACCGAGCTGACCACGGCCCACGCCGAGATGGTCCAAGCCCGTAACGAGCTGGCCAACGTCCAAGCCGAGTTGAACGCCGCCCGGGCCCAGTTGCAGTCCCAGCTGCAGAGCCAGCCGGTCAACGACCAAGGTCTGTTGGACGAGTTGGCCCGCTTGCGCCAAGAGCTGGCCCAACGCCAGGCCCAACCCCTCTACGATCCAGGCGTCCAACGCGAGATCATGCAGCTGACCGGCGAGAACACCCACCTGCGCCAGGAGATCGAGCGCATGTTGGCGCTGGAGAACCAGCAGCAGCAGTTCGGCTACGGCCAGATCCCCTCCTCTTTGGTGGTGACGACCTCGCCCGAGGCCAGCGCCGCCGTCGTCCGGCTGGTCCAGTTGGCCACCGAGCAGGCCGAGAACCTGGTCACCGAGGCCTCGCGCGAGGCCAGCCGGCGCAGCCAGCAGATCGACCTCGAGATCCAGCGGGCCAAGCAAGAGGCCGACGAATACATCATGCGAGTCAAGGCCGAGGCCAAGATCGCCGGCGACGACCTGACCCGGCGTTCGACCGAGGAGGCCCAGCAGCGCATGGAGCAGGCCAACCACCAGGCCCGCGCCCTCACCTCCGAGGCTCAGGCCCGGGCCGACCGGATCGACTCGGAAGCCCGGGTCAACGCCGAGCGGCTGGTCCAGGAGTCTCAGAGCCGGGCCAACATGATCGACGCCGAAGCGGCCGCCCGCCGGGCCGAGCTGTTCCGGGCTTTGGAATCGGAGCGGGACGACCTCATGACTAAGGTCGAGAAGCTGCGCAACTACGAGGCCAGCTTCCGGCAGACCATGACGGCCTACTTGCAGAGCCAGATCGAGCGGCTGGAGACCTACCAGTTCCGTCCCGACACCACGCCGGAGCTGTTGCAGACCCCGGTGGCGCGTCCGGCCAGTGAATGGGCCAGCGATCAGCCGGTCGGTCCGACGCCGCGCTTGGACGCCCTGCTGCGTGATTTCTCGACCCGCTGAGCTTCAAAGGGCGGCCTCAGAAGCCGTTCGGCGACGCCCTGGAGGCGTCTGTGATAGTTTCTTGCAGCGTTCCCAGGTCGGCCCGCGAGGGTGACCTGGAGGGGTGGACGGTCCGGGGCAGGAGTCAGGCCTGGCCCGGCCGACGATGTACCGAGGAGGTCCAGATGGCAGGGTCCCAGAGAACGGCCGATTCGGCTGCCGACAGCCCGGACGAGGTCTCGGCCATCATCCCGGTCGGTCCCGGCGAGGAGCCGTGGACGGCTGACGAGTTGGCCGAGGTGCGAGCCGAGCTGCAAGGCGAGGTGGCGCGTATGGAGCGCAAACTGGTCGTGGCCGAGGCCAATCTGCACGCCCTCTTGGCCGAAGGGGCGGACGGGGCCGGGCGCGATCCGGCCGACGTCGGCTCCTCCAATTTCGAACGCGACCAGGGCATGTCCTTGGCAGCCAACGCCCGCGAGATGTTGGAACAGGGCCAACTGGCCCTGAGGCTGTTCGACGATGGCAACTACGGCGTCTGCGAGGTCTGCGGACAGCCCATCGGTAAAGCGCGCTTGCAGGCTTTCCCCCGCGCCACCATGTGCGTGGTTTGCAAGCAGCGCTCGGAGCGCCGCTGAGGTGGCGGGCGCCCGAGGCCGGATCGGATGGGTCCAGGCGGTGGCCTGGATCGGTTCGATCGGAGTCGTGGCGGCGGCGGCCGACCAGGCCGTCAAAGCCTGGGCCATCGCTCGGCTGGGCGCCGACCGCCAGATCGATCTGGTGGGGGATTGGCTGCAACTACGGCTGGTGCGCAATCCGGGGGCGGCTTTCGGCCGGGGGGCCGACTGGACGGTCGGTTTCGCCAGCTTGGCCGTGGTGGTGCTGGTGGTGGGCCTGATCTGGGCCGCCCGACGGGTCCGTTGCCGGGCTTGGGCGGCGCTGGTCGGGCTGGCGGCCGGCGGCGTGGCCGGCAATCTGATCGACCGGATGGTCCGGTGGCCCGGTTTCATGCGGGGCCATGTGATCGATTTCATCTCTTTGAAGCACTTCGCCGTCTTCAACCTGGCCGACGTCTGTCTGACGGTGGCGGCTGGCGTTTTGATCGTCTTCTGCTTGACCGGTCGGGCCGATCCGACCGGCCTTTGGCCCGGGCGGACCGCCGCGTGACGGTGGCCTTGGTGCCGGACGGCCTGGCCGGCGAACGAGTCGACCTGGCGGCCAGCCGTATGACCGGCCTGAGCCGTTCCCGGGTCGACCAGTTGGCGCTCCAGGACGGCCTGCGGCTGAACGGCCAACCGGTGGCCAAATCGCACCGGGTGGCGGCCGGCGACCTGCTGGAGGTGGTCGACGACGGCCCGGTCCGCCAGGTGGAGGTCCAAGCGCGCACCGTGTCCGGGCTCGGCCTGGTCTACCAAGACGCCGATCTGGTGGTGGTGGACAAGCCCCCCGGGGTGGCGGCCCATCCCTCCCTGGGCTGGAGCGGCCCCAGCGTGGTCGAGCATCTGGCGGCGGCCGGCGTCGGCGTCTCCACCTCCGGGGCCCCGGAACGCGAGGGCATCGTGCAGCGGCTCGACGTCGGCACCTCCGGGCTGATGGTGGTGGCACGTTCGGAGTTCGCCTACTCGGCCTTGAAAGAGGCTTTCCGTCAGCGCCGGGTGCGCAAGATCTACCAAGCCTTGGCCCAGGGCTACCCCGATCCGCCTTCCGGCGTCATCGACGCCCCCATCGGCCACCATCGGGGCCCGGAGTGGAAGATGACGGTCAGCCGGTCCGGCCGCTCCGCCGTCACCCATTACCGCACCGTCGAGGTCTGTCGCGGCGCCACCCTGCTGGAGATCGAGCTGGAGACTGGCCGCACCCACCAGATCAGAGTCCATCTGTCCGCCGTCCACCACCCCTGCCTGGGCGATCTGTTGTACGGGGCCGACCCCGTCCTGGCCGACCGTCTGGGGCTGAAACGGCAGTGGCTGCACGCCGTCGAGCTGTCCTTCGTCCATCCCCGGAGCCGAGAGGAAGTCACCTTCCGCTCCGCGCCGGCCGCCGACTTGGCTGCAGCTCTGGCTCGGCTGCGGGCGGACTAGTCTGAAGCCATGCGTCGCGCCAAGATCGTCTGTACTTTAGGTCCCGCCGTCGATGGGGTCGACGAGTTGATCCGCTTGATCGAAGCCGGCATGGACGTGGCCCGTCTCAACCTGAGCCACGGCGACCAGGCCGAACATGGCCGTCGTCTGGCCGATCTGCGGCAGGCGGCCCTGGCCACGGGCAAACCGGTCATGGCCCTGGTCGATCTGCAGGGGCCCAAGATCCGTCTGGGCCGTTTCGCCCAGGGCCAGGTCGAGTTGCGGGCCAAAGACCGTTTCATCATCACGACCGAGCCGGTCCAGGGCAGCGCGGAACGGGCCTCGACCACCTTCCAAGGCCTGCCCGACGACGTCAAGCCGGGCGACGTCGTTCTGATCGACGACGGCCGGGTCGAGTTGGCGGTGCGCCAGGTCGAGGGCTCCGAGGTCGTCACCGAGGTGGTGGTGGGCGGGCCGGTCTCCGACCACAAGGGCATCAACCTGCCCGGCGTGGCGGTCTCGACGCCGTCTTTGACCGAGAAGGACGCCGACGACCTGCGCTGGGCCTTGGCCCAGGGCGTCGACATGGTGGCGCTGTCTTTCGTGCGCGAGGCGACCGACATCGAGCCGGTCCACGCCATCATGGATCAGGTCGGCCGGCGCTTGCCGGTGGTGGCCAAGATCGAGAAACCGCAAGCGGTGGAGCATTTGGACGCCATCATCGACGCTTTCGACGCCTTCATGGTGGCGCGCGGCGACCTCGGCGTCGAACTGCCCTTCGAGCAGGTGCCCTTGGTGCAGAAGCGGATCATCCGGGCGGCCCGCACCTGGGCCAAGCCGGTGGTGGTGGCGACCCAGATGCTGGAGTCCATGATGACCGCTCCCAGGCCGACCCGGGCCGAGGCCTCGGACGTCGCCAACGCCGTCATGGACGGAGCCGACGCCGTCATGTTGTCGGGTGAGACCAGCGTCGGGGAGTACCCGGTCGAGGCCGTGGCGGCCATGGAGCGCATCGTGTCGGCGGTCGAGCGGGACGGCCTGGCCCAGATCGCCGCCATCGACTGGGACCCTCGCACCACCTCCGGGGTGGTGGCCTGGGGCGCGGCCGAGGTGGCCCAGCGGCTGGAGGCGCCCTACATCGTGGCTTTCTCCAAGACCGGCGACACCGCCCGCCGCGTCGCCCGGCTGCGCACCCAGACCCCGGTCCTGTGTTTCACGCCCAGCCAGCTCACCCGCCACCAGCTCAGCCTGGTCTGGGGCCTGCGCACCTTCATCTCGCGGACCTACGAGTTGGAGCCGATGTTGGAGGAGATGGACCAGATCCTGATCAGCCAAGGCCTGGTCGAGCCGGGCCAACCCGTGGTGGTGGTGTACGGCCTGCCCCTGGGCATCACCGGCCAGACCAACACGGTCTACGTCCACCGGGTGCGCCAGCCCGATTGAACCGGAGCCGGGCCGGCCGGGTTGGTTTCGGCGGCCCGGGAGCGGGTCGATCGAGGGGCGGTCTTCGGATAAGCTCGCCCCATTGTCATCTCCCAATCCGAAGAGGCCGACCATGTCTCATCCGGAAGCGTCCCCCGTCAAACAGCTGGAGTCCAAACTGAGGACTAACACAATTTTATTGTTGGTTTGTCCCGTCTTGCTGGTCCTGATGGTGGTCGTGCTCGTCGCCAGCGGTCGACTCCTATACGGCATCGGCATCGTCGCCCTGGTCGCTTTGGTCGGCGCCATGCGGCAGCGTCAGGCGCTCAAACAACAGTTGGAACGGGCCCGTCAATTGGCCGCCTCGCCTTATTCGGCCCAGCTTCCCTATCCGGTTCAGCCTCCCTATCAGGGTCAGCCCCCGGCTGGTCCGGCGTCGGCTCCGCCGTGGCCGGCGTCTCAGTTTCCGGCCCAATCTCCTTATCCGGGTCAGCCTTCGTATCCGGCTCAGGCCCCGTATCCAGCTCAGCCCTCGTATCCGGCTCAGGCGCCGTACCAGGGTCAGGCTCCCTATCAGGCCCCGGCTCCGTACCAAGGCAGCCTCAGCCTCCGGCCCCAGCCCCGTACCCGAGCCAGCCCTCGTATCCGGCCCAGCCCCCGTACCAGGGTCAGCCCCCGGCTGGTCCGGCGTCGGCTTCGCCTTGGTCCGCGCCCCCGACTCCCCCTGGTCCGCCGTCGGCCTGAGCGCCCGCGCCCCCGACTAAGCGAAGGCCTGGTCGACCGGTCCACCGGTCAGCCAGGCCTTTGGTCGACGCCGGGGCCAGGGACCGAGTTCGAATCCGACCCGCCGTCGCGGCCGGGGTTCTGAGCGCGAGCGCCCAAGACCCAGGCCGCTGTCACGGTGCCCGAGAGGGGAGTCGAACCCCTATGTCTTCTTCAGACAGACGGGTTTGAGCCGTCCGCGTATGCCATTCCGCCACTCGGGCCGTACCAACGGCTGACCATTCTGCCATCAGTCGGCCGGCTGCGCCATCTTGACCGGACCGTCGCCCCTGCCATGGATTGGTCAAACGTGGAAGAATGCCTGGTGTGACGCAGAAGAAGACGCCTAACCCACCGAGCCAGCCCCGGGTGCTGGTGGCCGAGGACGAAGCCCTCATCCGCCTCGATCTGGTCGAGCTGTTGACCGGCGAGGGGTACACCGTGGTCGGACAGGCGGCCGACGGCGAGGAAGCCGTGGCCCAGGCCCGCGAGCTCAATCCGGACGTGGTCGTGATGGATGTCAAGATGCCGAAATTGGACGGCATCTCGGCGGCCGAGGTGATCGCGGCGGAGCGGATCGCGCCGGTCGTCATCTTGACCGCCTTCTCCCAGCGCGAGTTGATCGAGCGAGCCAGCGAGGCTGGCGCCATGGCTTACGTGGTCAAGCCCTTCGACGCCTCCGACGTGGTGCCGGCGATCGAGATCGCCCAGGCCCGGTTCGCCCAGATCCTGGCCGTCGAGGCCGAGGTCTTGGACTTGGAGGAGCGCCTGACCTCGCGCAAGGTGGTGGACCAGGCCAAGGCTCTGTTGCAGGAGGGGCTGGGTCTGACCGAGGCCGAGGCCTTCCGCTGGATTCAAAAGACGGCCATGGATCTGCGCAAGCCGATGCGCGAAGTCGCCCAAGGCGTCATCGACCACGGCCGCCAGCCCAAGACCGACGACCAAGACTGAGGTCGACCGTGACGGCCGAGGCGGAGGGGCCGGGCAAGCTCCTCCTGGTCGACGGGCACTCGATCGCCTTCCGGGCTTTCTTCGCTCTGCCCCTGGACAGCTTCGCCACCTCGACCGGACAACCCACCAACGCCGTCTACGGCTTCGTCGCCATGTTGATCGGCCTGCTGCGGGAAGAGCGGCCGACCCACTTGGCGGTGGCCTTCGACGTCTCCCGCACCACTTTCCGGACCGCCCTGTACCCGGACTACAAAGCCACCCGGTCGGCCACGCCGCCGGAGTTCATCGGCCAGGTCGACCTCATCAAGGAGGTCTTGACGGCGCTGCGGGCGTCGGCCTTGGAAGTGGTCGACTACGAGGCCGACGACATCATCGCCACTCTGGCCAGCCAAGCCTCCCAGGCCGGCTTCGAGGTCGTGATCTGCTCCGGCGACCGTGATACCTTCCAACTGGTCGACCAGGCCACCACCGTGCTCTACCCCCGCCGCGGGACCTCCGATTTGGCCCGCATGACGCCGGCGGCGGTGGAGGAGAAGTACGGCGTGACGCCCCAGCGCTACCCCGAACTGGCCGCCCTGGTGGGGGAGAGCAGCGACAATCTGCCCGGCGTGCCCGGGGTCGGCCCCAAGACGGCCGCCAAGTGGCTGGCCGCCCACGACGGCTTGGACAATCTGCTGGACCAGGCCGACCAGGTCGGGGGCAAGGCCGGCCAAACCCTGCGGCAACACCTCGACCAGGTCCGCCGCAACCGCCGTCTGAACGCTTTGGTGCGCGATCTCGACCTGCCTTTGGGCTTGTCCGACCTGGCCCGCCGGCCGTGGGACGCCCAAGCGGTGGCCACCGTCTTCGACGCCCTCCAGTTCCGGGTCCTGCGCCAGCGCTTGAACGAGATCGGCCCGGCCGCCGGGCCGGCCCCGGAACCGGTCCCGGTCCGCTCGGCCGTCCGGCTGGAGGCGGGCCAGGTGGCGGGCTGGTTGGAGCGCCACGGCCGGACCGAACGCACCGCTTGGTCGGTCCGCGGTCGGGCCGACGGCGACGTCGAAGCTTTGGCCTTGGCCGCGGCCGACGACCAGACGGCTTGGATCGAGGTCCACCGGCTGGAGCCGGCCGACGACCGGGCCCTGGCGGACTGGCTGGGCGACCCGACCCGGCCCAAGGTCGGCCACGCCTGCAAACCGTCGCTGCGCCAGCTCTGGGGTCGGGGCTGGGATCTGGCCTCGCTGGTCTCGGACACCGAACTGGCGGCCTACCTGGTGCGGCCCGATCAGCGCGGCTACGACCTGGCCGACCTGGTCCAGCGCTACCTGGGCCGTGACCTGACGGCTCAGCCGGACCGAGACGACCACGGTCAACCGGCCCTCGACTTCGGGGCCGACCCCGGCCTGGACGACCCGGAGTCCGCCCTGGCCGAGGTGGGAGCCGTGCTCGACTTGTCCCGGGCCCTGGACGCCGCCCTGGCCGAGGCCGGGGCCAGCCAACTGATGGACAGCGTCGAACTGCCCCTGCAACGCATCCTGGCCCGGATGGAGGAGACCGGCGTGGCGGTCGACGTCGACCGCCTGGAGGCCCTTTGGCAGGACTTCGACCGGGCCGTCCGCCGGGCCGAGCAAGACGCCCACGGCGAGGTCGGCCACGCGGTCAACCTGGCCTCGCCCAAACAGCTCCAGGTGGTCTTGTTCGACGAGTTGGACATGCCCAAGACGCGCAAGCTGAAGACCGGCCACAGCACCGACGCCGAGGCTCTGGAGGGTTTGTACGCCAAAACCGGACACCCCTTCCTGGCCCATCTGTTGGCCTACCGCGACGCCATCCGGCTGCGTCAGACCATCGAAGGCCTGACCAAGACGGTGGCCGACGACGGCCGTGTCCACACCACCTACCTGCAAACCGTGGCCGCCACCGGCCGGCTCAGCTCGATCGAGCCCAATCTGCAGAACATCCCCATCCGGACCGCTGCCGGCCGCCAGATCCGTCAGGCCTTCGTGCCGGGAGCTGGTTTCGAAGCCCTGATGACGGCCGACTACTCCCAGATCGAGATGCGGGTGATGGCCGACGCCTCGGGCGACCAAGACCTGATCGAGGCCTTCCGGGGCGGGCTCGACTTCCACGCCGTCATGGCCGGGCACGTCTTCGGAGTCGAGCCGGACCAGGTCACCCCCCAGCAGCGGGCCCGGGTCAAGGCCGTCAACTACGGCTTGGCCTACGGTCTGTCCAGTTACGGGCTGTCCACCCAGTTGGGCGTCTCGGTGGGCGAGGCGCAACGCTTGATGGACGACTATTTCGCCCGTTTCGGGGCGGTCCGCGATTACCTCCGCTCACTGGTCGAGCAAGCCCGTCAGACCGGTTTCACCGAGACCCTGTTGGGCCGGCGGCGCTATCTGCCCGATCTGACCTCGACCAACCGGACCCGCCGAGAGATGGCCGAGCGGATGGCCTTGAACGCCCCCATGCAGGGTTCGGCCGCCGACATCATCAAATTGGCCATGATCAAGGTCAGCCGGCGTCTGGCCGAGTCCGGTCTGCGCTCGCGTCTGTTGCTGCAGGTCCACGACGAACTGGTCTTCGAGGTGGCGCCGGGCGAAGCCGAGGCCTTGGAGGACTGCGTCCGAACCGAAATGGGCCGGGCGGCCGATTTGACGGTGCCTTTGGACGTCTCGGTCGGGATCGGTCCGGATTGGGAACGAGCGGCTCACTGAGCCGGCTGGGACCGGCCCCGGGCAGGTCACGACCCTATAACGGCGCGCCCATTCAGATTGACCGACTTTGAACCCGTCGATAACCTGATCAGGCGTTGCGTCTGCGTAGTCCCGGCCTGGAGTGGGCTGCGTGCGGCCACTTTCCCTGAATTGGGTCCAGAGCTTCCGCAGGACGCAAATGCACTTTTCATATTTTAATCGGAGTCCAACTACATGACCTCACCCGCGTCAGAGGCGGCACAGGTCGCGATCGACGACATCAGCTCCCCTGAGGAGTTCCTTGCCGCGGTCGATGCGACGATCAAGTATTTCAATGACGGTGACATTGTCTCGGGCACCGTCGTCAAAGTCGACCGGGACGAGGTCCTGCTCGACATCGGCTATAAGACCGAAGGCGTCATTCCGGCCAAAGAACTCTCTATCAAACACCATGTCGACCCCTTCGAGGTGGTCCAGGTGGGCGATCAGATCGAAGCTTTGGTGCAGCAAAAGGAAGACAAAGAGGGCCGCCTCATCCTGTCCAAGAAGCGTGCTCAGTACGAGCGCGCCTGGGGCACCATCGAGAAGGTCAAGGAAGAGGACGGTGTCGTCACCGGCCGGGTCATCGAGGTGGTCAAGGGAGGCTTGATCATCGACATCGGCCTGCGTGGCTTCCTGCCCGCCTCCTTGGTCGAGATGCGTCGGGTGCGGGACCTGCAGCCTTACGTGGGCCAGGAACTGGAAGCCAAGATCATCGAGTTGGACAAGAACCGTAACAACGTCGTCCTGTCTCGTCGGGCTTGGTTGGAGCAGACCCAATCCGAGGTCCGGACCAACTTCCTGAACCAGCTGCAGAAGGGCCAGATCCGCAAGGGCGTGGTCTCCTCGATCGTCAACTTCGGCGCCTTCGTCGATCTGGGCGGCGTGGACGGCCTGGTCCATGTCTCCGAGCTGAGCTGGAAGCACATCGACCATCCCTCCGAGGTGGTCGAGGTCGGCCAGGAGGTGACGGTCGAGGTGCTGAGTGTCGAGATGGACCGCGAGCGCGTCTCCCTGTCCCTCAAGTCGACCCAGGAAGACCCCTGGCAGACCTTCGCCCGACTGCACCAGATCGGCCAGATCGTGCCCGGCAAGGTGACCAAGTTGGTCCCCTTCGGCGCCTTCGTGCGCGTCGGCGAGGGCATCGAGGGCCTGGTCCACGTCTCCGAGCTGGCCGAGCGCCACGTCGAGATTCCGGAACAGGTCGTCTCGGTGGGCGACGAGGTCATGGTCAAGATCATCGACATCGAGTTGGACCGGCGGCGCATCTCGCTGTCGCTCAAGCAAGCCAATGAGGGCGTCGACATGGCGGCGGACGACTTCGATCCGTCGCTCTACGGCATGACCGCCAGCTACGACGACCAGGGCAATTACATCTACCCGGAGGGCTTCGACCCGGAGACCAACGAGTGGAAGCCTGGCTACGAGGAGCAGCAACGCGCTTGGGAGGCTCAGTACGCTGAGGCCCAGGCCCGCTGGATGGCGCACAAGCAGCAAGCTGAGGAGGCCAAGCAGGCCCAGGTGGCGGCCGTCACGGCCAGTGACGCCTCCAGCAGCTACGTCTCCAACCCGCAGGCCGAGCCGTCTGGCTCGCTGGCCAGCG
This sequence comes from Propionibacteriaceae bacterium, assembly GCA_031267645.1. Classification (GTDB taxonomy): domain Bacteria; phylum Actinomycetota; class Actinomycetes; order Propionibacteriales; family Propionibacteriaceae; genus WQYJ01. The sequence continues at coordinate 49,697 of JAIRYW010000072.1, forward strand.
ACGAGGCCCTGCAAGCGCTCAGGGAGCAGCTCACCACCAACAACTGAGTTAATCGCTCGAGTTCGAGGCGACCGTCCCTGGGGCGGTCGCCTCGAACTCGTCTGGGCCGGGAACGGCTCCGGCTTGCGTCCTTCCAGCCGGTCGGTCAGGATCGAGGCTGTGCGACGGATTGGTCTGACCGGCCCGATCGCGGCCGGCAAGTCGGTCGTGGCGGCCCGGCTGCGTGAACTGGGCTTGACTGTGATCGACTACGACCAGTTGGCGCGGCAGGCGGTCGAGCCGGCTGGGCCCGGCTGGGCCCGGCTGCGGCAGCGCTTCGGGGACGGCTTGCTGGCCTTCGACCGGACCGTCGACCGGGCCGCCCTGGGCCGGCTGGTCTTCGCCGACGCGGGCGCCCGGGCCGATCTGGAGGCCATCGTCCACCCCCTGGTGGCGGAACGGGCCGAGGCTTTGGAGGCGGCCGCCGTCCGGGCCGGGGCCGAGGCCGTGGTGCACGACATCCCCCTGTTGGTCGAGACCGCGCAACAAGACCGCTTCGACCTGGTCTTGGTGGTCCAAGCCCCGCTGGCCACCCGGCTGGACCGTTTGGTCGAACAGCGCGGCTTGAGCCAGGATCAGGCCCGGCGGCGGATGGCGGCCCAAGCCGACGACGTCGCCCGGGCCGCCGTGGCCGACCACTGCTTCGACGGCGGCGGGACGGTCGAGGGTCTACGGGCTCAGGTGACGGCCTGGTTCGAGGCTGGGCGGGCCGGGCTCCTCGGTCCGGCCGGGGCGGGGGGAGGCCGGGCCGAGGGCACTGTCACAGCCCGGTAGTACGGTGGGCCCATGCCGACGATCAACGATGTCTCCCGTTGGGTGGCCCCTTTCAAGGTGGTGGCCGACTTCGCGCCTTCGGGCGACCAGCCGGCGGCCATCGATCAGCTGCAGCGCCGCCTCGAAGCCGGGCAGCACGACGTCGTCCTGTTGGGCGCCACCGGCACCGGCAAGACGGCCACGGTGGCCTGGCTGGCGGAGCGCTTGCAGCGTCCCCTGCTGGTGATGCAACCGAACAAGACCCTGGCCGCCCAGTTCGCCTCCGAGCTGCGTCAACTCTTCCCTGACAACGCCATCGAGTACTTCGTCTCCTATTACGACTACTACCAGCCTGAAGCCTACGTTCCGCAAACCGACACCTATATCGAAAAGGACTCCTCAATCAATGAGGAAGTCGAACGTTTACGCCACTCGGCCACGTCATCTCTCCTGACACGGCGTGACACCGTAGTTGTCGCCTCAGTTTCTTGCATCTACGGTTTGGGCACACCAGAGGAATACGTCAACCGCTCAGTTGGGTTAGGTGTCGGCGATCATTTGGAACGTGATGATCTTTTGCGGGCCTTCATCGACATGCAGTATGTCCGCAATGACATGGCTTTCAGCCGGGGCACTTTCCGGGTCCGCGGTGACACGGTTGAGATCATCCCGATGTATGAAGAACTGGCTTTACGGATCGAGTTCTTCGGTGATGAGATCGAAAGCCTGGCGACTTTGCATCCGTTGACTGGTGAACTGCTACGTCAGGAAGCTTCCGTCAACATTTTCCCGGCATCGCATTATGTCGCCGGTGAGGAACGGATGCGGGCGGCGATCGCTGGGATCGAAGTGGAACTAGCTGACCGGCTGGAGCGATTAGAACGTGAAAACAAGTTACTTGAGGCGCAACGCCTGCGTTTACGCACCACCTACGATCTAGAAATGATGCGCCAAATTGGTACCTGTGCGGGTATTGAGAACTATTCACGCCACATTGATGGCCGCGGGCCAGGCACTCCGCCAAACACTTTGTTGGACTATTTCCCGGAGGATTTCCTGCTGGTGATAGACGAATCCCATGTCGCTGTGCCGCAGATCGGCGCCATGTATGAAGGCGACATGTCACGCAAACGCACGCTGGTAGAGCACGGTTTCCGTCTGCCGTCGGCACTAGATAACCGGCCGTTACGCTGGGAAGAATTCCTTGAACGGATCGGTCAGACGGTCTACCTTTCGGCCACTCCCGGTAATTATGAGTTGTCTTTGTCCGATGGCGTCGTAGAGCAGATCATCCGGCCGACAGGTTTAGTTGACCCTCGAGTTGAGGTACGTCAAACTCAAGGCCAAATTGATGATCTACTTCACGAAATCAGATTACGGACCGAACGCCAAGAGCGGGTCCTGGTAACCACATTGACCAAGAAAATGGCTGAAGACCTCACCGGATACCTTTTGGGGCGGGATGTCAAAGTACGCTATCTGCATTCTGATGTCGACACCCTAAAACGGGTCGAACTGTTACGTGACCTCAGGTTGGGGGAGTTTGATGTACTGGTCGGAATTAACTTGCTGCGTGAGGGACTGGACCTGCCAGAAGTCTCACTAGTCGCCATATTGGATGCCGATAAGCAAGGCTTTCTACGGTCAGGTACATCACTTATCCAAACGATTGGCCGCGCCGCCCGGAACGTCTCTGGAACGGTCATCATGTATGCCGACGCTGTCACCCCGGCCATGGCGGACGCCATCGGCGAAACTGACCGGCGGCGGGCTAAACAAGTCGCCTACAACACGGCGCACGGCATTGACCCACAGCCGATACGTAAACGGATCAGTGACATAACCGAAGCCTTAGCCCGCGAGGAGGTCGACACGGCTGGGTTGCTAGGGTCTGGTGTGTCCGGCCGTAAGTCCGGGCTGGCGGCTGGCGCCCGGCGGACCGCCGGGCCAAAGGAACCAGCCGTCGTGGGGGATATTCTCAAAGAAATCGAATCCTTGACAGAGCTGATGCGGTCAGCCGCCAGTCAGCTCAAATTTGAGATAGCGGCCCGCTACCGTGACCAGATCGCTGAACTCAAGACTGAGTTACGCGAGGTGCGTGAAGCCACCCGCTAGCTGGCGCCGCTCAAGAAGCCTCGGGGATCGTTGTGCTGGCCAGACCGCTGGCGGCTGACACAAGTTGGCTGCGCCGGTCCATTAGGACAGCGTCTTGCCAGACACCGCCACGCAGGAACAAACCATAACGAGTGCCGATGATCCTAAAACCGTGAGATTCAAGGAGACGTTGAGCGGCTGTGTTGTGTGGCAAGACATGAGCTTGCAAAGTCCACAAGCCAGCTTCCTCCGATGAATCAATGATCCCGGCCAACAGCCGGGAACCGAAACCTTGGCCACGGTAGGTGGCCGTCACATGAACTGACACGGCCGCCACACCAGACCAGGACGGCCGGGTTGAGACTTGTTCGAGGGCCGCCCAACCGGTGATGCGGCCTTCGCGGCTGGCTGAAACCAACCGTTGCCCGGCGATGAAGCGGGCATCCCAGCCTTCCCAAGTCGTCAACTCGTCATCAAGGGTGCTTAGGCTAGCCGCCTCACGGGCGACAGCTGAAACATCAGTCCAATCGCTGGGCAGCAACGGGCGGATGTGCATGGTGGCTCCTTCTCCCGGGGATAGTTCATTATCCCAGGTTGGACAAGGCTCAACGCCAGGATGTCTAGCCAATTGGGGCACCTAATCCGCTGCCAGCGAAACTGGTGGCATGGTTTGTTCGTACAGGCGTACAATCGTGCGGGTGAGTGAGCGGCTGAGGATTCGTGGTGCGAGGGAGCACAATCTCAAGAATGTGGCACTTGACCTGCCGCGCGACAAGTTGATTGTCTTCACCGGGTTGAGCGGATCAGGCAAATCGTCACTCGCTTTTGACACCATTTTCGCTGAAGGCCAGCGGCGCTATGTTGAATCGTTGTCGAGCTACGCCCGCCAGTTCTTAGGTCAAATGGACAAACCAGATGTCGACTTCATTGAAGGCCTCAGCCCGGCCGTGTCGATTGACCAGAAAGGCACCAACCGCAACCCGCGTTCAACTGTTGGAACCATCACCGAGGTCTATGACTATCTCAGGTTGCTGTTCGCCCGGGTTGGCACACAACATTGCCCACAATGCGGTGCTGTCATCACTTCACAAACCGCTGGGCAGATCGTTGACCAGCTACTGGCCATGCCTGAAGGCGCCCGCCTGCAAATCTTGGCGCCGGTGGTGCGGGGCCGCAAAGGCGAATACAGCGAACTATTTGAGGAGCTACGTAGCCAAGGTTTCGCCCGTGTCCAAGTCGATGGTGAAGTGGCTTCATTAGAAGCCTTCCCGGTGCTGGACAAGAAGGTCAAACATACGATCAACGTCGTAGTGGACCGTTTGGTGGTCCGTGACGGGCAACGGCGGCGTTTCGTTGACTCGGTTGAAACCGCCCTGAAATTGGCTGATGGCCTGGTGGTGGCGGAATTCGTTGACAAGAATGAAACCGATCCTGACCGTTTACGGCGCTTCTCCGAGCGCCGGGCTTGCCCTAATGAACATGAGCTGGCCCTCGAAGAGATCGAGCCACGGACCTTTTCTTTCAACGCGCCATATGGTGCCTGCCCAGAATGTACCGGCATTGGCTTCCGCCTAGAGGTTGACCCGGAACTGGTTGTGCCAGATCAGGAACGCTCCCTGGCGGATGGGGCGATCGCACCTTGGCGTGGGGCGGCCATCGGCTATTACCTCCACGTCTTGACTTCATTGGCCGATGACGTCGGGTTTAGCATGACGGTGCCGTGGGCTGGGTTGCCAGAAAGGGCCAGGCAGATAATCCTTTACGGACAAGACCACCGGGTGCATATGAAGTACCGTAACCGTTGGGGCCGTGACCGGCGGTTCACCACCGGGTTTGAAGGCGTCATCCCGCAGATCAACCGGCGCCACGCTGAGACTGAATCTGATTTCAGCCGCGACAAATATGAAGCTTACATGCGCGAAGTGCCGTGCCCCGCTTGCCAAGGAGCCCGCCTTAAACCGGAGGTTTTAGCTGTCGCTATCGGTCGAAAGTCAATCGCTGACGTTTGCCAGCTAGCGGTCGGGGAGTGCCGCCAGTTCTTACAGAACCTGGAACTGACCAGCCGTCAACAGACGATCGCCGCCCAAGTGTTGAAAGAGATCGATGCCCGGCTCGGGTTTCTGCTTGACGTTGGTTTGAACTATCTGTCACTCGACCGGCCGGCCGCCACCTTGTCCGGTGGGGAAGCCCAACGCATCCGTTTAGCGACTCAGATCGGTTCTGGTTTGGTCGGTGTGCTTTACGTCCTTGATGAACCATCGATTGGTTTACATCAGCGTGACAATCACCGCCTGATCGCCACTTTGACAAGGTTGCGTGACTTGGGTAACACCCTGATCGTGGTCGAACATGATGAAGACACCATCCGGGCAGCCGATTGGATTGTTGACATTGGGCCTGGAGCCGGTGAACACGGCGGTGAAATTGTTCATTCAGGCGAGATTCTGGAACTCCAAGCTAACCCGGCTTCCATCACCGGACAGTATCTGTCACGCCAGCGGACCATACCGTTACCTGACCGGCGCCGACCGACCGCTGAGAACCGTCAGCTAACGGTCTTAGGCGCGACCGAACACAACTTGCGGGACATTGACGTGTCCTTCCCAGTTGGTGTTTTCACGGCCGTCACCGGAGTGTCCGGCTCTGGCAAATCGACCCTAGTTAACGCTATCCTCTACAACGTTTTGGCTAACGAACTAAACCGGGCCCGCCATGTCGCTGGACGGCATCGTCGGGTAACTGGTTTGGACCTGGTCGACAAAGTGGTGCATGTCGATCAAGGACCAATCGGCCGGACGCCCCGGTCAAACCCTGCCACCTACACCGGGGTCTGGGATGTGATCCGTAAACTGTTCGCTGAAACCCCGGAAGCTAAACTGCGCGGCTACGGCCCGGGCCGTTTCTCTTTCAACGTTAAGGGTGGACGCTGTGAGGCTTGCAAAGGTGATGGCACGCTCAGAATTGAGATGAACTTCCTGCCGGATGTTTACGTACCGTGCGAAGTTTGCCACGGGGCGCGCTACAACCCGGAAACGCTGTCCGTGCACTACAAAGGTAAAACAGTGGCGGACGTTCTGGCGATGCCGATCGAACAGGCGGCCGAGTTCTTTGGCGCCATCCCTTCGATTGCTCGTCACCTCAACACACTGGTTGGGGTTGGGCTGGGATATGTCCGGCTTGGCCAAAGCGCGCCAACCCTTTCCGGTGGTGAAGCTCAACGCGTCAAATTGGCTTCCGAACTGCAACGCCGTTCAACTGGCCGGACAGTTTATGTGCTTGATGAACCAACCACGGGTTTGCATTTTGATGACATCCGGAAGTTGTTATCCGTCCTGCAAGGGCTGGTCAGCAAAGGCAACACGGTAATTGTGATTGAACATAACCTTGACGTCATCAAATCGGCTGACTGGGTGATTGACCTTGGTCCGGAAGGCGGTGGCGGTGGCGGCCTGGTTATGGCGCAGGGCACACCTGAACAGGTCGCGGCCAACCCGGCCAGTTTCACTGGCCAGTTCTTGGCTCCGTTGCTCCAACGGTCACATTTAGGGGCGGACCAAGAAGAGGTCATCCCATCGGATGTGTTGCTGACCTGACCCAGATGGTGTCGACCGTGCCCGGGCCTGTCAGGCTCATCCCGGAGCGCGTCTTGGGCTGGTGGGGCTAGGATTGGCGACGCTATGAATGAGCCGACCGCCGCCCAGTTGGACGCCTATTTGACGCGCCCGGCGAAGCAGCAACCCCTCTGGCCTAACGCCGACGAACTGGCCGACGCGACAGCCGTGCTGCGGGCCCGCCCGCCATTGGTCTTCGCTGGTGAAGCCGATGTTCTGACAGCTAAACTAGCGGCCGCCCAACGCGGTGAGGCTTTTGTGCTGCAAGGTGGTGACTGTGCTGAGATCTTCGTTGAAGCCTCGGCTGACCGCATCCGTAACAAAATCCGCACCGTATTACAGATGGCGGTGGTGTTGACCTATGGAGCCTCACTGCCAGTCGTGAAACTAGGGCGGATGGCCGGCCAATACGCCAAACCACGCAGCACAGCCACAGAGACACGCGGTGATGTCACTTTGCCGGCTTACCGAGGTGACGCTGTCAACGGTTTTGAGTTCTCTCCAGACGCCCGCCGGCCAGACCCGTGGCGCATGGTTGAGGCCTACAACCATTCGTCAGCCACACTCAACCTGATCCGGGCGTTCACCATGGGTGGGTTCGCTGACCTGCGGTTAGTTCAAGAATGGAACCGCGGCTTTACCGCCAACCCGGCTTACGCCCGTTATGAGGAATTAGCCGCCCAAATCGACAAGGCGGTCCGTTTCATGGCGGCCTGCGGCGCCGACTTCGAAGCCCTCAAAATGGTTGAATTTTTCTCCTCCCATGAGGCTCTACTGCTTGACTATGAACGGGCGCTGACCCGGATCGATTCGCGTGGCGGGCAACCATATGACTGTTCAGCTCACTTCTTGTGGATTGGTGAACGGACACGTTCACCGGAAGGCGCCCACGCCGAACTGCTCAGCCATGTGCGCAATCCGCTCGGCATCAAGATCGGGCCAAGCGCCCATGCCAGTGACATTCTTCGGCTGGCGGACAAGCTAGACCCAGCCCATGAACCTGGCCGGATCAGCCTTATCAGCCGAATGGGCGCGGACCAGGTGCGAGTCATCCTGCCTGGACTGGTACGCGCCGTCCAAGCGGTCCAACGGCCAGTCTTGTGGATGTGTGACCCGATGCATGGCAACACCTTCACCACCAGCGCTGGTGTCAAAACGCGACGTTTCGACACTGTAATTGAAGAGGTCAGAGGCTTTTTTGAGGTGCTGCGTGAAGCAGGGGCAGTGCCAGGTGGTTTACATGTCGAGCTGACCGGAGATGATGTCACCGAGGTGATGGGCGGATCAGAAGCGATCGATGACGCCGCTCTCAGCCGCCGTTATGAAAGTGTGGTTGACCCGCGACTGAACCACCAACAGGCTCTCGAAATGGCTTTCCAGGTGGCCGAACTGCTCCGCTCACCCCGCTAGGGCGGCATCGGACAAGGCAAGACGATGACCGACGTAGCTGTAATTGGGGCTGGTGCGATTGGCGCCTACTACGGCGCGCACCTCGCCCGGGCGGACCACACGGTCCACTTCCTTGCCCGGTCAACAGCCGCTGAACTGCGCCAACACGGTCTGGCGATCAAGTCTTGGCGTGGCGATTTGGCGGTTGACTCGATCCAAGCCTATTCAGCACCAAGCCAGATGCCGCCGTGCGATCTGGTCCTGTTAGCCACCAAGGCAACCGCCAACAAGACAGTCTTTGAGCAGATCAGACCAGTCTTGAAAGACGGTAGTCAGCTAGTTGTGATGCAGAACGGTTTCGGCGCTGAACCTGTCCTGGCTCGGATGTATCCGGCGGTGAAGCTGTTCGCCGGGTTGTGCTTCATCTGTTCGTTCCGCACCGATCAGCCTTGGGTTATCCAACACACGGCGTACGGTCGGCTGTCACTGGCGGCGTTGAACCCGGCTGATCAGGACAGCCTTGAGGAGATCGCTCAGCTCTTTGACCAGGCCGGGGTTGATGTTGAAAGGCTCGGCGGTGTGTTGGAGGCCCGCTTACGGAAACTGGTTTGGAATGTGCCGTTCAATGGGTTGAGTGTTGTGCTCAACGCCACCACCGGGCAGTTGTCGCGCAGCCCAGCCGCCCGCGGTGCCATCGCCGGCCTGATGGCGGAGGTGACCGGGGCGGCAGCGGCCGGTGGTGTGGAGATCGAACCGAGCTTCGCTGCCAAGATGATGGGCACGACTGACGCCATGGCGGCCTACAACCCGTCGATGCGGCTCGACTACTTGGCTGGACGTCCCTTGGAGATAGACGCCATCTACTGGAACGTCATCAATTGGGCGGCTGGGTTGGGCTATGCCATGCCGGCTTGTTCACTGCTTGCCAGACAATTGGAATACCTTAGCCAGCCTTAGCTTTCGGCCTGTCTGAGCAGCGACATGACTGTGTGACCGGCGTGCCTTTGGGGCGACCTGAGAACGGTCTCAGGCCCCCCGGCGGACAGCCCCGGGAACAACCCCAGACCGAAGTCCTGCCCCAGCCGCAGAGCCCAAACCGATCATCTAGGAACTAAGTCCCACAAGAAATGGTAAAATCAAGGCTGTACGTATCCCTCGTCACGTTAAAGGAGAGTACCAATGGGGAATGCCGTCTTTACCCACGGCGCGGTTCGGCTGGAGTTGCCAATGGTTCGTGCGACTGCTGGAAACAACGGTTATGACATCACCAAACTGCTAGCGCGGACCGGTGAAACCACCTATGACATCGGCTTCGGTTCGACCGCCGCCTGCAAGTCAGCCATCACGTTCATCGATGGTGAGGCTGGTGTGCTGCGCTACCGCGGCTATCCGATAGAGCAACTAGCCGAAAAGGCCTCCTTCATGGAGGTGGCCTATCTGGTGCTCTACGGCGAACTACCGAACGCGGAGCAGCTTGACTATTTCAACTGCGCCATCAACGGCTACCACCTGATCGATGAACGGCTGAAGGAAATGTTCCGCTCCGCTCCCCGGCGGTCACATCCAATGCCGCTGCTGGCGGCGGCGATCAACTCGCTTTCGACGTTCGTTTACACCAACCCGTTGATCGATCCAACCGACCTAGATGGCGCTACGCACCGTCTGATGGGCGCGGTTCCAACTCTGGCAGCCTACGGCTACAAGAACTCGATCGGCCAGCCGATGCTTTACCCGCTCGATTCGGAAAGCTATGTCGAAAACTTCATCCGGATGTCCTTTGGTGTCCCCTCCAGGCCATATCCGTTCGATGAGGAGATCATCAAAGCACTTGACGTGTTGCTGATTCTTCACGCCGATCATGAGCAGAACTGTTCCACGTCAACGGTTCGGCTGGTCGGATCGTCCGGGGCGAACGTTTACGTCTCGGTGGCGGCCGGCGTCAACGCATTGTCAGGACCGCTTCACGGCGGTGCCAACCAGGCGGTTCTTGAGATGTTGGCGCATATCAAACGGGATGGCGGCGGTGTCAACCGTTTCGTCGAGAAGGTCAAGCAACGCGAAGCCAAGCTGATGGGGTTTGGCCACCGCATCTACAAGAATTACGATCCGCGGGCCGCGATTGTCAAACAGCACGCTGACGCTATTTTGCGTCACCGGACCGGTCATGACGAGCTGCTGGACATCGCCCTAACATTGGAGGACACGGCACTCAACGACCCGTATTTCCAGGAACGCAAACTCTATCCGAACGTCGATTTTTACACGGGCTTGATTTATCAGGCGATGGGTTTCCCGGTCGACATGTTCACTGTGTTGTTCGCCATCGGACGCTTGCCGGGTTGGATCGCTCATTGGCGTGAGCAGGCGGCCGACCCGACGATGAAGATTGGGCGCCCGAGGCAGATCTATGTCGGTCAGGCGAAGCGTGACTTTGTGCCGCTTGACCAGCGCTAACAGCGTTGGAGTGAGCGGTTAGGGTTTGTTTGGGCGATTCGGCCCCTCAAGTTTGGTGGTGTCGGTTGACCGATGCCGCCCCTCTGGTTGGGTTGCCTCGTTGGACGATGCCGCCCCTCTGGTTGGGACACCCAAGTGGAGGTTCTCCAGGGTCAGGTTGACCCGCGCCGGATGATCCCAACCGGCAGCGTCACCGATGCGGCTACCGCCTCTGGGTCACTGATTAGGGCATTTAGTGCTCTCAGAGCCCATTCGCCGGTCTGGCGGAGAGGCTGGCGGATAGTTGTCAGATCGAGGGCGGAGGCGATTGAGGAGTCGTCGTAGCCAACTAAGGCGATGTCCTGTGGGATCGCCCGGCCGAGCCGCCGTGCCACCAGATGGACCGCAGCGGCTAACTCATCGGTATGGGCGAAGACTCCGGTCGGTACCGCACTGGCGCCAACCAGGTCGATCGCCGCCCTGATGGCGTCTTCGAAAGTTGGCCCAGCCAGGGCGGTGGCGTTGGGATCGAGCTGGAATCCAGCTTCCGCCAGGCCCGCCCTGAAACCCAAGAGGCGCCGTTGCGAGGGCGATTCGAGTTCTGGCAGCACCTGACGGTGTCCCAGGAAGGCAAAGCGAGTCCTCCCGGTCCGGATCAGCGCGTTGGCCGCCAAGCGTCCGCCTTGTTCGTCATCAGTTGTCACTGAAGGCAAGCCGTAACCCGCGACGTCAACTAAAACCGCTGGTAAATGGCCGTGCCGTAGTGCGTCGGCGGCCTCTTGGCTGAGTGGCACTGACATGATGATGACCCCGTCATAGGACCGCAGAGCAGGCAGGGCCTCGAGGACTCGGCCCGATTCGGCGGCCGATTGGACATCATGAACCACAACCTCTACTGGCTGGTTTGATTCGGCTGTCAAGATGCCGTTGAGTCGTTCGGCGAAGGACGGATAGGTCGAGAACGGCGCGAACACACCGATCCGTCGAGCCGAACGCCGCGCCCTGGAAGTGGCGGTCTCTTTGGGTACAAAGTTCAGTTGGCGGATGGCTTCTAGAACTCGCCGTCTGGTTGGTTCAGCCACCTTGGCGGGGGCGTTGAGGGCTTTGGAGACTGTGGCGATGGAGACTTGAGCCAGTCCGGCCACGTCATAGATTGTCGCTGGACGGCCGTGTGCGGTCACTGTTCCTCCTTGCTGTGTCTCAGACGATAGCACAGCCCTGATTAGTGCTTTACCGAAAGCACTATACTAGGGCTCGCGGGACCGAGACTTGGCAACATCGTTTCGTCCGCACCAGGACCAATACTCATCCAGAACGGCCTGAAGCTTGGTGACAACGCTCCAGTCCCAACCCACACCAGAACTGATCCAAAACGGCCTGAAGCTTGGTGGCACGCCTCAGTCCCACTCCAGCTGAGACCGACCCATTAGGTGCGCCATGACCAACAACCCTGATTCGTTGACACCCGGTTTGTCGACTGCTCCGTACCCTAAGCCAGCCCGTCTTGGGTCCCTGATGGCGATCTACTTTGGCCTCCAGCTAACAGTCAACATGGCCAACGGTGGGGCAGCGACCTTCCTATTGCCTCTCTGGCTCCAAGAACTCGACCCAGAATCGAAGGTCGCCAACTACGGACTGCTCGGCACGCTAGCCGCCATCTGTGCGATCGTGGCACAGCCGCTCTGGGGCGGTCTCTCAGATCGCACCCGGACAAGATGGGGGCGCCGTGCGCCATGGATCACCGCGGGTGTGGCGGGTTTGGCGATTTGTATTAGCCTGCTTGGCGCCAGCCGTCAGTTCGCTTTGATTCTGCTGGTGGCTTGCGCGGTCTCCACTTGCTACTCGATGTTTTCGGCGCCCCTGACCGCCATCGTGGCCGACCGCACACCAGTTGAGCGCCGTGGCGTGATGTCCGCTTTAGGCGGGGCCGGTGCCTATCTCGGTGTCCTCGGTGGGGTCCTGGCAGTCTCACTCTTCGCTAGTCAGCTCCGTACTGGATTTGTGGCTTGCGCCGTCTTCGCGGCGGTGCTCGGCTTGCCGTTAGCCCTTGGCTTACGGCGCGACTCACGGCTGTTGCCAAGCGAACCGCGTCACAGCTGGCGTGTCAGGCTGGCTTCTTACTGGGTTTCGCCGCGACGTCAGCCTGACTTCGCCTGGGTCTTCGCTGCCAGATTGGTTCTGATCACTGGGTTCTGGGGCATTTACTCATTCCTGCTTTACCTGGCGCAGGACTATTGCGGTCTGAGCCGGGATGAAGCCGCCCAGCTTTACCCGCTGCTGTCGGCCGCGTTGATGGCCGCCATTTTGCTGTCGATCGTGCCGGCTGGATGGATCTCAGACCGGCTGGGGCGTCGCAAACCGGTAGTGATCGTCGCTTCGGCCCTGATCGGAGCCTCTGTGGCAGCGCCTTTGACAAGCCCAACGGTGCCTGCCTTGTTTCTCTCACTGATCATCGCCGGGCTTGGTTTTGGTGCCTACATGTCAGTTGACCAAGCGTTAATGACTCAGGTGCTGCCTTCGGCTGTGGCCGCCGGGAAGCAACTTGGCATCTTGAACATCGCTCAAGCTGGAGGTCAGATGCTGGCTCCGGCTGTCGCCGCCAAGGTCATTAGCATTGCTGGATACCAGGGCTTATACGTCTTCGCCGCCCTGATGGCATTACTAGCGATTGGCTTGGTAATCCCCATCAAGTCAGTCAAATGAAGGCTCAGTAGGAATTAGGTAAGACTCCTGGAAGGACCACCCGATGAGACGTGATCCATCAACGACACGGGCCCGACGTCAGGCCCAGCGTTTGGTTGGACGCACCGCCAAAG
>JAIRYW010000038.1 GCA_031267645.1 Propionibacteriaceae bacterium
CATTACGTGGTCTCGAAGGCGACCGTGGACGGCCAGGCCAGCGCCGTCGTCCGACGCTTGAGCGAAGAGGAACGCCTGACCGAACTGGCCCGCATGATGGGCGGGCTGGAACTGACGACCTCCTCCCGGGCCCACGCCGCCGAACTGCTCGAAGTCGCTCGACGAGCTTCCGACTAGGGGTTTCGAGGCGATCTGGGAACCGCTTCGGCGTGTCTGGGAGGCGGCCCGGCGGTGAGGTTGGCCTAGGCGAGATATGCTGAAGATCCGTGGGAATCAGCAAGCACGCTCCAACTAAACATGTTTTCGTCACCGGCGGTGTCGTGTCCTCATTGGGCAAGGGATTGTCGGCCTCCAGCTTGGGCTCGCTCTTGGTCGCTCGCGGCCTCAAAGTGACGATGCAGAAGCTCGACCCTTATCTCAACGTCGATCCCGGCACCATGAACCCGTTCCAACACGGTGAGGTCTTCGTGACCGAGGACGGGGCCGAGACCGACCTCGACATCGGTCATTACGAGCGCTTCCTCGACGTCGATCTCAACGGCACCGCCAACGTCACCACCGGCAAGGTCTACTCCACGGTCATCGCGGCCGAACGACGGGGCGACTACCTCGGCAACACCGTCCAGGTCATCCCTCACATCACCAACGCCATCAAGGCCGAGATGCTGGCCATGGGACACCCCGGCGTCGACGTTGTCATCCACGAGATCGGCGGCACGGTCGGCGACATCGAGTCGTTGCCCTTCCTGGAGGCCGCCCGTCAGGTCAGACGGGAGGTCGGCCGCGACCACGTCTTCTTCCTGCACGTCTCCCTGGTGCCGTACATCGGCCCTTCGGGGGAGCAGAAGACCAAGCCGACCCAGCACTCGGTGGCGGCTCTGCGTCAGGTCGGCATCCAGCCCGACGCCTTGGTCTGCCGGGCCGACCGGCCCATCGCCGAGGACGTCAAGCAGAAGATCGCCAACATGTGCGACGTGGACGAGGACGCCGTCATCTCCTGTCCAGACGCCGCCTCGATCTACGACATCCCCAAGGTGCTGCACGCCGAGGGCCTGGACGCCTTCGTGGTGCGCCGCCTCGATCTGGCCTTCCGCGACGTCGACTGGCGGCGCTGGAACGATCTGTTGGAGCGGGTCCACCACCCCAAGGAGGAAGTCACCATCGGGCTGGTCGGCAAGTACATCGCCCTGCCCGACGCCTATCTGTCGGTCTGTGAGGCTTTACGCGCCGGCGGCTTCGCCCACCGCGTCAAAGTCAACATCGAATGGATCCGGTCGGATGACTGCGAGACGGCCGAAGGGGCGGCCAAGGCCCTGGCCGGAGTCGACGGCATGGTGGTGCCGGGCGGCTTCGGCATCCGGGGCGTCGAAGGCAAGATCGGGGCCATCCGGCACGCTCGGACCAGCCAGATCCCGATCCTGGGCCTGTGCCTGGGCTTGCAGTGCATGGTGATGGAGGTGGCCCGCGACCTGGCCGGGCTGAGCGGGGCGGGTTCGACCGAATTCGATCCGGAGACGCCGCATCCCGTCATCGCGACCATGGACGAGCAGATCGACATCGTGTCCGGCCAGGGCGACTTGGGCGGCACCATGCGGCTGGGCTCGTACCCGGCCGAGCTGGTCAAGGGATCCTTGGCCGCCCGGCTGTACGGGACCACCAAGGTGACGGAGCGCCACCGCCACCGCTACGAGGTCAACAACGCCTACCGCGGCCAGCTCGAGGCGGCCGGGCTGGTCGTCTCCGGCGCCTCGCCCGACTCCACCCTGGTCGAATTCATCGAGTTGCCCGACGACAGCCATCCCTTCTTCATCGCCACCCAAGGCCATCCGGAGCTGAAGTCGCGCCCGACCCGGCCGCACCCGCTCTTCAAAGGCCTGGTCCAGGCCGCTTTGGAGCGCAAGTTGGCCAGCCGCTTGCCGGTGGAGCTGTGATGGCCGCCCTGCCGGGGCCGGTCCTGCGGGGGGCCGATTTGGCCGACCGGGTCGAGGACTGGCCGGCTCGGACCCTGAGCCAGGCTCCGGGGCGGGTCAGCCAGTGGCTGACCGAAGAGGTCACGACGCCGTCCGGCCCGACCATGGTGCGGGACTGGCTGGCCCATCCCGGCGCGGTGGCCGTGATGGCGCTGGACGACCAGGACCGGGTGGCCGTGGTGACGCAATACCGCCATCCGGTCGGTTGGGTCTGCGTCGAACCGCCGGCCGGTCTGCTCGATCTGGCCGGCGAGCCGGCCCTGACCGCCGCCCAGCGCGAGTTGGCCGAGGAGGCCGGTCTGGCGGCCGACGACTGGCGCGTCCTGGTCGACTGTTTCACCTCGCCGGGCTCCAGCCAGGAGTCGATTCGGATCTACCTGGCCCGCCGCTTGCGCCCGGCCGACCGGCCGGCTGGTTTCGTGCTGGCCGACGAGGAGGCCGAGATGACGGTGGCCTGGGTCGACCTGGACCAGGCCGTCGAGGCGGTCTACTCCGGCCACCTGCAGTCTCCCACCCTGATCATGGGTCTGCTGGCCCTGTCCGGGGCCCGGGCCAGCGGCCGCTTGGAACGGCTGCGCCCGGCCCAGGCCGATTGGCCGGCCCGGCGGGCCAAGGCCGAGCGCGACCGTCGTCTGAGCCAAGCCGCTCAGTGAGCGACGACGGACTGTCACGCGGTCTGGCCGACTATCTCGGCCACTTGGTGGCCGAGCGCGGTCTGGCCGCCAACACGGTGGCCGCCTACCGGCGCGACCTGGAACGCTATCTGGTCTATCTGGCCGGTCTCGGTCTGAGCCGGCCGGACCAGGTCGAGGCCGGTCAGCCGGCCGGTTTCGTCAGCCAGCTGCGGGCCGCCGGCTTGGCGCCGGCCTCGATCGCCCGCATGGTGGCGGCGGTGCGCGGTCTGCACCGTTTCTGGGCCGCCGAGGGCTTGACCGGTCTCGACCCAGCCGCCGATCTGGTTCCGCCGGCGGTCGGCCGGCGTCTGCCCAAAGCCCTCAGCTTGGAACAGGTGGACGCCATCATCGACGCCGCCGGGGCCGGCGCCGCCACGGCCGGGCCGGTCGAATTGCGCGACGGGGCCCTGGTCGAGTTGTTGTACGGCAGCGGGGCCCGGATCTCCGAGGCGGTGGGGTTGGACGTCGACGAGGTCCGCCGCTTGCTGGACGACCCCAGTCTGGGGCTACGGCTGCGCGGCAAGGGCGGCAAACAGCGCCTGGCCCCGGTGGGCAGCTTCGCCCGCCAGGCTTTGGACGCCTATCTGGTGCGCGGACGTCCGGTTCTGGCGGCCGGCGGCCGGCAAGTCCCGCCCGCCCTCTTCCTCAACACCCGCGGCGCCCGTCTCAGTCGGCAGAGCGCCTTCAACCGGGTCCAGGCCCTGGCCCGGCGGGCCGGTCTGACGGTCGAGGTCTCGCCCCACACCCTGCGCCACAGTTACGCCACCCATCTGATCGACGGCGGGGCCGACCTGAGGGTGGTGCAGGAGCTGCTGGGCCACGCCTCGGTCGCCACCACCCAGCTCTACACCCTGGTCACGGTCGACCATCTGCGCGAGGTCTACCGGGCTTCCCATCCCCGGGCCGTCTGAGACCTTGGCGGTGGTGAAGGACTTGGTTCGGACCGCTAGGCTAGGCACACGGTCGTCCGGCCCGCGCCGCTGCCCCCGGCCGTGTGTGTCGACCGCAATCATTTGACCCGGCAGGAGGATCGGTGGCGAGGACCCCTCGTGGCGAACGGCCAGCCGCCCAGAGCCCCGGCTCAGTCGGGCCGACTGGACGGCCCTGGCCCGACCTGCCCCAACCGGCCGCGCGCCAGTCGTCCGCCACCGAGGCGGTCGTGCTGGCCTTGTGCAACCAGAAGGGCGGCGTCGGCAAGACCACCAGCACCATCAACCTGGGAGCCTGCCTGGTCGAGGCCGGCCGGCGCGTCCTGCTGGTCGACTTGGACCCTCAGGGCTCGTTGTCAGTCGGTTTGGGCGTCAATCCGCACACCCGTGAGGTCAGCGTCTACAACCTCTTGATGAGTTCCGGGGCGCCGGCCGAGGAGGCCATCGTGGCCACTTCGACGGCTGGACTGGACGTTTTGCCGGCCAACATCGACCTGTCGGCGGCCGAGGTCCAGCTGGTCTCCGAAGTGGCTCGCGAACACACCTTGGCCCGGGTCCTGGCCCCGCTCAAGGCGGTCTACGACATCATCTTGATCGATTGCGCCCCCTCGCTCGGTCTGCTCACGATCAACGCTCTGACCGCCGCCGACGGCGTCATCATCCCGTTGGAATGCGAGTTCTTCGCCCTGCGCGGCGTGGCCATGCTGACCGACACCATCGCCAAGGTGCACGATCGGCTCAATCCCAAGCTGGAACTGGTCGGCATCCTGGGCACGATGTACGACGGCCGCACCCTGCACAACCGAGAAGTCCTGGAGCGAGTGGTGGAGGCCTTCGGCGACGTCGTCTTCCACACCACCATCCGTCGGACGGTCAAATTCCCGGAGACCACGGTGGCCGGCGAGCCGATCACGAACTATGCCAGCGACTCGGCTGGCGCCCAGCAGTACAGAATGTTGGCACGAGAGGTTTTGCAACGATGCCCCGCCGCGTGAACTTGCCCGGCGCCGCCGAGCTCTTCCGGCCCACGGCCGCCCCCGGCGGATCGCCTGCCGCGACGGCCGGACAGGCCTCCGGCCGTGTCCGCCACGATGAGAAGATCACCGTCTACGTCTCCCACGACGAGCTGATCGCCTTGGAACAAGCCCGTCTGACCTTGCGCCAGGCCGGCCGCACGGTCGACCGGGGCCGGATCGTGAGAGCCGCCATCGCAGCCGCCCTGGAGGACTTGGCCGACCACGGGCTGGACGCCGACTTGGTCCAGCGGATCGGTCCCTAACCGATCGTGTCCGAAGTCGCGTTGTCGGCCGAGGAAGTCAAGTTCTCCGTCCGCTTGGACAATTTCGAGGGCCCGTTCGACCTCCTGCTCAGCCTGATCGCCAAACACCGGCTCGACATCACCGAGGTGGCCCTGTCCCAGGTGACGGACGAGTTCATCGCCCACATCCGGCAGCAGGGCCCGGATTGGGATCTGGACCAGGCCAGCCAATTCTTGGTCGTGGCCGCCACCTTGCTCGACCTCAAGACCGCCCGCCTGCTGCCGCAAGGCGAGGTCGAGGACGAGGACGACCTGGCCATCTTGGAGGCCCGCGACCTGCTCTTCGCCCGCCTCCTGCAGTACCGGGCCTTCAAACAGGTGGCGGCTTGGATGTCTGGCGCCTTGGCCGACGAGGCCCGTCGCCAAGCCCGGCCGGGCGGCCTGGAGCCAGCCTTCGCCCGCCTCGTGCCCGAGGTCGAGATCAATCTGAGCGGGCCCCAATTCGCCGCCCTGGCGGCCCGGGCCATGATTCCGGCCGAGACGCCCCAGGTCTCGACCGCCCACCTCTGGGCGCCGACCGTGTCGGTGGCCCAGGAGGGGGTCTGGGTGGCCCAACGGCTGCGCCGGCTGCGGCGGACCACCTTCCGCCAATTGGTGGCCGACGCCGCCAACCGGCTGGTGACGGTGGCTCGCTTCTTGGCCCTGCTGGAGCTGTACCGTTCCGGCCTGGTCGGCTTCGAGCAGCTCGACCCCTTGGGCGATCTGCTGGTGGCTTGGACCGGCGGTGACAAGGCCACAGTCGAGATCGTGGACGATTACGAGAACCCGACGCCGAGCGATCAGGAGACCGCATGACCGAACCGACCGGGTCGACCGCTTGGGCTGGGCCGGCCCCGGCCGCCGGGGACGGCGCCGAGACGACCTCGCCGACCGTGCTAGGACCGTACGACCAGCCCGACCAGTCCGAGCAGCTAGACCAATCCGATCAGCTCGATCAGCTGGACCCGGCTGATCGTCCGCCGGCCGACCCTGGCTTGGGGGCGGTCTTGGAAGCCCTCTTGATGATGGCGACCGAACCGCTCAGACAGGCCGATCTGGCGGCCAGCCTGAGCCGGGAGGAAGCCGAGGTGGAAGCCGCTCTGGCCGAGTTGGCCGAGTTCTACCGCCGGACCGGCCGTGGTTTCGAGCTGCGTCGGGTGGGCGCGGGCTGGCGCTACTACACCGATCCGGCGCTGGCCGAAGCGATCGGCCAAAGTTTGGTGGCCGGCCAACAGGGCCGCCTCAGCCAAGCCGGTTTGGAGACCCTGGCCGTGATCGCCTATCTGCAGCCGATCAGCCGGGGGCGGGTCTCGGCCGTGCGCGGCGTCAACGTCGACGGCGTGGTCCGGACCCTGCTGGCGCGCGATCTGATCGCGGAGACGGGCAAGGACGAGGACACCGGCGCCGGATTGCTGACCACGACCGACTACTTCCTGGAACGGATGGGTTTGACCGAATTGGACGATCTGCCGCCGCTGGCCCCCAACCTGCCCGACGCGGCCCAGCTGGACGCCGAACTGGCCCGGTTGGTGGCCCAATCGGCTGGTTCCGAGGACGGGCCCAACCGGGTCGATCCACAGCCGGGGCCGGCCGCCGACGGAACCGTCGGGGCGGGGGAGGGCCGGACCGAGCCGGCCGACCGAGACCAGCCGACCACACCGACCGCACCAGCCGGGCCGGTCGAGGCGAGCGCATCCGAGGACGGCCATGTCTGAGACCGAGGGCGTCCGGTTGCAGAAGGTGTTGGCCCAAGCCGGGGTGGCCTCGCGGCGGGCCAGTGAGAATTTGATGATCGAAGGACGGGTCGAGGTCAACGGGCGGGTGGTGACCGAATTGGGGACCCGGGTCGATCCGGCGGTGGACCACATCCGGGTCGACGGCAAGCGCCTGCCACCCCAACGCCACCACCTCTACCTGGTACTGAACAAGCCCCGCGGCGTGGTGTCGACCATGTCCGACCCCGAGGGCCGGCCCTGTCTGGCCGACTACCTGCCCCAACGGGCCGGTCGGCTCTTCCACGTCGGTCGGCTCGACGTCGACACCGAGGGGCTGATCGTCCTGACCAACGACGGCGACCTGGCCCAACGTCTGAGCCATCCCAAGTACGAGGTCGCCAAGACCTACCTGGCCGAGGTCGAAGGGGTGGTCGAGCGGACCGTCATGGGCCGGCTCAGCCTCGGCGTGACCTTGGAGGACGGACCGGTCCGGGTGGACCGGATCAAACTGGTCGACGCCACCGCCAACCTCAGCTTGGTCGAGGTGGTCTTGCACAGCGGTCGTAACCGAGTCGTGCGGCGGCTGTTCGAAGCCGTCGGGCACCCGGTCCGGCGACTGGGTCGGACCCGGGTCGGCCCCGTCCGCCTGGGCGACCTGCCCTCCGGCCGGACCCGGATTTTGACCCCTCAAGAAGTCGGCGAGTTGTTCGACGCCGCTCGGCTGTGAGCCCGTCGTCCCGGGCCAAACGTCCGTACCAAGCCTGGTGACGTGTCACGGCGGCGGTCAGTCGGGTAACCTGCACGGGTGAACTTCAAGCGATTGACCGTCGGAACTGGACTCGGTCTGGCCTGCGCCCTGGTCTTCGGCCTGGCTGCCTGCGGCGGTCCCGACGCGGACCCCTCGACCAGTCCCAGCGATTCGCCGACGGTCGTGACCGACCCCAGCGCCAGCACGTTGCCGACGCCGGAGCCGGATCCATCGGACGATCCCACGGCCGATCCGACCATCCCGGTCTCGACCAACCTCGACGCCATCACGGTGACCGGCCCGGCCGGTGAGAAGCCGACCGTCACGGTGCCCGCCCCCTGGGCCATCGACCGCACCCAGACCCGGGTGCTCGACTCCGGCTCCGGCGACGTGGTGCCTGAGACCGGCTTGATCAAGGTCCACTACATCGGCGTCAACGGCCGCACCGGCGAGTCCTTCGACGACTCTTACAGTCGGGGCGAGCCGGCCGACTTCCCCCTCCAGGGCGTCGTGACCGGCTTCCAGCTCGGTCTGACCGGTCAGCGGGTGGGCAGCCGGGTTTTGATCGGCATGCCCGGCGCCGACGGCTACGACCCCTCCGGCGGCAACGCCAGCGCCGGCATCGAGCTAGGGGACTCCCTCCTCTTCGTGGCTGAGATCTTGGAGATCGCCCTGACCGGGCCGCGCGGCGACACCGTCAAACCGCCGGCCGGGCTGCCCGAGGTCTCGGGCGAGGCCGACCATCCGGTGGTGACCATCGCCAGCGGCCTGACGACCCCGAGCCAGCTCCAGATCCAGGTCCTGATCGAGGGATCCGGTCCGGCCATCGGCGCCGCCAGCCTGCTCGAAGTCGACTACGCCGAGTACACCTGGTCCGGCCGTTTGGCCCGTCAGACTTACGGTTTCACTCCCGTCCAGGGCTATCTGGACGGCGCCATCCCGGGCTGGCAGGAGGCCCTGGTCGGCGTCAAGCAGGGCAGCCGGGTGCTCCTGATAGTGCCCAGCGACAAGGCTTATCCCAAGGGCAACAAGCAGATCGACGTCAAGGCCGGGGAGACCATGGTCTACCTGATCGACGTCCTGTTCTCCTGAGCCTGACTCACCAGGTGGCCGGGTCGGCCCGCCAGGGCTGGCGCGGCGTGCCGGTCAGGTCGAAGCGACCCACCAGATCGGCCAGGGCGCATTCCGGCCCCGGCACGGCCACGCCCAAGGAGGCGGCCAGGATCGAGACCAGACGGGCCGGGCTGAAGCCGGCCGCTGTCAGGGCGTCCAAACCGACCGCGCGGTCGCGTTTGGCCAACCGGTCGCCCTGGCCGTCCAGCACCAGAGGCAGATGGGCGTAGACCGGCTGGGGCAGGCCCAGCTGGCGCCCCAACCAGATCTGCCGCGGCGTCGAGTCGAGCAGGTCGTCGCCCCGCACCACCTGGCTGACGGATTGGGCGGCGTCGTCCACCACGACCGCGAAATGGTAGGCGAAAACCCCGTCGCCGCGCCGGACCACGAAATCGTCCACCGACCCTGAGCGCGGTCCGGCCACCAGGTCTTGGAAGTCGATCCGAGCTTGGTCGGCCCGCACCCGTAGGGCCGGCCGGCGGGTCTGGCGCAGGCGGCGGCGCTGGCTCGGGCTGAGGTCGCGGCACCAGCCCGGATAAGCGGCCCCGTCTTGGTGCGGGGCCTGGGCGGCGGCGGCGATCTCGCGGCGGGAACAGAAGCACTCGTAGGTCAGATGCTCGATCCGCTCCAGGGCCCGTTGGTAGGCCGCTTGGCGGGCGGACTGGTAGAGGACCGGGCCGTCGAAGTCCAAGCCCAAGCGGGCCAGGTCGTCGATTTGAGCCCGGGCCAATCCCGGGGCGGCCTGGACCCGGGCTTGGTCCAGGTCCTCGATCCTGAGGCGGAAGGCCAGCTGGGCCGAGCGGGCCGCCAACCAGGCCCCCACGGCGGTGCGCAGGTTGCCCAGGTGGAGCGCCGCCGTCGGCGTCGGCGCGAAACGTCCAGCCATCTTCCTCCCGGCCTGGTTGGCCGCTTTGGGCCAGTCGAACTGCCAGGATGGCATCGTAACCCGACCAACCGACTGCCGTCGGCCGACGGTCGGGCGGCCCCAGGGGAGGACAGGAGCCGACCATGGCCTCGCGCAAGACCGAACGCCTGCTCAATCTGGTGTTCTGCCTGCTGGCCGCTCGCCGCCACATCACGCGAGATCAGATCCGAGCCAGCGTCGAGGGCTACGCCGGCCTCAGCCAGGCCGCCTTCATGCGGACCTTCGAACGCGACAAGGATGAGTTGCGTGGGCTGGGCGTGCCGATCGAGACCGGGCCGAGCGATCCCTTGAGCGACGAGGCCGACGGCTATCGCATCCGCCGGGACGCCTTCGAACTGCCCCCGCTCGACCTCAGCGTGGCCGAATCGACCCTGGTCGGCCTGGCCGCCACGGTCTGGCGGCGAGCCGCCCTGGCCCCGGCCGCGGCCCGGGCGGTGGCCAAGCTGAAAGCCGGCGGGGTCGAACTCGACGCCGAACGGGCGGTCGCCCTGGCCCCCAGCCTGCCCACCCGCGAGCCGGCCTTCGCCGGCGTCTGGCAAGCCTGGATCAGCCGCCAACCGGTCCGCTTCGAATACCACGGCCGGAGCCGTTTGGTCGAGCCTTGGCGGCTGGTGCTACGGCGCGGGGCCTGGTACGTGCTGGGCTTGGAACGCGGCGTCGGGGCCAAGATCTTCCGCCTCTCCCGGATCGCCGGTCCAGCCGTCCCCGACCCGCGGGCGCCCGGCTTCGGGCCGGTCTCGGAGGAGGACCTGGCCCGGTTGGCGGCCAGTCTGGAGCCCCCCCGTCCGACCGCTCTGGTCCGCTTGGCCATCCGTCCCGACGGGGCCGGGGCTTTGCGCCGGCGCGGCCGCCCGATCGCGGGTTGGGCCCCGGAGGGCTACCAGCTCTACGAGACGCCTTACGCCCGGGAAGACGAGATCGTGGCCGAGGTTTGCGCCGCCGGGGCCGACGTCTTGGTCTTGGAC
The DNA here is from genome assembly GCA_031267645.1 of Propionibacteriaceae bacterium. Lineage (GTDB taxonomy): Bacteria > Actinomycetota > Actinomycetes > Propionibacteriales > Propionibacteriaceae > WQYJ01. The sequence goes on from JAIRYW010000038.1 coordinate 10,337, forward strand.
CCGCTCGATCTGCGGCGGCGAGTGTTGGAGCGGCTGCGTCTGGTGGCCCTGACTGAGGCGGTCGGACATGGCTGACACGGCGGCCGAGCAGGTGGCCCGACTCCTGCTCTTGATCCCTTATCTGCAACGTCACCCGGGCATCGGCCTGGATCAGGCCGCTGACAATTTTAATTGGTCTCCGGAGCAGGTCCGGGCCGACCTCGAGGTGGCCTTCCTGTGCGGGCTGCCGGGTGGGTTGCCGGGTGATCTGATCGAGGTCGACATGGACCTGGTGGACGGCGAGGGCGTCATCTTCCTCAGCAACGCCGAGGTTCTGAGCCGGCCCTTGGGACTCAGTTTGGACGAGGCGGCCGGTCTGATCGTGGCTCTGCAGGCCATCCGCGAGGTGGCCGCCGGATCGGTCCATCCGGTGATCGACTCTTTGCTGGCCAAGCTGACCGGCCTGGCCCCGGAGACGGTCGGGCGGACCAGCGTCCTGTTGGCGGCCGGCGATCCGGAGGTGCGGGCCCGGCTGCAGCGGGCCATCGCCGCCGCCGAGCGGGTGGAGCTGACCTACGACGGCCTGGCCCGAGGCAAGACCACCCGACCGGTGGTCGACCCGGTCCGGCTGGAGCTGGCCGACGGCGCGGCCTACCTGTCGGCTTGGTCGCTGGAACGGTCGGACTGGCGGACCTACCGGCTGGACCGGATCGTCGAGGTCGCCCCGACCGGCCTGAGCGCCGTCGACCATGGCCGCGCCCCTGGCTCGGACGCCTGGCTGGCCACCCTCGACCAAGCCGCCTCGGTCCGCCTGCTGGTGCGGCCGGCGGCGCGTTGGATCGCCGAGTACTACCCGGTCAGCGCCCAGCTCGAACGCGACGACGGCGACTGCGAGATGACCCTGCCGATCGCCGATCCGGGCTGGTTGCGCTGGCTGTTGCTGCGGCTGGGGCCGGCGGTCGAAGTGCTGGAACCGGCCCAGGCCGGGCGGACGGCCGCCGCCGAGGCGGCCCGGGCCCTGGCCGCCTACGCCGGCGCCGGCTTGGACCTGGACCAATCTTGAACGGTCGAGCGCCCAGGGCCTGACTCGACCGGCGGGCTCAGCCGCTGGCGCGGCCCGGAGCCGCCTCGGCGACCCGGATGGCGGATCCGGGCGACCGGACCGGCGGACTGGCCGGTCGAGCCCGCGGCCGGCTCAAAGGAATCAGGACATGTCGCACTGCCCGAAGAAGAACTCTCGGATGTGCTCGGACAGCGGTTCCGCGCACTCGTGGACGTTGAAGTGACCCCCGTGCTCGAAGCTTCTGTACGACACCAGGTTGAAGTAGCGCCTGGCCACGTGCTCCGGCGCGGGGTAGACGTCCTTGGGCATCGCGGCCAGGGCCGTTTTGACCGTCACCCGGTCGGCGGCCGTGTACTTGACGCTCTCCCGCGAGGTGTCGCGGTAGATCTTGATCGCGGACGAGAAGGCCTGATCGAGGTAGTAGAGCATGGTCGTGGTGATGAGGTGATCCTTGGAGAAATGCTCCTCGAAGGTCTCCTCGTAATCCGTCCACTGCCGGTACTTCTCAACCAACCAGGCGGCCATTCCCAACGGCGAATCGCACATCGCGAAGGACAGGCTCTGGGGGGCCGTGGTGTTGATGTGCGCGTAGGCCGCTCGATTGATGAAGTGGTCCATCACGGCGTTCCAATAGTCCTGGTCCTCGGCGGTGGCGGGCAGTATCGGCGCCGTCCTGGCGCCGTAGCCGCGTAGGTACGGGATCGTCTTCTCCGCTTCGCTTCGGCCGTCCTGGCCGCGGGTGCCCATGAAGCTGAGATGGAGCCCCCAGAGGTCTTCGGGAAAGGCTCTGGCGTAGTACCAGGCGATGTGCGAGCCCCAATCTCCGCCCTGCAAACAGAAGGTGTCGTAGCCCAAGGCCTCGCGCATGAGGCGGCGGTACAGCGTGGCGTGATCCACCAGGCCGAACCCCTCCCGGCCGGGCGCCGACAGGGCGAACCCCCGCAGCGAGGGCACTATCACGGTGAAGGACTGGTCCGGGTCGCCCCCGTGCGCCCCCGGGTCCGTCAGGTAGGGAATGATCCGGTAGAAGGTCAGGAACGACCAGGGATACCCGTGCAGCATGAGCAGGGGCCGGGGATTCTTCCCCTTGCCCTCGACCTTGACGTAATGCAGAAAATCGTCGTCGATCCGAGCGATGTGCTGAGGATATTGGTTGATGTGATCGGCGTTCTTCTGCCAGTCGTAGTGGTTGAGCCAGTAGTCCCGGAACTCGCGCATATAAGCCACGCTCGTGCCGTACTCCCAGGACCGCTCATCTTGGCTGATGGGGAAGTTGGCGTTCGCCAGCCGTCTTAGGACGTCCTGGACCACCGACGGGTCGAAGGAGAACGTATACGGTTCAATCGAAATCATCATTCTCTTCCTGTCGCTGTCATCAGGCCACTTGCCGCATGATGTCCGCGCGTAGGTCCCAGAGCGGCATGAACTTGAGGCGGGCTTCCCGGTAGAGCCGGTACAGCTGGTCGTAGACCGTGGCGGCGGTCGCCTGGGGCTGGTATTCGCTATGAATATTGCACATGGCCTGAGCCGCTTCGTGGATGTCCGCGAATTGGCCGACCATGACGCCCGCCATCATGGCGCCACCTTTGGCGCCGAACTCAGTCCCGTCGTGCACCAGGACCCGCCGCCCAGTGACGTCGGAGATGATCTGGGCCCAGACCTTGGATTTGGCTCCGCCACCGCAGATCGCCAACGGGTTCTCACTCGGATAGTCGTTGAGGCAGTCCTTGATCATGAAGGCGATGCTCTCGTAGACCGCGCGCACCAGGTGGTAGCGGGTCGTGGTGGCGTTGAGGCCGAAGAAACTGGCCCGTGCGTTGGGGCTGTAAAAGGGAGCGCGTTCGCCGGCGGAGCCGAGGTAAGGATGGAAAATGACGCCGCCCGACCCGGCCGGGATCTCGCGGATGCGAGCCTCCACCGCGGCGAAACTCTTGGAGTCGCTGATCTCGTTGAGCGCCCAGTCGAGGTTGGGGGTGCCGGCCATCGTCGCCATCATGACCAGGTACATGTCCTGCACGCCCAGGATCTCGACCCGAGCTTTGCCCATCAACTCATCCGCCCGCCGCTGGTTGAGGATGACGTTGGTGCAACAGGTCGTGCCCAGGATGGCTAGCGTGTCGCCGTCGTTGACCGCGCCCAGACCGACGGTGCAGGCCATGACGTCCAAGGCCCCCATGACGACTGGAAGGCCCTGGGGCAGATTGGTGTGGGCGGCGTTGGCCGCCGTCAGCCGGCCGCCGCAAGCCTCGCTGGGAAGCAGAGGCGGCAGCAGCGGGATGTACTCCCCGAGGCCGAGGCTCTCGATCAGGTCGAAGGCGTACTCGTTGCGCTTGAGGTCGATGAGCGAGCAGCCCGGATCGGAGTAGTCGGTGTAGATGTCGCCGGTCAGCTTGTACCGGATCCAGTCCTTCGAGTCGCCGAAGATGGTGCCCACCCGGTCCAGCGTCTCCGGGCGGTGCTCCTTGTACCACACCAGTTGCAGCAGGCAGGCCCCAGGCAGGGCGGGAGTGCCGGTCGTGAGATGGATCTGGCGTTTCTGCTCCTCAGTCAGCTTGGCGATGGACTCGTTGGCGCGCCCGTCGCACCACAGGGAGGCGGGTTGCACGGGATTGCCCTCACGGTCCATCAGCCAACAGCCCTCGCCTTGGCCGGTCAGCCCGATGGCGATGATGTCCGCCGGATCCACCAGGTCCGAATGACCGATGCCTTTGAGAGTGTCCAAGACCTTCTCCCAATGCACCGTCATGTCCTGCTCGATCATGTTCTCGCCGATACGGTCGGGTTCGTTATCCCGTGACTCCACGAGGACCTCGTGGCCTTCGAGATCGAACAGCGCTGATTTGACGCCCGTGGTGCCGGCGTCGATTCCGATGATGTACTTCATGGCAGACTCCTTGTTCAAGTGGATGTCACCGCTCGGATTCGCCCGGGGCGAGAACTAATTTGACGTGTGGGATCCCCTCGACCGGTCCTGGCATTGGTTCCTCTTTGAAGGCGGGCCAGGTGGGCTGGAAGTGTGGCGGTGAGGCTGCCAAAGACGCTACTACGGTGATCTGGGGAGGGCCATGGTCGCCTCATTTTCTGCACTTATGAGTCCGCCCCGGCGCCCGCGACGGGTCGGCCGGTCGGCCGCCAGTCGGTTGAGCCGCTGGCGCGGCCCGAGGCCCCACCGCCCCCTCCGCCGGGCTCTGGCCCGCTGACGATGGCGCGTCGGCGGTCCAAGCGGGCTAGCATGGCGGCGTGGTTTGGACCGCCGTCTTCGTCGCCATCGCTCTGTTGGGGGCGGGAGTCACCTTCTGGGGCTTGCGCCGGGTCTGGCTCAGCGCCCGCGCCTTGGCCGGCCAAGTGGGGGACAGTCTGGGTCAGCTGACCGACCGGGCGGCTTTCTTGGCCGAAGCCGGCCAGGCCAGTGTCTGGACCCGGCCCAGTCCGCGCCAGCTGCGGCCCAGGCCCCTGAGGAGGTCAGCATGACCAGCGGCAACCCCACCTGCACCCTGGTGGTCAATCCGACGGCCGGCCGTGGTCGGGCCGGTCGGATCTTGCCCCAAGTCGTCACCGAACTGTTGCGCGGTCTGCCCGAGGGCACCTTGGAGGTGCGACGGGCCGACAGCTACGAGGAGGCTCGCGACTACTGCCATGAGGCGGTCGAACGGGCTCCGGCCGGCGACGGCGCCGCCCACCAGGCCCTGGTCGTGATGGGTGGCGACGGGATGATGCACCTGGGCCTCAACGCGGCCGCCCAGAGCGGCCTGCCGCTGGGGCTGATCCCGGCTGGCACCGGCAATGACTTCTGCCGTGGCGCGGGTTTGCCCTTGGACCCGTTGAAAGCCGCCCGCATCGTGGTCGAGGGGGTCACCCGCCAACTCGACCTGGCCTCGGTGACCGGGCAGATGGCGCACGGCGGCAGCCACAGCTGGGTCGGCTCGGTGGTGTCGACCGGGTACGACGCCTTCGTCTCCCGGCGGGGCAACGCCATGCCCAAGGCTTGGGGGTCGTTGGCCTACGCCGTGGCCGCCTTGGCCGAGCTGCGTCGCTTCAAACCCCTGCCCTACCGCCTGGTGATCGATGGCCAGCCCCGCTCTCAGACCGCCATGTTCGTGTCGGTGGCCAACGCCACCTACTTCGGCGGCGGCATGAACATCGCTCCCGACGGTTCGCCCAGCGACGGTCTGCTCGACGTCACCGTCATCCACCCGGTCTCGCGGCTGACCTTGCTCAGGCTGCTGCCGTCCATGTTCACCGGCGCCTTCGTCAAAGATCCGGCGGTCGAACGCCTCAAGGCCAAGGAGGTCATGATCGACGGCGACGGCCTCTACGGCATGGCCGACGGCGAGGTCTTGGGTCCGGTGCCCTTGCACGTCCGGGTGGTGCCGGCGGCGCTGACCGTCTACGCGCCGCCGTCACGGCCGTTGACGCGGCGGAGAAAGGCCCAGTGAGCCAGCTGCGGGAGTTCCAAGCCCGCTACGACTTTCCCCTGGACGACTATCAGATCCAAGCCTGCGCCGCTCTGGCCGACGGCTCCGGCCTGTTGGTGGCGGCTCCGACCGGGGCGGGCAAGACGGTGGTGGGGGAGTTCGCCGTCTGGTTGGCCTTGGACAGCGGCGGCAAGTGCTTCTACACCACCCCGATCAAGGCCCTGTCGAACCAGAAGCACCACGATCTGGCGGCCCAGTACGGCTCCGACCGGGTCGGCCTGTTGACCGGCGACCAGTCGATCAACTCGGAGGCCGACGTCGTCGTCATGACGACCGAGGTGCTGCGCAACATGATCTACGCCCAGTCGTCCACCCTGAACGGCTTGACCCACGTCGTGATGGACGAGGTCCACTACCTGTCGGACCGCTTCCGGGGCCCGGTCTGGGAAGAGGTCATCCTGGGTTTGGAGCCTGAGGTCCGTCTGGTCGGGCTGTCCGCCACGGTCTCCAACGTGGAGGAGTTCGGCGACTGGCTGGACCAAGTCCGCGGTCCGGTCGCCACCATCGTGTCGGAGCGCCGGCCGGTGCCCTTGCACCAACACGTCTTCGCCGGCCGGCGGCTCTGGGACCTCTACGACGGCGTCGCCCCGACCGCCCTGGACGATCCGACCGAGCGGCTGGTCAAAGTCAATCCGGAGCTGGTCCGACTGGCCCAGAGCGAATCACGGCAGGTGCGCGACGACTCCCGCCGGCCCCGGGGGCGGTCCGGGCGGGGCCGGCGCCAGGTGGCCTACGGCTCCGGCGCCTTCGGCGGGGCCCAAGCCGCCCGTTGGTCGGCCGGCTCCAAGCTGGCCCCCCGCCGTTTCGAAGTGGTCAACGAGCTGGAACGCCAGGACCTGCTGCCGGCCATCTACTTCATCTTCTCCCGCCAGGGCTGCGACCAGGCCGTACGCCATCTGGTGGCCGACGGGGTCGACTTGACCCGACCCGACGAGGCCGACCGACTGACCGAGATGGCTGAACGGGCGGTGTCCGACCTGACCGCCGACGACCTCGAAGCGCTGGGCTACCGACACTGGCTGGAGGCCTTCCGGCGTGGCCTGGCCTCCCACCACGCCGGTTTGCTGCCGACTTTCAAGCTGGTGGTCGAGGAGGCCTTCGCAGCCGGCTTGGTCAAGGTCGTCTGCGCCACTGAGACCTTGGCCTTGGGCGTCAACATGCCGGCCCGCACCGTGGTGCTAGACAAACTGGTCAAGTTCAACGGCCAGTCCCACGCCGACATCACGGCCGGGGAGTACACCCAGCTGACCGGCCGGGCCGGCCGGCGCGGCCTCGACGTCCAGGGCCACGCCGTGGTGGCCTGGCAGGTCGGCCTCGACCCCAGAGCGCTGGCCGGGTTGGCGGCCCGCCGCACCTATCCGCTGCGGTCGGCCTTCAACCCGACCGCCAACATGGTGGTCAATCTGATCGGCTCGCTCGGCCAAGCCCGGGCCCGGGCCCTGCTGGAACGGAGCTTCGCCCAGTTCCAAGCCGACCGCGGACCCAACCGGGGACGGCGTTCGCGGGCCCTGGTGCAGCGCTTCGACCGGGTCTGCGGCGTGCTCGAGGCGCTCGGCTACTTGGCCGGAGAGACCGAGCGTCTGAGCGTGACCGAGTCCGGTCGGATGCTGACGCGGCTGTACGGCGAGCAGGATCTGGTGGTGGCCGAGTCGATCGGGGCCGGACTGTGGTCTGGTTTGAGCGGCCCGCAACTGGCGGCCGTCCTGTCCTGTCTGGTCTACGAGGCTCGGGCCAACGACCGTCGGCCGGTGGTGCGGATGCCGGATCGGGCCTCGGAGCGGGCCCTGAGCGGGTTGCGACGGCTCTGGCGCGAGGTCGGGCTGCTGGAGCGCGACCATCGGCTCGACCCCCGTCGTCCGCTCGACCCCGGTTTCGCCCGGGCCGCCTACGACTGGGCCGACGGGGCCAGTCTGGGGCAGGTGATCGATCAGACCGGTCTGCCGGCCGGGGATTTCGTGCGCTGGGTGCGCCAGATCATCGATTTGGCCGGCCAGATGGCCGACGCCAGCGCCCAACTGAGTCGGCTCGACCCGATCGACGATCGGTTGGAGCGGGCCTCGAACCCAGTCGAGCGGCCGGCCGGGGCCGACGACCTGGGCCGGGTCTGCCGCGACCTGGTGCGACGGCTGCGCCGGGGGGTGGTCGATCTGGGCGACTGAAGGGCTGGTCGAAAGGCTGGCGGCGGCCCGGGCGTTCAGACCCGGCTCGGCGCGGCCCGAGTCAGCGCCGGACGCCCTCCGTGTCGGCCCCGCTCAGATCGGTTCCGGTCAGATCCGCCCCTCTCAGGTCGGCTTCGACGAAGCTGGCCCCCTCGACTCGCAGGCCGCTCAGATCGCTGTTGCGCAGGTCGGCCCGGCTCAGGTCGGCCCCCCGGGCGTCGACCCCGGTGAAGTTGGCCCCGAAGGCCTGGACCTCGCCCATTGAGGCGCCGCGCAGGTCGGCGCCGGTCAGATCGGAGCCGGTCAGGTTGGCGCCGTACAACTCCGCCCCGCGCAGGTCGGCGCCGGTCAGAGTGGCTCCGGCCAGGTCGGCGTCGGACAGGTTGGCCTCTCGCAGATCCGCCCCGCTCAAGTCGATCCCGGTCAGGTCGTGGGCGGCCAGGTCGGCCCCCCTCAGGTCGGCGCCGGGCTCGAGCGTCAACTCCTCTGAGCCCGGGTCGACCCACACCGCCGGGGGGCCGGAGACCGGCTCGGATCGAGGTCCGTCGACCCAGATCAATCTTCCGACCACCAAAGCGGCGGCGGCGCAGGCCAAAGCGATCGCGACGATCAGCCGATGGACGCGGTGGCGGTTCGGTGGGGCCGGGGCGGGCGGGACCGCCCGGGGCGGGTCCGGTTGGGAGGGGGCCGGGCTGAGGGCGGCGGCCGGATCGGGCTGGTAGAGCCGATAGCCGCCGATCTCCAGGTCGTCAGCCAGGTCGTCCCGTTCGGTGGTCGGTCGCCAAGGTTGACCGGGGTCGACGCTCATGGGCCCTCCTGCTGCGACGGAGCTGAATCCCATCAGTATGACAGCGTCCGTCCCGGCTCGGCTGGCGTCGGCGGCCGAGCCGGGCGGTTCCGTCCGCACCGCTCCAGCGCCCGGTCGCCCCGGCCTCGGTCATGGCTCCGGCGGCGGACGCCCCACTAGGCTGGGCCCATGGCAGTCGCGATCCGAGTCATCCCCTGTCTGGACGTGGACGCCGGACGGGTGGTCAAGGGGGTTCACTTCCTCAATCTGCGCGACGCCGGCGACCCGGTCGAACTGGCCCGCCGCTACGACCTGGCCGGAGCCGACGAGTTGACCTTCCTCGACATCTCAGCCTCGGCCGAGCAGCGCGCCACCACCCGCCAGATGGTGGCCCGGACGGCGGAGACCATCTTCATCCCCCTGACGGTGGGTGGGGGAGTGACCTCGGTCGAGGACGTCGACCGGCTCTTGCGCAGCGGCGCCGACAAGGTCTCCATCAACACCGGCGCCATCCGCCGGCCCCAGGTGATCGATCAGATCGTGCGGCGCTTCGGCAACCAGGTCCTAGTCCTGTCGGTCGACGCCCGGCGCGACCAGTCCCAGCCCTCCGGTTTCGGCGTCACCACCCACGGCGGGCGCCGCTCGGCCGGCTTGGACGCCCTGGCCTGGACCGCACAGGCGGTCGAACGGGGGGTGGGGGAGATCCTGCTCAACTCGATGGACGCCGACGGCACCACGGCCGGCTTCGACGTCGAGTTGATCGCCCGGGTCCGGGCCTTGGTCGACGTGCCTTTGATCGCCTCCGGCGGGGCCGGCCGGGCGGCCGACTTCGTGGCGGCCGCTCGCGCCGGAGCCGACGCCGTCCTGGCCGCTAGTGTGTTCCACTACGGGACTCTCACCATCGACCAGGTCAAACAGGCCCTGGCTCAGGCCGGTTTCCCCGTCCGTGGGCTGGTCCCAGAACCGGACGCAGGACAAGGAGATTGACGATGACGCTGGTCTGGCTGCCTTTCGACTCGCTGGAGCGGGCTCGGCGCGAACTGCCCGGTTTGCCGAGCCAGTTGGAGATCGATCTGTTGGACGTCGGACAGTTGCCCGAGGAGGGCTACGACCGGGTCGAGTTCCTGGCCTTCCCCAACTATCGCGATCTCAAGATCTGCCAAGAGCTGGCCGGCCGGCCGCTGCCCCGGCTGCGCTGGGTCCAACTGGCTTCGGCCGGCTTCGAGCACATCTTGGACAAGCTGCCGGAATCGACCGGGGTCTGCAACGCCCCCGGCGTGCATGACGCCGGCACGGCTGAATTGGCCATCGGCTTGGCCCTGCGCGCCTTGCGTGGTTTCGACGGTTACGTGCTGGACCGTCAGGCCCGCCGTTTCGCCCCCGTCTACGGCGACACCCTGGCCGACAAGCGGGTCCTCATCTTCGGCTACGGCCGCATCGGCCAGGCCGTCGAGCGCCGCTTGGCCGGCTTCGAGGTGGCCAGTGTGACCCGGGTGGCGCGGCGGGCCCGGACCGACCCCGAGGTCCACGCCGGGGCTGATCTGGACCGTCTGCTGCCTCAAGCCGACGTCGTCTTCATCACCGCGCCGGCCACGCCCGACACCATCGGCTTGTTCGACGCCGGGCGTCTGGCCCGGCTGCCCGATCAGGCCGTCTTGGTCAACGTCGGCCGCGGCGCCATCGTCAAGACCGACGACTTGGTGGCCCAGGCCGACCGCTTGCGTCTGGCCCTGGACGTGACCGATCCGGAGCCGTTGCCGCCGGACCATCCCCTGTGGTCGGTCCCTCGGCTGAGCTGGACGCCGCACATCGGCGGCTACGCCAACAGCTACTGGCCGCGCTTCTTAGCCCTGCTGTCCGAACAATTGGGCCGGTTGGCCGCCGGCCAACCCCTGCTGCACCAAGTCAGGAGCCCGAGATGAGCGACGACTGCCTGTTCTGCCGCATCGTGGCCGGCCAGATCCCGTCCCGCCAGGTCTGGTCCGACGACCAGGCCGTGGCCTTCCTCGACATCGGCCCCTGGCAGCGCGGCCACTGCCTGGTGGTGCCGCGTCGTCATCTGGTCGACGGGACCAGCCAGGCCGACGCCTGGCGGGAGGTGGCCGACGGTTTGACGGCGGTGGCCCGATTGGTGCGCCAGCGGCTGGGCGCGGCCGGCGTCAACTTCTTGTCCAACGCCGGGGCGGTGGCCGGCCAGGAGGTCTTCCACTTCCACGTCCACGTCATCCCCCGCTATGAGGACAACCCTGGCATGTCCGGCCTGGTCCGGCGCGATCCGACGGCGGCCCAGGACCTGGACGGCCTGTGGGCCCATTTGACCGCGCTTGAGTGAGCGGCCCGATGGCCGACGACTAGCTGTCCAGGGATTGGCAGGAGGTCGTGGCTAGGCATAAACTGCGCCGGTAAGTAACCGCCCGTCCGTCCAGATCCTCCTGGGGCTGGAACGGCTCTTTCCGTATCGATTTCCCGCTCGGCTCCGTGTCGGCGGCGAGTCCCCAAGTCCGGGCTTCCGGACCAGACAGAAAGTTACGTACCCATGGCATCTGTGAAAAAGGCTTCTGGATTGGCCGTCATGGGCCTGGCCGCCGCCTTGGCCCTGACCGGTTGCGGCTCGTCCACGCCCAGCGGCGGCGACGGCAAGTCTCCCTTGATCATCGGCACGACCGACCGTGTCAGCACTCTCGATCCGGCCGCCAGCTATGACAATGGCTCTTATACGGTCGAGATCCAGGTCTTCCAATTCCTGTACGGCTTCAAGCCGGGCGACGTCACCCCGCAGCCGGACGCCGCCGAGAGCTGCGAGTTCGCCGAGCCGACCGTGGTCCAATGCAAGATCAAGCCCGGCCTGAAATTCGCCAACGGCCACGACCTGACTGCCAGTGACGTCAAGTTCTCCTATGACCGGCAGGTGGCCATCGAGCATCCCAACGGTCCGGCTTCGCTGTTGGCCAACTTGGTCAAGGTCGAGCTGGTCGACGATCTGACGGTCGACTTCCACCTAGAGGCGGCCAACGACCAGACCTTCCTGCAGGTCGTGGCCACTCCGGTCGGGCCGATCGTGGACGAAGAGGTCTTCTCCGCCACCGGTTTGACGACCGATGAGGAGATCGTGTCCGCCAACGCCTTCTCCGGTCCGTACACGATCACCTCGTTCAAGATCAACGACCTCATCACCTTCGCCCCCTACGCCGATTACAACGGCGTCCAGGGCACGGTCGCCAACGGCGGCATCACGCTCAAGACCTACTCCGAGGCGACCAACCTGAAATTGGCCATCGCCAACGGCGAGATCGACGTGGCCTACCGTTCGTTGACCCCGACCGACATCACCGACCTGGACAAGAACTACCCCGACGTGACGGTGTACAAGGGGGCCGGCGGCGAGATCCGTTACATGGTCTTCAACCTCAACACCATGCCGGGCGACACCCCGGAGCAGAAGTTGGCCGTCCGCCAAGCCATCGCCTCCGTGGTCGACCGCGACGAGCTGGCCGAGGTCGTCTACAACGACCTCTACACCCCGCTCTGCTCTTGGGTCCCAGACGGCCAAGCCGGCGCCAACCAAGCCGCTTGCGACACCTACCCGCTGGATCTGACCGCAGCCGCCCAGTACCTCTCCGACGCCGGCCTGACCGTGCCGGTGACGCTCGACCTGCAGTACTGCCCGGACCACTACGGCACCACCTCGGACCAG
>JAIRYW010000068.1 GCA_031267645.1 Propionibacteriaceae bacterium
GAACCAGAGGGCGTCTTTAGCTGGAAGAAGATCCTCCAGACTGACTCCCAGTGACACAGGAACGACTTCGAACAGGGAGACGATGACGACGAGCAGCGCTAATCCAATCGCTAGCTGCCGGCCCAGGGATGACCTTTGAAATCCCAGCGCAGTGATCGGCTTTCTTTCCAGGCGATTGAAGACAAAACCTAAAACGACGAAGAGGACGGGGAAGAGCAGGATCACGATTAGACGCAGCGGCGTGCCCGGAGGAAACCGACTGACCGCCGGGACGGTGACTATCGTAATAACTGTTATCAAAATAAGCATCACACTTAAGTTGATGATTTACCGCGTTTTTGCCGTCACGACGGTTCCTTTCGACAGTCCTCTCCGGCCCGGCGAGCCGGGCGGGAGAGGCCCAACCGGCCGGACCGACTGCAGCGTGACACCGCTGGGCGATCCAGAACCTCGATCCCAACGAACGCATAAAAAATAAGACATGTTTCTTGGGCCGGTGGCAGGCGGGGCCAGATCCATGGCCTGAAGCCTGGCGAGGGTCCCCCGGGAAGGCGGCGCGATTCTTAGGTGAACCTTAGGCCGAGCCGTGCAGTCTTGAGGGACAGAACAGCCGAAGGAGAGTCGACGCGGATGAGAAGGACGTGGGGGGCGCTGGTGGCAGTGCTATTGGGCCTTTCGCTCGGAGCCTGCTGGCCCGGCGGCGCGACTGCGGGAGACCCGACCACTGGGTCACCGGTCGGCGGCGGGCCGGGAACGGAGGCCGCCGCGGCCCCTGACTCCGAGTTGACGGCGATCCTGGACCAGGTTCGATCCCAGTTCGTCCAAGAGTCGTTCACGGACGCTCAGACCGGTGTCAGGCTGGAGTTCAACTTGTTCGTCCCCGACGGCTACGACCCGGATATCTCCTATCCGCTGATCACGTTCGTCCACGACGACTCTGTGACTGGGAAAGGCGTGGAGGCGGCTCTGACCCAGGGTTATGGAGGCGTGATCTGGGCCACGGCCGAGGAGCAAGCGAAGCATGCCAGTTTCGTTCTCGTGCCCGCCTTCTCGACTTCGACCATCGAGGGCGGGATCGGCCAGTCCGGCGAGGCGGTGGTCGAGACACAGGTGGACACGTTCTCGCATCTGCTCGACCAGCTCCAGACCGATTACAGCATCGACCCGAACCGCCTCTACGGCACCGGGCAGTCGATGGGCTGTATGACGATGTTCTATTTGAACGGCCACTACCCGGATCTGTTCGCCGCGACGCTGTATGTGGCCGGGCAGTGGGACGTCACCCAGCTGGAAGCGTTGCGGGACGAGACCTTCTTCTACATCGTGGCGGCCGGGGACGACCAGGCCAGTCAGGGACAGGCCAACCTGAAAGCCTGGTTCGACTCCGCGGACGTGGCCTACTCCACCGCCGAGCTTGACGCCACTTGGGACGAGACACATTCGAATGAGGCGGTGGCTGCCGTGTTGGCCGAAGGCACAGACCACTACTTCGTCACCTTCGCCCAGGGCACGGTCCTGTCGGCCGGCCAGCGGACGGAACATGTGGCGTCCTTCGACCACGGCTACCAGATCCCCGCCATCCGGGACTGGTTGTTCGAACAAACGAGATAGTGGAAGTGGAGTCACACACATGAGCAAATCGCTGACCGCCCTGCTGGCGGCGCTACTGGTCTGCGGACTGAGCCTGGCCAGCGGGCCAGCTTTCGCGGACCCTGCAGATGGAGCCTCGACCAGCGCGGACCAAGCCGGGGACGTCCATGACGACCGTCCTGACGACGCCGACGCCGTGGGCGGCGACCAGTCCACGGAAACGACGAGCATCTCGGCTGGGGCGAGGGCTTGGGCCGGCGCCAACGGGTTCGACCTGTCCGCCTTCGAGGATTACGCGGCCCCCGCCGCGCACACTCCCACGGCTGACGACATCGCCGCCTTCGGGGCTTGGATGAGCGGGGGTTCCAACCCGCGCAACCAAGTTATGTCACAGATCACGAGCGCGGCGGGCGAGTCTGTCGCCAACGAGTTGTGGAACTACTGCAACACGATCTGGAAGAGATGGATGAACGCCGCGGATGTCGGCTCGGTCGTCAGCCAGACCAGCGGTCTGAAGAACGTCGGCGCGACCCAGGAGGGCATGTTCGCCGGATACTTCGGCTCGCTCATCGGCGGCGCCGGCGGCGGCCAGAGCGGCTACGGTAACGCCGCCACGTTGGTCAAGGACGGCTTCGTGGTCTCCAGCGACGGCGTGACCTACCGGCTGCACAACATGATCGACGGAACCATCGCCTACGAGACGGCGGCGCCTGAGAGCGTCTCGGTCTCCGAGGATGAGTTTCCCGCTGGCCTGACTGACTTCACCGACTTCTTGCCGCTCGAAACCCAAGAGGCGACCGACGAGGCGGTGGCTCTGCTCCGGCAGTACGCCGCTGAAGGTTCATTCGCTGACCCGTCCGGCGTCGACCGCGATGTGTACCAAGCGGCGGCGCAGTATGTGAACGACGAGTTTGGGGAGTATTACGGGCAGTGCCCCGGCCCCACCGCGGTCAAAGGCATCACCGCTCTCGGCCTGGCTCTGGATGCCGTCACCGAAGACACGGTTGGCTCCTCGGTGGGAGAGAAGGAGTTCACGGCTTCGTTCTTCGGTGTCACCAGCGCGGCGGCCAGCCTTTGGCGCCTAGGGTTCCTGCCCTCGTTCGACGGCACAACCTACCGGCTCCACTCCGGGAAGTCAGGCGCCGTCGTCTACGAGATCGCGGCGGCCGACTTGCCAACCAGCGAGGGGACATCCACCGCAGCTGGGACGGGCGCGGTCAGCGCGCCTGCTCTGGTCGCCATCGTGGTCTCGGCGGTCGCCGCCTTGGCCGTAGGCGGCGCCGCTTGGCTCATCTTGAGGCGGAAAGGGAGATCAGGCCAGGGCCGAGGTTGAACCAC
>JAIRYW010000016.1 GCA_031267645.1 Propionibacteriaceae bacterium
GGGGCTGCCCGATCCGGCTCGACCTGCATGGCGTCGGCCCTCAGATCGACGAGCTGAGAGCCATCGCCGACGGCTCGCCGGTCTTCTTCCACGGCTATTCGGACGGTCGGGACGCGATCAGCCAGGTCTACCGCCAAGCCGACCTGGCCCTCAGCGTCTGCCCGGCCGAGACCTTCGGCCTGGCCGTGCTGGAATCCCTGGCCTGCGGCACGCCGGTGGTGACGGCCGACCGGGGCGGGGCCCGCGAACTGGTCGACTCCTCTTGCGCCGAGTGGGCCGCGCCCGATCCGGTCTTCTTGGCCGACGCCGTCGAGCGTCTGATCGCCCGCCGCCGAGCGGACCCGGTCGCTTTGAGCCAGGCCGCCCGCCGTCGGGCCGAGCTCTACCCCTGGAGCCGACCAGTGGCCCAGATGCTCGAATTGCACGCCGCTCTGGCTGAATGAGCTGGGCTGCGCCGGCCATCCGTCCAGGGGGCGGACCGGAGGCGGTGGCGGCGGAGTCGGTAGGCTGTGGGCCGCCGCTGCCGGAGGGTCGCCGACCGACTCCGGCCATTCCCACTTCGAGGAGGTTGGCGTGTCCAAACCGACCGTCGCCCTGGACGCCTTCGGCGTCCTGTACGCCAATGGCAATCTGGTCCGAGCCGCTCTACATCCCTACCTGGCCAGCCTGGGCAGCCCGGTCTCCGAGGTCGAGGCTTGGGCCATCTACAAACGGGCCAGTCTGGGCCAGATGACCTCGGCCGAGTTCTGGGCCGCCTGCCAGGTCGACGGCGACGACGACGACTACGTGGCTTTATACGAGCTCAACGACGGCATCATGGAGGTGTTGGACGAGCTGATCGAGGCCGGCTATCCGCTGTGCGCCTTGACCAACGACGTCTCCGAGTGGTCGGTCGCCTTGCGCCGTCGCTTCGATCTGGAGCGTTTGATACCGACCTGGGTGGTGTCGGGCGACATCCGGCTGCGCAAGCCGTCGCCCGAGTCCTACCTGGCCCTGGTCGAGCGGTTGGGGCTGCCGCCCCAGCAGATCGTCTTCTTCGACGACAAGCACGAGAACGTGGAGGCGGCTTGGGGCGTGGGCATGCAGGCTTACGACTACGTCGACGCCGACAGCATACGGCAGCCCCTGTTGGCCTCA
Source organism: Propionibacteriaceae bacterium (assembly GCA_031267645.1). Taxonomy (GTDB): domain Bacteria; phylum Actinomycetota; class Actinomycetes; order Propionibacteriales; family Propionibacteriaceae; genus WQYJ01. The sequence continues at coordinate 1,138 of JAIRYW010000016.1, forward strand.
TTGGCCTGAGCCGAGCTGGCGGAGCCAGTTCGAGGGCGGCGGGGACAGCCACCGACCACTGGGCGAATGCTCATGGGCGTACATTAATTTTGCACATCCGCTCATGAAAATGACCGCTTGAGCGCTGCCGGACCGGTCCGACAGAGCCAGAAAATATCCCCTTTGATCGGATTTCCATCCCTTTAGGGGTCGGGGGACGTTCGTGCAGAGGGGTCGGGGCGGTCTTGCGGCGATGGTGGCGTCTGACTAATTTGGCGATCGTCGGAAAGGCTTCGGACGGGTCGCTGTCGACCAGAGCGGGTCGATTGGATGATGACTACGGAGCCGTGTTATCACGCCATTCATGGCGGGCTTCGAAAATAGGAGAGTCAATGTTCATCGATCCGGTCATTATGCAGTACCCGGAGGCCTTGGATCGTGATCGTTTCGTGATCGCGACTTACTACTGTGCGGTGAAGCCTCAAACGAACATCATCCGGTTCGCGGCGGCTCTGGGCATCGAGCAGACCTGCGGCACTTGGGCCAAGGTGCCGGGCGAGACCGAAGAGGTGCGGGAGCGCTGCGTCGGCCGCGTGGTCGGCGTGTACGAGACGCCCAGCTACCAGATTGGTCTGCCCGACGGCATCACCGAGCGCCACTTCATCTGCCGTATCGCTTACCCTTGGGCCAACTTCGGCCCGGAGTTCGCCATGATGTTCACCACCGTCATCGGCAATATCTCCTCCTCCGGCAAAGTCAAGCTAGTCGACCTGGAATGGCCGGCCGCCTTCCTGGACCACTTCAAGGGCCCCAAGTTCGGCGTCCCCGGCGTGCGCGAACTGCTCGGCGTCTACGACCGTCCGCTGCTGAACAACATGATCAAGCCCTGCACCGGCCTGTCGCCGGCGGAGACGGCCCGGCTGGCTTTCGAAGCCGCGGTCGGTGGAGTCGACATTCTGAAAGACGACGAATTGATCACCGATCCGGCTTATTGCCCGCTGGAGGACCGCGTGAAGGCGGTCATGGCGGCGCTCAAGCGGGCCGACGAGGAGAAGGGCGAGAAGACCCTTTACGCCTTCAATATCACCTCCGGTCCCGATCAAATGCGGCGTAACGCCTACCGGGCTTTGGAAGCCGGCGCGAATTGCCTCCTGATCAACTACAACACGGCTGGTTTGGACGCCACTCGCATGATCACCGACGACGAGAACATCAACGTGCCGATTCTGGGCCATTCGGATTATTGCGGCGCGGTCTCCGAGTCGCCCTGGTCCGGCATGTCGTCCGGTCTGATCGGGGCCAAGCTGCCCCGCTTGGCCGGCGTCGACATGGTCATCGCCTTGACCCCTTACGGCAAGTTCCCGATGATGATGGACACCTTCGTGGACGGCGGCTACAAGATGATGCAGCCGCTGGGCCACATCAAGCCGATCTGGCCGATGCCGGGCGGCGGCACCACCCAAGGCCACGTCGAGGACGTCATGACCAAGTTCGGCAACGACGTCATCATCGCTTCCGGGGCCGGCATCCACGCCCACCCGATGGGCCCGCGGGCCGGCGCCACGGCCTTCCGCCAAGCCATCGCGGCCACCCTGGCCGGCGTCAAGACCGACCAGGCCGCGCTCGAGCACGCCGAGCTGGCCTCGGCGCTGGAGGCCTGGGGTTATTACCAAGAGGGCAAGACCGGCATCTTCGACCTCAAGGGCTGAGCTGAACGGTCAGGCGACCAGGGGCGGTCGACCGGGTGATCCGGTCGGTGCGTCGCTGGTCGCCTGACCACCGACGCCGGACCCGGTCCGGCCGGCCCGACACCCCAAGATCCAGCCAAGGAGCACTCTGATGCCAACTAAAGAAGTCACGTCCCAGGTGACGGAAGATTACGACGCCTATCTGTTCGACATGGACGGCACCATCTACCTCGGCTCCGGCCTGCTGCCGGGCGTGGAAGAGCTGATGGAGGCCATCGCCGGGGCCGGCCGTAAACGCGCTTTCGTGACCAACAACCCGACCCGGACCAGAGGCGAGTACGCCGAGAAGCTGAACCGTCTGGGCTTGTCCGCGACCGAGGACGACGTCGTCACCTCGGGCACCCTGACGGCGGCCTGGATCAACCAGAACATGCCCGACGCGGTCTGCTTCGTCTGTGGCGAGCCGCCGCTGTTGGAGGAGTTGCGGCTGCGCGGCGTCAAACTGTCCAAGGACCCGGCCGAGGTCACCTTGGTGGTGTCCAGCTACGACCGCACCTTCGAGTACTGGAAGCTGCAGACCGCCTTCGACGCCTTGCGCAACCGGCCCCAGGTCCGCTTCATCGCCACCCACCCCGACATGTACTGCCCCTTCCCGGGCGGTCGGGGCGAACCGGACGCGGCCGCCATCACGGCCGCCATCGAGGCCTGCACCTCGCGCCAATGCGAACTGGTCATCGGCAAGCCCAGCCCGACCATGATGACGACCGCCCTCAGCTTGCTCGGGGTGGCGGTGGAACGGGCCGTCATGGTGGGCGACCGGATCCGCACCGACATCGCCATGGGCATCGCCGCCGGCACCAAGACCGCCCTCGTCTTGACCGGCGACACCGCCCTGGAAGAACTCGACCAATTCCCCACCGCCGCCCTGCCCGACTACGTCTTGGAGCGCATCGACCTGCTGGCGGAGCCACTTCGACAAGGAAGTCCGACATGAGTTATGAACTGACCCCGGGCCCGCTGGACGGGTTCTACGAGCACATGAGCCGCTTGGCCGGCGTCCGCCGCCAGCAGCGTATGACAGAGATCGTGATGTCGGACACGGCCTTGGAAGAGGTCGTGCGGGTGGTGCTGGACGGCCGGGACCGCGCCGACGTCTTGATCGTGCAGGACCGGACCGACATCAAACGGGCCGGCCAGTCGATCAAGCCGGCCCTGGCCGAGGCCTTGCGTCAGGCCGGTTGCGCGGTCCAGACCCTGGTCCTGAGCGACGACCACGAGCTGCACACCACGCCGGCCCACATCAGCGAGGTCGAGGCCGTCCTGAGGCCCGGCCTGACCGTTTTGTCGCTGGGCTCGGGCACCATCACCGACCTGTCCAAACACGGCGTCTTCGAGTTCGAGGCCAAGGGCAATCCCGATCTGCGCCTGGTCTGCGTCCAGACCGCCAACTCGGTCTGCGCCTACACCTCGGACCAGGCTCCCATCACCTTCGGCCGGGTCAAGCGGACCCTGCCCTCGCGCCTGCCCGACGCCCTCGTGATCGACACTCAGCTGCTCTTCGACGCGCCCTTGGAGTACACCAACGGCGGCATCGGCGACGCCGCCGTGGCGGCCGTCACCTTCGCCGACTACCTGCTCGGCCATCGTCTCGGCCTGGGCAAGTGGGAGCCGCTCAGCTTGGAGACGATGACCTTCTCGATGAACCGGCTGCTGGCCCGCGACCCGGTGCTGGGCCCGCACACCCCGGCCAAGATGGGCGCCATCGCCCAAGACCTGGCCGCCACCGGTTTGGCCATCGGTTTCGCCGGCGAGTCGGCCCCGCTGTCCGGCCTGGAGCACGTCACCAGCCACACCTTGGACATGTCGGCCGAATACGACCACCGTCCGGTCGGCAACCACGGCTCCCAGTGCGGCCTGGCCGCCATCTTGTCTCTGATCGCCTTCGACAGGCTGATCGACCAGGCCGATCTGTCCGGCTTGGACCCCGACCGCATCGACCCGGTGGCCGAACGGGACAAGGTGGAACGGGCCTTCGGCTTCCTGGACCCGAGCGGTGAGACTTGGGGCGAGTGCTGGAACGATTTCTCGGCCAAGATCGAGGCTTGGCGGCGCGGCCGCGAACAGATCATGGCGGTGCTGGGGCAGTGGGACGATCTGAGGGCCGAGTTGCGCCGTCTGTCGCCCAAGCCGGAGGTCTACGTGGCCGCCCTGGCCGCCACCGGCCACCCCCTGCGCTTCACCGAGATCCCGACCGGAATCACCTGGGAACGGGCCCGCTGGGCCTTCACCAACGCCCGTCTGATGCGCAAGCGCACCTCGGTGGCCGACGTCCTGGGCTTCGCCGGACTGTGGACCGAGGAACTGCTGGACGACATCTTCGAGACCTACTTCGGCTTGATCGCGCCTTACACCGACTGAGGCGATCCGAGGCGAGCGCGGCGGTCCTGGTCCAGGTGGGCCGCCGCACCACTGAACCGACAACCAACTTAAGCAAAGGAGCTTGATATGAACTATGTCATCGGCATCGACACCGGCACCACTGGGGTCAAGGCCAAGGTCTACGACTTGACTGGCGTCGTGATGGCGGAGGCCTATCGCGAGTACGGCTGCGTCTATCCCCAGCCGGGCTGGGTCGAGCAGGACATCAACATGCTGTCCCGTTCCAACGAGGAAGTCCTGCGGGAGGCGATCGAGAAGTCCGGCGTCGATCCGAAGGACATCAAGTCGATTGGCTTCTCCACCCAACGCGCCCTCCACCTCTACATCGACGACCAGGACCGGTTGCTGCGTGACGGCATGGGGCTGAGCTGGCAGGACGCCCGCTGCGCCGCCGAGGTGGACTGGATCCGTAACGAGCTGGGCACCGAGTACTACTACCAGACCACGGGCATGCCGCCCTCGGTGGTGTGGTCGGCTCCGCACATCATGTGGATGCAGAAGAACGAGCCCGAGGTCTTCGCCCGCACCGCCCGCGTCCTCAACACCCAGGAGTGGTTCCTGCACGAGATGGGGGCCAAGGACGGCTGGTACCAGGACTACCCCAATGGCTCCCTGTTCGGTCTGATGAACGCCCGCACCTTCGAGTGGGACACCGAACTGTGCGCCAAGATGGGCATCGACCCGGCTTTGCTGTCCACCTTGGTGCCGTCGGGCACCCAGGTCGGCGTGGTCGACGCCCAGGCCTCGGCCCGGACCGGCCTGGCCGAGGGCACCCCGCTGGTGACCGGCGGCGGCGACCAAGCCTGCGGCGCGGTCGGAGCCGGCGTGGTCGCCACCGGTGTGGCCGAGGTCACCTTGGGCACTTCCGGCGTGGCCATCGCCCACTACGACGAGCCCCGTTTCGACCCCGGCTGCGCCATCGCCTGCGAGGCTTCGGCCATCGCGGGGGAGCGTAAGTGGGTGGCCGAAGGCCTGACCAACGCCGCCGCCGCCAGCTACCGCTGGTTCCGGGACAAGGTCGGCTACATCGGCCGGATGGTGCAGATGCTGGGCGGCGACGTCGACTTCGACATCCTGAACCGGATGGCGGCCAAGGTGCCGGCCGGCTCCCAGGGCTTGCTCTACATGCCTTACCTGGCTGGTTCGCAGACGCCCAACTTCGACGCCGAGGCCCGGGGCGGTTTCCTGGGCCTGACTCTGACCCATGGCACCGGCGCGATGGCGCGGGCGGTCATGGAGGGCGTGGCCTTCGAGATGCGCGACATCCTCGACACCTTCACCGGCATGGGTACTCAGGTGGACGAGATCCGGCTGTCCGGCGGGGCCACCAAGTCGCCCCTGTGGTGCCAGATCCAGACCGACATCTACCGTCGTCCGACCCAGGCCCTGAAGGAGGGCGAGTGCGCCGTCCTGGGGGCCGCCATGTTGGGCGCCGTGGGCGCCGGGGTCTTCTCCTCGATGGGCGAGGCGGTCGACTCCATGGTCCAGGTCACCAGCACCTACGAGCCGAACGAGTCGGTGGGCGAGCGCTACGAGGAGATCTTCGGCATCTTCCGCCAGGTCTACAAGTCGCTGGCCGCCGGAGGGGTTTACAAGTCGATCTCAGCCTTCCAGTCCAAGTACGCCGAGTAAGCTGGGGCAGTGCCTGAACGACCCGCCTTGGTGGCACTGGACATCGACGGCACCCTAGCCGGAGCCGACGGCGTGGTCTCCTCCTACAGTCGCCGGGTCGTCCGCCGGCTGGTGGAGGCTCAGGTGGCCGGCGTCATCATCTCGGGTCGTCCGGAGCGGTCAGCTCTGGCGGTCGCCCGGAACCTCGGGCTGACCGCTCCGGTCATCTCCTTCGAAGGAGCCATGGTGACCGACCCGGTCACCGGTGATCGTTTGTTGGTCCGGACCATGGAGCCGGACCAGGCCAGGCTGGCCCTGGCGGCCGGGCGCCAGTTCGACCTCGGCTTGACCCTGTACGGCGTCGAGGCTTGGTACGCCGAGGCCCCGGACCAGTCCAACCGCGCCATCGTCGAGATCATGGAACAAGACCCCGTGTGGGGGCCGCTGGACCCGGTGGTCGACCAGGTCCCCCTGGTCAAGGTCATGTTGGGGGCCA
>JAIRYW010000009.1 GCA_031267645.1 Propionibacteriaceae bacterium
TTCGCCGTGCCGCCCGGCCAGACCCAGGAGTCCTGGCTGCGGGTCCAGATCGAACGGGGCTTGGCCCTGCGTTACGGCCCCCAGCCGCCGGCCCAGGTCTTGGAGCGGGTCGAGACCGAGTTACGGGTGATCGAGCCGCTCGGCTTCGCCTCTTACTTCTTGATCGTGTCCGACATCTGCCGTTTCGCCCGTGAGACGGGCATCCGGGTCGGCCCCGGCCGCGGTTCGGCCACCGGTTCGATGGTGGCCTACCTGACCCGCATCACCGAGTTGGATCCGCTCGAGCACGGCTTGATCTTCGAACGCTTCCTCAACCCGGAACGGGTGACCCCGCCGGACGTCGACCTCGACATCGACGACCGTTGCCGCGACCAGGTGGTGGCGTACATCTCGCAGGCTTACGGGGCCGAGTTCACCGCCCAGGTCAACACCTTCAGCACCATCAAGGCCAAGGCCGCCGTCAAAGACTCCTCCCGCATCTTGGGCTACCCCTTCGCCACCGGCGAGCGCATCGTCAAGGCCATGCCGCCGGACGTGCAGGGCAAGTCGATGTCGCTGGGCGGCCTGTTCGACCCGACCGACGAGCGTTACGCCGAGGCGGCGGAGTTCCGGACCCTGTACGAGACCGACCCCGAGGTCCGCCACGTGGTCGAGACCGGGCGCGGCCTGGAGGGCCTGATCCGGGGCACCGGCGTCCACGCCGCCGCCGTCATCTTGTCCAACCAGCCCCTGCTCGACCTCATCCCGGTGCACCAGCGGGAGGACGGGGTGCGCATCACCGGTTTCTCCTTCCCCCAGTGCGAGGCCATGGGCCTGATGAAGATGGACGTGCTGGGGCTGCGCAACCTCGGCATCATCGACCACGCCCTGGCCTTGATCAAAGCCAATCGGGGGGTCGAGATCGACCCCTTGGACCTGACCTTGGACGACCCGGCCACCTACGCCCTGCTGGCCCGGGGCGACACTCTGGGCGTCTTCCAGCTCGACGGCGGGCCGATGCGGTCGCTGCTCAAACTGATGGCCCCGACCCGTTTCGAGGACATCGCGGCGGTCCTGGCCCTCTACCGGCCCGGTCCGATGGCGGCCAACGCCCACGTCAACTACGCCGAGCGCAAGAACGGCCGCCAGCCGATCAAGCCCATCCACCCGGAGCTGGAGCAGGCCCTGGAACCGATCCTGGGCAACACGTACCACCTGATGGTGTATCAGGAGCAGTTGTTGGCGGTGGCCCGGGAGCTGGCTGGGTACACCTTGGGCGGGGCCGACCTGTTGCGGCGGGCCATGGGCAAGAAGAAGAAGGAGGCCATCGAGCAGGAGTTCGACCGCTTCTGCGCCGGCATGGCGGCCAACGGTTTCTCGACTCAGGCCACTCAGGCCCTGTGGGACGTCATGGCCCCCTTCGCCGGCTACGCCTTCAACAAGTCCCACACCGCCGGCTACGGCACGGTCAGCTATTGGACGGCCTACCTCAAGGTCACCTACCCGGCCGAGTACATGGCCGCCCTGCTGCAATCGGTCAAGGACGACAAGGACAAGTCGGGCATCTATCTGGCCGAGTGTCGGCGCATGGGCGTGCGCATCCTGCCGCCGGACGTCAACGAGTCCGAAGCCATGTTCACTCCGGTCGGCGACGACGTCCGTTTCGGTTTGACCGCCATCCGCAACGTCGGCCAAGGCGTGGTCGACGGCATCGTCCAGGCCCGGGCCGAGCACGGCCGTTTCACCGACTTCTTCGACTTCTTGCAGGCCGTGCCGCTGGTGGTCTGCAACAAGCGGGTGGTGGAGTCTTTGATCAAGGCCGGCGCCTTCGACTCCTTGGGCCACCCGCGGCGGTCCCTGCTGGAGGCGCACGAGGCGGCGGTCGACCAGGTGGTCGACCTCAAGCGCAACCAAGCCATCGGCCAGGACGACCTCTTCGGGGCCAGTCAGCCGGGCCAGGGCTCGTTGGCCTTCGACCCTCTGCCCGACATCGCGGAATGGGACAAGTCGATCAAGCTGGCCTTCGAACGCGAGATGTTGGGGCTGTACGTCTCCGACCACCCTTTGAACGGGGTCGAAGCCCTGCTCGAGGCCAACCGCGACCTGTCCTTGGACCAGGCCCGCGCGCTCGACCCCAACGGTCTCGCCAACTCTGAGATCACTCTGGCCGGTCTGGTCACCGAGGTGACCCGGCGTCAGAACAAGAAGGGCGAGTCTTGGGCCCAGATCACCTTGGAGGACACCGACGCCTCGCTCAACTTCATGGTCTTCCCCAAGGCTTACGCCCAGTACGGGGCGGCTCTGGCCCCCGACACGGTGGTTCAGCTGCGCTGCCGGGCCCGGGCCCGGGACGAGGGCCTGGACTTCATCGTCTCCAAGGTCGCCGGCCTGGACCTGACCCGGCCGGACCAGGCCTGTCTGACTCTGTCGGTGCCGCTCAACCGGGCCAACCGCGACCTCATCGAATCGGTCAAGCGGGTGCTGGGGCGCCATCCCGGCCTGAGCGACGTCTGGTTCCAGTTGGTCGAGCCGTTCGAGACCAAGACTTACATCCTGGGCCACAAGGTGTCCGCCTCGGGCTCTTTGATGGCCGATCTGAAGGCCCTGCTGGGGCCCAGCTGCGTCGATCTGGGGGCCCCGCGATGACTTGGCGCCAGCCTTTCAAAGCGCTCTCCCGCCGGCTCGACCTGTCCGCCAACGGCCCTTGGCTGGGGGCTTATCTGCTGATCTGTCTGATCGCCGGCACTGTGGCCGGCGCCATTTGGTACGGCCTGGTCGACCTGCCGGCTTATGAGTTGGGGGCCGACCTCTACGCTCGGCTGTCCGAGCGGGGTCGGGCCCAGGTCTTCGCCGCCGACGTCTGGCTGGCCGGCCTCGGCCTGGTGGCCGGCCCGCTGCTGGGCTGGCTGGCTTGGCGCTGGTTCGGGCGTCTGGGCTGGCTCTCGGCTGTCATCGCGGCGCTGGCCGGTCTGATCGCCGCCGCCGTCACCAGCGCCGTCGGCCACGTCCTGGGGCCGGGCGACTTCGCCACCCGGCTCAGCAACGCCCAGCCCGGCGACCAGGTCGTGATCGAATTCGCCAGCCACACCCCGGTCTATCTGGCGGTCTGGGTGGCCTTGGCCACTCTGCCGGTGCTGTTGGGCTCGTTCTGGGCCTCGGACGCCAGCCGGGGGCGTTGGATCCAGCAGGATTCGACCATTTGACCGCCGCCGCGTCGCGGCCCGCCCCCGCGCCGGTCGGGCCGAACGGGGCCGCCTCCAACCGGTCCCCGACGTTTCCCGCCGGCCAAAGAGCCAAGGTGTCGTTGGACGGGCCCGAACGGGGCGGCCTCTGACCGGTCCCGACCGTTCGGCCCGGCTCCGGGTCAGGCCGGCGCCGGTCCGGTCGGTTTGGTCTGGTGAGACGGGCGGCCGATCGGGGCTAGACGGGCCTGGGTCTGGGCCATCAGGTCGGCGGGGGCCAGCTCGACCTGGCTGCCGCGCCGGCCGGCCGAGACGAAGACGGTCGTGAAGTCGAGCGCCGAGGCGTCTAAGACGGTCGGGTGGGGTTGGCGCTGGCCGAAGGGGGAGATGCCTCCCACGACGTAGCCGGTGGCCCGTTCGGCCGCGGCCGGGTCGGCCATCTGGGCCCGTTTGGCCCCCACCGCCCCGGCCAGGGCTTTGAGGTCGAGTTGGCCGGCCACCGGCACGATGGCCACCACCAGCTCGGACCGGCCGGTTCGTTCGACTTCGGCCAACAGGGTTTTGAAAACTCGCCGGGGGTCGAGTCCCAGCTGGGCCACGCTCTCGTCTCCGAAACCGGTGCTCTGGGGGTCGTGCTCGTATTCGTGCACTCGGTGGTCCACCCCGGCCTGAGTCAGGGCCTGCAAAGCGGGCGTCCCAGTCTTGGTCTTCTTAGCCATAGGGGCAGGATAGCCAGCCCTGGCCCGGGTTTCGTGGGCGCACGGGCTCCGGTCCTCGCCCCAGGCAGGTGGGCCGGTCGCGTCGGCGGTTGGTCGGTCCGGACCTGGGGTGGACATTAAGCTGGGGGGCCGAGGTCTGAAGGAGCGCCGTGCTTGAGTGGTCGATCGATCCTGGTCTGCCCATCGCCGGTGTGGCCGACCGGGTGGCCGACCTGATCGCCGCTCACCCGGTGGTGGTGGTGGCCGGTGAGACCGGCTCCGGCAAGACCACCCAACTGCCCAAGATCTGCCTGGGGCTGGGGCGGCGCCGCATCGCCCACACCCAGCCCCGTCGCATCGCCGCCCGCAGCGTGGCCGCCCGCATCGCCCAAGAGCTGGGCCAACCGCTGGGCGACCTGGTCGGCTACCAGGTCCGCTTCGACAAAGCCAGCCACCCCGGCACCCGCTTGAAGGTGATGACCGACGGCGTCCTACTGGCCGAGATCGCCCACGACCGCGACCTGGAGCGGTACGACACCGTCATCGTGGACGAGGCCCACGAACGCAGCCTCAACATCGACTTCCTACTCGGCTACCTCAAACAGCTACTGGCCCGGCGGCGCGACCTCAAGGTCGTCATCACCTCCGCCACCATCGACACGGCCCGTTTCGCGGCTCACTTCGACGACGCCCCAGTGGTCGAAGTGTCCGGCCGGGCCTATCCCATTGAATTGCGCCACCGGCCCCTGACGCCGGACCAAGACCAAGCCGAGGCCGTGGTCCGGCAAGCCGCCGAACTGCTGCGCCAAACCCCCGGCCACGTGCTGGCCTTCTTCTCCGGCGAACGCGAGATCAAAGACGCCGCCAGCTTGGCCCAGCTCGAACTGCCCGAGGCCGAAGTCGTGCCCCTGTTCGCCCGGCTGTCGGCCGACGAGCAGGCCCGCGTCTTCACCCCCAGCCGGCGCCGCCGCCTGATCCTGGCCACCAACGTGGCCGAGACCTCACTGACCGTGCCCGGAGTGACCGCCGTGATCGACACCGGCTGGGCCCGGATCTCGCGTTACTCGACTCGCAGCAAGGTCCAACGCCTGCCCATCGAGCCGATCTCCCGGGCCAGCGCCGACCAGCGGGCCGGCCGCTGCGGCCGGATCGGCCCGGGGGTCTGCGTCCGGCTCTACTCCGAAGAGGACTACGCCAGCCGGCCCGAGTTCACCGAGCCGGAGATCCTGCGCACCTCCCTGGCCGCCGTCATCTTGCGCATGGCCGACGCCCGCCTGGGCGACATCGTCTCCTTCCCCTTCGTCGAAGCCCCCGACCGCAGCCAGATCACCGACGGGCTGCGCCAGCTGGACGACCTCGGCGCCCTGGCCCAGACCGAACCGGAACTGAGATTGAGCCGGATCGGCCGCCAACTGGCCCGGCTGCCGCTCGATCCCAGCCTGGGCCGCATCCTGATCGAGGCCGCCCGACGCGACTGTCTGCGCGAGGCCAGTGTCATCGTGGCCGCCCTGACCGCCGGCGACGTCCGCGAACGGCCGCTCGAACAGCGTCAACGGGCCGACGCCCTGCACGCCCGTTTCGCCTCCGACGACGTCTTGGGTCCGGCTCCCGAGGCCAGTTCGGAGCCGGTCCCGGTCGGCCGGCCAACCGGCTCGGGTCGGCGCCGCTCGGCCCGGTCGGCGGCTGGACCGAGCGCCGTCGGCGGCGATCTGCTGGCCCACTGGCGGCTGTGGTGCTACCTCGACCAGCGGCGGGGCGAATTGTCCGGCAATCAGTTCAAACGGCTCTGCCGGGACGAGTTCATCCACTACCTCAGAGTGCGCGAGTGGCAAGACCTGGTCAGTCAGCTGCGCCAGGCGACCAAGGAGCTGAAACTGACCCGCAACCGGCTGCCCGCCCCGGTCGACGACATCGTCACCAGCTGTCTGGCCGGCCTGCTGCCCCACGTCGGCCGCCTGCAGCCGCCGCCGGCCCGCTCCGCCGTCCGCCGTTCCCGCCGACCGGTCCCGGAGTACGTCGGCCCGCGCGGCGTCCGCTTCGCCCTGGCCCCCGACTCCCTGCTGGCCGGCCGTCCGCCGGACCTGGTGGTGGCGGTCGAACTGGTCGAGACCACCCGCTTGTGGGCCCACCAGGTCGCCCCCGTCCGGGCCCAGCAGGTCGAGCAGGTGGCCGGCCACCTGCTGCGCCGGACCTACCACGAGATCGCCTTCGATCACGCCACCGGCGGCGTCCGGGCCACCGAACGGCTCTGGCTGTTGGGCCTGCCCCTGCTCGAGCGCCGGGTCGACTACGGCCGGGTGGCGCCGGGGGAGGCGCGGGCCATCTTCATCCAATCCGGCCTGGTCGAAGACCAGTGGAGGCCCGACGCCCGTACTCCCTACGCCCAGGTCAGGGCTCACAATCTGGCCCTCAAAGCCGAGATCGCCGCCTGGCAGGACAAGGCCCGTCGGCTCGACCTGCTGGTGGACGACCAAACCCAGGCCGACTTCTTCGACCAGCGCCTGCCCGACCAGGTGGTGTCCGGCCCTGGCCTGGACCGTTGGCTGCGCCAAAACCCGGCCCAGGCCGAGCGGCTCAAAGCCGATCAGGCCGATTGGATGTGGCCTCAGGGAGCCGCTCTGGACCCCGATCTGTATCCGGACCGCTGGCAGGTCCCGGGGCAGGATCTGGAACTGGTCTACCGCTTCGACCCCGGCGGCCCCCGCGACGGCGTGGCCGTCCGGGTGCCGGCCGCCCAACTGGCCGGTCTTCAAGCCGGTCCGCTCAGCTGGGGCCTGCCGGCCTGGCGCCAGGAACTGGCCAGCGCCCTGATCCGGGGGCTGCCCAAGGCCGTCCGGGCCCGGCTGACCCCGGTCGGCCAGACCGCCGCCC
>JAIRYW010000047.1 GCA_031267645.1 Propionibacteriaceae bacterium
GGCCCGGACTCGACTGGGATGGACGATCGTCATGCTACTCGCCACCGGCCCCTGCTCGACCGTTGGCCCACCAGCGCTTGGCCGTCAATCGGGCGCGACGGCTGGGGGCGCCCAAACCGCCCGACTTCAGGCGACCGGCTGGCGCAACCCCAGCAACAGATCCTCCACCTGCTGGCGCAGGCGCTGGTTGGCCTCGGTCAGGTCGTCGGTCGGTCCGATCGACCAGGGCTGGCCGAATTGGATAGTCAGACTGCGGTCGCGGAAGGCGTACCGCCCGGCGATGGCGTACGGCACGATCGGGCAACCAGCCTTCTGAGCCATGGAGACGGCCCCGAATTTGAAGGGCAGCAGCAGCTGGTCGGTCTTGTTGCGGTGGCCCTCTGGGGCCAGTCCGACCAGATCACCCTGGCGCAGCCGCTCGACGGCGGCGGCTGTGGCCGGTTTGTTGTGGCTGCGGCTGTAGTCGACCGGAATGCTGCCGACGCCCCGAAAGACCCAGCCGAAGGGCCCGTCGAGCAGGCTCTGCTTGGTCAGGCTGAAGATCGGCCGCTTGGTGCAGCTATCGACCAACAGGGGGTCGAAGGCGTGGAAGTGGTTGCCGGCCAGCACGGCCGGACCACTGGCTGGGATGCGGTCGGCGTTGACGATCCGGGCGCCGAAGAACCACTGGAAGGGGCGACTCAGCAGGTGCAAGGTCGAATAGATGATCATGGCCCTCCGTCGTTGACGCTGCCAGACCGCCCCGCGCCACAACGAACCTAGCACGCTTCGGCCCAGCCGCCTGGACCAGGTCGGCCTGTGTCGCTCGGATCGGGTCGAGACTGGCCGCCGCCGGCCCGGGCGGGTCGAGCGCGGCTCGGGCCCCAGCGGCGCTGGATGGACCCGGGGCCGGGGATGGCCGGCCGGTCGTCTGGCCCAGCGAGCGTTAGGCTGAGCCCCATGCCGGTCGAGTCTTGGGCCACCTCACAGACCACCCGCCGGTCGATGCAGTCGAATAAGAGCCGCGACACCGGGCCGGAGTTGGCTCTGCGCCGCGAGTTGCATCGTCGCGGCTTGCGTTATCGGGTCGGGTTGGCTCCGCTGGCCGGTGTCCGCCGCACCGTCGACGTCGCCTTCCCCCGGCTCAAGATCGCCGTTCTGGTGGACGGCTGCTTCTGGCACGGCTGCGACCAGCACCACCGCTTGCCCAAGAGCCACTCCGACTACTGGCAGGCCAAGCTGGAGCGCAATATGGCCCGCGACCGTTCCACCACCCAGCTCTTGGAACAGTCCGGCTGGCGGGTCATCCGGTTGTGGGAGCACGAGAAGATCCAGGACATGGCCGACCTGGTGCAACGAGCCGTGCTCGAGGCTGCCCCCAAACGTGCGACCGGCCCCGCCTCTCGCCAGCCGCCGGCCAGGTCCGCCGATCCGTCGCCGCAGCCAAGCCACCGGTCGGCCAGAACCTCCTCGGATCGGTGAAGGTAAGGAATCTCGTATAGTAAGTAGTATCACTTAGGTAAGGAGTTGGTGTGGACGGAGCGACTATGACATCGAAAGGTCAGGTCACCGTGCCAGTGAACGTGCGGCGGGCGCTGGGTTTGGCACGGGGAGACCGAGTCGAATTCCTGCCGGCGGAGGGTGGGTTTCTGATGCGGCCATCCCGTAAGACGGCGGCCCGGTTAGCTGGCTTCTTCGGCCCGTACAGCGGCCAACCGGTCAGCGTCGAGCAGATGAACGAGGACATCGCCCAGGCAGCCGCCCAGTGATCGGTTTAGACACCAATGTGTTGGTGCGCTTCATCATGCAGGACGACCCCGTTCAGTCGGAGCAGGCCGGGCGAGTGATGGCGGGACTGACCGCCGCCCGCCCTGGTTACGTGAGTTCGGTGACCATGGTGGAACTGTGGTGGGTGTTGGGACGCAGCTATGGGCGCACCCAATCGGAGCGCTGCGACCTGTTCGACGCCCTAGTCGACAGCCACGACTTGCTGATGGGCGACGCCTCCAGCGTCAGAGCCGCCCTCGTCCAAGCCCGCCGCGGGGCCGATTTCGCGGACGGCTTGATCACCACCCTGAGCCAGGCGGCTGGTTGCGTCGAAACCCTGACCTTCGACCGGAACGCCGTTCGCCGGGCCGGGATGACATTGGTTCGCTGAAGCGAGTCGAGCGCCGTCCAGTTGAACAGTGCCGGAACAGCATTGGCTCCGGTCCTGTCACTTTCGGTGCAGCAGCACGATGGCGTCGTCCAGGGTGGCGGACTGTCCGTCGGGTCCAGTGGCCGGGCGGGAACGGGTCTGGGCCAGTTGGATGTCCCAGCCCGTGGTCGGCAGGTCCAGGGCTTCGATCTCTTCGGTCGGGGTCAGGAACCGGTGGTGATGGCCGTCGGGCTGGTCCGCCCAGGGCGGGGCACAGGCGTGGGAGACGATCAGCAGATGGCCGTTGGCGGCGACTAAGTCGGCCACCCGGCGCAGGACGTCGACCCGGGGGAACTCGATCGGCGACTGCAAGAAGCAGGCGGTCACCAGATCGTAGGATTCCGCACTGGCCCAGGTCGTCAGGTCGTGGGCGATCCAGCGGATGTGGCCGTCGGGCAGTCCGGCCTGGGCGGCGGCCCGTTCGGCCCGGGCCAGCGCCGTGGGCGAGATGTCGAGGCCGGTGACCCGCCAGCCCTGTTGGGCCAGCCAGATCGAGTCCGCCCCTTCCCCACAGCCCAGGTCGAGGGCGCGGCCCGGTGACAGATCTGTGGCCACGGCGACCAGGGCCTGGTTGGCCCGGCCGGACCAGATTTGGTCGCTGGTGGCGTAACGGGCCTCCCAGAATTGAGCGGCCTGGCTGTCCGGTCTGGGCTCAGACATGACGCTCCCCTCTGGCCGCGGTCGCGGCGTCGTCAAACCTGGTTCTGGTCATGATCATGGTGACGGCCTCCTCCATATCTCCATCAACCTAGCTGCTGGATTCGCTCGCACATTAACTTAGGTGCGGTGCCCTAGTCGCGCGTCACGGACGCCTGTAGCATGGGTTATCTGCGTGAACCGCGCGAAGAGGCCCGCCACGCAAGTCAATGAGGAGGATCTAATGGCGTCCCAAGATCTTGTCGAGTTTGCCGTTAAAACGGTTGCCCAAACCGCAGTCGCCCAAGAGAAGGAATTCTGTGAGCTCGACGCCGTGGTCGGCGATGGAGACTTCGGGTATTCATTGGCGCGAGGCTTCGAGATCGTTGTCAACGACTGGGACTCTCTGGACCGATCGAGCGCGTCGGCCTTCCTGCAGAAAGTGGCGATTGTGGTCACTAGCAGGGTCGGCGGGACGTCCGGGCCGATCTGGGGCACGGCCTTCATGCGGGCCGCTGGCGCCGTACGCGGCAAGACCGACCTGACCGGCGCGGACGCCGTGGCGATGCTCCGGGCCGCCATCGAGGGCATCAAGCAACGCGGTAACACCGACTTGGGCGATAAAACCCTGGTCGACGCCCTCGTGCCCGCCACCGACGCCTTGGAGGCCGCCCTCGCCGCTGGGGCCTCCCCCGCCGACGCCGCCGACGCCTTCGCCAAAGCCGCTCGCAGCGCCGCCGACGCCACGACTTCGATGATCGCCAAGCGGGGCCGCGCCGCCTACACCGGTGAGCGATCGATCGGCTCCCCCGACCCTGGCGCCGTCGCCGTCGCCGTCATCGCGGAGGCCATCGCCGCCAACTGGCCTCAAGCAGCTGGCGAATAGTCGGTCAGGCACTCCAGCGGCAAATGGATTGATCTTTACACCCCGCAACAACAACCTTGGAGGAATCAATGAAGAAATTCGTCAACGATCCGAAGAACTTTGTCCCAGACATGCTGCACGGGCTGGCTGTGGCTAATCCCGATTCGTTGAAGTACGTGCCGGAATACAACCTCATCTATCGGGCCGACGCTCCCAAGGCGGACAAGGTCTCGATCATCCAGGGGTCCGGCTCGGGCCACGAACCGGCGCACGTCATGGCCGTCGGCCCTGGCATGCTCGACGCCGCCTGCCCAGGCGACGTGTTCTCGGCCCCACCCTTCGACTACGTCTATGAGACCATCAAACTGCTCGCCTCTCCCAAGGGAGTGTTGCTGCTAGTCAACAACTACACGGGTGACCGTATGGTCTTCCAGATGGCCGAGGAAGCCGCCCAAGCCGATGGCATCACCGTGCGGACGTTGTTCATCGACGACGACGTCGCCGTCCAAGACTCGCTGTACACCATCGGTCGGCGCGGTGTGGCCGGGAACTTCTTCGTCATGAAGGCGGTCGGCGCGGCCGCCGAGGCCGGAGCCGATCTGGACGAGCTGATCAGGATCGGGGAGAAGGTCAACTCGGTGACCCGCACCATGGGCATCGCGCTGACCGCCTGCACCCCGCCGGCCAAAGGCAGCCCGCTGTTCGAACTGGGCGACGACGAGATCGAGGTCGGCGTGGGCATCCACGGCGAGCCCGGCCGGCGGCGGGAGAAGATCGCCTCAGCGGACGCGCTGGTCGAGGAGATGTTCACCGCGGTGGTCAACGACCTGCCCTTCCAAGCCGGTGACCGGGTGGCGATCATGGCGAACGGCCTGGGCGGCACGCCGATCTCCGAGCTGTACCTGGCCTATGGCCTGGCCCACGACCTGGCCGTGGCCAAGGGTCTAGTGGTGGAGCGGTCCTACGTCGGGGAGTACTGCACCTCCCTCGACATGGCCGGCGCCTCGATCACCTTGATCAAGCTCGACGACGAGATCGCCGAACTGCTGGCCGCTCCGGCGGCCATTCCCATCCGCGTCTTCTAGTGGTTCGGGGTGGCGGACCGGGACATCGCGGCCCGTTCACTGATCCCAGACCTGGCAGCGGGGGTTCGGTTCTGACCTGGAACCGGGCCCCCGCCGCGTTGGGCCCAACCCCCTGACGGCCTGGCCGGCCCGGACGCCACGGGGGCGGCGGTGCTGGGCCGGGCAGTCTTCTAGGCCGATCAAGCCGGCTCTGACCTGACTATTTTTTGGGTATGACGCATGGGAGGATTCTCGTATGGTTGATTGGATTCAGAAGAACCCCTACGCTTTGATCGCCGTGTTTGTGGCGGTCAGCCTTATTTTTGTGATCGCATTCGTCGTGAATAACGCCAAGACGAAGAAACGCAAAAAGGTATTACTGCAGGAGAACGCTGGCTTGGCGGAAATCGTCTTCGATTGTCCGCTGGTCGCGCCTTCCCCCCTAGGTGGGCCCTTGGGTAATCCGGCCAGCACGGTCTACGTGCTCTATGCCGTGAATGGGCAGCCCCCACGGACATTCGGCTACTCGATCTTAACCACCCCGGGTCCGGTGACCTTGGATTATGAGTATTTCCTACGACAAGTCGGACGCAAGCGTTTCGCGAAATCTTTCGGGCGATCCAATCACACCATGGTGGTGTCGGCGGGCAAGAAGTACATGGTGTCATTCAACCACATGGATAATAAATTAGAGCATAAAGACGTCGGTCTGCTCTGAAAGCCGAGCTGTCGCGTCAATTCCGATGAGCCCGGACGCCTCGCCAGTACCCGAGGTTCATGACGAAGTTCACCAGCGGCCGGGTGCGGGAGACCCTCATCCGTCTGAGAAATGACCTTAGAGAATAGAAATTGCGTCTGAACCAGGCGTAGCCTGCCATCAATTGGTCGACCGTCAGGCCGGCGGGTTGGAAGGCCACCGCGGTCTTGCCGTCGTAGGCCGTCCAGTCCTTCGTCAGCAACCGGCCCTCGGCGGCGAATTGGCGGTGGATGGGGGTGCCGGGCAGGGGAATCAGCATCGACGCCGTGACCCCGTCGATGCCGAGCCGCTCACAGGCGCTCAGGGTTTGGCTGAAGACGTCGACGGTGTCCGAGTCGAAGCCGAAGACGATCCCGGCCTGCACCATGATGCCGTGGGCGTGAATCGCCCCGATGATGCGGTCGTACTGCGCCAACGGATTGATACGTTTGCCGGCGTCTTTGAGCGACCCGGCTGAGAAGGTCTCCAAACCAATGAAAAGGTACTGGCAACCGGCCTGTCGGGCCAGTTGGAGGAGCTCCTCGTCATCGCAGTCGCGCAGGGTCACCTGGGCGGCCCAGCGCCGCCTCAGCGGCGCCACGGCTCGCAGCAGCCGTTCGGCGTACCCACGGTCGGCGAACAGGTTGTCGTCCCAGAAAACGAAGAAGCGGGAACGGCTGACGGCCAGTTCTGCCACGACTTCAGCCACCGGTCGCGTCCGCAGCGCGTCGTGGTAGATCTGCTTGAGATTGCAGTACCGGCAACGGTACGGGCAGCCCCGGGAGGCGACGACAGCGGACTTCATGGTCCGGCTCCGGCGCAGCAGATCCCAGCGCGGGCGCGGGATGCCCGCCAGAGTCGGGACCCGGGTTGATTGGTATCTGGGTTGGGCGCGTCCCCGAGCGAAGTCGGCTAGGAATTCGGGCCAAGTGGATTCCGCCTCGCCGACCACCAGATGGTCGCACCAGGCGCCCACCTCGTCGGGCAAGAGGGTGGCGTGGGGTCCGCCCATCACCACTGCGATCCCGCGACCCCGAAATCGCTCGGAGATGTCGTAGCAGTGGCTGGCGTTCGGCGTGTTGACGGTCAGCGCCACCAGGTCCCAGTCCTGCGCGTACGGGATGGCGTCGTGGTACTCGTCCACCAGCGCCACCTCGTAGGCTGACTGGTCGACGTATCCCGCCAAGTAGGGCATGGTGACTTGGGCGAAATTGTTCAACTGGCGTCGGCGGAATTCGTGGATACGACGGTTCTCCGGTTGTATCAGCAACAGACGCAGTCGGCGGGGCGTCGATCCGAGAGCTGCGCTCATACGGTTTCAGAGCCGGTGGCCGCGCCGGCGGCGATGCCGCGGTGGCCGCCCTGGACGTTCGAGGTCGGCCGGACGGTGTGGTCTCGACCGCTGGCGGTCCCGGCCCGCCGGACCAAGATCGCGCCGTCTAAGTAGGGTCGCAGGTCCATGTCCTCCATCGTCCCAGACCGCGGCCATCCGCCTGACGCGCGGTCGGGCCCAAGAACTTCTCCGCCCCGGAGGCGGTGAGCGCGGCGGTCGCCTTCTTCGGCCGGGCGTTGTGTGAGTCGGACTCACTGCTTAGCGTCGGTGTTCACAGGCCGTCGAGCGGTAGGAGGAGTCCGTATGGTGGAGACGCCGATAGCAGGAGTGTTCAACGGTTTAGGCGGGACCCGGCTGTACTTCGAGGAGTGGTCGCCGGAGCGCCGACCCGAGGCGGCCCTCGTGTTCGCCCACGGCGCGAACAACCATTGTAGCCTCGATGCGATCCAACGGCTGGGGGCGGCGGCCCGGCAGGCCGGCCTCGTTTTCTACGCCTATGACGCACGGGGTTTCGGCCGCTCCGAGGGCCGGCCCATGCACATCGACAGCTTCGCTCAGCCCCGGGGCGATTTAGCCGCGCTGCTGCGCCTGGTGCGGAAGCGACAGCCCGCAACGCCGGTCTTCCTGGCCGGATGCTCGTACGGCGCCTTGACCGCCCTGGACCAAGCCATCGTCAGCCCCCACCTGATGGCTGGGGTGATCGCTATGAGCTTCTCAACGGTGGGCCTGAGCGGCTCGACCGCCGTCGCCGTCAAGCTGATCAGCGCGCTGGGCGCTCTCTTCCCCAAGTTGACCGTCCCGGCTCAACCGGCCGAGAGCTTCGCGGGGGCCCGGCGCTGGCTAGGTGCGACGGGACGTCTGTGGGCCGACCCGCTGTGTCCAGCCACCAACACCTTGGGCTTCGTGCGGGAGGTGTTGGCCAGACGGGGACCACAACTGGCCCAGCAACTGCCACTGCTGCGGGTGCCGCTGCTCTACCAGGCCGGCGCGCTGGACGACGTGGCGCCGCCGGATCCCGGCTTGACCGCGCGCACCGGAAGCCCGGACGCGACTTACCGGTGTTACCCCGATTCCGGCCACGACCTGCTGGCCGAACCCGACCATCCGGCGGTCACAGCCGACCTGTTGGCTTGGATCTCTGAAAGGACCTCGCGATGAAATCACGGCCTGGGCCGGCCGGCGCGTCCGCCGGAGCCCCGCTGACCGACCCATCGAACGACCGCTTGGGCTGGGGCGAACTGTTGGCCTACGGTTCCGGCGACTTGGGGATGTCCGTGGCCTGGAGCGTGCTGGGCGCCTTCACCACCTTCTTCCTGACCGACTCGGTCGGCCTGTCGCCGGCGGTGGCGGGACTGATCGTCCTGATCTCCCGAGTTTTCGACGGCGTCTCCGATGTGGTGGTGGGGACCATGGTGGACCGCACGCGCTCCAAGCTGGGCCAAGCGCGTCCCTGGCTGCTCCGTATGGCCATTCCGACCGGCATCGCCTACGTTCTGTTCTTCTCGGCGCCGGACCTAGCCGATTGGGGCAAGATCCTCTGGGTCTTCGTCACTTACAACCTCATGTCCACGGTCTGCTACACCGCGGTCAACATCCCCTACGCCGCGCTCTCTCCGCTCATGACCCGCCATGCGGCTAGCCGAGTGAACCTCAACGTGATCCGCATGCTCTGCGCCGCCCTGTCCGGGGTGGTCGCGTCCGCCGCCACCATGCCCTTGGTCAACGCCTTGGGCGGTGGCCCCGGGGCTTGGCGAATCGTCTCCGGCGGATACGCGGTGTTCATGGTGGCGGCGATTCTGGTCTGCGGCTGGAAGACACGCGAGAGGCACGCCATCGACCCGTCCACGCCGGCCGGCGCCTCGACGCCGCCCACTTGGACGGCGGTCAAAGGCGTGCTGACCAACAAGTACTGGGGCATCTTGACCGCCTGTTTGATGGTCTATTTCCTGCTTCAGAACATCGGTAACGGGGTCACGGTCTACTACTTCAAATACATCATCGGCGACGAGAACGCGATGGGCTTGGCGGCGGTCGCCATGGCGTTGCCCATGCTGGTCGGGTTGGCTGTGATGCCGTTCTTGGCCCGACGGATCAGCAAAGGCGCTCTGGCCAGGGCCTCCGCCGTGGCTGGGATGGCGGCGCCCCTGATCCTCCTGCTGGACCCGTACAGTCTGCCGCTGCTGCTGGCTAAATCCGCCCTGACCGGGTTGGCCATGGTGCCCTTCGCCGCCGTCGGCTTCGCCATGCTGGCGGACGTCTGCGACTACGGGCGCTGGAAGACCGGGATCCGGTCGGAGGGGCTGATCAATTCGGCCGCCAGCCTCGGGATCAAGGTCGGCACCGGCTTGGGCATGGCGACGCTGGGATGGGTGTTGACACTGGGCCACTACGACGCCGAGGCCGCCGTGCAGCCGCCATCCGCCTTGGCGGCCATGGTTTTCTGTCAGATCTGGCTCCCGGTCATCCTGTGCGGGGTGCAACTTCTGCTGCTCTGTTTCTATCGTCTGGACCGCGACTATCCGGCCATCTTGGCCCAGCTGACGTCCAGAGAGCAGGAATCGGGGAAGCCGTAGGATGGGCCAATGTCCGAGGCGACCAGGCAACGTATCATCCAGGCGGCCGCCGAGGTGTTCGCCGGGAAAGGGTACCGAGACGCCTTCACCCGTGACATCGCCCGGACGGCGGGCTTGAGCGAGGCGCTGGTCTTCAAATATTTCGCCACCAAACAGACGCTGTACGCGGCCGCCTGCGCCTATCTGCAGGAGGTCCAGCGCGATGTGGTGGCCGAGATCGATCTGACCGCCCCGGGCCAGTGGCTGCGCCGCTTCGCTCTGGCGGTGGTGGCCCCCGACGAGCGGCGCCACGACTCCAAACTAGCCTGGGCGGTGCGCCAAGGTTTGCTGCTCCAAATCGAGCGCTGTGTGGCCCCCGAACTGCCGAGGCACGACTTGGAGGGTCTGCTCAGACCAGTCATCGAGCGGGGCCAGGCCCTCGGCCAGGTGCGCGCGGACATCGAACCCGAGGTGCTGGTCGGGGTCTACTGGCGTTTCATCGTTGGTTGTGTGTTGAGCCAGGTCGTCTTCCCCCAGTCCATCCCCGAGACGTGGGTGGAGGGGTTCATGGTCCAGATGAGCGGCTGACCTGACGTATCGGCCAGTCGGCCGTCTCGACCGCCAGCGTCGGTGCGGCCTGATCCGGTCCAGGAGATGACACCGGAATTCCGCTGCTGCGCCTGGTGGTCGGTGCCCGTCGTCGAGCGCGCCCCGACCAGGCGCGCCTAAGCGGGGTCGGTCCTCGACCAGGTGGGAAGCGGCCCCAGGCTTCCCACGAAGGGGAACCGGGGCTCTCGATGGGCCAGGCCGGTCAGGATCGTGGCGACGTACTCATGCAGAGCGATGCCGAGATCATGGCGCAGCTGCGGGAGTTCTGGGTGCGTCTCGTAGGCCAAAGCCATGCCCGGCGAGGGGCGCGTGGCCGACCAGAGGCCGCCGATGCCGAGGTTGACGGCTCCGACCAGCGCCACCGTCGCCTCCACGCTGTAGCCGCCGAGGCGGGCGCCGATCAGTTCGGCCAGACGGCTGGCGTTCGCCAGCGCCGACTTCTTGTACGCCGCCGCCGCCTCTCCGGACGGGTTGTGTTCGACCAGAGCCGACACATTGGCGGCCAGCTGGCACAGTCGCGGGCGATCGGCCACGGTGGCGGCGACGGTGGCGGCGACCGCTTCGATGTCGGTGGCCGTCTGGAGCTGATCGGAGAGCTGATCGAGCCAAGCCTGGTATTCGCGATCGTAGAGTTCGAGCAGCACGCCCTCGCGGGACTCGAAGTAGCGCAGAACGTTCGACTTGGCCAGCCCAGCACGCTTGGCCAGCTCCGTCAGGGTCAGTTCGGAGACTGGGACTTGATCGAGCAGCGCCGCCGCCGCGGCCAGGATGGCTTCCCGGCGGGAGGCGCGCTGTTTTTCGTTGCGCGCGCGCTGGAAGTGCTGTGTCATCGGATGCCCCTGGTATAACGGACCACCGTTCCGTTACTCTAATAACAGACCGTCGTCCTCTTATTCAATCAGCAGGAGTCTCATGTACCAAGTTCCCGATCAAAAGGGTCGGCGCATCATCGTCACCGGGGCCAACAGCGGCACCGGCAAAGAAGCCACCAAACGGTTGGCGGCGGCGGGAGCGCAGGTCGTCATGGCCGTCCGGTCGCCCGACAAGGGTGAGGCGGCCCGGGCCGAGATCGCAGCGGCCGTCCCCGGCGCCCAGCTCGAGGTGCGGCGAGTGGACCTGGCCGACCTGGCCAGCGTCCGTGCCTTCGCGCAGCAGCTGCTGGCCGACGATGAGCCGATCCACACCCTTGTCAACAATGCGGGTGTCATGTGTCCGCCCCGGCGCATCGAGACGTCGGACGGATTCGAGCTGCAATTCGGCAGCAATTTCCTCGGCCCCTTCCTCCTGACCAATCTTCTGCTGCCCCGGCTGCTCGAATCCGGTTCGGCCCGGGTCGCCACTATGTCGAGCGGGGTGGCGAACCGGGGCGAGATCCACTTCGAGGACCTCCAATGGCGCACCCGCTACCGCCCCTGGGCCGCCTACGGCCAGTCGAAGCTGGCCGACCTGCTGATGGGTCTTAGGCTGGCCGAGCGGGCGACGGCCCAGGGCTGGCCTCTGCTCAGCACCATCGCGCATCCCGGCTTCACCCGAACGAATTTGCAGACCGCCGGGGCCAACCTGGGCCGCCGCCCGGAGCAGGCCCGACCGCCGGTCCAGCGCACCTGGCTCCCCTCGCAAGAGGTCGAGCAAGGCGCCGAGCCCCTGCTCTTCGCCGCCGCCGACCCGGCCGCGGCCCAGGGAGCCTATTACGGTCCCCAGCGGTCGCTGGTCGGCCCGACCAAGCGAGTCAGCATTCCGCGCAGCGCGCTCCGGGGGCCTGACTACGCCGCCTCCCTCTGGACGGTCGCGGCCCAGCTGACCGACGTGCCCCATCAGATCGGGTGATCGGCGGTCGACCTGGTGGACAGACCTTCTGGATTTGTTAGGCGGCGATGACGGCCGCGTCCGTCATCCGCCCAAGACCACATCCGCGCCGTTGCGCACCGCCTCGATGAACGGCTCGGCTCCGATTGCGGCCAGCGCGGACACCCTAAGGTGTCGGCCGGCATCGACCTGGCCTTGGCCTTGGTGCTCTGCTCCGATTGCGGCCGGCGCTGAACCCTAAGTCTGGTTCAGTATGTCGGCCAGGCTCGACGCCACCACTGCCGCCAGCCCGGTCGGGTTATCCCAAGCCATGTTGTGACCGCAATCAGGCACGACCAGAGTCCGCACGCCGTGGCGCGGTAGCTCCTCCAGATCCAGGTCCGGCAAGCTGCGGGAGCCGAAGACATAGCTGCGGGGGCAGGTCAGGTCGTAGAGGATGTCCCGCCAGGACGGTGTCGCGCCAGCCACCAGCGACACGGCCTCGGCCCAGAGCGCCGGCGGAGACGACAAGCGCAGGGTAGCCGCCCAGGGGTTGCGGTCGGCCTCGGCCGCCGCCAGCAACTCCGCATAGCCGGTCCGCGTGAAGTCGTCCACCGTCTGCTCGGCGATGGCCCGGCTCCAAATGCCGCCGCCCGAGTCGAGGTTCGCCTCGGTCAAGATGACCCCGGCCACCCGGTCCGGATCCAAGGCGGCCAGACTGAGCGCGACCGCCCCGCCCATGCTGTGCCCGAACAAGACGACCGGACGAAGACCGAGATCGGCCAAGAAACCATCCAGGCGGCGGGCCTGCCCAGCGACGCTGTAGTCGAACCAGTCGGGCCGATCACTGCCGCCCGAACCCATCAGATCCACCAAGACGAGCCGGAAGCCAGCCAAGCCGGGCGCGGCGGCGACTTCGGCGTAGTCGAGAGTGGACGCCCCACCCAACCCGTGGAGGAACACGACCGGCCGACCGGTCCCAGCGTCCAGGTACCGCAATGAGGCCGTCCGACCGTCGGGCGATGTGACCGTGTGCGCGCCCATCAGGCGGTGCCCGCCTCCGTCGCACCATGCCGCAGCGGCGGCAGGTCGGCATCCCCGTATTCGTGGACCGCCGGGTTGATCAAGGCGAGGTCAAAGTTCGCCCCGGTGAGCCGTGGCAGGGCTGGGGCGGCCATGTATCTTCCTCCCGACCGGCGCTTAGACGAGTTTCTCGAAGACCATAGTGGCCTGGACCCGGTCGCCCCCACCGAGTCCCTTGCTGCCCGACGCCGCGGTGGTGATGGTGTGGAGCCGGTAGCCGAGCGCGGCCTGGGCGTTGATGGCCCGTTCGAGTTCCGTCAGGTTCCCTGAACCCGTTCCCCAGAGCTTCTCTTTGAGGATCACTTGGAGGACGACATAACTCATCCCGGCGGCGGCTGGCCGCGGACGGGACCCGGCAGTCGCTTCAGCCCGAATTCTGTCGATGGCGTCGCCGATCCCGGCCACCGGCGGCGGTGGCTGCGTCTGATCGGTCCATTTCTGCCCATCCCACCACCGTTTGACGCCGGTCCCATCGTCGTACCAACCGGCATTAGTTTCAGCCATCAGTGAATCCTCCTCGTTCACGGGAGCCGGAGTTAAATGTCTGCGCGCCAGGTCGCCTTAAACCCGCCGCGCGGCACAGCCCTCAGAGTCTACCTGCGGAGGCCTTTCGTGGATTAGCCCCTGACGGACGAAAGCAGGGCGGCAGGCTGAACCCGCGAAGCCGTAGGTTCGGCTGTCCAGGATGTTCCCAGACCCCATACGGTCGGGCTGACAGGATTTGAACCTGCGACCCCTTGACCCCCAGTCAAGTGCGCTACCAAGCTGCGCCACAGCCCGATCTTCAGTTGTAGGCGCCCCAGGCGCCAAGGGAAGACTCTACTACGACTGGGCGGCATCGTCCCACGTCGACTCGTCGGCCGGGTCGGTGGACCTTGGGGCCGACCAGAACGGCTCCAAGAGCTAGGCCGGGACGACGGTGATCCCTGCGGTCGTCGCTAGTTTGGCCAGCCGCTGATCAGCGGTGGCCAGGACGGCGTTCTCAGGTCGCGCCCAGCCGAGGCGTCAATGACAAACCTCAGCGGTCGCGGTCCTGACGGATCAACGCCACTGGGTTCAGACTCATCGTGTCGCTGCCGGCCCTCAACCGCTCGAGCGCCGCCTCACGCTTGGCGCGGCGCGCAGAGTATGCGTTGGCCGTGATCGATGCTGACGCAGCGCTGGGCTTCGACAGAACGACCACATCTGAGAGACGGACCACGACCATCAGCGGGGGCGTTTCACACGGGGTCGGACCTCGACCTGGATCGGGCTGCCTTCGAAGCCGAAGTCCTCGCGCAGACGGCGGGCCAAGAAGCGCTGATAGGGCGGGTCCAGTTCGCCGGTGGTGAACAGGACGAAGCTGGGCGGGCAGTTCTGGACTTGGGAGCCGAACAGGATACGGGGCTGTTTGCCGCCCCGCACCGGGTGGGGATGGGCCGCCGTCACCCGGCCCAGGAAGGCGTTCAGGCGCCCGGTCGAGACCCGGGTGCCCCAACCCTCCAAGGCGGTCTCGATCGCCGTCTCCAAGCGGTTGACGTTGCGGCCGGTCAGAGCCGACAGGTTGACACGGGGGGCCCAGGCGATGTGGCCCAGGTCGCGTTCGACCTCGCGCTCCAGATAGTGGCGACGCTCCTCGTCGGTCAGGTCCCACTTGTTGTACACCACCACTAGGGCCCGTCCGGCCTCGACCACCATCGACAGGACCCGGAGGTCCTGCTCCGACACCGGCTGGTTGGCGTCGATCACGACCAGGCAGACCTCGGCCCGCTCGACCGCCGATTGGGTGCGCAACCAGGCGTAATACTCCTGCCCGCTGGCCTCCTTGACCCGCCGCCGGATGCCGGCGGTGTCGATCAGACGGTAGATCTGTCCCTCCAACTCGACTAGCTCGTCGACCGGGTCGACGGTGGTGCCGGCGACGTCGTCCACCACCGACCGGCTGCTGCCGGCCAGGCGGTTCAAAAGGGACGATTTGCCGACGTTGGGTTTGCCCACGATGGCGATCCGGCGCGGTCCGTCGACCTGGTCGAACTGTTCCGGCGGGGCGGTCGGCAAAACCTGCAAGATGACGTCGAGCAGGTCGCCCGAGCCGCGTCCGTGCAGGGCCGAGACCGGGTACGGCTCGCCCAACCCCAGATTCCACAGGCCAGCCGCCTCCGACTCCCAGTGCACGCCGTCGACCTTGTTGGCCGCCAGCACGACCGGCTTACGGCTCCGCCGCAGCACCTTGACCACGGCCTCGTCCTGGTCGGTCGCCCCGACCTGGGCGTCGACCACGAAGACGATGGCGTCGGCCGCCGCCACCGCCAATTCGGCCTGCTCGGTGATCTGGCCGGCCAAGCCTTGGTCGGCCATGGTCCAGCCGCCGGTGTCCAGCACGGTGAACTCACGACCCGACCAGACGGCGTCGTAGCTGACCCGGTCCCGGGTCACCCCGGGGGTGTCTTGGACCACCGCTTGGCGACGACCCAAAAGCCGGTTGACCAGGGTGGATTTGCCCACATTGGGCCGTCCCACGATCGCCACCACCGGTTTGGCCGGGCTGGGCGTCGCCGCGTCGGCGGACCAGTCCTCGGCCATCGGATCGGAAGCGGCCGCAAGGTCGGCCGACTCGACCGGATCGAGCGGGGCCGGACGCTGGTCGTCGGCGGCGGGCTGCGACGGTGGGATGACTGGGCTCACCGCCGACCCCTCCCTGACTCGATGGTTGAAGCCGCGGCCGGCCCCAGGCGCGTCGACCGCGCCGTCGCTCGACGGCGGTCGGTCCCGCCCTTCCTCATTCGCCTAAACACCACGTTCTCCCGCCGTTCACTCGATCGACCACCCATCGACGGACCGGCCAGTCTGTCCCGCCGCCGATCCGCCCTCCGGGCGGTTCGACCACCGTCGGAGCCGAATTCTGCGGCTCAGTCCAGCCCAGGGCCATCGGCCGGACCCGACCCTGGCCTGGGACCCTGGTGAGTCCTTAGACCAGGGGGTCCGACCCGGTGAGTCTACCCAGCCCGGCCTGGTCGGCTAGACCGACGATCCGATCCACCACCTGAGCCACCGTCAACTCGGTCGAGTCGATCACCGTCACGCCGCTGGCGGGCCGCTCGAATTCGACCAGGGCGGAGTCCTCCCGGTCCCGGCGCAAAACCTGGTCGACCAGACCGGACCGGTCGACCGCCGGCCCCAGCTCGGCCCCCCGCCGGCGCAGTCTGACCTCGGGATCGGCCACCAGCAAGACCCGGACCTGGGCCTGGGGAGCCACCACGGTGGTGGTGTCGCGCCCCTCCAAGACGAAATCGCGCCCGGCCACGATGGCCCGCTGACGGTCCACCAGCTCAGAGCGACACCCCGGATTGGTGGCCACCGTCGAGACCCAGGCCGAGACCTCGGGCCGCCGGATCGGCTCCGTCACGTCGCGGCCGTCCCAGCGCACCCAAGGGTCGTTCGGGTCGGCTGACAATTCGAGCGCGATCGACTCGGTCAAAGCCAGCACGCCGTCGGCGTCGGTCCGGGCCAAACCCTGGCTCAGCCCGGCCCAGGCCACCGCCCGGTACATCGCCCCGGTGTCCAGGTAGCCGAAGCCGAGTCGACTGGCCACCGCCTTGGCCACCGTCGACTTGCCCGACCCAGCCGGGCCGTCAATGGCGATCAGGAACCCCATCAGGACCCCAGCTTCCAACCGGCCTCGACCATGGCACTGGCCAAGTGGGCGGCCCGTTCGGCCCCCTCCACCGAGATGGTCAAGAAGCCGACCTCGCGCACGGCGTCATGCTCGATGGCGACGTCCTCGACGTTGACGCCGATGCGGTTGACGGCCGCGAAGATGCCGGCCAAAGCTCCCGGCTGGTCCGGGATCTCGATCACGACCGGCTCCCAGACGTCGCTGCGGCCCCGGCCGTGCTTGCCGGGCAGGCCCTGGGTTCCAGCTCGGCCCCGGGCGATGAAACGGCGCACCGCGCGGGTGTTGTCGAGGTTGGCGATCAGGTCGGCCAGGTCGGCTTGGACCCGCTCCAACTCGACCCGTACGGCCTCCCGGTTGAGGGCCACGATCTGACCCCACAGGTCGGGGTCGCTGGCCGCCACCCGAGTGACGTCGCGCACGCCCTGGCCGGCCAGGGACAGGTTCAGATAGGGCACGGCGTTGAGCCGGCCGGCCATCATCGAACTCATCAACTGGGGCAGATGGGAGACCTGGGCCACCGCCACGTCATGGTCGGCGGCCGACATCAAGACGACGCGCGAGCCGCATTGTCGGGCCAAGGCCTCGACCTCGGCCGTGCGCTCGAAATCTTCCCGCCAGTGCGGCGTGATGACCCAGGTGCGGTCCAGGAACAGATCGGCCCGGGCCCCCAACGGACCGTTCCGATGGGAGCCGGCCATCGGATGCGAGCCGACGTAACGGCTGATGTCGGCCCCCCGTTCGACCAACTCGGCCAAGACGGCCGCTTTGACCGAGCCGACGTCGGTCACGGTGGCGCCGGGGCAGGCCTCCAGCTGCTCGGCCACGACCTCGGCCAAGGCCATCGGCTCGACCGCCACCACCACCAAGGCGATGGCGGACCGCTCTGGTCCGCCACTGTCGGACCAGACCGAGCCGGCTCCGACAGCGGCGGCGGCCGCCGCCATCTCTGGTTTGGCGTCCCGCAGCCAGACCGTCCGCCCGGCCGCCCGCAGGGCCAAACCGATGGAGCAGCCGATCAGCCCGGCGCCGACGATCAAACAGTCGCCGCCGGCCGCGCCGGCTCGTTGGCCCGGCTCAGGGCTCGTTTCAGCCATGCTGGCCGTTCTGGTCCGTTCCGGTTCCGGCCCGCCGGCGGGGTTGCCGGGCGGGCGGGCTGGTCGGGCCGGGCGGGGCCGGATCCAAGACGGCCGCCAGCTGGGCCCGGCTGAGCCGGGCGAACTTACGGGTCTGGCGCCGGTCCCGGTCCAACACGGCGGCTTCGATGGCCTCGACCCCGACCGGGCCGTCTTGCCCCGGATCGCTGGCCAAGGCCCGCACCGCCGTGGTCAAAGCCTGCGGCAGGCTGGCCACGGTGTAGGTCTCAGCCAAGGCGGCTGAGATCTGCTCGGCCGCGCCGCCCATGACGCAGAAGTCGCGCTCGTCGGCGATCGAACCGTCGAAGGTGAGGCGGAAGATCTGGTCCTGATCCGGGCTGGGGCCCACTTCGGCCACCGCCAGCTCGACCTCGTACGGCTTCTCGGCCACGGCCGAGAAGATGGTGCCGAGGACCTGGGCGTAGGCGTTGGCCAACATCCGCCCGGTCACGTCGCGCCGGTCGTAGGCGTAACCCCGAATGTCGGCGTGCCGGATGCCAGCGATGCGCAAGTTGTCGAACTCGTTGTAGCGGCCGACGGCGGCGAAGCCGATCCGGTCGTAGATCTCAGACACCTTGTGCAGGGATTGGGAGAGGTTCTCGGCCACGAACAGGATGCCGTCACGGTAGCGCTGGACGATGACTGACCGGCCCCGGGCGATGCCGGCCCGGGCGAACTCGGCCCGGTCTTTGACCTGTTGCTCCGGCGAGACGTAGAACATCGGCGCGCTCACAGCTTGGCCTCCGGTCCGTCGGGGCGCCTCTGGCGGGAAGCCACCACTTTGTCAGTCACCTTGGCCACCTCGGCCTCGGGGATCTGGCAGGACCCGGCGGCGGTGACGGCGATGACGACCGGGAAGATGCGACGGGCCAGGTCCGGTCCGCCGGTGGCGGAGTCGTCGTCGGCGGCGTCGAAGAGGGCCTGGACCACCGCCGAGACCGCTTTGGCGGTGCTGAAGTCGGGCCGGTAGAGCTTCTTCAAAGCCCCTCGGGCGAAGACCGAGCCGGAGCCGACCGAGCTGTAGCCAGTCTCCTCGTAGCAGCCGCCGGTGGCGTCGTAGGAGAAGATCCGGCCCCGGCCGGCCTGGGAGTCCCAGCCGGCGAACAGCGGCACCACCACGAAACCCTGCAAGGCCAAGCCAAGATTGCCTCGGATCATGGTGGCCAAACGGTTGGCCTTGCCGTCCAGGGTCAGGGGGGAACCCTCGATCTTCTCGTAGTGCTCCAGCTCGACCCGGAAGAGTTTGACCAAGTCGACCGCCAGCCCGGCCGAGCCGGCGATGCCGATGGCGGAGAACTCGTCCGCCGGATAGACCTTCTGAATGTCCCGCTGAGCGATCATCGAACCCATGGTGGCCCGTCGGTCCCCCGCCATCACCACCCCCTCGGCTGTGGTCAAGGCCACGATGGTGGTGGCTCGCGGGGCCAAGGCGTCGGCCGTCAGGTTGGCCGGTCCCCCGGCCCGCAACAGACTGGGCTGGACCCGAGCGACGAACTGGGTGAACGAACTAGTGTCGGCGGCGGCCATCTCCAAGGCGCTGGGTGGGCCGGCCGGCGGCAAGAACAGCGAAGTAGACATCGCCGTCTAGCCTACTGCTCTGGACCCCTCGGCCGGACGGCCGAGCCAGCGACGGCGCCCGGCCTGTGAGCCCTCGATCGCTCTGCGAGCCCGAGGTCAATCGGTCGGACCCTCGACGCCGCGGGGGCGGGGGCCGTCGTAATCGGAGCCGTAGGCGCCCGGGGCCGGCCGTCGGCGCTTCAAAGGGGCCTGGACGCCGTCGCCCAAACGACGGGTCGAGACGATGAAGCCGGTGTGGCCGCGCCCGGCATGGCCGGGCCGGATGGCCAAACCCTCGGCGTGCCACTCGCGCACATTGAGTTCGACCGCCCTGGGCTCGGTCCAACCGCCGTGGGTCCGGATGGTGTCCATCACCCGCCCCATCTGGGTGCAGGTGGCGACGTAACAACACAGCAGACCGCCCGGCGTCAGACGCTGATGCACCGAATCCACGCACTCCCAGGGGGCCAGCATGTCCAGAATGGCGCGGTCGACCGGCTCGGGGCCGATGGTCTCGACCAAGTCCCCCACCCTGAGCCGCCAGGCCGGGTGCTCGGCGCCGAAGAAATTGACCACGTTCTGGCTCGCCACCTGGGCGAAATCGGCCCGTCGCTCGTACGAGTAGAGCCGTCCGGTCGGACCGATGGCACGCAACAGGGACAGACTCAAAGCCCCCGACCCGGCCCCGGCCTCCAAGACCCTGGCCCCGGGGAAGATGTCGGTGAACATCAAGATGTACGAGGCGTCCTTGGGGTAGATGACGGCGGCGCCCCGCTTCATCGAGACGGTGTACTCCTCCAGCAGCGGGCGCAGGGCCAAGAAGGCCACCCCGGCGGCCGAGGTCACGACCTGGCCGTCCATCAGGCCGATCAGCTGGTCGTGTTCGACGCCGCCCCAAGTCGAATGGAAGACCGCGCCGGGAGTCAGCTTGATGGAGTGGCGCCGCCCCTTGGGCGCGATCAGCGAGACCCGCTCGCCGGCGCGCAGCGGCCCGGTCGCGACACCGGACCAGGTCTGGTCCCAGTCGGCGACGGGGTCGAGCGGGCCCTGCCGGCCGAGGCCGGCCGGGTCCAGTCCAGCGGCCCCGGGGGCCAGATCGACCGGCCGGGTGGCTGGCTGGTCGGCGATGGCCTCAGCGGAGTGGTCGAACGGTTCGGTCATGGGCTCACCTGGCGTTGAAATAGTGGGCTTCGGGATGGCAGACGATCAGGGCGTCGGTCGACTGCTCGGGCTCCAACTGATCCTGCTCGGACAAGCTGACGCCGATCCGGTCCGCCCCCAACAATCGGACCAAGATCCGGCGTTGGGCCAGGTCGGGACAGGCCGGGTAGCCGAAGGAGTACCGGCAGCCGACCCCGCCGGTCGACTGGGGCTCCGGGTCTCGCTGCGCCATCGCGTCCCGGTCGGCTGGAACAGGTTCGGCCGGACTGGACCCGGGGCCGGCCAGACCTAGCTCTTGGCGCACCCGCTGATGCCACAGCTCGGCCAAGGCTTCGGCCAGTTGGACCGACAGACCGTGCAATTCGAGGTAATCGCGGTAATGGTCGGCCGCGAACAGATCGGCCGTGACCTGGGACAGACGCGGCCCCATGGTCACCAGTTGCAGGCCCACCAAGTCGGGCCCGAACCTTTCGGCCTCGGACCGGTCGCGGAAATAGTCGGCCAAGCAGAGCCAGGGGTCCCGGCTCTGCCGGGGGAACTGGAAACGGACCCGTTCGCGTTCCGGGGCCAGCCCGGCCTGAGCCGCCGTCGGATCGAACAGAATCAATTCCTGTCCTTGGGAGCAGACCGGCCAGTAGCCGTAGACCACGGCCGGCTCGGCCCAGCCGGCCTGCCCCATCTGATCCAACCAGCGGCGCAACCTAGGCCAGCCGGCTTGATCGACCAACTCCTGGTAGCTCGGCCCGCCGGGACTGGCTTTGAGGCCCCACTGACCGGCGAAGAGCGCCTTGCTGTCGAGCCGGGCCGCGATCTGGTTCAACTGGTCCACCTGCTCCACCCGGGCGCCCCAGAACGGCGGCCGCGGCGGCTCGACCGAGCCGGGGACCGGCCGGGCCACCGCCGAGCGGGCCGGTCCGGCGGCCGACGGTCGGTCGGCCAGACGGACGGCCGGACGGGTCACGACCGGCTCCGGGTCGTCGCCGCCGCCTTTGGCGGCCATGATCTGCTCCATCAGGCGCAAGCCTTCGAAGGCGTCCTTGGCGTAACGGACCTGGCCGCCGTACAACTGGCCCAGGTCCTGTTCGACGAAGCGACGGTTCAGGGCCGCCCCGCCCAGCAGGACCGGGTAGCGCTCGGCCAGGCCGCGCTGGGTCAACTCGATCAAGTTGTCCCGCATCACCTCGGTCGACTTGACCAACAGCCCGGACATCCCGATGGCGTCGGCCCGATGTTCCTCGGCCGCCGCCACGATGGCGGCGATGGGCTGTTTGATGCCCAGATTGACGACCTTGTAGCCATTGTTGGAGACGATGATGTCGACCAGGTTCTTGCCGATGTCATGGACGTCGCCCAGCACCGTGGCCAGGACCAAGGTGCCACGGTCGTGGGCCTCGGCTCCGCCCAGATGCGGCTGCAGCCAGTCCACCGCCTGCTTCATGACCTCGGCTGAACGCAAGACGAAGGGCAGCTGGGTCTGACCGGCTCCGAAACGACGGCCGACCTCCCGCATGCCCTCCAGCAGGTCGGCGTTGATGACGTCGATGGCCGGTCGCTCCCGCAGAGCCAGTGCCAGGTCGGCGGTCAGGCCGCTGGAGTCGCCCTCCAGCACCCGGGCGGTCAAACGTCGCCCGACCGGCCAGTCGGCCCGTTGGCTGGCCCGCTGTTCGGGCGAGGCCGCCTGTCCGGCCCGGTCGGACAACTCCAACAACCGGGTCAGGGGGTCGTAGCCGGGCCGGCGGCGATCATGGACCAGGTCTTGGGCGGCTTGTCGAAGTTCGTCGTCCAGATCGGCCAAGGGCATGATCCGGCCCGGCGGCACGATGGCCCAGTCCAAGCCGGCCGCCCGGCACTCGGCCAAGAAGACCGAGTTGAGGACGCGACGGGCGGTCGGGTTGAGGCCGAAGGAGACGTTGGACACCCCCAGCACGGTGTGCAGTCCGGGCCAGCGCCGCTTGAGCTGGCGGATGGCCTCGATGGTGGCCAGGCCGTCGCGGCGGGTCTCGTCCTGGCCGGTGGCGATGGGGAAGGTCAAACAGTCCACCACGATGTCGCTCAGGTTCAACCCGTGTTGGCGGCACAGGTCGTCGATCAGGGCCTCGGCCACCGCCACCTTGCGCTCGGCGCTGCGGGCCTGGCCGGCCTGGTCGATGCACAAGGCCACCACCACCGCGCCGTGCTCGACCACCTGCCGCACGATCCGGCGGTAGCGCGAATCGGGGCCCGAGCCCTCCTCGAAGCTGACCGAGTTGACCACGCTGCGGCCGGGCAGACGCTCCAGGGCGGTCTGGATGACCCGCGGGTCGGTCGAGTCGACCATGATGGGGGCGGCCACGGCTTGGGCGAAACGACCGGCCAGCTGGGCCATGTCGGCCACCGCGTCGCGTCCCACCCAGTCGACGCTGAGGTCGATGACATGGGCCCCTTGACGGACCTGGTCCCGGCCGATGGCGACGGCGTCCTCCCAGCGCTCCTCCAGCAGGGCCTGGCGGAAAGCTTTCGACCCGTTGGCGTTGGCCCGCTCCCCCACCGCCAGATACGACACCTCCTGGTCCATGGCCACGGCGCTGTAAGCCGAGGACAGAGCCGGAGCGGGCGGGACCGGCGGCCGGGTCAGCGGCCGGTCGGCCACCGCCTGGGCCAAGGCCCGGATGTGCTGCGGTGTGGTGCCGCAGCAACCGCCCACCAGGGCCAATCCGAAGCTGTCGGCGTAATCGCTCAAGGCCCGGGCCAGCTCGGACGGGGTCAGCGGGTAGACCGCTCCGTCCGGGCCCAACTCGGGCAGGCCGGCGTTGGGCATGCAAACCAGTGGCACTTGGCTCAGACCAGCCAGCTGGCGCAGGTGGGGGCGCATCTCGGCCGGGCCGGTGGCACAGTTCAGGCCGACCCCGTCCAGGCCCAGACCGGACAGGCTGGCCCAGGCGGCGGCGATGTCGGCCCCAGCCAGCAAGGCCCCATTGGTCTCGACCGTGACGTCGACCACGATGAGTTGGTCGCCGCCGGACTCGCGGCGGGCCTGGCGGGCGGCGTTGACGGCCGCCTTGGCTTGCAAGAGGTCCTGGCAGGTCTCGATCAGGAAGCCGTCCACCCCGCCGGCCAACAGGGCTCGGGCCTGGCGCAGGTAGCCCTGGCGCAGGTCGGCGTAGCTGACTTGGCCCAGACTGGCCAACTTGGTGCCCGGCCCCATCGAACCGAACACGAAACGAGGCCTCTGGGCGGTGCTGGCCCAGTCGGCCGCCGTCCGGGCCAGGCGGGCCCCGGCCTCGGCCAGCTCCTCCAGCCGATCGGTCAGACCGTACTCGCCCAATGCGGTCAGGTTGGCTCCGAAGGTGTTGCTTCCGATGATGTCCGAGCCGGCCTCCAAGTAGGCCCGATGGATCGATTCGATCAACCCAGGCTGGGTCAGGTTGAGGATCTCGGTGCAGCCGTCATGGCCGGCGTAGTCCTCCAGCGTGGGACGCCCGGCTTGCACCATCGTGCCCATGCCGCCGTCGCCGATCAGCCGGCGGCGGCCCCAGATCTGGCGCAAGCTGGGGGTGGGGCGGAACTCGTTCATCGTCAGGCCACAATACGGCGCCCGGACGGACGACCGAGCGACTCGATCCCCCGGCGGGGGAAGCAGTCAGCGGCGGTCGGTCCGGCTCACACCCCCAGACGCTGGCGGCGCAGCAGTTCCTCCTCCGACTGGTCCGAGCCGGGCCGATGGCCGGGCAGGGGCAGGATGCGCTGGTCGATGGCGTCGACGATGGTGCTGGCCTGGGGGAAGAAGAGGGCCTCCAGCTCCGGGGCCGGCGTGATGTGGTTGCGCGAGCCCAGCACCACGGCCGGGGCGTCCAGAACGTCGAAGCAGGCTTGCTGGACGGTGGTGGCGACGGTCTGCAGGAAACAGCCGCGTTCGACCGCGTCGGTGGCCAAGAGCAGCCGGCCGGTCTTGCGCACCGAGGCGATGATCGGGTCCAGGTTGAGCGGGGCCAAGAAGCGCAGGTCGATGACCTCGGCTGACACCCCGTAGTCCGACTTCAAGCGGTCGGCCGCGGCCAGGGCGCGGTACAAGGTCGGGCCGAGGGTCACGATGGTGATGTCGGAGCCCTCCCGGCGCAGAGCCGGCTCCCCCTCCGGAGTCTCGTAGTAACCGGTCGGCACGCCGCCGCGTTCGAATTGCTCGCCGATGTCGTACAACATCTGCGACTCCAAGAAGACCACCGGGTCGGTCCCGGCCAAGGCCAGGTTGAGCATGCCCTTGGCGTCGGTCGGGGTGGTCGGGTAGTAGACCTTGAGACCGGGGATGTGGGCCACGATGGCGGACCAGTCCTGCGAGTGCTGGGCACCGTACTTGTTGCCGACCGAGACCCGGATGACCAGCGGCAGCTTGAGCAGCCCGGCCGACATGGCCTGCCACTTGGCGGCCTGGTTCAAGATCTCGTCGCCGGCCCGGCCCAAGAAGTCGCAGTACATCAGCTCGACCACGGCCCGGCCGCCGCTCAGCGCGTAACCCACCCCGGCGCCGACGATGGCGGCCTCCGAGATGGGCGAGTTGAACAACCGGTTGTACGGCAGCAGCTCGGTCAGACCCCGGTAGACGGCGAAGGCGCCGCCCCAATCGCGGTTATCCTCGCCCCAGGCCGCCATGGTCGGGTCGATCGAGAAGCGGTGGGCCATGGCCTCGAACAGACCGTCGCGCAGTTGATAGGCCTTGACCTTGGAGACGGCTTGGCCGTGCTCGTCGGTGGCCCGCCGTGTCTTGGTCGCGATGGCCTTGAGTCGGGCGTTGTCGGTCAGAGGCTGGGACAGTTCGGCCCGGCGGTCGACCGCGAAACTCTCGACGTGCTGGTTCGAGTACATGACCGACTCGATGAAGGGAGCGTCCACCCGGGGGCAGGCCTGGTCGTCGGCCGCCAGGGCCAAGACCCGGGCCAGGCGGTCGACCACGGCGGCCTGGATGTCGTCGATGGCGCTCGGCGTGATGACGCCGTTGCCGACCAAGAGGTCGCCGAAGGCCCGGATCGAATCGGCCTCCTGCCACAGCTCGACTTCTTCCTTGCTGCGGTAACTGGAGGCGTCAGAGGGCGAATGCCCGGACACCCGGTAGGTGATGACGTCGAGTAGGACCGGGCCCTGCCCGGACTCCAGCAGCTCCTTCTTCCGCCGCACCGCGTTGGCCACCGCCAGAGGGTTGAAACCGTCCACTCGTTCGGCGTGCATGGCCTCCGGATTGACGCCGGCCCCGACCCGGGCCAGGACGTCGTAGCCCATGGTCTCGCCGTCGGTCTGACCGCCCATGCCGTAGAAATTGTTGAAGATGTTGAACAGGATGGGCGGGTTGCCACCGGCCGACTCCGGCCAGAGCTGACGGAACTGGTCCATGGCGGAGAAGCAGATGGCCTCCCAGACCGGACCGCAGCCCAGCGAGGCGTCGCCGATGTTGGCCACCACCACGCCCGGCTCCTGGTTGATCCGCTTGTACAGGGCGGCCCCCTGGGCGATGGGGGCCGAACCGCCCACGATGGCGTTGTTCGGCATGGCCCCGAAGGGAGCGAAGAAGGCGTGCATCGACCCGCCCATGCCCCGGTTGAAGCCGGCTTTGCGGGCGAAGATCTCGGCCAAGGTGCCGAAGAGGATGAAATTAGCCGACAGGTCCTGATCCGACTGATAGCCGATCCGCTCGGCCAGAGCCAGGGTCTCGCCGCCCAAGAAGGACTGCATGACCTGAGCCACATCGGCCGTCGGCAGCTGACGGGCGGCCGAGAAGCACTTGGCCAGGATCTCGCCGTGGGAACGGTGCGAGCCGAAGACGAGGTCACGGGGACCGAGTTCCAAAGCCTGACCCACCACGGCCGCCTCTTGCCCGATCGACAGGTGGGCCGGGCCGGCGTGGTTGTAGGGCACGCCCTGCCAGGCTCCGGTGGTCTTGATCGAGTTCAGCATCGACTCGAACTGACGCACCACGATCATGTCGTGCAGGACGTCGACCAAGCCCTGGGGGCCGTAACGGGCCATCTCGGTGCCGAGATCGAGCTGATAGGTGTTGAGCGGTATCTCAGAGAACCGGATGGCGCCTCTGGCCCGCACCACGGCGGGGTCGACGAGCAGGGACTTGGTCATTGTCTTGGTCCTCGATTCTTTTCTGCTGGCACGGCTCAACCCCGCCAGGCCCAAACGGCCTCGCGAATGCCTTCGGACACCGTCGGATGGGGGAAGACGACCTGTTTGAGGTCGTCCACGCTGAATTCGTTCTCCAGGACGCCGGCCACGCCCCAGATCGTCTCGGGGGCGTAGGGGCCGATCATCTGCAGGCCGCGGATCAAACCGGAGTCCGGCTCCGCCACCAGTTTGACCACGCCGGAGGCGCTCAAGCCGTGTTCGGCCACGAAACGTCCGGACAGGGTCAACGGCACCGTGACGCAGCGTACAGTCAATCCTCGCTTGACGCATTCCCGCTCGGTCAGGCCGACTCCGGCCGCCTCCGGGTGGCCGTAAACAGCCCAGGGGATGGTGTCCCAACGCATGGTCTGGCCCCGCTCCCGACTGGACGGGTCGATGATCAAAGCGGCGGCGATCTCGCCCATCCGGTAGGCGGCGTGGGCCAGCAGGCTACGGCCGGTGATGTCGCCCACGGCCCAGACCCCGGGCTGATTGGTGCGCATGGTGTCGTCCACCGTGACGCCTCGGCTGGTCAGTTCCAAGCCGCTCAGCTCGGCCCCCCAGCCCTCCAGACAAGGCCGCCGACCGACCGCCATCAAAACCAGGTCGGCCTCGACCCGGACCCGCTGGCCGCTGGCGTCGGTGTAGACCACCGAACTGCCCTCGACCTGCTCCACCCGGCACTTGAGATGGAATTGGACCTTAGGCATGGCCCGGCGCAGTTTGGCGGCCACGTCGGCGTCCATGAAGGGCAGGATCTCGTCCAGCATCTCGATCACCTCGACCTGGACGCCGAGGTCGGCGAATAGGCTGGCGAACTCGACCCCGATGACGCCCCCGCCGATGACGGCCAAGCGTTGGGGCGGGCTGGCCACTGACAGCAAGGCGGTCGAATCCAGCACCAGCGGGTTGCCTTCGACCCCCGGGATGGGCGGCATCGAGGGCAGCGAGCCGGTGGCGACGATGATGTGGTCGGCCTGATGGCGCTGGCCGGCCAGCTCGATCACTCCGGGAGCGACGAAACGAGCCGCTTGGGGCGCCACCTCGACCTTCAGCCGACGTAGCTTGGCCCCCACGCCGGAGACCAGGGTTTGGACGGTCTTGTCCTTCCAGGCCTGGATCTGGCCCCAGTCGTAGCGCACGGCCTCGGCGCTGACGCCGAAGGTGGTCGAATCGAGGGCTTGGCGGTAGAGCTTGGCCGAGTTGAGCAAGCTCTTGGTCGGGATGCAGCCGACGTTCAAGCAGGCCCCGCCCAAGGCGTTCGGCTCGGCCAGCAGAACGCGGCGGCCGGCCTCGGCCAGACGCTCGGCCGCGATGTAGCCACCCGGCCCTCCGCCGACGACGATGACGTCGTGATCAGTCATTGGTCAAGCCCTCTCAGTCCAGTACGGCGATGTCGATGTCGGCCACCAGGGCCACCAGATCAGCCAGGAAGCGGGCCGCGTCGGCCCCGTCCACGACGGCGTGGTCGACCGTCAAGGAGAAGCCGATGCGCTGCTCCACGGCCAGTCCGCCGTCGGGCCGGATGGTCGGTTGGGGCCGGATCGCGTTGACGCCCAAGATGGCGACCTGGGGACTGTTCAGGATCGGGGTGAAACTCTCGATGCCGAAGGCCCCCAGATTGGTGACGGTGAAAGTGGCCCCGGACAGCAGATCGGGGCTGACCGAGCCGGATTGGGCCTTGGCGGCCAGGTCCTTGGTCTGACTGGAGAACTGGCGCAGACCCAGGCGGGAGGCGAAGCGGACGGTCGGCACCAGCAGACCGCGCGGGGTGTCGACGGCCAGACCGAGATGGACCTCGGCGTAACGGCTCAGCACCCCGTCGGCCAGGGTGGCGTTGAGTCCGGCGTGCTGGCGGGCGGTCTGGACGGCGGCGTAGGCCACCAGGTCGCCGATGGTGACGCCGTTCATGCCCAGGACCGGATCGGACCGCTTCAGGCGGGCCCGCAAGTTGAGCAGGTTGGTGGCGGGGGCGCTGCTGTCGAAGGTCAGCTGGGCGTGGTTCGACAGCGAGGCCAGCATCCGGCCGGCCACCAGCTGACGGATGCCGCGCAGAACGGTCTGGTCGACCGGCCCGGGGAAGCTGGGGTCGTCGATCGGCCCGGCCAGAGCCGGGTGGGTGGCGGAGATGGCGCCACTGGTCGGGACTGGCTCCGGGGGCAGCGGCTGGTCCGGCGGCGGGGGCGCAGCCGGGGCCGGGGGCGCGCTGGGCTGATCCGGCTCGGCCTGGCTGCGGGCGGTCTGCCCGATCAAGTCGGCCAGTCGGACCCGGCCGCCGATGCCGCTGCCGCTGTCCGGCCGACCGGCCTCGGGTTGGGACTGAGTCTGGACGGCCCGGGTCGTCCCGGTCGGGCCCGACGGTTCGGCCGGCGCCGAGTCGTCCACCAGCGGTTCCGGCGCCACCGGCTCCGGGGCCGGGTCCGGCGTCACCAGGCTGGAGGCGGCGGCCGAGCCTTGGCCGGCGGCGGCCGCCAGCACGTCGCGCTCGATCACCCGGCCCCGTGGTCCGCTGCCGGTCAGGCTGTCGATGGCGATGCCGTAGACGGCGGCCAGCTCACGCGCCCGGGGACTGGCCGCTTTGGGTCCGGTCTGGCCCATCCCAACCGCCGGGGCGAACGGGAGCGACGATCCGACGGCGGGAGCGGGCGGGGGCAAAGCCTCCGGCACGGCCACCGGGACTGGTTCGGGCACAGCCACCGCGATGGGCTCGGGCAGAGCCACCGCGGCGGGTTCTGAGTCGGTCGGAGCCACCGCGGCGGGCGGCTCGGCGCCGGTCCAGGCCGAGATGTCGTCGCCCGGCTGGCCGATGACGGCCAGAGGAGCCTTGACCGGCACTTCGTCGCCGACCTCGGCCAAACGGGCCAGCAGCAGGCCGCTCAGTCCGGCCGGCACTTCCATGGCCGATTTGTCGGTCTCGATCTCGCACAGCACCGTGCTGGGGTCGACCGGCTGGCCGACTTCGACCCGCCAGGCGGTGATGAGGCAGGACTCGACGGTGTTGCCCAGCTGGGGCATCACCAGAACTTCGGCCATGTCCGTACTCCTTTGCGCTGATTCGATGGTTGGGGCTGGTCTCAGAGAGCCGGAACGGTCCGCAGCAGGACTTCCTCGGCTTGTTTGGTCCACTGACCGTCGACCATGGCGGCGGCCACCTCGGGCAGTCGCTGAGGCAGGTCGACCAGACGGATCAGCCCCATGTCGCCCAGCGCCGGGTAGACCACGATCTTGCCCTGGCTGGTGCGGTCGATGACGGAGGCGATGGCGGCCGGCACACCGTCCAGTCCGCTGATGGCGTCGAGCGAGATGTTGGTGTCGACCACCCCGTCCTCGATCCGCCCCACCACGGTGGCGACGTCGACGATGCGCGAGCCCGAGGTGCCGACCAGATAGACGTGACGCTCCACGATGGCGTCCAGGTCGAGCCCGGCCATGGTGCCGACGGCGAAGCCGGCGAAGGCGTTGACGACCGAGCCGGGCCCGGCCCAAGCGATGGCCTGGGCCACCAAGGGGCCGGCCGGCACCATCAGGGCGACGTAGTCGTAAGCCTGCTCCGGCAGGGGTTGGCTGGTCGAGTTCCAGACCCGGGCCTTGGCCCCGGTGCGGGCCGCCAGCGGGGCCAGAACCTGCTCCAGGTGGGCCAGCCGCTCGTCATTGACGTCGACCGCGTCCAAGCTGACGTCCGGCACCCCCAAGGTGATGGCGCGGACGGCGTGCATCAGGCCCATCGGACCGGCCGCCCCGATCACCGCCACCCGGTCGCCCGGGCCGAGGTCGCAACTGGCCGGCACGGCGTCGTAGCCCGGCTGGGGCCGATGGCCGGTGCTGCCGGTGTAGCGGATCAGGTCGTAGTGGACCCGGCCGACGTCGATCTGGACCGGCCGGCCGAAGCTGGCCCCGCCCGTCACCAGGTTCATCAGTCCGCCGCTGGCCAGGCGCGGCCCCAAGGCCTCCACCAGGTCCGGATCGGAGCCGAAATAGACGATGTCGTCGAACTGGCCGGTGACCTGGTCGACCGAGTCCAGAGCCTGAGTGGTCGGATCCGAGCCGGGTAGGCCGACGGTGACCTGGCGGGCCGGCTGGGCCTGGGCCAGCAACTCATCCAAGCCTTCGACCTGGGCGCCGGCGTCCGCCACCACCAGCAACGAGCCGCCCTGGACCGGAGTGCGGCGTTCGCCCCAGGCGTACGAGGCCTCGACGCAGGCCCAAGGCTCGGCCAAAGCGATGGCGGAGGCCGAGGGGCGCTCGGAGACCGGGATCAAGAAGCGCTCACCGGTCTCAGGTTCGATCACGACCCGCTCGTCCAAGATGGTGTACTCGGCCAGGCCGCCGTCGATGGTGTAGCCGAAGGAGACATTGGAGGCCGCCGTCGGCAGATGCCGGTAGTCGGTCTGGATGGCCACCCGCTCCCCCACCTGGTGGCGCCGGACCTGGTCGCCCACCGCCACGATGCGGGCCACCGGCTCGTGTCCGGGCGTGACCGGCCGGTCTCCCGGAGCGTACCCGGCCACGGTGGCCAACTCGGCTGGGGTCAGGCCGCCCACGGCCTGGCTCTTACGGGGGTGCTGGCTGAAGGCGTGCAGCAACTTGGTGTCGGAGAAGCAGATGCCGCAGGCCTCCATGCGCAATAGCAACTGGGTCGGCCCCAACGGCGGCAGCGGTTTGGCCGGATCGATCTCGATCTGATCGGGGCCGGTGAAGACGACGGCCCGCTGGGTGGTGGGAATGTGATCTGTCATCTTAGGAACCTCAACCTCAACTCATCATGATCTGGCCGCCGGTCACGGGGACGGCCTGACCGGTCTCGTACTGCTGGGCGACGATGTAGAACAGGGCCTCGGCCACATCAGCGGGCGTGCAACCACGCCCCATCGGCACCTGGGCC
Source organism: Propionibacteriaceae bacterium (assembly GCA_031267645.1). Classification (GTDB taxonomy): domain Bacteria; phylum Actinomycetota; class Actinomycetes; order Propionibacteriales; family Propionibacteriaceae; genus WQYJ01. The sequence continues at coordinate 31,366 of JAIRYW010000047.1, forward strand.
TCATAGTAGGCCCTGACGTCGGCCAGACTGGTCGCGCCCGGCACTTTGCCGGCCCTCAAATATTGCACGAACAAGCCCCGTTCGGGGTCCGACCAGAGCGGTCCGTCCAGGAAATTGCCGGGGCAGATGGCGTTGACCTTGACGCCCGACTCGACCAACTCCAAGGCGAAGGACTGGGTCAGACCGATGCCGCCGAATTTCGAGCCGGCGTAGGCGAAATTACGCTTCGAACCGGCCAGGCCGGACTTGGAGTTGATCTCGACGATGTCGAACATCAGATCCGGGCGGGCCCGGTGTTGGGCCGCCATGATCGGCGCCACCGCCTGGACGCCGAGGAAGTAGCCCCGGTAGTTGATGGCCGTGACCAGGTCGAAGTCGTCCGGCCGCAGGTCGGTGACGGCCCCGGCCCGGGCCACGCCGGCGTTGGAGACGAACAGGTCGACCCCGCCGTACCAACTCAAGATCTGTTCCCAAGCCGTCCGCTGCGAGGCCGCGTCGGCCACGTCCAGGGCGACCGCTCGGGCCCGTCCGGGGCCGTGCCGCCCGCTCAAACGGTCCGCTTCGGCCTGGGCCAGGCCTTCGTTCAAGTCGGCCAATACGACATGGGCGCCGGCCTCGACCGCCGCCGTGGCCAGACCCAGGCCGAAGCCCTGGGCGGCGCCCGTCACCACCACCACTCGGCCGGCCAGACGTCCCGGCGAGCCGCGCCCGGTCAAACCGCGCCGGTAGGCCTCGGCCTCCCAGTGCTCGATGAACCCAACCTCCTGCTTCGTCATGGTGCGGGGCTGGCCCAGCCGGGCCGCGTCGCGGCTGACCTGGAGGGAGTCGATGAAGACGTCCAAAGAGTTACGGGCCGAGGCCCAGTCCGTCCCCGCCGCGAAAGCCACCAGGCCCGGGGCCACCACCACGGTGGGCAGATGGCCGTGCCGTTCGAGGTAGGCATCGAGGGCCGAACGGGCGGCCGCGGCGATCTGGGTCAGATCGGCCGGCGGCTCGACCAGGCAGGGCAGGGCCCCGGCGTAGACGATCTGGTCCGGGATCAGCGGACCTTGGCTGACCATGGGACGTCCCGGCTGGGTCTCGGCCTGGACCAGCTGGCCGCTGTCCGAGGTCACCACCGCCAGATTCCCCGTCGGGCTGAGCCAGCCCCGCAGCAGCGGAGCCAGTGCGGCCGTCAGCGCCGCCACCCGCTCGGCCGGGACCGGGGCGACCGTCGGCGCCGGCACGGCCGCGATGGCGGCGCTGACGGTGGCGGTCAAATGCTCGACCAACTCGATCAGCTCCTCCTCGCTGTCGGCCGCCGCGATGACGCCGTGGTTGCGCAGCAGGGTCAAGCCGGGGGCGGGCTGGCCGGTGCGGGCGCTGTGCTGGCGCCGAGCCTGGTCGATCAGCCGGGCCAGGGGCACGCCGGGGTCGATGTAGTCGACCACCACGGCTTGGTCGCCCAAGAGCCGGGCGGCCAACTGGTGGGCGTCCTGGTTGCAGGTCACGGCGTTGGCCGCCAGGGGGTGCAGGTGCAGCACCAAAGCCTCTGGCAGCAGGGCGTGGAACAGGATCTCGACGCTGGGCCGCCGACCCTCGGCCGGACCCACCCGGGCCCGTTCGGCCGCCCACCGGACCGGATCGCCCTCGACCGGGGCGGTGGAGTGCAAGGCCTCCAACAAGACGTCGATCCGCAGTGGCACCAAGTCCTCCGCCTCCAGCGTGGCCAAGGCGATGCCGGAGGGTTTGATGTGGAGCACGCCGTCCAATTTGACGGAGGCGTTGCCGCCTCCAGCACGGGCGAACTCGGGACCGCCGAAGCGGTGGCAGATCCGGATCAGGGCGTCGGTCAACGGGTCGGACATGGCTCCTCCTGAGCTTCGAGAATGGCCCGCCCTTGTTCCACCAGACGGCTGCGCTCCGAGCCCCGGGCGATCAGACGGCCCTGGCCATCGACGTAGCCGGGCTGGCCCTGGCTGGTGCGGGCGGCGTGGGCCGCCACCAGGCAGGTGGCCTCGTAGAAGGCTTGACGGGATTGGGCCGAGACCGGCCCATCGAGACAGAACGGGTCCAGCGGGACCCGATCGGCGGTGTTGTGCTCGGTGCCGGCCATGACGATCAGGCCGGCGGCTTGGAAGGCCTCGACGTAGCGGTCCACCACCGCTCGGCGGTTGCGCAGCGGGATCAACTCGGCCGCCCACACCCCCCGGTCGACCAGGGCTTGGGCCAGCCGTTCGGGCGAGGCCTCGAAGGGACAGACCGGATCGACTCCGTCGGCCAGGGTCGGGTAGCAGGGGATGCCGCCGCGGTCCAAGACGTAATCGAAGGCGGCTTCGAAGTCGAGCGGCACCTCAGCCACGAAACCGGGCGTCGACGCCTTCATCAGGCGGGCCCGCAACTCGCCTTGGAGGGCCACCGGATCGTCCAGGTCGACCTGACTGGGGCCGCCGTAGGCCCGTTCCAGGACCGCCGCCCGCCGCGGCCGGTCCAACTCGGACAGGGCCTGTTGCAGGGCCAAGGCGATGTGGCGCTCTTGCAGCGAGACCCATTCCAGGGGGACCTGGGCCCGTTCCGCCACCTGGGCGGCGATGGTCTGAGCCGACCAGGCGCAGTCCAGACCGGCCCCGGACAGATGGTCGGACAACCGCTCGACCATCCGCTCGGCCCGCTGGTCGTTGCCGCGGCGAATCTGCTCGGCCGTGGCCTGGGCCCGATCCGACAGCGGCCGCGCCGGATCGATGCCCTTGCCGCAGAAGTACATCCGCCCCGGGTTGGCCGGGTCGTTGACCCGGATCCCGGCGGCGGCCAGGTCGGAGGCCAAGGTGATGAACTCGAGCCCGAAGAGGGGCGTCAGGCCGTTGGCCCGGGCCAGCCGGCCGAATTCGGCGTAGACCCGCTGATCGTAGAAATTGGAGATGCCGAGGGCCAGTAGACCCTGGTGGCGGGCCGCCTCGACCGCCTGGCCCAGGTTGGCGAAGGCGGAGAAATTGGGCGGCAGATGGACGTGGGTGTTGACCGCCGGCGGCCGGGACCCGGCCGGGCTCGACTCGACGCCTAATTCCATGAGGCCTGCACGCCGCCGATCCGCTCCGCCTCGACTCGCTCCTGGTAGCCGCTGCCTCTGAAGGCCGCCACTGGATCGCCCGGCTGGCCGCGGCTGACCCGCAGGTCGGCCAGATCGGACCGCACGTCGGTGTAGAAGGCGTCCATGAAGATGGCGTTGGCGGCCAAGACGTCGCCGGCGGCTTGGGCTTCGGCCAAGGCCGCCCGGTCCAGCAGCAGGGCCCGGGCCAGCATCTCCTGGACGTTGAGGACGGAACGGATCTGACCCTCGATGTGGTTCTCGATGTTGTGGCACTGGTCCAGCATCAAGGCCACGTCCGGGTTGGGGTAGCCACCGCCGCGCACCACTTCGACCAGGATGCGGAAGAGCTGGAAGGGATCGGCCGCTCCCACCATCAGGTCGTCGTCGGCGTAGAAACGGGAGTTGAAGTCGAAGGACCCCAGCCGTCCCATCCGCAGCAGCTGGGCCACGATGAACTCGATATTGGTGCCGGGGGCGTGGTGGCCGGTGTCGAGGCAGACCATGGCCTTGGGCCCCAGGGCCTGGCACTGGATCAAGGAGGTGCCCCAGTCCGGCACGTCGGTGTGATAGAAGGCGGGCTCGAAGAATTTGTACTCCAGCACCAGGCGCTGGTCTTCGTCCAGGGCGGCGTAGATCTCGGCCAAGGACTCGGCCAAGCGCTCCTGGCGGGACCGGATGTCGTCCTGGCCGGGATAGTTGGAGCCGTCGGCCAACCAGATCTTGAGGTCGCGCGAACCGGTCTGACGCATGATCTCGACACAGTCTAGGTTGTGCCGTACGGCCTTGGCCCGGACTCGGGGGTCGAAGTGGCACAGGCTGCCGAACTTGTAGTCGGTGTCCTGGAAGGTGTTGGAGTTGATGGTGCCCAGGCGCACTCCCTGGTCCCGGGCGTACTGGGCCAGGTCCGCGAAATCGTCCACCTGGTCCCAGGGGATGTGCAAGGCCACCACCGGCGCCAAGCCGGTCAGGGCGTGGACTTGGGCGGCGTCGGCGATCTTCTCCTTGGGGTCGCGCGGCGTGCCGGCTTGGGGAAAGACCTTGAAGCGCGTGCCCGAGTTGCCGTAGGCCCAGGACGGGACTTCGATGCCGAGGCCGCTGAGGGCTTCGGCGACATCAGAGAATGAGGGCATCGGTGCTCCTTCAGTTCTGGATTTAATCGATTTAGACTCTACGAGGGACGCCGCCCGACGTCAAGGTCTGACGGGGTCCGAACCAATATTGACAGCGTCGCCGAGTCGATTTAGCCTCGGGGCGACCGGTCCAGGCGGGCCGGCGACCTCGGGACGCCGTTCTCTTGAAAGGGGACGCCATGACCACCGCTTCTTTCGCCGCCGTCGACCTAGGGGCCACCAGCGGCCGCGTCATCTGGGGCCGCTTGGAGAATGACGCCTTCCAACTGGAGCCGGTCCACCGCTTCACCACGCCGGCCTTCCAATCCGACCGACAGCCGCCCCACTGGCATTGGCGGGCCGATCGGCTGCGCCAGGAGATCGCCACCGGACTGGCCCTGGCCCGGGATCGGGCCGGGCGCTTGGACGGCGTCGGGGTCGACACCTGGGGGGTCGACTACGGCCGCCTGAGGGCCGACGGCAGCCTGTTGGAGCCGCCCTTCAACTATCGCGACGACCGTACCGTCGGGGTCCCAGAGCGTTTCTTCGCCGACTTCCCAGCCCAACGGCTATACGGTCTGACCGGCCTGCAGACCATGCCCATCAACACCATCTTCCAGTTGGTGGCCCAAGCCGACGATCCGGCCTGGGGCCAGGTCGACCGTCTGCTGCTGCTGCCCGACCTCTTCAACTACTGGCTGAGCGGCGTCCAGGCCACCGAGTTGACCATCGCCTCCACCAGCGGTCTGCTCGACGTGGCCGAGCGCGACTGGTCGGATGTCCTGCTGGAGCACCTGCGTCAGCGCCACGGCCTCGACCTGTCCGACCGTCTGGCCCCCATCGTCCAACCCGGCACGGTGCTCGGCCCGCTCGACCCCGCCCTCGGGGCCGGCCGGCCGCCGGTGGTGGCGGTGGCCTCCCACGACACCGCCTCGGCCATCGTCGCCATCCCCACCGCCCACCAGGACTTCGCCTACATCTCCTCCGGCACCTGGTCCCTGGTCGGTTTGGAGCTGTCCCAGCCGATCACCTCGCCCGAGTCCGGCCAAGCCAATTTCACCAACGAGCTGGGGCTGGACGGGACGGTCCGCTACCTCCAGAACGTGATGGGCCTGTGGGTCCTGAACCAGACCTTGGAGGATTTCCAACGCCTCGGCTCGCCCCAACAGCTGGGTCCGCTGTTGGAGGAGGCGGCCGGGGTCGAACCGCTGCGCTGTGTGATCGACATGTCGGACGACCGTCTGCGCGCGCCCGGGGGGATGGTCGGACGCTTGACCGGTCTGGTCCAGGAGTCGGGCCAAGCCGTGCCCGAGTCGCCGGCGGCTTGGACCCGAGCCATCTTGGACTCTTTGGCCCTGGCCTACCGCCGTTCCATCCGCCAAGCCCAGGCTTTGTCCGGCCGCGCCGTCGAAGTGGTCCACGTGGTGGGCGGCGGCAGCCAAAACCAGTTGCTCTGTCAGTTGACGGCCGAGGCCCTCGGACGGCCGGTCCTGGCCGGTCCGGCCGAAGGCACCGCCCTGGGCAATCTGCTGGTGCAAGCCCGGGCCACCGGCCGGCTCAGCGGCGACCTCTTCGAGCTCCGTCGGGTGGCGGCGGCCAGTTGCTCGGTGACGACCTATCGACCCGGCCGGCTGGGCCTGTCCGAGACGCGCTGGGACGAGGCCGAGGGCCGCTTGGCTTGACCGGTCAGACGGCCAGTCGCCGCAGGACGCATTTGAGCTGGTCCAGCCCGCCGGTCAACTCGATGGCGTGGGAGGGAGCGGTTAGGACGTTGGCGAAGCGGTCCGGGACGGGGGCGGGAAAGCCGACCGCCTCGACCATGGTGTCGGCGAATTTGATCGGCAGGGCGGTCTCCAAGCAGACCATGGGCTCCGGCCCGACCAAACGTCGGCCGGCCGTCACGCCGTCGGCGGTGTGGGGATCGATCAGTCGGCCGCAGTCGCGCCAAGTGGCGGCGATGGCGGCCAGGCGGTCGGCGTGGGTCGAGCGGGAGGCCCAGAAGCCGAAATCATCCCGGGAACGGGCCACCGCACCTCGTCCGGACAGGTCGATCTGACCGCTGGTCGGCAGGACCTGGCCGAACAGGCGGGCCACCTCCTGGGCGTCGCCGTCCAGCAGGTCGAAGACGAAGCGCTCGAAGTTGGAGGCTTTGGAGATGTCCATCGAGGGGCTGGAGGTGGCCACGGTCTGGGCGGACGAACGCACCCGGTAGACCCCGGAGTCGAAGAACTCGGCCAGGACGTCGTTCTCGTTGGTGGCCAGGACCAAGCGGTCGATGGGCACCCCCAATCGCCGCGCGATGTGGCCCGAGACGATGTTGCCGAAATTGCCGGTCGGCACCGCCAACGAGACCGGCTGGTCGTCGCTTCGGCTGACCTTCAACCAGCAGGCGACGTAGTAGACCACCTGGGCGGCCAGCCGGGCCCAGTTGATCGAGTTGACCGCGCCGATGTCCAGATCGGCTTTCAGCTCGGCGTCGGCGTTGACCGCCTTGACCAGGTCCTGACAGTCGTCGAAGGAGCCCGGCACGGTCAGGTTGACGATCCCGGGGTCGTCCAGGCCGTACATCTGGCCGCGCTGGAAAGCGGTCATGCGGCCCTGGGGGCTGAGCATGAAGACCTTGACCCGGCTCTGGCCCAGCATGGCCTGTTCGGCCGCCGAGCCAGTGTCGCCGGAGGTGGCGCCCAAGATGGTGAGACGGCGGTCGCGCCGAGTCAGCTCGTACTCGAACAATTCGGCCAGCAGCTGCATGGCCAAGTCCTTGAAGGCGGCGGTCGGGCCGTTCGACAGGTGGGCCAACCGGAGCTGGCCGTCCAAGGCCGAGACCGGCACGATGTCGGGGCCGCCGAATTTCTCCGTCGTGTAGGCGCGCTGGCAGATCCGCTCTAAATCGGCCGCCGGGATGTCGTCGCAGAACAGGCCCAAGACGCGCTGGGCCAGCCCGGCGTAGCCCCGCTGGGCCAAGACGCGCCGCAACTCGGCTAAATCGGAGCGGTCCAGCCGGGGCCAGCTGACCGGCCAGTAGAGGCCGCCGTCCGGGGCCAGACCCTCCAACAGGATGTCGCAGAAACGGGCCTGGCCCGGGTCGTCGGCCCGCCGGGTGGAACGGTATCTCACGGCTGTTCCCGGTGGGCCAGCCCGGCCGCTCGACGCAGCCGCTCCACCATGACGTCGGGTTGGTCGGCTTTGAAGACGGCGGTCCCGGCCACGAAACTGTCGGCGCCGGCGGCGGCCGCCCGTTCGATGGTTTCGAGGGAGACGCCGCCGTCGATCTGGACCGCCAAGGCCAGGTCCTGGGCCCGGGCCAAGCGACGCAGCGCCTTGATCTTGGGCAGCACCAGGTCGAGGAAGCCTTGGCCGCCGAAGCCGGGCTCGACCGTCATCAACAACACCATGTCGAATTGGCCCAAGATGGGCCCGACCGCTTCGACCGCGGTGGCTGGGTTCAAGCCGATGGCCGCCTTGGCGCCCAAGCGCCGCAGTTCGCGGGCCAGACGCACCGGAGCCTGGGCCGCCTCCAAGTGAAAGGTGACCGAGGCGGCGCCGGCCTCGGCGTAGGCCGGGGCCCAGCGGTCGGGGTCCTCGATCATGAGGTGGAGGTCGAGCGGCAACTCGGTGCACCGTTTGATGGCCTCCACCACCGGCAGGCCGAGGGTCAGGTTGGGCACGAAATGGTTGTCCATGACATCGACGTGCAAGGCGTCGGCCGACGGCACACGGGCGATCTCATCGGCCAACCGGGAGAAATCGGCGTTCAAGATGCTGGGAGCGATGGTGATGGGCACGGCCTCAGCTTAGTGGCAGCGGTCGGCTCAACGACGGCGCAACAAGGCGCAGAACATGGCGTCCAGGCCGTGCCGATGGGGCCACAGTTGCAGGTAGGGGCCACGGCAGGCTTCCGGCAGAGCCGGCCAAACCTGGCTGGCCTCGATCAGGTCGACGTCGGAGCGGGTGGCCAGGACGGTTTCGACCACCCGTTCGGTCTCGTCTCGGTGCGGCGAACAGGTGACGTAGGCCACCACCGCCCCGCTCCGCCCGGCCGCCAGAGCGGCGGCCAACAGTTCGGCTTGTAACTCGGTCAGGCCGGCCAAGTCCTGCGGCCGGCGGCGCCAGCGCGACTCCGGTCGGCGGCGCAGTGAGCCCAAGCCGGTGCAGGGCACATCGGCCAGGACGCGGCTGAAGCTTCCCGGCCGCAGGGGCGGACGGCGCCCGTCCGCCACCGCCAAGAGCGGCTGGCGGGGGTAGGCCCGGACCGCCTGGGCCACCAACTGGGTCCGGTGCGGATGCAGTTCCAGGGCCACCAACGGCTCGTCCGCCGCCAGGGCGGCGCCCCAGAGCAGGGCGGTCTTGCCACCCGGCCCGGCGCACAGGTCGAGCCAGGGGCCGGCTGGGGCCGGCGCCCGGCTCAGGCCCAGGGCGATCAGTTGGCTGCCCTCGTCTTGGACGCCGGCCCGGCCCTCGACCAGGGCCGGCCAACGGGCCGGGTCGCCCTGCACCCGGACCGCCCGGTCCGACCAGCGGCCCGGCTCCGCCCCGGCCGCCACCAAATCCTGCGGCCGGCTCAGCCCGGGGTAGCAGACCAGGTCGACGCTGGGCGGCTGGTTATTGGCCTGGAGGGCCGGCTCGGCTTCCGACCAGCCCAACAGGTCGACGTAGGCCTGGGCGATCCAAGCCGGGTGGCTGGTGCGCAGGGCCAACTGTTCGATCGGGGCTTGGCCCTGGCTCAAACGCTCCAACCAGTCCGGCCAAGTCGACTCGGCCACCCGCCGCAAGACGGCGTTGACCAGGCCGGTGACCCGGGCGCCGATGGTGGCCCGGGCCAGGTCGACCGAGGCCGACACGGCCACCGCCGGGGGTGGTCGCAAACGCAGCAGTTGGTGGCAGGACAGGCGCAACAGGTCGACCAGGGCCGGCTGCAGGGAGCCCAGGGGCCGGCCGGCCGCCGCCACCAGGATGCGGTCGTAGACGCCTTGGTGACGGCAGACTCCAGCCACCAATTCGGTGGCCAAGGCGGCGTCCCGCTGGTCCAGATCGGCCCGGGCCAAGGCTTGGCGCAGAGCCAGGTTGGCGTAGGCCCCCTCGGCGTTGACCTGACGTAAGACTTGGAAGGCCAGGCGACGGGCCGGGCTGGCTTGATCAGCGGTCATCGGCCGACTCGCTGGCCGGTGCGGACGGGCCCAACCGGATCGGTCCGGTCGATCTCAGGCCGCGCCCCCAATCGGCCGCCGCCATGGCCGGGCGTCCGGCCGGAGCGACCTCCAGCAAGCGCAGGGCGGCGCCGCCGGTGCCGACCAGGACTTGGCGCCGACCGACCTCCAGCTGGCCCGGCGGCAGAGTTTGGGCGGTCGGTTCGGCGGCCAACAGTTTGAGCCTTTGGCCGGCCAATTCGGTCCAAGCCGCTGGGTTGGGCCAGGCCGCCCGGATCAGGCGGTCGAGGCTCTGGTCGGAGGCGGTCCAGTCCACCATCGTCTCGGCCGGGTTGAGTTTGGGGGCCCAGCTGACGCCCGCGGTCGGCTGGGGTCGAGCGGTCTGGCCGGCGGCGGCCGAACGCAGCGACTCGACCAACAGGTCGGCGCCGGCCAGGGCCAGTTGGTCCAGTAGCTGGCCGGCTCGTTGGCGGGCTCCGATGGGCCAGGTCTGGCTGGCCCAGATGGGACCGGCGTCCAGTTCGGGGACCAGGCTGAAGCAGGTCAACCCGGTCTGGCTCTCCCCCGCCAACAGAGCTCGTTGGACCGGTGCGGCGCCGCGGTAGGCCGGCAGCAGAGAGAAATGCAAATTGATCCAGCCGAGGGCGGGCAGGGCTAGCAGCGGGGCCGGTATGAGGCCGCCGTAAGCCACCACCGGACAACAGTCGGGAGCCAGCTGACGCAGCCTGAGAGCCAATCCGGGGTCGTCCGGGCGGGTCGGGCAGAGCGTTTCGACGCCGTTGGCCTGGGCCCAAAGCGCCACCGCCGAGGGCTCCAGACGAGCGCTCCGGCCGCGGGCGGCGGGCGGACGGGTCAGCACCGCCACCAGGTCGTGGCCGGCTTGGACCAGAGCCTCCAAACTAGGCAGAGCCACCGGCGGCGTGCCGGCGAAGACCAATCGCATGGGCTCTCCTTCCTCTGCTCCGGGGCCAGCCCGCCACCGGCCGTCAGCGGGAGGCGCCACCCGCTCGAACCACTGAGCCATCCTAGAGGCTGTCCCTGGAGCTGGCCCGCTGACGGGGACGGGATGGTGGTCGCGCGGCGCCCAGCGGGCCATACAGCCCTGGAAACGGCTGGGGCCTGGCCCGCGCGGGCCAGACCCCAATCCGGTTCAGCGCGGCCGCCTCGGCGACCGCAATCTCATTTGGTGACGGTCAGGGCCGGTGAGGCGGCCGAGACGGTCAAGCCCTGATAGATCAGGTGGTCAGCCTGATGACGTGGCGGGCACCGTCTTGGGCCACTCGGGCCAAGGACTGCCAGAAGCCCTCGCCGGGCGTGCCGGGCCTGGTCACCCAAGGCAATTGGTCCAAAGCCTCCCGCAGCGCCTCTTGGCTGGCCGCCGCCATGGCCTGAGCGATCTGGGTCGAGATGTCGGACCAGGAGTCAGCCGGGTCGAGCAGGACGGTGACGCCGATGCCGGCCAATCCGCCTTGGAGATGTTCCAGCAAGGCCGTCTTGGCCGCCAGAATGGCGGCTTCGACCCGGATCGTGATCTCGTCCCGCAAGGCCCGCCAACCGGCGTCCATCAGAATCGAGACGTAGTCCAAATTAGCCAGGGTCTGGGCCATCGAGTCGGCTTTGCCGCCGGCGTTGATGACGGCGACGCTGGTCGCCAAGACACCGATATTGCTGGAGTTCCAGCCTGTCACGGTGATGTCACGAGGGGTGTCGTTGACATTGACGAAGATGACCCGACGCTGGTTCCAGGCCGTCACGTTGTAGTTGTGATAAGACGAGTTGACACCCACTCCGAGGGCGTAACGCGGCGATCCGAGGTCGCTCTTGACCCGGGTCGAAGCGGTGCCGACGCTGACCAGAGGGGCGTTCCAGACTCGGTCGACCAAACTGTCGACGGTGGCCTGCTGGTCGGCCGCCAGGCCGATCGAGGCGATCACGTCGGCCACGGCGTAGTCGACCGTGCGGTCGATCACGGCCCGCATGAACTCATTTGTCAATATAGTATTGACAAATTGGCTTTGGGTCACCGAATCGACTGTGAAATCGACTAAGGCGTCCAAACGTTCATCTTGGATATATTGCGCAATAACGCCTTTGACGGTGGATTTGATCAAAGGGGTGGCTAATTCGATGATGGCCTGAGGATTTCCGAGGGTGGCTTTGATTGTTTCCGCCACCACCGACTCGATGGTGCCGTTGACGCCGGAATAGGCGTCCGCCACCCGGCTAGCCACGATGTCGACTAATTGGCTGTGCGTCGCGACCGACTGATCGATCTCTTCGGGGGTCTGCGCCGCGAAGGCGGGGGTCGCGACCAGGCTAGCCGCCACTGCGACCACCACCACGGGAAGAACGAATCGTATCTTCATAAACTAATCTCTCTCGATGGGATTGGACGAGGAATATCTACTAGCTGAATCAAGGAGATATTGACTGTCCTATATCGTCGGATTTTATTCCACCGACCGTCTCGCTGAATAGACCAGAACGATTAAGATTCAGTTTCGCCTCACCAAAGATCGACCGGATCGAGCCGCCAGCCGACCGCTCCCGGCGTTTTGGCGGCCGAGCGGGCCTGGGCCAGGCCGCGCACCAGGTCGGCCAAGTCACGGCCGCGCGAGGCCGGGCAGCGCAGCAGGAGGCGGGCCTGGCCGGGGTCGTCTAGATCGGTCGTCGGCCCCAACCGTTCCACCCAATCGACCGGAGCGACCTGGGCTTCGATCTCGGCCACCGCGGCGGCCTGACCCTCGACACTAGCCATTCGGAAGGCCGGCGGCAGACGGGCCTCGCGGCGGTCGGCCAGCTCACGGCTGGCGAAACCGGCCGGGTCGAGTCGGAGCCAGGCCTGCGCCGTGCGGTCTTGGGCCGGAGCCACCAAGATGGCTCGGCCGCCGGCCGAACCGGGCCGGACCAAACTGGTGGCGGCCAACCAGCGTCGCAGGGCGCTGGGCCCGGCCGTCAGATCGGGGCGGGCCAGCCAAGCCGCCCCGTCCAAGAGACAAGCCGCCGCGTAGCCGGCCTCGACCCTCGGCTCGGCCCCCGGCGTCGCCACCACCAGGGCGGGGCGGTCGGGCAGGCTGAGCAAGGGAGCGGACCCGTCGGAGTGGGCCACCGTCGTGTCGGGGAAGGCTTGGGCCAGTTCGGCGGCGGTGCGGGCGGAACCGGTGGTGGTGGCGCGGTAGCGCCGACCCCGGCACTTCGGACAGGACCAGTCCTCGGCCGGGCGACCGCACCAACGGCAAGCCAAGGCCGGCCCGGACGGACCCCGCCCGGGCCGGTCGGACTGTCGCGCGGCCGTCTCGGACCAGCCAGTCTCGGCCAGCGGCCCGCCGCAGCCACAGCGCAAGGGCTGGCCGCAATCGCGGCAGAACAGGCCCCGCCGATGGCCCCGGTGGGGCACCTGGACCAGCACCGGCCCGAGGGCCAGGCCGGCCCGGATGGCGGCGAAGACGTCGTGCGGCAGCCGGGCCGACCGGGCCAGTCGGTCCGACCGTTCGGCTCGGTCCGACTGGCCGGCGATCTGGGTCTGAGCCGACTGGCGGCGGAGCCAGGCCGGCGGCTGACTGATCGATCGCAGCCATCCTCGCTCAAGCCAGGCCGCCACCTCCGGGCTGGGGGCGTGGGCCGCCAGCAGGGTGGCGGCCCCCCGCTGGCTGGCGTGCAATGCCACCACGTCCCGCGTCGCCGGATACGGCGCCCGGGGATCGACCAAGGAGTCGTCGGCCTCGTCCCACAGCCCGATCAGGCCCAGGTCGGGCAAAGGCAGATAGGCCGCCGCCCGACTCCCCACCACCACCTGGGCCCGGCCGGCCAGAGCCGCCAAATAACCCCGGTACCGGGCCGCCGGCCCCAAGTCAGCGGTCTGGCGCAGCACCCGGGCCGGATCGACCCGGCGCCGCAAGGCCGCCACCAAGAGGTCGCAGTCCTTGGCGTCGGGCGCCACCAAGATGGCCCGCCGGCCGGCCGCGACGGTGGCGGCGGCGGCCGCCGCCAAGCCGTCCGCCCAGTCCCCCGCCGGACCGGCCGTCGGGGCCACCTGCCAGGCCGCCCGCGGCGACCCGCCAGCGGCCAGAGCCTGGAGGAAACCGGCCCCGGCTTGGTAATCCGGCAGCGGACCGTCGGACCAACGGGGCGGGGCCGGGGGCGGCAACTCGACCGGCTGGGCCCGCGCCGCCGTGGCGTGGCGGGGCGGCAGGGCCAGCCGGGCCACGTCGACGAAACTGCCGCCGCAGTGGTCGGCCACCGCCCGCAGCAGCCGGCGGCTGGCCGGCGGCAGCACCACTTCGGTCCCGACCAGTCGGACCAGAGGCGACAGCCGAGGCTGGTCGGAGTCTTCGCTCAGCGCCATGACGTAGGCGTCGACCAAGCGCCCGGCGAAACGAACCTTGGCTCTGACGCCGGCTTGGACCTGGTCCGCCAGCGGGGGCGGCACGGCGTAGTCGAACAGCCGGTCCAGATGGGGCAGGGGCAGATCGACGTGGACCTGGGCCACCTGGTGGGTCGGGGCCCGGTCCGTTGGGGAGTCCGAGCCGTCCTTGTCAGCGGCCATGGTCCCAGCTTGCCACTGACTGCCGACAGCCTCAGACCCGACCGGCCAGACCGTGGCGGATCCGGGGGCGGACCGGCTAGGCTCAGTTGAGACCGCCTCGGGGGCAAGGGCGCCCCGATCGAGAAAGGAACCCCGATGAAAACTGTGATGGTGTTTGGCGACTCCAACTCTTGGGGTTGGGACCCCACCAACCGATTGGACGGCCAGAAACTGCGCCGCCATCCCGACGACGTCCGTTGGCCCGGCGTCATGGCCGCCTTGCTGGGCTCCGACTACAAGGTCCTGGTGGACGGCTTGAACGGCCGCACCACGGTGTGGGACGACCCGATCGAAGAGTATCGCTGCGGCAAGGACCAGATCGTGCCCAGCTTGGACGCCCAGGCCCCCTTCGACTTGGTCGTCATCATGGTCGGCACCAACGACCTGAAGGCCCGCTACACCGTCACCGCCCAGGACATCGCCAACGGGGCCGGACTGCTGGTGGACAAGGCCCTGCACGCCTGCGCCGGCGACTACGTGGGCGACCCGGCCGTCCTGTTGATCTGCCCGCCCGCTTTGGGCGAGGCCATCGAGACCGACATCTTCGAACTCATGTTCGCCGGCGGTCTGGCCAAGTCGCGCCAGTTCCCGACCCATTTCAAGGCTGTGGCCGAGTCTTACGGAGTGCACTACTTCGACGCTGGCACGGTGGTCAAGTGCTCGCGTCACGACGGCCTCCACCTCGACCCCGACCAGCACGCCCTGCTGGGCCAGGCCTTGGCCGAACAGGTCAAAGCCATCTTGGGCTAGTCGCCCGAAGCGGCTGTCAGCCGGGCAAGGCGGCCAACAAAGCCTCCACCCGGTCGGTCCGCTCCCAGGTCATGACGTCGAGCTGACGGCCGAAATGGCCGTAGTTGGTGACCTGGGAGTAGATCGGCCGTAGCAGGTCGAGACTGTCGACGATGGCCCGGGGCCGTAGGTCGAAGACCTGCTCGATGGCCTGTTGGATCCGCTCCAGCGGGGCCCGGTTGGTGCCGTGGCAGTCGATGTGCAGCCCGACCGGGTGGGCCCGGCCGATGGCGTACCCGACCTGGACCAGACAGCGATCGGCCAAACCGGCCGCCACCACGTTCTTGGCCACCCAACGCAGGGCGTAGGCGGCCGAGCGGTCGACCTTGGACGGGTCTTTGCCGGAGAAGGCCCCGCCGCCGTGGGGCGCCGAGCCGCCGTAGGTGTCGACGATGATCTTGCGCCCGGTCACGCCGGCGTCGCCGGCCGGCCCGCCGACCACGAACTGGCCGGTCGGATTGACGAAGACGTCCAGATCGGGCGCGGCCAGATCGTAAGCGGCCAGGACCGGCCGCACCACCTCGGCCAGCACGCCGGCCTTGACCTGGGCTTGGTCGACCTCGTCCGAGTGTTGGGTCGAGACCACCACCGTCTCCAAGGAGACCGGCCGGTCGTCCTGGTAAGCCACCGTGACCTGGGTCTTGCCGTCGGGGCCCAGGAAATCGAGTCGGCCCTGGTGTCGGACCTGGGCCAGACGCTCGGACAGACGATGGGCCAGATCGATCGGCAGCGGCATCAAGGAGGCGGTCTCCCGGCAGGCGTAGCCGAACATGAAGCCCTGGTCGCCGGCCCCCTGCCGATCGTAGGCGTCGGTCGAGCCGTGTCGGCTCTCCTCCGCCCGGTCGACGCCTTGGGCGATGTCGGGCGACTGGTTGCCGATCGCCACCATCACGCCGCAGGAATTGCCGTCGAAGCCGCTGGCGGCCGAATCGTAACCGATCTCGACGATGCGGTCGCGCACGATCTGGGCGATGTCGGCGTAGCCCTCGGTTGTGACCTCGCCCGCCACCAGGGCCAAACCGGTCGTGACCAGAGTCTCGACCGCCACCCGGCTCATCGGGTCTTGGGCCAAGAGGGCGTCCAGGACGGAGTCGGAGATGGCGTCGGCGATCTTGTCCGGATGCCCTTCGGTGACCGACTCCGACGTGAACAGTCGGACCATCGGATCAGGCTTCAGGCGTGCTGAAAGGGCTGATCTCGGCCGGCGCGAAGGGGCTGACCAAATCGAAACCAGCGTCGCTGAGGGCCTCTTGCCGGGCCGCCGCCTCAGCTTCGGGGTCGATCTCGTGACACTCCAGCAGACTGGCGTTGATCTCCCGCAGAGCGATGGTGAGCGGCTTCTCTTGGCTGCCGGCGTCGACCAAGGGGCCGACATTGTCCAACAGGCCCTCGCCCATCTGGGAGTAGTAGGCGTTGATCTGACGGGCCCGTTTGGCCGCGAACAGAACCAGGCGGTACTTCGAATCGGTCTGGGTCAACAGTTCGTCGATGGGGGGGTTGGTGATGCCTTCGGGTGCTTGCATATCAGTAGAGACAACCTTCACTTTTGGTCTTGGCCAGTCGGCCCACAGGTGAGCCCCAGGCATTTTACCAACGCCGCCACAGTCTCATCCACTTCTTGGTTGACCAACACGACGTCGAACTGGTCGGCCCGGGCCAATTCGGCCCGCGCCGTCTCCAAACGACGGGCCTGCTGGTCCGGCGATTCGGTGCCCCGACCGGACAGCCGACGCACCAATTCCTCCCAGCTGGGCGGGGCCAAGAAGATCGACTGGGCCTGGGGCAGGCGGGCCTTGGCGCTGCGAGCGCCGGCCAAGTCCAACTCCAGCAGGACCACCCGCCCCTCCGCCAGAGCCTGCTGGACCGGTTGGGCCGGAGTGCCATAGCGGGCCTGGCCGTGCACGGTGGCCCACTCCAACAGTTGGTCTTGGGCGATCAGGCGGTCGAACTCGGCCTCGCTGCAGAAGTGATAGCTCCGGCCCGGCCGCTCACCCGGGCGGGGCGGGCGGGTGGTGGCCGAGACCGAGACCCAGACTTCGGGGTGGAGCGCCGCCAGCGCGGACACCACCGTGCCCTTGCCCACACCGCTGGGCCCGGTCAGGATGACGGGCCCGGGGCTCACGCGAACTCCGCCTCCAAACAGGCCCGCTGACGCCGACCCAGACCACGCACCCGGCGGTTGGCGGCGATGCCGGACCGCCGCATGACCTCGGCCGCCCGCTTCTCCCCCACTCGGTTGATCGACCGCAGCAGGTCGACCACCTTGATATGGGCCAGGATCGGATCCTGTCCGGCCCGTTCCAAGGCCTGGGTCAGACTGACCCGGCCCTGCCGCAGGTCTAATTTCAGCTCGGCTCGGGCCCGTCTAGCCGCCGCCGCCGCCAATCTGGCCTCGCGTAACTGATCCTGTGACAACTGAGGTATCACCGTCTCCGCTCCTTACGTCCTATCCATGACTTCGATCGGATTCAGCCGATCTGTCCACATCGACCGGCCAACCCAATAGGCACAACTTAGCGAGCGGTCTCGGCGGCTTGACACCGACCCCCCACCTCGGCCCGCGCCGGGCTGGTCGAGGGGCTGTCGAAAGGCCAGGGAAGTCAGTCCGCGGGCCGGTCCGACTCCAGCAGACGGTCCAGCTCCGCCCTCAGACCGTCCCGGTCGGGGCCGGCCCGCAGGATCTGGCGGGACAGAGCGGGCAGGATGGGGCCTTCGCAACCGGCCAAAAGACGGCGCGCCCCGGCCAGGCTGCCGCCTTGGGCCCCCACGCCGGGAGCCAGGACGGAGCCGCTGAAGCCGCTCAGATCGACCCCCAGGTCGGCGTGGGTGGCCCCCAGCACCAACCCGACGGCGTCCAACCCACTGCTCCGGTTGCGCTGGGCGGCGGCGTCGACCAGGCTCTGGGCCACGCTGACGCCGTCGGCCGTGACGGCCGATTGGATCAGCCCGCCCTCCGGATTGGAGGTCCGCACCAGCAGGTAGACCCCCCGCCCGTTGGCCTCGGCCAAGTCCAGGGCCGGGCTCAGAGCCCCGAAACCGAGGTAGGGGCTGAGCGTGACAGCGTCCCCGGCCAAGGGGCCGTCCCCCAGGTAGGCCTCGGCGTAGGCCGTCATGGTCGAGCCGATGTCGCCCCGTTTGACGTCCAGCACGACCAGGGCGCCGGCTTGGCGGGCCTGGGCCATCGTCTCTTCCAACACGGCCAGACCGGCGGCGCCGTGGGCCTCGAAGAAAGCCGACTGCGGCTTCAAACAGGCCACCCGGTCGGCCAAGGCCTCCACCACGATGGCGCCGAAGCGGGCCAGTCCGGCCGGGTCGACCGACAGCCCCCAGGCCCGCAGCAGAGCGGGGTGGGGGTCGAGGCCGACGCAGATGGGCGCTTTGAGGGCAAAACGGCGGCGCAAACGGACGGCGTACGGCTCAAGCTCGGTCATAGTCGGTCCCCTCTCGGGTGGCCGGGCCGAGCTGGTCCGCCCGGCTGGCCACCAGATCGTTGATGGCGGCCACCAGACCGGGGCCGGAGTAGATCAGACCGGTGTAGATCTGGACCAAGCTGGCCCCGACGTCGAACAGGGCCTGGGCGTCGGACGGGCCCATCACCCCGCCGCTGCCGATGATGGGACGGTCGGTCAGACCGCTCAGTCGGGCCACCATGCGCCGGGCCGCCGCCGCCAGGGGGGCGCCGGAGAGGCCGCCGGCTTGGCGGGCCAAGCGGCAGTCCGGACCTTTCAGGCCGTGGCGTTCCAAGCTGGTGTTGGTGGCGATGAAACCGGCCACCCCCGCCGCCGTGGCGGCCTCCACCGCCTGATCCAAGTCGGCCTCGGCCAGGTCGCAAGTCAGCTTGACGAAGATCGGCAGATCGGCCGGCGCGGCCTGGACCAGGCTGGTCAAGAGTTGGGCCAAAGCCTGGGCCGACTGCAGTCGGCGCAAGCCGGGCGTGTTGGGGCTGGAGACGTTGACGGCGACGTAGTCGGCCACCGGGGCGACCGCCACCAAGCAGGCTAGGTAGTCGGCCTGGGCTTGGTCCAAGCCGACCGCCTTGGTCTTGCCGATCGAGATCCCCAACGGCAGACCCAGCTGGCTCTGGCCCCGGACCTGGCCCCAACCGGTCAGACGACGGGCCAGCTCGGCCGCGCCGGAGTTGTTGAAGCCCATCCGATTGATCAGAGCGGCCGAGTGGGGGGCCCGGAACAGCCGGGGACGGTCGTTGCCGGGTTGGGCTCGCGCGGTCACGGTGCCCAATTCGGCAAAGCCGAAACCGAGGGCGGCCCAGACCCGGGCAGCTTGACCGTCCTTGTCCAGCCCGGCGGCCAAACCGACCCGGCCCGGGAAGTCGATTCCCGCCAGCCGGATCGGACCGGCGGCCGCCGGCAGGACGGCCGCCACCAGCTGTCGCCAAGGTTCGGCCCCCAAGCCGCCCAACAGCTTGATGGTGGCCTCATGGGCCCGCTCCGGATCGCCGCCCCAGCTTCGGAACAGGATCGGCCGCAGCAGCCGCTGATAGCCCAGCGTCAGAGCCCCGGCCCGCCAGCTCATGGCTCCAGACCTCGCTCCAGGTCCTCGGCCCAAGCTTGGAGCGGACGCACCCCGATCTGCTCCTGGCGGGTCGCCACGATGCCTTGGACGGCGGCCGTCAGGCCTTGCACGGTGGTGATGTAAGGGATGTCGCGCAAGACGGCGGCGGTCCTGATCTCGTACCCGTCGCGGCGGGCGTCGCCGTTGACGGAGTGCCCCCGCGGCGTGTTGAAGATCAGTTCGACGCCGTAGTCCAAGATCCGTTCCACGATGGTGGGCTCGCCGTCCGGCCCCGTCCCCTGGTTGTGCTTGCGCACGGTGGCGGCGGCGATGCCGTTGCGACGCAAGACCTCGGCGGTGCCCTCGGTGGCCAGGATCTCGAAGCCCAGATCGGCCAGGATCTGGACCGGGAAGACGGTGTGGCGTTTGTCCGAGTTGGCCACCGAGACGAAGACCCGGCCGCTGGTCGGCAAAGCGCCGTAGGAGGCGATCTGACTCTTGGCGAAGGCGGTGCCGAAGACTCGGTCCAGGCCCATCACCTCGCCGGTCGAACGCATCTCCGGCCCCAAGATGGTGTCGACGCTGTCGCCCTCCGAAGTGCGGAAGCGGTTGAAGGGCAGGACCGCCTCCTTGACCGCGATCGGCCCCAGGGGCTGGATCGTGGCGCCGTCGCCCGACCGACGCAAGCGGCCGTCCCGGCGCAAGCGCTCGATCGAGACTCCCAGCATGACTAAGGCGGCCGCTTTGGCCAGTTGCACGCCGGTGGCCTTGGAGACGAAGGGCACCGTCCGAGAGGCCCTCGGATTGGCCTCCAGGACGTAGAGCATGTCGCCGGCCAGGGCGTATTGGATGTTGATCAGGCCGCGCACCCCGACCCCGGCCGCGATGGCGGCGGTGGAGCGTCGGATCTGGTCGATCACCTCCGCGCCCAAGGTGATGGGCGGCAGCGAGCAAGCCGAGTCGCCGGAGTGGACGCCGGCCTCCTCGATGTGCTCCATGATGCCCCCGACGTACAGCTCTTGGCCGTCGTAGAGGGCGTCGACGTCGATCTCGATGGCGTCGTCCAAGAACTTGTCCACCATGATGGGGGCTTCGGCCGAAGCCAGCGTCACCTCGGTGACGTACGAGACCAGGGTGCGGTCGTCGTAGACGATGGCCATGCCCCGCCCGCCCAGGACGTAGCTGGGCCGCACCAAGACCGGGTAGCCGATGTCGTTGGCGATGGCGACGGCCTCCTCCGAGCAGGTCGCCATGCCGAAGCGGGGGGCCGGCAGGCCGGCCTCCTTCAGGACTTGGCCGAAGGCGCCGCGCTCCTCGGCCGAGTCGATGGCCTCGGGCGAGGTGCCGACGATGGGCAGCCCGGCCCGTTTGAGGGCGCGCGCCAGTTTGAGCGGGGTCTGGCCGCCCAGTTGGACGATGACGCCGGCGATCGGCCCGGCCGACTGTTCGGCCCGGTAGACCTCCAGCACGTCCTCCAAGGTCAACGGCTCGAAATAGAGCCGGTCGGAGGTGTCGTAGTCGGTCGAGACCGTCTCCGGATTGCAGTTGACCATGACCGTCTCGTAGCCGGCCTCGGACAAGGCCATGGCGGCGTGGACGCAGGAGTAGTCGAACTCGATGCCCTGGCCGATCCGGTTGGGCCCGGAACCCAGGATCAGGACGGCCGGTTTGGTCCGGGGGGCGACCTCGGTCTCCTCGTCGTAGGAGGAGTAGTGGTACGGCGTGCGGGCGGCGAACTCGGCCGCGCAGGTGTCGACCGTCTTGAAGACCGGCCGCACCCCCAGGGCCCAGCGCAGGGCCCGCACCAGGTCCGGGTCGAGCGAGCGGATGGCGCCGATCTGCTGGTCGGACAAACCGTGGCGCTTGGCCCGGCGCAATAATTCGGCGGTCAGGTCGGGGGCCTGGGCCAGCTCCCGGGCCAGATCCACCACGATCGTCAGTTGGTCGATGAACCAGGGGTCGATGCCGGTGGCCCGGTGGAGCTGTTCGACCGTGGCCCCGGCCCGCAGGGCCTGCACCACCTGGCCCAGCCGACCATCGTGGGGACGAGCCACGTCGGCCAGCAGCTGGTCGACCGACTCGGCCACCGGCCCGTGCAGGACGAAAGGCGCCCGGGGGTCCTCCAGCGAACGCAAGGCCTTGCCCAGGGCCTCGGTGAAGTTACGACCGATGGCCATGGCTTCGCCGACCGACTTCATGTGGGTGGTCAAGGTGTCCACGGCGGTGGGGAACTTCTCGAAGGCGAAACGCGGCGCCTTGACCACGACATAGTCCAAGGTCGGCTCGAAGCTGGCCGGCGTCACCTGGGTGATGTCGTTGTCGATCTCGTCCAGGCTGTAGCCGACGGCGACCTTGGCCGCGATCTTGGCGATGGGGAAACCGGTCGCCTTCGAGGCCAAGGCGGACGAGCGCGACACCCGGGGGTTCATCTCGATCACGATGACTCGGCCGTCGCTGGGATTGACCGCGAACTGGATGTTGCAGCCGCCGGTGTCGACGCCGACCGCCCGGATGACGCCGATGCCGATGTCGCGCAGGCGTTGGTACTCCCGGTCGGTCAGGGTCAGGGCCGGGGCCACGGTGATGGAGTCGCCGGTGTGGACCCCCATCGGGTCCAGATTCTCGATCGAGCAGACCACGACCACGTTGTCTTTCCGGTCGCGCATGATCTCGAGCTCGAACTCTTTCCAGCCCAGGACCGACTCCTCGACCAGGACCTCGTCCACCGGCGAGGCGTCCAAGCCGATGGCGGCCATGGTCCGGACCTCGGCCATGGTGTGGGCGAAACCGGAGCCGACCCCGCCCATGGTGTACGACGGCCGCAGCACCACCGGCAGGCCAAGCTGACCGGCCGCTCGGACGACCTCTTCGACGCTGTGGCAGTTGACCGAACGGGCCACCTCGGGCGCCCCCCCGGGCAGGTCGGTCAAGGAGGCCACCACCTGCTTGAAGCGCTCGCGGTCCTCGCCTCGTTCGATGGCCTCGACGCTGGCCCCGATCAGCTCCACCCCGTAACGCTCCAAGGCCCCCGCCCGGTGCAGGGCGACAGCGGTGTTGAGGGCGGTCTGACCGCCCATGGTGGCGAGCAGGGCGTCGGGCCGTTCGGCCGCGATGATGCGCTCCACGAACTCGGGCGTGATCGGCTCGACATAGGTGGCGTCGGCGAACTCGGGGTCGGTCATGATGGTGGCCGGGTTGGAGTTGACCAGGACGACCCGGTACCCCTCCTCTTTCAGCACCCGGCAGGCCTGGGTGCCGGAGTAGTCGAACTCGCAGGCTTGGCCGATCACGATCGGACCCGATCCGATCACCAGGACGGATGAGATGTCAGTCCTCCGCGGCATCAGGCCTCCCCCTCCCGGTCGCCTCGTCGGTCCGCCATCAACTGGACGAAACGGTCGAACAGGTAGGCCGCGTCGTGCGGGCCGGCCGCCGCCTCGGGGTGGTACTGGACCGAGAAGCCGAGCAGCCGGCCGGCCCGGTCGCGCAGTTCCAGGCCCTCCACCACGTCGTCGTTGAGGTCGATGTGGGAGACCCGGGCCAGGCCGTGGGCGGTCTCGAGGTCTTGGCCGACCGGGGCCTGGACGGCGAAGCCGTGGTTATGGGCCGTCACCTCGACCAGGCCGGTGGTGAGGTCTTTGACCGGTTGGTTGACGCCGCGATGGCCGTATTTCAGCTTGTAGGTGTCGAAGCCGAGGGCGCGCCCGAAGATCTGGTTGCCGAAGCAGATGCCGAAGAAGGGCAGACCGGCGGCCAGGACCTGGCGCAGCAGGTCGACCGCTTGGTCGGCCGTGGCTGGATCGCCCGGACCGTTGGAGAAGAAGACGCCGTCCGGCTCCAGGGCGGCCAGCTGCTCGAAGCCGACCCCGGCCGGTAGAACGTGCACCCGCAGCCCGCGCCGGCTCATCAACTCGGGGGTCATGGCCTTGATCCCCAGGTCGACCGCCGCCACCGTGAAGCGGTGGGGACCGACCGCCTCGACCAGGTAGGGCTCGGTCGTGCTGACCTGGTCGACCAGGTCGGCCCCGGCCATGGCCGGGCTGGCCAGCACCTGGGCCAACAGGCGGTCGGGGTCGAGGTCCAACGAGGAGATGCCGACCCGCATGGAGCCGCTCTCGCGCAGGCGTCGGGTCAGGGCGCGGGTGTCGAGCTGGCAGATGCCGACCACGCCCTGGGCCGCCAATTCGGCTTCCAAACTACGCCGGGAGCGCCACGAGCTGGGGCGCGGCGCCGGGTCGCGCACGACGTAGCCGGCCACCCAGATGCGGCTGGACTCGTCGTCCTCGTCGTTCCAACCGGTGTTGCCGATGTGGGGGGCGGTGGCGACGACCACCTGGCGGTGGTAGCTGGGATCGGTCAGCGTCTCCTGGTAACCCGTCATGCCGGTGGCGAAGACGGCTTCCCCCAGGGCCAGGCCCCGGGCGCCGAAAGCCCGACCTGGGAAGACCCGGCCGTCCTCCAACACCAAGATCGCCGGTTCGGCCCCCGACGCGGGCGGCTGTGGGGACTGCGGGCGATCGGTCATCAACATCCTTCCCTGCCTTCGGGCAGGCCTCAAACGATGGCGGCGGTGAATCGAGACGAGACTACCGCTGGCGGCCAAGGAAAGCCCAATCAGTCAGGCCGGCGGCGCGTCCGGGGCGGTCCCGTCCGCCGCCACCGCTCCCAGCAGGCCGGACAGGAAGGAGGACGACCGGTCGGTCGACAGCTCGCCGGCTAAACCGACCGCCTCGGCGATGGCCACGTTGGCCGGGATGGCGCCCCAGATGAACTCCCAGACCGCGATCCGGGCCAGGTTGCGATCGACCCGGGCCAACCGCTCCAGGCTCCAGCCGGCGTCCAGGTGGGCGGCCAAGAGCCGGTCGATGATGTCGATCTGGTCCACCACCCCTTCCACCAAGACGGCGGTGTAGGGCGGCAGGTCCTGGACCTGGGACTGCTCGGCCAAGGCCGCGTCCGGGTGGCAGCCCCTCAGATCGGCCGCGAACAAGACGTCGAGGGCGTATTTACGAGCCTTGCGCCGGCCGCTGCGGTGCGGTCGCGCTTCGGCCCCGGCCTCAGACACGGCCCAGGTAGGAGCCGTCGCGGGTGTCGACCTTGACCTTCTCTCCGGTGACGATGAACAAGGGCACCTGGATCTGCAGACCGGTCTCCAAGGTGGCCGGCTTGGTGCCGCCGGTCGAGCGGTCGCCTTGCAGGCCCGGCTCGGTGTAGGTGATCTCCAACTCGACCGAGGAGGGCAGCTCGACGAAGAGGGCCTGGTCCTCGTGCAGGGCCACGGTGGCGACCTGGTTCTCTAGCAAGTAGTCTTTGGTTTGGCCCACCACCTCGTCGCTCAGAGTCAGCTGGGAATAATCCTGATTGTCCATGAAGACGAAGCCGTCGCCGTCGTGGTAGAGGTACTGCATCTCGCGCCGGTCGACCGAGGCGGTGTCGACCTTGGTGTCGGAGTTGAAGGTCCGGTCCACCACCTTGCCGGACAGGACGTGCTTGAGCTTGGTCCGCACCACGGTGTTGCCCTTGCCCGGCTTGTGGTGCTGGAACCAGACCACGCTCCACAACTGGCCGTCCAGATCGAGCACCATGCCATTTTTGAGATCGTTCGTCGAGACCACCCTCGCTCCTCCGCTGCCGAGATCGGGCCAGCCCGATCCACCTGGTGTTGTGCGCTGGCCGATTCTAGCGGGTCAGCGACCTTCGGCCTGACGCCGCGCCTGGTCGACGGCGGCCTGACGGCGCTCGGCCCAGGGCCGGGAGACCTGGCGCATCCGCTCGGCCAAGGCCGGGCAGGTCTGGTCCAGACCGGCCGAAATGGCGTCGATGTCGGCCAGGGAACGGTTCTGGGACAGCTTCGACTTGGCCTCGACGCTCTCCACCCGCAAGGACAGGGCGACTGTGGCGCGGGCTTGGCGGAGCAACCAGTCGGCGTCCAGGTGGCTCAGGTCGAGACCGCTGCGGTGCTGTTCCAACATGGCCCGCCAGGACTCCATGACGTCGTCCGGCTGGTCCGAGGCGCGCAACTCGCCCCGGATGTTCAGGGCCTCGTAGTCCAAACCGGGGGCGGATTGTCCGATGGCAAAGCTCTCTTTCCATTGGGCCGGCACGACGCTGTGGTGGAAGACGGCCGTGATCAGAGCCGGCCCCTGGTGGCGCCACTGCGGGTTGACCCGGGCGACGTGGCTGGTCAAGCGGTCCGGATCGGCTTGGAAGGCCCAGGGCAGGAAGGTGGCTTGGGGCAGTCCGGTGGCCGGGTCGACGGTCACCAAGGTGCCCGTGCGCAGAGTTTTGACGAAGCGTTCGGTGTCGGTCGGAGCCATGGCGAAATGGTCGGCGATGTACATCGGTCCTCCTAGGGGCCAGCGGCTGGACGGTCGGGGCGAAGGCTCCGGAAGGCCGCTTCCAGGTCGGCCTCGTCCACCCCGGAACGCACCACCGGGCGTTGCGGCCCGGCCAAGAGGACCAGTCGCAGGCCGGCCGAGCGGACTTTCTTGTCCCGGGACATGATCTGGCGCAGTTGGGGCCAGTCGGCCTCGTCGTAGGTCACCGGCAGGCCCAGGGCGGACAGCAGGGCCCGTTGGCGTTCGACCTCGGCGCGCGGCAATAGGCCGAGCCGGTGGGATAGTTCGGCGGCCCAGACCAGGCCCAAGCTGACGGCCTGGCCGTGGCGCCAGCGGAAGTCGGAGGCCCGTTCGACGGCGTGGGCCAGGGTGTGGCCCAGATTGAGGGCCTCCCGGCCGATCCAAGACTCGGTGCTGGTGGCCTCGCGCAGATCGTGGGACACCACCTCGGCCTTGACCGCGATGGCCCGGCCCAGGATCTCGGCCAGGACCGGGCTGGCGACGTCCTGGGCGGCCGCCGGATCGGCTTCGACCGCGCTCAAGATGGCGGGGTCCTCGATCAAGCCGGCCTTGACGATCTCAGCCAGGCCGGAGCGCACCTCGATTTCCGGCAGGCTGGTCAGCAGATCGAGGTCGCACAGCACCGCCCGCGGCTCCCAGAAGGCCCCGACCAGGTTCTTGCCCTCGGGCAGGTCCAGGCCGGTCTTGCCGCCGACGGCGGCGTCGGCCATGGCCAAGACGGTGCTGGGGCAGGCGACGTGGTCGACCCCGCGCAGCCAGGTGGCGGCCACGAAGCCGCCCAAATCGGTGGTGGCGCCGCCGCCCAGCGAGACCAGGACGTCTTGACGGGTCAGACCGGCCTGGGCCAGCCGCCGCCAACAGGCCACCAATCGCTCCGGCGTCTTGGCCGCCTCGCCGTCGGGCAGGCCGATCAGACAGGGCCGATCCCAGCCTTGGGCCAGGTCCCGGGCCAATTCGGTCAGCCCGATCGGGTGCAGCAGGGCGACTCTCCGGTCGGCCGTCCAGGCCGCCAGCTCGGACCTTGAACCGTGGCCCAGAATGACTTGGTACGACCGTTCGCCGTGAACCGTCAAACGTCGTTCAAACATGCTCGACCGCCGGCCCGGCCGATCCCGAGCCCGCTTGGTCCAGCCCCAGCTCGGCCAGCAAACGGTCGGCCAACTGCCCCGGGTGGCCGCTGTCGCCAGATATCCGATGGTTGGCCAGGGCCTGGTAGAGCGGACGCCGGTCCCGGTCCAGCTGGGCCAGGCGTTGACGCGGGTCGTCCCGCAGCAGGGGCCGTGATCCGCCGGCGCCGGCCCGCCTCAGAACGGTCCGCCGGCTGACGTCGAGCCAGACCACCTGGTGGCCGGCCAACCCCTGACGCACCGCCGCGCTGCAAACCGCCCCGCCGCCCAGGGACACCACCGCCGCCGGTTGTTCCAGGGCCCAGGCCGTCGCAGCGGCCTCCCGCTCCCGGAAGCCGGCCTCGCCCTCTTGTGCGAAGATGTCCGCGATCGACCGGGCGGCCGTGGCCTCGACCAGGGCGTCGGTGTCGAAATGGGTCAGGCCCAACCGTTCGGCCAAGGCCGCGCCCAGGCTCGATTTGCCCGAGGCGGGCAGGCCGATCAGGACCAGACTCATCGGATCTCCAGCCCGCGCTCGGCCAGCCGTCGCCGGTAGCGCTGGGCGCTTTGACGGACCTCGTCCAAGCTGTCGCCGCCGAATTTGTCCAAGACCGCCTCGGCCATCACCAGGGCCACCATGGCCTCGCCCACCACGGCCGCCGCCGGCACGGCGCAGACGTCCGACCGTTGATGGTGGGCCAGGGCCGCCAAACCGGTCCGCAGGTCCACCGTGCCTAGAGCCCGCGGCACGGTCGCGATCGGCTTCATGGCCGCCCGCAGCGTGATCGTCCCGCCGTTCGAGATGCCGCCCTCGATGCCGCCGGCCCGCTGGCTCAGTCGGGTCAGACCGCCGTCCAGCGGAACGATCTGGTCGTGGGCGGCCGAACCACGCAGCTCGGCCAGCTCGAAACCCAATCCGACTTCGACCCCTTTGATGGCCGGGATCGACATCAGGGCCGCCGCCAGCCGGGCGTCCAGCCGCCGGTCGCCCATGACGTGGCTGCCCAGGCCGGGCGGACAGCCGAAGACCAGGACCTCGAAGCGACCGCCCAGGGTGTCGCCGGCGGCTTGGGCGTCGTCGACCTCGGCCCGCATGGCCGAGCTGGCAGTCGGGTCGGCGCAGCGCATGGGGTCGGCGTCGATCCGGGCCAGGTCGTCCGGTCCCAACTGGACCGGACCGCTCTGACGCGGGCCGATGGCGGTGACATGGCTGATCAGGCGCACACCCAGGGCTTGGTCCAAGAATTGGCGGGCGGCCTCGCCCAACGCCACCCGGGCGGCCGTCTCCCGGGCTGAGGCCCGTTCCAAGATCGGCCGGGCGTCGTCGAAGTCGAATTTAGACATCCCGGCCAGATCGGCGTGGCCCGGCCGGGGCCTGGTCAGGGCGGCCTGGCGGGCCGAGTCGGCGGCGTCGGCCTGTTCGGCCTGGTCCAACGGGTCGGCCGCCATCACCGAACGCCACTTGGGCCATTCGCTGTTGGCGATCTCGATCGACAGCGGCGAGCCCAGGGTACGGCCGTGGCGCAGGCCGCCGGTCAAGCGGACCTGGTCGCGCTCGAAGGACATCCGCGCCCCCCGGCCGTAGCCCAAACGGCGGCGGGCCAGGGCCCGTTCGACGTCTGGGCTGGTCAAGCCGACGCCGGCCGGCAGGCCGTCCAAGACGGCCGTCAGGGCCGGTCCGTGCGACTCGCCAGCGGTCAACCAACGCAACACGGTCAGACGCTCCGCTCGGCTCGGCGGCGGGCCAGGGCTTGGGCGGCGGCGGTCAGGAAGACCTCCACCGGCACGGTCTGACCGCTCAACAGGGCCACCTGGTCGACGGCTTGGCGGGCCAGCAGGTCGAGTCCGCTGATGACCGGGCGGCCGGCCGCCTGGGCGGCCTCGGCCAGGGGGGTGGGCCAGGGGTCGTAGAGGACGTCGAAGACGATCTCGGCCCCCTCCACCAGGTCGGCCGCCAGCGGCTCCAGAGCGGCCGCCCCGCCGGCTGGTAGGGCGGACAGCACGACTTCGACCGGGTCCAGCCGGTCGCCCAGCCGTCGAGGGGTCAAGTCGATCCCCCAGGGCCGGGCCCGGTCGGCCAGGTCGGCCGCCTTGGCCGGGTCGCGCCCCACCACTTGGCCTTGCCCCACCCCGAGCTGGGCCAGGGCGTAGATGGCCGAAGCGGCGGTGGCGCCATTGCCGATGACAGCGGCCGAGCGGGGCCGGTCATGGCCGGCCGCGATCAAGGCCTGACGGAAACCGATGACGTCGGTGTTGCGCACCCGGGTCTGTTCGATCTGGCCCGGACGGCCGTCGAAGACCATGGTGTTGGCCACGCCCAGGGCTCGCACCGTGGAGTCCCCCACCCCCAGCCGGGCCACCGCCCGCTTGACCGGAGCGGTGCAACTCAAGCCGCGCCAGGAGGAGTCCAGGGAGGCCACGAAGCGCTCCAACGACTCGACCGTGACCTGGTGGCGACCGTAGTGCCAGTCCAAGCCCAACCAGTCATAGGCCGCCTGATGCAAGGCCGGCGACAGGGAATGGTCGACTGGGCAGCCGATGATGGCGGAACGACCGACTGGCATCAGCAGCCCCCATTGCCCGGATGGGCGTCGCACCACTGGCTCATCAACTCGCGGTTGGCCAGGTGTTCCTCGTAGGTGACGGCGAAACGAGTCTCACCCGTGTCCATGTCGACCGCCACCCAGTACAGCCAGTCGCCCTCGGCCGGATGCAGGGCGGCGATGAGGGCGGCCCGGCCGGGACTGCGGATGGGCGTGGGCGGCAGGCCGGTGTGCATATAAGTGTTGTAAGGGGTGTCGGTGTCCAGCTCAGCTTGGCTCAACACGTTGCTGGTGTAATGCAAGCCGTAATTGACGGCGCTGTCGATCTGCAGTCTCATGTCCTGGTCCAGCCGGTTGTAGATGGCGCGGGCCACCTTGGGCCGGTCCTCGTCCCGCCTGACCTCGGCTTCGATCAGGCTGGCCACGATCACCACCTCATAAGGCGTCAGGCCCAGCTCAGCCGCCTGGTCCTCCAACTCCAGTTCGCGCGCGATCTCGGCGAAACGAGTGGTCATCCGGGACAACATGCTAGAGGCCAGCGTCGGCAGCACGTAGCTGTCCGGGAAGAGGAAGCCTTCGGCTTGGCCGCCGGAGTAGGCCGGCAGGCCGATCAAACTGGGGTCGGACGCGGCCTGGGCCAGGGCCTCCTCAAAATCTGACCGGGGCAGCCCGGAGATCTCGGTCAACCGATCCACCACCTGCCAGATGGCCCAACCCTCGGGGATGACGGTCAGGTCCCGATCGACCTGGTTGGACGGGTCGGTCAGAATGTCCAAGGCGGTGGCGGCCGGCAATTTGGTGCGCATCCGGTAGCTGCCGGCCTGGACGATGGGGTTCTGCCGCCGGTTGGCCAGGCGGATGAAGGTGGTGGCCGACTTGATGACGTCGTTGGCCTGACAGATCTCGGCCACTTCGCTCAGACCGGCCAGCTCTGGCACCGTGATGACGATGTCGGCCTCGCCTAGGCCGATGTAGTCGTCCTCTTGACGCCACTCCAGGTAACGGTCGTAGACCTTGCGGCCGACGAAGAGCCCGCCGCCGATCAAGACCACCAGGCTGATCAGGACGGCGATCCCGCTCTTGACCCGCTGGCCGGGGGTGGGTGAGCCAGATTTCCTCACTTAGTCTCCTTCAGTCGGCTGCCCGATGACGCGCTGAGCTCGGGCCTGACCGGCCCGCTGGGCGGCCAAGACAGTGTCCAAGATACCGACCGCGGCCTGTTGATCGACGATCAGGCGCTGCTGACGCGCCGAGCGGCCGGCCTGGCGCAGGCGGCGGCTGGCCTCGACCGTGCTCCAGCGCTCGTCCACTAGATAGACCGGCGTTTCGACCAGTCCGGCCAGCCGTTCGGCCAGCCCGACCACTCGCTGGGCGGCCGGGCCCGGCCGGCCGTCCAAGCCGACCGGCCAGCCGACGATGACGGCGGCCGGTCGGAAACGCTCGATCAGGGCCTCCAAGTGGGCCCAGGGCTGACTGGCGTCGACCGTCGTGACCGGGTAGGCCAAAGCCCCCAGGCGGTCGCAGGCCGCCACCCCGATGCGGCGCTGGCCCAAGTCGAGGGCCAGCTTGACGCCGTCGGGCAGGGCCTCGACCGTCACGCCTGAGCCGACCCCAGAGCTTGGGCCACGGCGCTCAGAGCGGCTGGGGCCTGGCTGGCGTCGGACCCGCCGCCCTCGGCCAGATCGTCGCCGCCGCCGCCGCGACCGCCCAAGCGGCCGGCCGCCAACTCCACCAAGGCCTTGGCCGTCAGCCCGAGCTGACGGGCCCCGGCGGTGGTCGCCACCACCACCGTCGGCTTGACCCCGCCGGTCGAGACCAGGCAGACGACGGCCGCGGTCTGGTCCAACCGACCGCGCAATTCGACGGCCAGAGCCCGCCCCGAGGCGGCGGTCTCGTTCAGCTGGGCGCCGACCCAAGTCAGCTGGCCGACGGTCTGGGCTTGGCCCAGCAGACGGTCGGCCCGGGCGGCGGCCTGGGCCGTCGTCAACTCGGCGATGGTCTTCTCGGCCTGTTTGAGCTGGCTCATCAGCTTGGCCACGCGGTCGGCCAACTGGTCCGGCTGGACCCGCAGGATGTCGGTCAGATTGGCCACCAGGGCCCGTTCGGCCGCCAGGTGGTCGAAGGCCTCGGCCGAGACCAAGGCCTCCACCCGGCGCACGCCGGAGCCGACCGACTGCTCCCCCACCAGGGTCAGCAGGCCGATCTGGCCGGACTGCTCGACATGGGTGCCGCCGCACAGCTCACGCGACCAGGGGCCGCCCATCTCGACCATGCGCACGATGTGGCCGTACTTCTCTCCGAACATGGCCATGGCGCCCAGCTCCTTGGCCTCGGCCAAGGGCAGTTGGCGAGTCGACACGCCCAGTTGGCGACGGATGGCCTGGTTGGACAGGCCCTCCAGCTCAGCTTTGAGGTCGTCGCTCAAGGCCACCGTGCTGGAGAAGTCGAAGCGCAGATAGCCCGGCTTGTTGTACGAGCCGGCCTGGGTGGCGGTGGGGCCGAGCAGTTGGCGCAGCACGGCGTGGACGACGTGGGTGGCCGAGTGGGCCTGGCAGGAGCCGAAGCGGGCCTCGGCCTCGACGCTGGCGGTGACCAGGTCCGAGACCGCCACCGCGCCGTCGGTGATGACGCCGCGATGGACGATCAGGCCGGGCACCGGGCGTTGCACGTCGACCACGTCCATGCTCAGACCGTGGCCGGTGATGACGCCGGAGTCGGCGTCTTGGCCGCCCGACTCGGCGTAGAAGGGAGTCTCAGCCAAAACGATCTCGACCGTCTGGCCGACCTCGGCCTGGCGCACCGGACGGCCGTCCAGGATCAGCCCGCGCACCCCGGTCTCGACTTTGAGCTCGTCGTAGCCCAAGAAGACGGTCTCGCCGCCTCGGCGCAGGTCGGCGTAGACATCGGTCGAGACCAGGTTGCCCTTCTTCAGGCGGGCGTCCAATTTGGCCCGCTGCTTCTGCTCGGCCATCAAGGCCCGGAAGCCCTCGGCGTCGACCGCGATGCCTTGCTCCTCGGCCATCTCCAAGGTTAGGTCGATGGGGAAACCGTAAGTGTCGTGCAGACGGAAGGCCCTGTCACCGGACAGTTCCGCGCCGCCCTCCCGCCGCAGGCCGGACACGGCCAGGTCGAAGATGCGGGTGCCCTCGGTCAAGGTGCGGCGGAAGGACTCCTCTTCGGCGTAGGCCAGGAAGGAGACTCGCTCCCACTGCTGGTCGATCTCCGGATAGGAGGCGGACATGACGTCGCGCGAGACCGGCAGCAGCTGGGGCAGGACCGGATCGGTCACCCCCAGCATGCGCATGGACCGGATGGAGCGGCGCAACAGGCGGCGCAGGACGTAACCCCGCCCCTCGTTGCCGGGGGTGACGCCGTCGGTCAGCAGCATCAAGGAGCTGCGGATGTGGTCGGCCACCACCCGCATGCGGATGTCGTCCTGCCGGGAGGCGTCCGCCTGGCCGTCGCGGTTGTACTCCCGGCCGGACAGCTCGACCGCTTTGGCGATGACCGGCCAGACCTCGTCGATCTCGTACATGTTGTCGACGCCCTGCTTCAGCAGGGCGACCCGCTCCAGACCCATGCCGGTGTCGATGTTCTTACGCGGCAGTGGGCGCAAAATGTCGAAGTCCTCCTTGGCCCGGACCTGGCTCAGCTCCTCCTGCATGAAGACCAGGTTCCAGATCTCCAAGAAGCGGTCCTCGTCCACCACCGGTCCGCCCTCGGGCCCGAACTGGGGGCCGCGGTCGATGTAGATCTCGGAGCAGGGGCCGCCCGGCCCGGGCACGCCCATATGCCAGTAATTGTCTTTCAGACCGCGGGTCTGGACCCGCTCCCGGGGCACGCCGACCTGGACCCAGAGGTCGATGGCCTCGTCGTCGCCCTCCAGTGCGGTCACCCAGACCCGCTCCGGGTCGAAGCCGTAACAGCCCTGCGACTCCGGACCGGTGACCAGCTCCCAAGCGAAGGCGATGGCCCCCTCTTTGAAGTAGTCGCCAAAGGAGAAGTTGCCGTTCATCTGGAAGAAGGTGCCGTGCCGAGTGGTCTTGCCGACCTCTTCGATGTCGAGGGTGCGGACGCACTTCTGAACCGAGGTGGCGCGCTCGAAGGGGGACGGCTCGGTGCCGACGAAATACGACTTGAAGGGCACCATGCCGGCGTTGACGAACAGCAAGGTGGGGTCGTTGTAGAGCAATGAGGCCGAAGGCACGACCTCGTGGCCCTTGCTGCGGAAGAAGTCAAGGAAACGGCGGCGGATCTCAGCGGTTCTCATAGTGGTCCTTCGGGGCTGGGCGGTCGATGGTGGTGGGGCGGATCAGGCCAGGCCGGCGCGTTGACGCAACTCCAGCTCGGCCTCGCGTCGGGCTTGGGCGAAGACGGTCAGGCCCTGGCCGGCGCGCTGGACCAAGGCGGCCCCGGCTCGTCCGGCCTGGCCGACCAAGCTCTGCGGGGTGGCGCGTTCCAACAGCCGTCGGCCCCGTAGGACGACGACGGCGCCGACGGTGACGCCCAGTCCGAACCAGAACAGTCGACCCATGGCTTCCTCACTTCTTCTTCCAGCTGCGCCAAGTCCGCTTGACGGCCTGCCCCAGGGCGGCCAGCTTGATGAAGGGCACCACCACGGTGTCGGCCACCAAGTGGGAGACCCGAGCGGCGTCTCCGGCCACGGCCGAGACATGTCCGGAGACCTGGGCCACGTCTTCGGTCACGACTGCCAGCTTGCCCAGCTCTTGGTTGGTGGCCGTGACCGTGCCCTCCAACTCGGCGATCACCGGCAAGGTGGTGTCGGTCATCTCTTTGACCGCTCGACGCAACTCGTCCATGACTTTGCTGAGGCGGATCAAGGGCAACCCGACGGCTCCGACCAGGAGCAGCAAGGCGATGGCGGCGATCAGACCGGCGACACCTCCCAAGGTGACATCCATGTCTCAGCCTCCTCCCTTTGGCCGGCCGAGCGAACCAGCCGACAATCAACCGCTAGATCAGCGCTCCCTTAGCGTAGTCCACCGACTGGCTCACGTCGCCTCGGGCGCGGCCGGCGAGCGGCCCAGACAGCGCTCGATCAACTCCAGGCGCTGAGCCAGTTGGACCTCCTGGCCCCGGTCGCTGGGCTGGTAGTAGCGGGCCTGGACCAGGTCATCCGGCAGATAGGTCTGAGGCGCCACGGCGTGGGGCCAGTCGTGGGCGTAGCGATATTCCGTGCCGTGGCCCAGCCGGGCGGCCGAACTGTAATGGGCGTCGCGCAGGTGGGGCGGCACCGGTCCGCCCCGACCGGCCCGGACGTCCGCTTGGGCGGCGTCGATGGCCACCACGACGGCGTTCGACTTCGGGGCCGTGGCGCAGGCCACGACGGCCTGGGCCAAGTTGATGCGGGCCTCGGGCAGGCCGATCAGTTGGACCGCTTGGGCGGCCGCCACGCAGAGCGGCAGCACCTGGGGAGCGGCCATGCCGATGTCCTCGCTGGCCAACACGACCAAGCGGCGGGCGATGAAACGAGGGTCCTCGCCGGCTTCGACCATGCGGGCCAGGTAGTGCAAGCCGGCTTGCACGTCGGAGCCTCGGATCGACTTGATGAAGGCCGAGACGACGTCGTAGTGCTGGTCGCCGGCGGCGTCGTAGCGCAGAGGGGCCCGGTCCACCGCCTGGGCCACGACCGCGGCGGTGATCGTCGCGCCGCCCTCGGCCTCGGCCCCGGCCGCCGCCTCCTCCAAATACGTCAGCAGCCGGCGGGCGTCGCCGCCGGCCAGACGGACCAAGTCGGCCCGGGCCTGGTCGTCCAGCTGGAAGTGCTGGCCCTGGGCGTCGCGCAAGCCGACTGGATCGCTCAGGGCGCGGTCGATCAGCTGGTCCAGATCGGCGCCCGACAGCGGTTCCAAGGTCAGCAGCAGGGAGCGCGACAGCAGGGGCGCGATGACTGAGAAGGAGGGGTTCTCGGTGGTGGCGGCGATCAGCGTGACCAACCGGTTCTCGACCGCCGGCAGCAGAACGTCTTGCTGAGCCTTGGAGAAGCGGTGGACCTCGTCGATGAACAGAACGGTCGATCGGCCCCGGGCCAGTTCGGCGCGGGCCTGGTCGAGGGCGGCCCGGACCTCTTTGACGCCGGCTGTGACGGCGCTCAGCTCGACGAAACGGGCCCCCGAGCTGTGCGACAC
>JAIRYW010000074.1 GCA_031267645.1 Propionibacteriaceae bacterium
GACTTGGCCGGCGCCGTGGCCGAGGTGGCAGCCGGCGCCTACGCTGGGCGGGACCCGGCCGGCTTCCTGCCCGACCTGGCCCACGCCGTGGCGGCGGCGGCGCGGCCGTACGGCGGCCGGGTCCGGACGGTGGTGGCGGTCGTGGCCGGGACGGTCAGCGGCTCCCGTTTGCTCCAGTTCTCCACCCGAGGCTGGGACGAGGCCGATCTCAGCGTCTTGACCAGCCGCCTGCCGGCGCCGGCGACTGTGACCCTGCTGGCCGGGAACGACGCCGCCCTGGCCGGGCTGGCCGAGGCCCGCCGGGGCGCCGCCCGGGACGCCCGCGTGGCGCTGCACCTGCTGGTGGCCGTGGGCGTTGGGGGCGGCCTGATCGTGGACGGCCAGATGGTGACCGGGACGCAGGGCGCCGGCGGCGAGTACGGGCATCTGCCCTTCGGGGACCCGACGCTGCCCTGTCCCTGCGGCGCCAGCGGCTGCTGGGACCTGATGGTGGACGGCCGGGCGCTGGCCCGCCACCGCGGCGATCCGGCGCCGGCCGATCCGCTGGCCTACGCCCGCCGCCTGCTCGACCGGCTCGGTCCCGGCGCCGACGCGGCGGACCAGATGGCCGCAGAACTGACCGCGCGCGCCCTGGGGGCCGGCCTCGGCGGCCTGGTCAACGCCCACGATCCGGACGTCGTCACCATCGGCGGCCTGGCCCCGGCGCTGAGGGCCGGAGCCCCCCAGGCCTTCAGCCAGGCCTACCAGGCTGGCCTCATGACCTTCCACCGCCGCCATCCACCCCCCGTGTTGGACGCGAAGCACGGCCAGGACGGCCCCGTGCGTGGCGCCTTGGCCCTCGCCTTCGACCACATCACCAGCCCCGCCGCCCTGGCCAGTTGGGCTTAGGGAGGTCGGCGCGGGAGGCCCGCCAGGTGGCGGACTCCCGGCCCCGGTCCGTCCGGGTCGGGACCGGCCATTCGGTCTCTGTCCGGCCGCCGGGGGGGGGGGCGTCATTCGCTCTCGGTCCTGGTCCGCCGGCGGGGGTCGTGCGGTCTCTGTCCGGCCCGCTGTCGGGCGCCGTCGCTCGGCCCCTGTCCCGGGGCGCCGTCATTCGGCCCCGGGCCCGGCCAGACCGTGTTGGAAGGCGAAGATGGCGACCTGGGTGCGGTCGCGCAGGGCCAATTTGACCAGGATGTGGGCGACGTGGGATTTGACCGTCTGCTCGGACAGGTGGAGGGACTGGGCGATCTCATGGTTGGAGAGGCCCTGGGCCATGGCTTTGACGACGTCGACCTCGCGCGGGGTCAGTTTGTCGGTGGCGGCGGACGGGTTGGCCGGGGAGAGCGGGCGGCGGGCGGTGAAATCAGCCAGCAGGCGACGGGTGACGGAGGGGGCCAGCATGGCGTCGCCCCGGTCGATCACCTTGACGGCGTCGATCAAGTCGCGGGCCGAGGCGTCTTTGAGCAAGAAGCCGCTGGCCCCGGCGGCCAAGGCGTCGTAGACGTACTGGTCCAGGTCGAAGGTGGTCAAGATCAAAACCCGAGGTTTGTCTTGGCCGGGGCGGCGGCCCCGAATGATGCGATCGGTGGCTTGTAGGCCGTCCAAGACCGGCATGCGGATGTCCATCACCACGACGTCGGGCTGCCGGCTCTGGGTCACGGCGATGGCCTCTTGACCGTCGGCCGCCTCGCCCACCACCTCGATGTCGCCGCTGGACGACAACAATACGGCGATGCCGTCGCGGATCATGGCTTGGTCGTCGACGATGACGACTCGGATCGGGTCGGTCACAGGTCTCCTCGGTCGGGCTCGGTGGAAGGGAGGCGTTCGGGAGCCGGCCCCGGCCGGGAGGCTGGTCGGGCGGCGGTGGCCGGGCGGCTCACCGGCGGTCCTGGTCCAAGGGCAAGCTGGCCCAGATCTCGAAGCCGCCGTCCGGAGTCGGACCGGCGGTCAGACTGCCGCCCAAGCTGGTGACCCGTTCGCGCATGCCGATCAGGCCGTGGCCGCCGCTCCAAGCCGGTGAGCCGGTCTGATCGGCGGGAACGACGGGATCGGCTGGTCGGGGGCCGACCGGGCCAGAGCGGGCCGCGGTCGGTCGGCCCAGGCGGGCTGATCGGATCGTCCAAGTCGCCCACTGCGGCCCCCACCAAGCCGCCAGCGGGAGCAGGATCAGACTGACCAGGTGGGGCACTAGGGCGAAGGCGGCGCTGACCAGCCAGACCAAGGCATGGCCGTTGCTGACCGGCCGATCCGGTCGGGGCTGGACGTCGCCGCCGGAGCGCTGCCAGCGGGCCAGGCGGACGGCCGAGCGCAGAGTGGCCCGGTCGACCGCCAAGAGGCCGCGCAGGACGTAAGCCCCGAAGACGATGGCGGAGCAGACCAGGGCGACCAAGGTCAAACTCAGCTCGACCCAGGCCAGGACCGACCAAGCCGTTTGAGCCGACAGGAAGAGCCAAGAGCGGCCCAGTCGCCGCCACCAACCCGTCCGGGGCCGGGTCATCGCAGCACCGCCGGGGTGTTGCGCAGTGTGATCTCGAGGCGGTCGTCGACCCGGCGCAGGTGGAGGGCGACCATGGCCCCAGGGGCGTGGCGGGCGACGTTGGACAGGCCCTCTTGGACCACCCGGTAGGCGGCCAGGCCGAGGCTGGGCGAGATCCCCTGGCCGGGCCGGTCGACCGGCTCGTAGACCACTTTGAGGCCACTGGCCCGGGCCGACTGGACCAGGTCGGCGATCTCGTCCAAACCGGGCGCCGGGGCCCGCTCGGCCTCCTCCTGGCCCCGCAACAGGCCGACCACCTGACGGGTCTGGGTCAGGGCTTGTTTGGCGGTGTCCTCGATCAGGGCGAAGACCCGGACCGTCTCCGGCGGCAGATCGGGTTGGCGCAAGGGGGCGGCCTGAGCCTGGATGGCGATGATCGACATGTGGTGGGCCACCACGTCGTGGATGTCGCGGGCGATCCGGGTGCGCTCCTGCAACACCGCCCGTTCGACTTCGGAAGCGTCTCGTTCGGCGCTGGCTTGGGCCAGGGCGGAGCTGGTCTCGGCCAGGGCGGCGTCGGTCCTGGCCTGCCGCCGCCAAAGGTCGCCCACCAGCAGCAACACGCCCATGATCAGGGCCAGCGAGGCCCAGACGGTGGGGTGGGTGGAACGGCCGACCAGGGCCAGGGCGGCGCTGGACCACAGCCAGACGCCGATCAGGACCGACCCGCCTTGGCCGGCCGCCAGGATCACGACCATGGCGCCGTAAGCGATCAGCGGGCAGGGCGGCCAGGCCCAGTCTTGGCCGCCCCCGGGCAGGGCCGCCAGCAGCAGCCAGGCCAAGGTCTGGGC
The DNA here is from genome assembly GCA_031267645.1 of Propionibacteriaceae bacterium. GTDB lineage: Bacteria > Actinomycetota > Actinomycetes > Propionibacteriales > Propionibacteriaceae > WQYJ01. The sequence goes on from JAIRYW010000074.1 coordinate 3,313, forward strand.
CCGCCAGGCCGTCAGCGGACGGTGGTTGATCAACAGCACCGGCCCGGTCAGCAGGCCGGCCGCGATCATCGGGGCGCCCGGCCAGAAGCGGGGCCAGGTCTGGTCGATGATGGCCCAACTCGACATCAACGAGCCGCCCAGCCAGAGGCACCACAAGACGGTCTTGAGCCAGCTCTTGGGGGCGCGCGGCGGGAAGGCCAGCCAGGGCGGGCCGGTCTGGTCGCGTCCCCCGGCGGCGGCCGCGGTCAGGGTCTGGTAGACCGACCGGCCGGCGTTGGCCAAGGCGGTCAAGACGGACTTGGCCGAGGTTCGGGGCTCGGTCATGGCGCCAGCCTAGGGCCGGGCGGACGGACCGGCCTCACCCGTCAGAGTGATTCCACCCCGGTTCGGGCCAGGGGCCGCCCAGCTGTTCGGCCAGCCAGGTCGGATCGATCGGCGTGGTCGACTCGTCCATCAGGCCCAGTTCGATCAGCTCCCCGGTCGAGGCCGCCAACTGGTCCAACTGGGCCGGGAAGACGCGCTGGCCGGCCAACTGGTCCAGCCGGACCCACTCCACCCGGCGCACCGTGCGGCGCTCCTCGTTGGTGCAGCCGGAGGTGTCGGGCCGGTCGGGCTGGGGCCAATCCAAGGCGAAGAAAAACTCTTCCTGCAACAGGACCTCGTCCGAGTAGCCGTGGCGGACGAAACGGTGGGCGATCGGACCGATCAGGTCGGCCGCGGCCGCCTGAAGGCCGGTCTCTTCGCGCAGCTCCCGCAGCGCCGCCTGGGCGAAGGACTCGCCAGCGTCCAAGCCGCCGCCCGGGGTGGTCCACCAGACGGCCTGGTCCAACCCCGGGTCACAGTCCAGCTGGAGCAGGACCAAGCCTTGGCTGCGCACCACCAGACGGGCCGCCCGCCGCTGGACGACGGGGCGCCGCCGCGGCGGCAGGGCCACGAAGGCCCGGTCCGGGCCGGGCACGGGGGCGATCATGGCTGTCAGTTTAGTCAGCCGGCCGGGCCGGGCCTCAGAGTTGGAGCGACCCCCGGCCGCTCAAGGCGCGGGCCTCGTACAAACCCACCGTGCGTTCGATCAGGTCGACCACGTCCGCCATCGTGCGCAGGCCGCGGCGGCCCTTGACCAAGGCCAAGCCGACCAGCACGGTCAGGGCCCGGGCCTGTTCCAGCTCGGGCCCGTCCGGGATCAACTCGTAGTCCTGGGCCGCTCCCGGGTAGAAAGCGCGGTTCATCGACTGGAGAGCCATCAGGCCGGCCACATCGGGCACCAGCTGGTCCATCAACCGGGGCAGGTAGCCGATCCGGTCGCGGTACAACGGCTTGGCGTCGCGCCGCCAACAGGCCTCGAACTCGGCCAGGAAACAGTCCATGATCTCGACCGCGTAGCCCAAGACGGTGCGGCGGAAATCCTGGCGGCGCTGGGCCGGCCAATCCTGATGGTGGAACAACATGGCGATATAAGGGAATATCAAGTTGCCCATGAGGTACCCCAGGTCGGTGCTGTACGAGCCGAGGTGGGCGTACTCCATGTCGAAGACGGCCATGCGGTCCTGGTCGATCATGATGTTGGAGGTGTGCAGGTCGCCGTGCACCAAGCAATCGTTGCGCTTCAAGTAGGCGTCGCGCAGCTCCAACACCCCGACCATGAAGTCGTCGTCCGCCAGCAGGGCGGGGACGAAGTCATGGTGGGTGGCGAAGTACAACTCCAGCTGGTCGGGCCGGTGGATGGACTGGAAGCTGAACAGGACGTCCTCCAGCACCCGCCTCATGCCGACGTTGTTGAAGGCGGAGCCCAGCTCTTGGTGCTCGCTCTGGTCGAGGTACAGCTCCGAGGTGTAGAAGGCGCTGCGGGCGATGTACTGGCCGATCATGGCCGGGAAATGGGGGAAGAGCAGCCCGGCCCGGAACTGGGAACGCAGCGTGGGCCGGTGCCAACACTCTTGGACGAAGAGGTTGTTGCCAGGGTCGATCTTGATCAGGGGCAGAATGTATTGCGGCACGATCAAAGAGCGCAGGCGGTAGGCGTCGGCTTCGATCCGGTTGCGGCTGACGGTGATGGGCATGTCGGCGTCGGGGCCGAAGAAGCTGAAATAGGGTTTGGCCTGTTTGACGATGACGGCTCGCCCGCCGTCGTCCCAGACCTTGTACAGGTGGTTGACGAAGCCCTCGCCCTCGACATGGTCGATCTCGTGCACGTGCAAGGGCGTCTCGGGACGGAAGAGGTCGGTCTCCTGCCGTAGGTAACGGACGGCCAGGTCTGGACTCAGATCAGTGAAGTTCGGCATCGCCTTCCTAAGCCAGGGCATCGCCTGCGCTGCGGGGCCCCGCCATGGCGCCCGGGGTCAGCTTAGTCGGGCCTGTGGCCTAGCGACAAGAGGTCGGACGGGCCGGCTGCCGGTCGGGTCGGGCCGGCTCAGACCCGTCGGCGCAGGGCCCAGACGGCGGCCGCCGCGCCGGCCAGGCACCACAGGGCCAAGACCGCCACGTCGCGCGGCTGGACCGGGAAGTCGTGCCGCAGCAAGCCGGACCGCATCAGGTCGGCCATGGCCTCCACTGGCAACCAGTGGTGGATCTGGCGGAGCCAATCGGGCAGTCGCTGGGCCGGGTAGGAGACCGGTGAGAAGAGCAGCACGCTGAAGAGCAGGACTTGGCTGATCATGACCGCCGCCATCGGATGCAGCAGACAGGCTAAGGCGTAGCCGACGCAGGCCGCCGTGGCCGCCACCGCCAGCGCCACCAGGGGCAGCCAGGGGGCCGGGGCCAGGTCGACCTGGAAACGGACCGAGCCGGTCACCAGGCCCAGGATCATGCCGGGCAGGGCCAGGGCGGTCCAGAGGGCGAGGTCGGCCGCCAGCAGCACGCCCCGCGGCAGAGGCAGGGTACGGACCCAGTCGAAGCTGCCCTCGGAGCGTTGGCGGGCCACCGTCTGGGGGGTCATGATCAAACCGACGCTGACCAGGCTGACGGTCGAGGCGCCGGTGGCCAGGTAGAGCGAGACCGGGGCGGGGGCGTCGCCGATCAGGAAGCCGTAACCGATCACGGTGGCGACCGCCAGGACGACTTGGACCACGATCAGCAGGGGCACGATCTGGCTGGCCCGCCTGAACTGCCAGCCCAGGTAGAGGCCGAATTGGCGGATCACGGTCGTCATGACCGTACCTCTTCCGAGGCGGCGCTGGAGTGGTACGGGTCGGCGCCGGAGCGGTCCGGGTCGGTGGTGTGGTCCATATCGGTGGTGCGGTCCAGATCGGTGGTGGAGTCCGGGTCGGAGGCCGGGGGCGGGGCCTGGTCATGGGGTCGGCCGCACAGGGCGATGTAGGCGTCTTCCAGGGGGATACGGCCCTGATCGGTCAGTTCGGCCAGGTCGCCGGCCGCCACCACCTGGCCCCGTTCCAGCACCACCAAGCGGTCCACCACCTGTTCCGCCTCGCGCACGTTGTGGGTGATCAACAAGACGGCCGTGCCCCGTTCGGCCAAGCCCCGGATCTGGCCCCAGAGCAGACGTCGGCGGACCGGGTCGACGTCGTTGGTGGGCTCGTCCAGGATGGTCAGGACTCCGGGCACGACGGCCGCCATGCCGAAGGCGGTCAGGCGGGCCACGCCGCCGGAGACCTGCTCCGAGGGCCGGTCGGCCCACGGCTCCAGATCGAGGGCGTCGATCAACTGGTCGGTCCGGGCTCGGACCTCGGCCCGGCCGCCGCCTCGGATCCGACCGATGGTGCGGATGGCGGTCCGGGGCGTGATGCCCTCCAAAGCGCAGTTGGTCTGGACCTGGACGCTGGTCAACTGACGGGCCAGGCCGGGGTGGGCCACGGCGTCGTGGCCGGCCAAGCTGATGCGGCCGCTGTCCGGGCGCAGCAGGCCGACGATCTGGCCCACCAGGGTGGTCTTGCCGGCGCCGTTGTGGCCCAGCAGGCCGACCACCTGGCCGGGCGGCACGGTCAAGCTGACCCGGTCGTTGGCTTGGACGCCGCTCCGCCCGTGATAACGCTTGCTGACCTGGTCGACCACCAGGGTGGGTTTGAAGGACATGTCGTCTCCTGTCGAGGGGTCTGGTCCAGTCACTGACGATATGCGTACCGCTCGGTATGCATCGCTGGGTACGGTATACCAACCGGTACGAATGTGCCAAGTGGTACGCGGGTGGTAAGTTGAAGCCATGACCAAGCCATCCGACTCTGGTTCTCGACCGGACGGTCCAGCCGCCGAGGACTTCGGTACGGAGCGGAACGGATCCCGCTCCGGCCTGGGAGCGGCCTCCTCGCAGGCCGTGGCGGAAGCCGCCCGGGCCCTCAGCGAAGCCGCCGCCGGGCTGACCCAGGCCTTGTCCGATGGCCTCTCCGCCAGTAAGTCCCAGGTCTCGGCGGCTGTGGCCGACGGTTTGCGCGAGGCCGCCCACGGCCTAGCCGCCGCCACCGACGACGCCTTCAACGCCGCCGCCCGACTGTCCAATCAGCGCCGCGGGGCGCGCCAGGCCGCCACCCGGGCCAGGTTGTTGGACGCCGCCGCCCAACTGATCGCCGAGCGCGGTTACGCCGGGGCCTCGGTCGGCGACATCGCCGCCGCCGCCGGTTTCACCAAAGGTGCCTTCTACGCCCATTTCGCCTCCAAAGAGGAACTGTTCGCCCAATTGGCGGCTCAACGCCTGGCCGACCAAGCGGCCGGCCTGCGAGTCTGTCCGACCGAGGCGGACCCCAGCCAGTCGAAGGTCACGCCCGGCCGCCTGTGGGACCAGGTCTTGAACCTCGAGATCATGGCCTTCGCCCTGCGAGAGCCAGCTTTCGGACGCCGCCTGGGCCCGGCTTGGGCCGACGTCCTAGCCGCCGCCGGACGGCTGTCCCCGGCCCAGGCCGACCATTCCGAGACCGCCGGCGACCCCCCGGACGGGCTCGATCTGGCCGACCTGGTCGACTCCGCCTCCGGCGAGGTGGCCGTCGCCTTGTTGGCCTTGCTCAGCGCCGGCCGGGTCTTGGCGGCGGTGCTGGATCTGGAGCGGGCGGCGGACCTGACCCAACGGATGGTGGCCCGCCTGTTCCGCGGCGTCTGATCGGACGACGCCTAGATGAGCGGCCCGGCGGCGACTCTGTCAGAACGCCTGCCCCAGTCGTCGACCTAGTCAGACGGGATTCGATCGGTCAGAGCCAGGCGGTCGGCGTCAGACCGTCCAACAGTCCGCCCGGGTCGGAGCGGCCTTGGACCGGCCGCGGCTCGCCCCAGGGCCGGGCCAAGCGGCCGTCCGGCCCGGGGATCAGGCCGATGGCCTGGAGTTCGGCCGAGCTGACCCAGCCTGGACGGGCGGCCAGGCGGCGGGCGTGAGCCGTCAGGGCGGGGTAGTCGGCCCAGGCCGGGTCGGTGGCAGGGAAGACGTTGCGCTGGCCGGCGTCGAAACAGAGCGACAACATGAGCAGGGTGGCGTCGGCCGGACTGGGCTGGGGGCCGGCCAGCCAGGGGCCGTCTGGAAGTTCGGTCGGCGGCTCGGCCCCGGCCCGGCCCAGAACCGGCCCCGGCCGGTCCGGATGGGATGGGAGAGAATCGGCCCCGGGCTCGGGGCGGTCGGCGGCCAGCGCCGTCAAGCGGTCCTCCAACCAGCTCAGACGAGCGAAGAAGAGTCGCCGGGCGGCGGTCTGGGTGGCGGCGTCGCCGCCGGCCGCCACCCGCGCCACCTGGTCGATCAGGTCGTGCTGGATCAGGGCGTTCAATCCGGCCACGGTCGGCTGGTCGGCCCGCGACCACACCGTCGCCGCCTCCGGGCCGCGGGGACGCCGAGCCCGAGTCAAGCGGGCCAGCAGATCGACGGCGGCGCCGGCCGCCGGCGGCCGGTCCCCGGAGGCCGGCGTGGGGGCGGCCCCGCCGGGGCGAGGACGGGGCGGCGGACCGCCCGGTTGAGGCGGATCGAGCCAACCGGCCCTCAGATCGGGCAGGACGGCGATCGGCGGCAGCGGCCCCCAGGGTCCGGTCAGGACTGGGATCGGCCGGGTGTCGGCCGGGCCGCCGTCCCCGCTGGAGCTGGCCGGCGCCGGCCAGTCGATCACGGCGGCCACCGCTTCCCGGGCCAGCAGGCGACGGGCCCAATGCCACAGCTGGGGGAAGTTGACCACGGCTCCGGAAGCGGGCGGGAAGCCGGCTCTGAACCCGAAGTCATAGGCCCAGAGCAGGCTCAACAAAAGGGCGTCGGCCGGGCTGGGCCGGGCTCCGGTCAGATACGGCCCGCCTCGGGCCAAGGTCGCCTCCAGAGTGTCCAGGCGGGCCGTGAAGACACGTTGGGCAGCCCGCCGGGCGGCGGGGGAGGGGGAGTGGAGGACGGCGTAAGCGCCGTCCCACAGGTCGGTCGCGATCTGCTCCCACAACAGGTCGGGTCCCGCACCGCCTTCCCCGGCCTCAGCGGGGGCGGATGGCGCTGTAGCCGGTCCGGCCCCGACCAGGTCCCAATCGTCCTCCCGGGGGCGCAGACGGTCCCAGATCCGCTCGGCCGTCTGGCCGACGCGGTCCCGGCGGGGACGGGCGACCACGAAACTGCCGGCTCGGTCGACGGCCCCGGGCGGGGGCGGTGGAAAAACGGAGGGGTCGGGCCCGGCCCCCCAAGGTCCGGCTCCGCCGTCCGGCGGCGGCGCGGCGGCCGGGGCCACTCGTTGGACCTGATCCGGTGGCAGCGGGTCGGGCTCCCGATAGGTGAAGGCCAGCAGGCGTTCCTCGTGTTCGCCCACGATGATGGTCTCCCAGTCGATCCGGCGCACGAAGCCCTCGGCGTAGTAGAGCCGATGGGCTTGGCTCATCTGCGGGCTGGAGCGGATCTCGACCCGCTCGAAGCCGTGGCGGCGGGCCAGGCCGAGGGCGTGGCGGACCAGGGCTTGGCCCAAACGGAGGCCGCGGCCCTGCGGGGCCACGGCCAGGACCGAGAAGGTGAAGTGGGGGGCGTCCCAATGCTCCAGGCGGGGGGTCAGGACGACGCCCAAAGGGGGTTGGCCGTCGGGGGCCGCCACCCAGACGTGGTAGCGCCAAGCCCGCCGGGCCAAGCTGCGCAAACCGGTCAGGTAGTCGGAGGCGACCCAGCAGCCAGTGGTGAAGGCGGCCACCAAGACGTCCTCGGCGGCGCCGTACTCCTCCGCCTCGGCCTGGCGGATGACCAGACCGCGGCCCAGCTCCACCCGGCGTAGCTCCAAAGGCGAGGTGTCTTGGGCCGATCCCGGCCGAGGCGGGGCCAGGGGGCGGTCCGGATCGGCCGGAGCACAGGCCGCCGTTGGTCCGGGGCCGGCGGCGGGGGCGGAGAGGCCATCCGATCGGCTGGACGAGTCTGACGGTCGACCCATGGCGGTCCTCCTCTTGGTCGTTTCACCTGGTCGGAGGTATCGGCCCGGATCCGGGCGACGAGCTTGGTCCCGGAGGGCTGAGAAATAGGAGGAGGCGGGTCCGGGGCTCCTCCGTCAAGCCCCGAACCCGCCTCCGACCACCCAGAGGGAGTTCAACCTCGGGACTAGCCTAGCAGACTGATAACGATTTGGTAACGATCAAAGTGAATCTTTTTCGCCCGGTCTCCAACCCGATCGACCCTCGACTAGGCCGGTCTCAGATCCGTGCTGCCGGTCGACTCCGCTGAACCATATCCCCAAGGCGGTCAAGCGGCCGGGCGGATCTGTCGCGTCACACAGGTCACGATTTAAGCCGCCCCAACGGCCGCTTAGGCGATCAGACGCTGGATCACCCGGACCACGGCGGCGGTGTCGTAGGCCTTGTGCTCCACTCGGGTGACCCGGCCCAACGACATGGTGAGGGGCTGCTCGGCGACGGCGTAAGAGTCGGCCTCCAAACGGACGCGGG
>JAIRYW010000018.1 GCA_031267645.1 Propionibacteriaceae bacterium
CTGTCCGGCATCGAGTTCCGCATCATCCCGGACGAGACCTCGATCGTCTCGGCCATGCAGTCCGGCAACGTCAATCTGACCACCTTCGACGATCCGCTGGTGGCCCAGAGCGCCCAAGCGGCCGGCCTGACCGTGCGCAAGACGCCGCAGTTGAGCTACCACGTCTTGCAGCTCAACTCCACCCGCGGGGCCCTGACCGACCAGAACGTCCGCCTGGCCATCCAGTGCGCCATCGACCGCCAAGAGGTGCTCGACACCGCCGCCCAGTCCGAGGGTGAGGTGACCGGCCCCATCACTTCGCCGGCCTACCGTTCCGACCCGCAGGCCCGCCCCTGCCCCACTCGTGACCTGGAGCAAGCCCAGCGCTACCTGGCCCAGGCCAACCTGAGCGACGGCGTGACTGTCAACGCCATCGTCTCCCAGGGCGAGTACGCCACCAGCGTCAACGAAGCCCAGAGCCTGAAGGCTCAGCTGGCCGAGGCCAACATCAATCTGGAGATCGAGGTCCTGGAGTCCGGGGCCTACGTCCAGCGTTGGATCGACGCCGACTTCGAATCCGCCGTCGCGCTCAACGGCGGCCGCCCCGATCCGGACGGCATGTACGGACGCTACTTCCCCAGCACGGGCAATCTGAACAAGGTGGCCGGTTACTCCTCACCCGAGTTGGACCAGCTCTTCGCTCAGGGCAAGTCGGAGTCCGATCCGGCTCAGCGCGTGCAGATCTACGATCAGATCTCGCGTCACTTGGAAGACCACGCGGTCTGGGTCTGGCTCTTCACCAGCTACTCCTACACCGCCACCACCGCGGGAGTGACCGGCTACACGCCGATGCCGAACGCCTCCGCCCAGTATCTGCGTTCGACCTCGATCGTCTGATCCACCACCTCATCGACCTGGTCCGGTCGACGGCGGGCTCATCCCCGCCGTCGGCCGGGCCGGACCCGAGGCCATCATGAATCTGTTTCGTCGTATCGTCCGGCACCGTTTGACCCGCCGCCTGGCCACCGCCTTAGGCACTTTGTTCGGCGTCGCAGTGCTCGTCTTCATCATGCTGAGAGCCATCCCCGGCGACCAGGTGACCGCTCAATTCGGTCTCGAGGCGGCCGGTCTGACCGAGGCCCAACGAGCCCAGCTGGAGGCTTACTACGGCCTCGACCAGCCCCTGGTGACGCAGTTCTTCTCCTGGTTGGGCAACCTCTTCAGCGGCAATCTAGGCTTCTCATCGCGGGCACAGATGTCGGTCGCGGCCCTGACCGCCCAATCCCTGCCGGTGACGATCGAGTTGGCCGTCCTGACCATCGTCTTGTCTTTGCTGATCGGCGTCCCTCTGGGCATGCTGTCAGCCTCCCGGCCCAACTCGCTGCGCGACGGCCTGGGCCAGACGGTCGGCTTGGCCGGGCTGTCCATCCCCGCCTTCCTGCTCGGCTCCAGCCTGTTGGCCTGGTTGTCCGGCAGCGGCTTCAACCCCAACGGCTTGGGCTACGCCAGGTTGACCCAGCAGCCCTGGCTCAACCTGCAGCAGATGCTGCTGCCCTGCGTCGTCTTGGCCTTCGGCATCGCCGCCCCCATCATGCGCACCACCCGCACCGCCGTCCTGGAGGTGCGCTCGCTCGACTTCATCCGCACCGCCCGGGCCAAAGGCGTGCCGGTCCGCCGACTGCAGTGGCGCCACGTCCTGGGCAACGCCCTGGTGCCGATCACGACCATGACCGGTCTCCAATTCGGTTACCTGTTGGGAGGCGCCATCGTGGTCGAACAGATCTTCTCCCTGCCCGGCATCGGACGCCAGGTGCTGATCGGCATCCAGCAGAAGGAATACGCCGTCGTCCAGTCGACCGTCCTCATCATCGCCGCCAGCTTCGTCCTGGTGAATCTGGCCACCGACGCCCTCTACCGGCTGATCGACCCCCGAGTGAGGGCCTCATGAGCGCCCTCGACAGCACCGGCGCGCCGGTCCAGTCAGTCCAGCCGCGCCGTCGCGCCGGCCGCGACGCCTGGCGGATGTTGCGCCGCTCGCCGACCGGGTTGGCCGGGCTGGTCCTGGTCGGCGCCATCGTCCTACTCTGCCTGGCTTCGGCCAGCGGTCTGCTGCCGCACGACCCGCTGGCCCAAGAGGCGGCCCAGCGCATGAGCCCGCCCAGCGCCGAGCACTGGTTCGGCACCGACCGCTTCGGCCGCGACGTCTTCGCCCGGGTGGCCGCCGGGGTGGCCAACTCGGCCCGCATCGCTCTGGTGGCGGTGGCCTTCTCGACCATCGCCGGCACCATCGGCGGCATCGTCGCCGGCTACCTGCGGGGGGCCCCCGACGCCGCCGTCTCCGGGATCACCAACGTCTTGTTCGCCTTCCCGCCCCTGCTCCTGGCCCTGACCTTGGCCTCGGTCTTCGCCCGCACCTGGTTCACCATCGCGGTCGCCATCGCCATCGTCTACACGCCCATCTTCATCCGCGTCACCCGGGGGCCGGTCCTGACCTTGCGCGAGATCGACTTCGTGCGGGCGGCCCGCGCCACCGGCCAGTCCTCGGCCGCCATCATGGCCCGCCACATCCTGCCCAACATCGCCTCCATCGTCATCGTCCAAGTCACCTTGTCGCTGTCCTGGGCCGTCTTGACCGAGGCTTCGCTCAGCTTCCTCGGTCTGGGCACACCGCCGCCGGCCCCCTCGCTGGGCTCGATGGTGTACGAGGCCCGCACCCTGGTCGCCCTGGCCCCTTGGACGATGGTCTTCCCCGGCCTGGTCATGGTGGTCTTGGTGGTCGGGCTCAACCTGCTGGGCGACGGGGTGCGCGACGCCCTCGATCCCCAAAGCCGAGGAAAGAGGTGAACCGGTGAACGACACCGAGACCCTGGCCGATCTGACCACGGAGGCGGCCGACCCCCGTTGGCACGACCTCGACACCTTGTCGGTGGCCGATCTGGCCCAGGTCATGAACCAGGCCGACGCCAGCGTGCCCGGCGCGGTCCGGGCCGCCTTGCCCGAGATCGTGGCCGCCATCGACGCCACGGTCGAGCGCATGGCGGCCGGCGGCCGGCTGATCTACGTCGGCGCCGGCACGCCGGGCCGCCTGGCCATTCTGGACGCCTCCGAGTGTCCGCCCACCTTCTCCACTCCGCCCGAACAGGTGACGGCCGTCATGGCCGGCGGCCTGGAGGCGGTCGTCAACGCCGTCGAAGGGGCCGAGGACGACGCCGCGGCGGGAGTCCGGGCCATCGACGAACTGGCCGTCGGGCCGCTCGACACGGTGGTCGGCATCGCCTCCTCCGGTCGCACCCCCTTCGTCCTGGCGGCGGTCCAACGGGCCGGCCAACGCGGCGGTTTGACCGTCGGGTTGTCTTGCAACCGCCGGGCCGCCCTCAGTCAGGCGGTCGACCACGGCATCGAGGTCGAGGTCGGCCCGGAGGTCGTCTCCGGCTCGACCCGGTTGAAGGCCGGCACGGCCCAGAAACTGGTCCTGAACATGTTCTCGACCATCACCATGATCCGGTTGGGCAAGACCTACGGCTCTTTGATGATCGACGTCAAGGCCACCAACCACAAGCTGCGCGAACGGGCCATCCGGATCGTCGGCCTGATCGCCCAAGCCGACCGCGAGGACGCTCTGACCGCTCTGACCGCGGCTGACTTCCGGGTCAAGCCGGCGGTCGTGATGTTGGCCCGCGGCCTCGACCTGGCGGCCGCCGAAGCCAGCCTGGAGCGGGCCCAAGGCCGTTTGCGCCGGGCCCTGGAGGAGATTTGATGAGGGTCTTAGGTCTGATCTCCGGCACCTCCCACGACGGCGTCGACGCCGCCCTGGTCGACTTCGACCAGCTGGGCCCCGACGGCGCTCTGAGCGGCCGGCTGCTGGCCAGCGACTCAGTCCCCTACCCGGACCAGTTACGATCCCAGCTGACCGCCGTCCTGCCACCCCAGAGCACCGACCTGGCCCAGGTCTGCCGCCTCGACACCGCCATCGGCCAGTTCTTCGCCCAGGTCGCGGCCAGTTTCCTGGAACGCCACGGCCCGGCCGACCTGGTGGTCTCGCACGGCCAGACCGTCTACCACTGGGTCGAGGGCAACCAGGCCCTAGGCACCCTCCAACTGGGCCAGCCGGCCTGGTTGGCCGAAAGCCTGGGCCTGCCAGTGCTGTCCGATCTGAGGGCGCGCGACATCGCCGCCGGCGGGCAGGGCGCGCCGCTGGCCTCGCTGATCGACGCCCTGGCGCTGAAAACCGGCGCCGGGCGGGCGGCCGCCCTCAATCTGGGCGGCATCGCCAACATCACAGTGGTGACCCCGGACTCGGTGACGGCCTACGACACCGGCCCGGCCAACGCCTTGATCGACGCCGTCGTGGTCGCCGCCGGGCTGCACCCGGCCGGTTACGACGCCGACGGCGCCATCGCTCGGGCCGGCCGGATCGACCCCGAGTTGCTGGCCGATCTGGAGTCAGACCCTTACTACCGGCTGCCGCCGCCCAAGAGCACCGGCAAAGAACACTTCCACGGCGACTACCTGCGGGACCGCCTGGACCGGCTCGGCCACCCGGTCGAACCGACCGATCTGGTCGCCACGGTGACCGCCCTGACCGTCTCGACGGTGGCGGCGGCGCTGCGCCAGGCGGCGGTCGACAGCGTCCTGGTGTCCGGCGGCGGGGCCCACAACCGGACCCTGATGGAGGGTTTGGCCCAGGCCCTGCCCGGCGTCGAGGTCAAGGTCAGCGACAGCCTGGGCCTGCCGGCCGACGCCAAGGAGGCCATTTTGATGGCCCTGATCGGCTGGTGCACCTGGCACGGCCTGCCCGGTGTCACGCCGGGCGGCACCGGCGCCCGCGCCCCGCGCCTGCTGGGCAGTCTGACCCCTGGGGCCGGCCCTCTCCGGCTGCCGCCGCCGGCGGCGGCGCTGACCGGCCTGAGGCTGTCCGACGTCCGCTCGGACCAGCTCCAGCTGCGGGTCGGCCGACCGGACGACCTGGACCAGGTGGTCACGGTCTTCCTGGGCTGCTGGCAAGACAGCTACCGCCAGATCCTGCCCCCGTCGGTCCGCCAGGCCATGACCGACCAACGGGCCCACCAGCTCTGGCTGACGGCCTGGTCCAAGCCGGACCGGCGCCGCTTGGTGTTGGAGCGGGCCGGCCGGGTGGTCGGCTTCGTGGTCTGCCGGCTCGAAGACCACACCGGAGTGGTCGACTCCCTCTACGTCGCCCCGTCCGATCAGGCGGCCGGCGCCGGCCGTCGCCTGCTGGAGGCGGCCCAGGCTTGGATGGCCTCCCAGGGCGCTGACGCCCTGACCCTGTGGGTCTTCGCCGACAACGCCCCCGGACTGGCTTTCTACCAGGCCCGGGGTTGGCGCCCGGACGGAACGGAACGGGTCGAGGCCGAATTCGGGCCGCGCGAGATCCGGTTGCGCCGGGAGCCGACGTGATCGCTCGGGGCCGAGGTCTGGGACGGGTTGAAGCGAGACGGCCCCATTCGGCCGCGTCGAACGCCGACCGGATCGTTCAGGGCCAAGGCCAGGCCTCAGCCAGTCCGACTTGGCCCGCCCAGACGGCGGTCGAGTTGGCGGCCGACCAAACCGCCCCGCCCGGCGTCGTGATCGGCCTCAGCCGGTCCGGCCGCCGCCATGTCGCGCTGTCCGGTTCGACCGGGCCGGACCGCGGCCGCGGCGACCTCGACCGAGCCACCGCCTTCGACCTGGCCTCGGTCAGCAAGATCGTCCTCACCACCGCCGTGCTGCGCCTGGCCGAACAGGGCCGGCTCCACCTGGACGATCATCTGGGCGATCTCTGGCCCCGGATCGGCTGGCTGGGCCGAACCAGCCTGCGCCGACTGCTCTGGCACCGGGCCGGACTGTGGGAGTGGCAACCGCTCTACTTGGCCGGCTCGACCCCGTGGCAGACTCTGACCGACCTGCCGCCGCGCTATCCGCCCGACTCCTCCCGGCACTACTCCGACCTCGGCTTCATGCTCTTGGGGCTAGTGGTCGAACGGGTGACCGGCCAGCCCCTCGACCGCGCCGTGGCCGAACTCGTGACCGAGCCCTGGGGGCTGGAACGGACCAGATACGGTCCCGTCCTCGACCAGCCAGTGGCGGCCTCGGCCTGGGGCGACGAGGTGGAACGCGACATGGTGGCCTCGGGCCAGCCCTACCCCAGTCTCTTCCCCGACTCCGGCTTCGCCTGGCGACAGGACTTGTCCCAGGGCCAGGTGGCCGACGGCAACTGCTTCCACGCCTTCGGCCAAGTGGCCGGCCACGCCGGCCTGTTCTCGACCGTGGACGACCTCTTGGCCCTGGCCGAGGTCTTGGCCGATCCGGCTCTGGCCGACCGCTGGCCGATCTTGGCGGCGGCCTTCGAACCGGGGCCCGACCCCGGCCAGGGACTGGGCTGGCGGCTGGGCCGGACCCGGCGGTCCGGCGACCAGACGCCGGTCCCCTTCGCTTACCACACCGGTTTCACCGGCTGCGCCGTGGGCCTGTGGCCGAACCGGCGCGAAGCCGTCGTGATGCTGAGCAACCGCCTCTTGGCCGCCCGTCCGACCTCCACCGTCGACCTCTGGCGCCGGGTCCTGTGGGCCGGCGGCTGGGAGGCCGAACTACCACTCGAGACCGACCAGAGCGGGAGATTGCTGTGACCCGACCCGTCCTTCAGATCAGCGGCCTGACGGTCGCCTTCCAGATCGGCCGCCAGACCGTCGAAGCGGTCAGCCAAGTCGACCTCGAGATCGCCCCCGGCCAGACCGTGGCCCTGGTCGGCGAGTCGGGCTCGGGCAAGACCACCACCGCTTCGACCGTCAACCGTCTGCTGCCCGAGAACGGTCGCATCACGGCCGGGCGCATCTTGATCGACGGCCGTGACATCGCCCATCTGCCCGAGTCGGAGATGATCCAACTGCGCGGCGCCGGCATCGGTCTGGTGCCGCAGGACCCGATGTCCAACCTCAACCCTTTGATGCGGATCGGCCAGCAGATCGGCGAGGCCCTGGAAGTGCACGGGCTCAGCCACGGCTCGGAGACCGATCGCAAGGTGATCGAGCTGTTGGAGATGGTCGGCATCCCCGAACCGGTCCGACGGGCCCGGCAATATCCGCACGAGTTCTCCGGCGGCATGCGCCAGCGCGCCCTGATCGCCATGGGGCTGGCCTGTCGGCCCCGGCTGCTGATCGCGGACGAGCCCACCAGCGCCCTCGACGTCACGGTCCAACGCCGCATCTTGGACCAGCTGGGCCAACTGACGGCCGAGTTGGGCACGGCCGTCCTGCTGATCACCCACGACCTGCCGCTGGCGGCCGAACGGGCCGACCGCATCGTCGTCATGCACCAAGGCCGGGTGGTCGAGCAAGGCCCCTCCCAGGACATCCTGCGCCGGCCCCAGCACGAGTACACCAAGCAGCTGCTTCAGGCCGCCCCCAGCTTGTCCTCGCAGCGCCGCCGACGCTCGGTCGAGTCGACGGAGCGCCCGACCGACCCTCAGCCGACCGACCCGGCCCCGGCCGCCGCGACCGCCCTGGTCGAGGTCGAAGGTCTGACCAAGGTCTACCCGCTGCGGTTGGCCCAGCCCGGCCAACCGACCAGCTTCACCGCCGTGGACGCCGTCAGCTTCACCATCCCGGCCGGACGGACCGTCTCCCTGGTGGGCGAGTCGGGCTCCGGCAAGTCGACCACCGCCAACATGATCCTGGGCTTGGAGGAGATCAGCGCCGGCGCGGTCCGCTTCGCCGGCCTCGACCTGGCCAGCGCCAAACCGGCTCAGCTCTTCGCCATGCGCCGCCGCGTCCAACCGGTCTTCCAAGACCCCTTCGCCTCGCTCGACCCCCGGCGCAGCGTGGCCCAGTCCATCGCCGAGCCGCTGCGGGTGCACCGGGTGCTGGACTCGGCCGGGCGGCGCCGCCGGGTGTCCGAGCTGTTGGACGACGTCGCCCTGCCGGCCAGTTTCGCCGACCGGCTGCCGCACGAGCTGTCCGGCGGCCAACGCCAGCGCGTCGCCATCGCCCGAGCCCTGGCCCTGGAACCCGACCTGGTGGTCCTGGACGAGGCCGTCTCCGCCCTCGACGTCTTGGTCCAAGCCCAGATCTTGGAACTGCTGGCCGATCTGCAGAGCCGGTTGTCCCTGAGCTACCTGTTCATCAGCCACGACCTGGCCGTGGTCCGGTTGGTGTCGGACCTGGTCCACGTCATGCGCCAAGGCCAGATCGTCGAGTCCGGCTCCCCGGACGACCTCTTCGACTCGCCCCAGCACCCTTACACCCAGGAGCTGCTGGCCGCCATCCCCGGCGCCGGGTTGATCTGAGCGGTCTCCGGCTGAGCGGTCTCTAGGCCAGGTCCGGTCCGGCTGGGGCCGAACCGCCTCGGCCGGCGCGGTCGCCTCAGGCCCAAGGCTGGCCGGCGGCGGCCAAGGCCGGTCCGGTGGCGGCCACGTCTCGGCCCAACTGTTCGATCAGTCGGTCCTGGCCCGTGAAACGGACCTGGCCGCGCAAGCGGGTCACGAAATCGACCTCGACCCTCAGGCCGTACAGGTCGAGGTCGCTCTCGGTCACGACGTGGGCCTCGACCCGACGTTGGATGCCGTCGAAGGTGGGATTGACGCCGACGCTGACAGCGGCCGGCCGGCGCCGCCGGTCCGGGGTGGTCAACCAGCCGGCGTAGACGCCGTCGGCCGGACAGGCGAAACCGGTCGGCACGGTCAGATTGGCGGTCGGGAAGCCCAGCTGGCGACCGCGTTGGTCGCCCTGGACGACGATGCCGGAGTAGCGGAACCAGCGTCCCAAGACGGCCGCCGCCGCCACCGGGTCGCCTTCCGCCAGGGCCTGGCGCACCCGGCTGGAGGACAGCGGACCGCTGTTCGACAGCGTGGGCAAGACGACGACGTCGAAGCGGCCCCGGCTCAGATCGGCCAGACCGGAGCCGTCGGCAGCGGCCTGGTGGCCGAAGCGGAAGTTCTGGCCCACCACCACGACCTTGGGGTCGAGCGGGGTCAAGACGGCCTCGACGAACTGGCGCGGCGACCAGGCCGAGACCTGGGGGGTGAACTCGACCACTCTGACCTGGTCGGCCCCGGCCCATTTGAGCAACTCGATGCGGTCCGACAGGTCGGTCAACAAAGGCGGCGCCTCGGCTGGCCGCAGCACCGCCACCGGATGGGGCCAGAAGGTGACGGCCACCACCGGTCGGCCCTCGGCGGCGGACCGGGCCGCCGCCATAATGGCCTGATGGCCCCGGTGCACCCCGTCGAAGTTGCCGATGGCCAGGACCGACTCCGTCATGCTGGCTCCTCGGCCCGAAGGTCTTGATCGGTCGTCAAGACGACCTGGGCTTTGGCCCCCGTTCCCGGGGCCGGAGCGTAGACCGCCAGCAAACGACCGGCCTGGTCGACCAGACCGGTCGGGCCGTCCAGCTCCAATTCGACGGCTTGGCCGTGGCCGATCCGTCGGGCCAACTCGTCCGACACCGGCAGCAGGGGACGCACCCGGCCCAGCACAGCCGCCGGCGGGCGTAGAGCCAGCCGGCCCTCCTGGGCCAAGCTGGCGGCGTCCAGGTCGGCCTCGGCCAGATCGAAGGGGCCGCAGGCCAGGCGGCGTAGGGCGATCAGATGGGCCGGCCGGCCGACCAGGGCGCCCAGGTCACGGGCCAGGGCCCGGACATAGGTTCCAGCCGAGCAACGCACCTTCAATTCGACGTCCAGCGCCGCCACCGCCGGCCCGGCCGGCTCCGCAGCGGGCTGGTCGTCCGGCGCGGCGGCGGCCGGGGCCTGCCACAGACTGTTCCGGGCCGGACCCAGCTCCAGTTGGGCGATGTGGACCGGCCGCGGGCTGAGGGCGGGCGTCTGGCCGGCCCGGACCAGGGCGTAGGCCCGTCGTCCCGCCACTTTGACGGCCGAGACCGCCGACGGCGTCTGCTCGATGTCGCCCAGCAGCTGGGGCAGAACCCGTTCCAAATCGGCCCGCTCCAAACCGGCCGCCCCCGGAGCCTGCGTCGGCGCGCCGTCGGCGTCGTCCGAGACGGTGCCGACGCCGAAGCGGAGCTCGGCCAGGTAGGTCTTGTCCAAACCGCTGAACTGGCTCAGCAAGCGGGTGGCACGGCCGACGGCGCAGATCAGCAGCCCGGTCGCCATCGGATCGAGCGTGCCGGCGTGGCCGATGCGGCGTTGGCCCAGACGGCGGCGCAGACGGGCCACCACGTCATGGGACGTCCAACCAGCCGGTTTGTCCACCAGGACGAAACCAGCTGGGAGCTGTTCGACCGGGCTCACTCGACCTCGACCAGAGTCGGGTCCTCCCCCGCCCCCCGGTAGGGGTCGGGGTCGCCGGCGAAGGAAGCCCCTTGGGCCAGGTCGGCCAAGCGGGCGTCGGCCTGTCCGACCGCCTCCAGCAACTCGTCGATGTGCCCGCCGCTGGTCGGCAAGACGTCGGGCAGGAAGACCAGCTCGGGCGCGAAACGCATGCGCAGCTGACGCGACACCTGGGTCCGGACCTGGCCCTTGGCCGATTCCAGGGCTTCGGCCGTGGCGGCCCAGGCGGCGGCGTCGCCCAAGACGGTGTAGAACAGCTCGCAACGATGCCAGTCCTTGCTCAACCGGCTGTCGGTGATGGTCAAGAACCCCAAGCGGGGATCTTGGATCCGCTGGCTCAGCATGCGTGCGGCGATGGACTTGATCTGGCCGGCCACCTTGGCCGCTCCTGGACTGGTCACAGCCCCTCCCATTTCGGTCTCCGGGTCAATCGCGCGGCTTCTCGACCATCTCGTAAGTCTCGACCAAGTCGCCCACCCGGATGTCGGAATAGCCGCTCAAGGTCAGACCGCACTCGTAGCCATCGCGCACCTCGACCACGTCGTCCTTCTCCCGGCGCAGGGTGTTGACGGAGGTCTCGGCCACGACCAGTCCGTCGCGCACCAAACGAGCCTTGGCATGGCGGCGGATCAGACCGGACTGGACCAAGCAGCCAGCGATGATGCCGATCTTGGAGGAACGGAAGATCTGACGCACTTCGGCCGAACCCCGCGCCTCCTCTTCGAAGATCGGCTTGAGCAGACCCTTGAGAGCCGACTCGATGTCGTCGATGGCGGAATAGATGACCGAGTAGTAGCGGATGTCGACGCCCTCGCGGTCGGCCAACTCGGTGGCGTGGCCCTGAGCCCGCACGTTGTAGCCGATGATGATGGCATCCGAGGCCGAGGCCAGGGTGACGTTGGTCTCGGTGATGGCGCCGACGCCGCGGTCGATGATACGCAAGGAGACCTCGTCGCCGACGTCGATGGCCAGCAAGGCGTCCTCCAAGGCCTCGACCGAACCGGCCGAGTCGCCCTTCAGGATCAACTTGAGCTCCTCGCCCTTCTCCAGTTGGGCGAACAGCTCGTCCAGGGTGCGACGACGGGTCGCCTTGGCCAGGGTGGCCGCCCGCTGGCGGGCCTCCCGGCGCTCCGCGATCTGACGCGCTTTGCGGTCGTCGTCCACCACCAGGAAGTTGTCACCGGCCCCGGGCACCGAAGTCAAGCCGAGGACCTGGACCGGCATCGAGGGCGGAGCCTGGTCGAGGCTGAGGCCGACGTCGGACAGCAGGGCCCGGACCCGGCCGTAGGCCGAGCCGGTCACCAAAGAGTCGCCGATGCGCAAGGTGCCGCGCTGGACCAGCGCCGTCACCACCGGGCCCCGGCCCCGATCCAAGTGGGCTTCGATGGCCACGCCCTGAGCCGGCATGTCGGGGTCGGTGCGCAGGTCCAAGGTGGCGTCGGCGGTCAAGACGATGGCGGCCAGCAGCTCGTCCAAGCCTTGCTTGGTGACGGCCGACACGTCCACGAACATGGTCTCGCCGCCGAAGTCCTCCGCCACCAGGCCGAATTCGGTCAGCTGCGAACGCACCCGCGTGGGGTCGGCTCCCGGCTTGTCGATCTTGTTGACCGCCACCACGATCGGCACCTCGGCCGCTTGGGCGTGGTTGAGGGCCTCGATCGTCTGCGGCATGACGCCGTCGTCGGCCGCCACCACCAAGACGGCGATGTCGGTGGCCTTGGCCCCCCGGGCTCGCATGGCGGTGAAGGCCTCATGGCCGGGCGTGTCGATGAAGGTGACGGGGCGTTCCTGGCCGTCGACCAGGGCGACGGTCTGGTAGGCCCCGATGGCCTGGGTGATGCCGCCGGCCTCTTGAGCCACCAGATTGGTGTGGCGCAAGGCGTCCAGCAGCTTCGTCTTGCCATGGTCGACGTGGCCCATGACGGTCACGATGGGCGGACGGCGGACCAGTTCGGCGTCCTCGGCCCAGTTGTCGCCGAACTCGAGGTCGAAGCTGTCCAGCAGCTCGCGGTCCTCGTCCTCGGGCGAGACCACCTGGATGTCGTAGTTGAGCTCCGCCCCCAGGATCTCCAGGACGTCGTCCGGCACCGATTGGGTGGCGGTGACCAGCTCGCCCTGGTTGAACAGCACCTGCACCAGGCTGGCCGGATCGACACCGATCTTCTCGGCCAGGTCGGTCAGGGAGGCGCCCCGGCTGAGCCGGACGGTCTGGCCGTCGCCGGGACGGATACGGACGCCGCCAATGGAGGGGGCTTCCATCTGGTCGAACTCTTGACGACGCTGCTTCTTCGACTTGCGACCACGCCGTCCGGCGCCGCCACCGCGACCGAAGGCGCCCTGGGCGCCTTGACCGCCGCGACCGCCCCGACCGCCGCCGAAGCCACCGCCGGGCGGACCGCCGAAGCCACCGCCGGCGCCACGGCCCCGGCCGC
>JAIRYW010000020.1 GCA_031267645.1 Propionibacteriaceae bacterium
CCGCCAAGCGGGCGCGGTAGTCCTGGGCCGTCACCCGGGTCACCAGCAGGTCATCCGGGATCCAGTTGAAACCCTTGGCGAAGACCGGTTGGCCGGCCACCGTGAAACCGAAGGAACGGCCGATCTGGTCCGGCTCGGCTGACAGATCGATCTGGCGGAAGCCGATCCGCGACGACCAGGCGTCCAGCCGGCGCGCGCCTTGGCTCAGTTCGACCTCGACCCGGTAGAGCGGTTGTCCACCCAGGCCAGACGGCCACCAGCGTTGGACCGGGCCGGCCTCCAAAACCAAACGGAGCTGGCCTTGGCCGGTGGTCTGTTCGGCCGCTGCCACAATCCGGCCGGCCGGATTGACCAGGACGGCCGCCACCTGCAGGGGCAGGCCGGCGGCCGAGTCCAGCCGCTCCAAGTCGATCTCGATCTGGACCGACCCGATCTGGCCGGTCGGGCCGTCCAAGCGGGGCCGGGGCCGGACCCGGGCCAGCCGGGCGGCGTCCCAAGCCTCCAACCTGATGTCGCGCCAGATGCCGGCCGTGACCACGGTCGGGCCCCAGTCCCAACCGAAGTTAGAAGCCATCTTGCGGACGTACTGGAAAGGCTCGGCGTAGGCCGCCGGATAACGCCCGAGGGCCGCCTCGGCCCGGGCGGCGGCGGCGTAGGCCGACTCGAAGTCGACCGTCAGTTCAGCCCCGCTGTCGGCCCAGGCGCTGACGTCCCAACGGTGCGAACGGTGTTGGTCGCAGGTCCGAGCCACCTCCTGGCCGGCCAGCCGCACGGTGGCGACGCTGTCGAGCCCGTCCGCCACCAGGTCGAGCCGGGTCCGGCCGGCCGGCAACTGGGGCAAGGCGGTGCGGTAGCGCCAATCCTGCCGGCCGACCCAGGCCGCCTCGGTTTCCTGCCGGCCGATGTAAGGGTCGGCCAACAGGCCGTGCGCCAACAAATCGTCGTGGACGTTGCCCGGCACTGCAGCCGCCAGCTCCGCCCCCTCGGCGAAAGCCGCCGTGACCGCCGCCGGACAGTCCCCTGGGCTGGCCAGGCGAAAATACCAGTTGGGCAGGGGGATGACGGTGAGCATGTCGGGTGTGCCTTTCTCAGCGTTGTCTGACCACCTGGGCCAGTCGGCGCTCCGGGTTGGGGGCGGCGGCCGCCAGGCGGCGGGTGTAGTCGTCCTGAGGCCTCAAGATGACGTCGTCGGCCAGGCCGCGCTCGACCACCCGGCCCTGGTGCATGACCATGATCTGGTCGGAGAAGTGCCTGGCCGTGGCCAGGTCGTGGGTGATGTAGAGGACGCCCAGATTCTCTTCCCGCTGCAGTTGGGCCAACAAGTTGAGCACCCCCAACCGGATCGACACGTCCAGCATCGAGACCGGCTCGTCGGCGATCAAGACCTGTGGCTTGGGGGCCAGGGCGCGGGCGATGGCGACGCGCTGGCGCTGGCCGCCGGACAACTCGTGCGGATGGCGTTGGGCGAAGTCCTCCGCCGGCGTCAACCGGACCCGTTCCAGCAAGGAGCGCAGCTCCTGCTGGCGTTGGGCCGGGGATTGGCCGGGGAAATGGATGCGCAAAGGACGTTCCAAGTGGTGCGCCACAGTGTGGTACGGATTGAGCGAGCCGAAAGGATCCTGGAACACCATCTGGACTTGGCGGCGGTACTGCTTCAGTTTGATCTGAGGCAACTCGACGCCGTCCAAACAGATCCGGCCCCGGGTCGGGCGCTCCAGGCGCAAGATCAACTTGGCGATGGTCGATTTGCCGGAGCCGGACTGGCCGACCAGGGCGATGGTCTGGCCCGACTCCAGTTCGAAGCTGACGTCGTCCACCGCCATCAGGGCCTCCTGCCGGAAACCGCTGCGCAGACGGTAGCGCTTGACCACATTAGACAATACGAGTGTCGCCATGGCTCAACCGTCCTTTCCGTCGGTCTCATCCGCGCCCGGTACATACGCCCCGCTGCGGATGAAGTCGCCCCGCTCCCCCAGCAGAGAGGGGAAGGAGGCCAACAAACGCTTGGTGTAGGCGTCCTGAGGCTGGGTGTACAACTCGAAGGAGCCGTTCAACTCCACGATCCGACCGGCCTTCATGACGGCGATGCGGTCGGCGATCTCCAACAGCAGGGGCAGGTCGTGGGTGATGAAGACGACGGCGAAGCCGAACTCGGCCCGCAGCCGGGCGATCTCGTCCAAGATCTCGCGCTGCACCACCACGTCCAAGGCCGTGGTGGGCTCGTCCATGATCAAGACCTGGGGGTCGAGGGCCAAGGCCATGGCGATCATGACCCGCTGGCGCATGCCGCCGGACAGCTCGTGCGGGAAGGCCCGCAACCGGCGCCGCTCCACCCCGACCCGCTCCAGCAGTTCGCCGCAGCGGTCGAGCCGTTCCCGCCGGCCCATGTCAGGCCGGTGGCAGGTGAAGACGTCCTCCAACTGGCTGCGGATCGAGATGACCGGGTTGAGGGAGTTCATGGCCCCCTGCAAGACCATGGCGATTTTGTCCCAGCGGAATTGGCGCAACTCCTCGCCGGTCAGGGCTGAGATGTCGATCTCGAAACCTTCGCGGGAGTGGAAGACGGCCTGGCCCGAGGTGATCATGGCGGGCGGGCGGAGCAGCCGGGTGACGCCGTAGGCCAGGGTCGACTTGCCGCAGCCGGACTCGCCGGCCAAACCCAAGATCTCGCCTCGGCCCAGCTCCAAAGAGACGTGCTGGACGGCGTGGACGGTGTGCGCGCCGAGGTAGTCGACGCTGAAGTCACGCACGCTCAGGACCGGGTTCGTCTGGTGACGGGGCGGAGGAGCGGTCTGATCGGTCATCTCAGATTCTCCTCTTGCGACTTCTTGATCTGAGCCGGCGTCAAGCCCCACTTACGCTGGGCGGCGCGGGTCGACTGGCGCAGCTTGGGATTGATGATCTCGTCGATCGAGAAATTGACCAACGACAGCGCCATGCCCAACAGAGCGATCATCAGTCCGGGCGGGATGAACCACCACCAGGCCCCCTGGGTCAAGGCCAGGGATTGGTTGGCGAAGTAGAGGATGGTGCCCAAGGTGTAGGTGCCATTGGCGCCCAGCCCGAGGAAGGACAACCCGGCCTCGCCCAGGATGGCGAAGATGACCGAGAAGATCAGCTGCGAGGCCATCACCGGGATCAGGTTGGGCAAGATCTCGACCACCAGGACGCGCCAAGTCTTCTCGCCCGAGATACGGGCCGCCGCCACGTAATCACGGTTGCGCACCGACATCGTGACCGAACGCAGGACGCGGGCCGATCCGGCCCAGCTGGTGATGGCCAGCACCACCGAGATGAGGAAGAGGCCGCGTTGCTGGACCGGCACGTAATTGCCGATCACGATGGTCAAAGGCAGGCCCGGGATGACCAAGATGACGTTGGTGAACAAGGCGAAACCCTCGTCCACGGCGCCGCCGACGTAGGCCCCGAAGACGCCGAAGAAAGCCGACAAGACGGTGGCCAGGGCTCCCACGGTCAGCCCGATGACAAGCGAGCCGCCTGTGCCGTAGGCCAACTGGGCCCAGATGTCCTGGCCGGCCTGGTTGGTGCCCAACAGGTGGCCGCCGTAGCCGGGCGGCTTCAGCATGTCGGTCGAGATGGCTCTGGGGTCCATCACGAAGTGGGGCATCACGATGGCGTAGAGGACGATCACAGCCAAGATGACGAGGCCGGCGATCAATTTGGGCGAGCGGCTGGGCAGCAGCGAGGTGATCGAGCGACGCCGCTCGATCACACGCTCGACCGCCCCGGTCTCCTCCACCAGATCGAGGTCTGGCGGCGCCAGGGGGGGGGTGCCAGGCGTCGGGTCGGGTGTGTTCGACATGGGTTCCACTCCTTGGCTCATGACCGGGCCCTAGTCCGAGGGTCGATCAGACCGAGCAAGAGGTCGACCAGCAGGTTGGCTCCCAGCACGGCCACCGAGATGACTAGGAAAGTGCCCTGCATCAACGGATAATCATTGTTGGAGACCGCCTTCCACATCTGGAAGCCGATGCCCGGATAGGAGAAGACCTGCTCAGTCACGATCGACCCGGCCACGACGAAGCCGAGCGAGATGGCGAAGCCCGACAACGAGGGCAAGACGGCGTTGCGGGCGGCGTAGGTGAAACGGACCCGGCCCGGTTTGAGGCCCTTGGCCTGGGCAGTCAAGATGTAGTCCTCGGACAGCGTCGAGACCATCATGTTGCGCATGCCCAACATCCAGCCGGCCACCGAGGAGAGCACGATGGTCAAAGCCGGCAAGACGGCGTGGTAGGCGGCGGAGGACAGGAAAGGCCAGTTCAACCCGGGGTGGAGGATGGGGAAGGCCATGGTGTCGTAGCCCTGGCCGAGCGGGAACCACTGCAGGTAGCGGCTGAACACCAGCAACAGGACCAGGGCCAGCCAGAAGTAAGGCACGGACTGGAACGCGGTCGCCGCCGGGATCAGATTGTCCAGCCAGGAACCACGCTTCCAGCCGGCGAAGATGCCCAAGCTGATGCCGGCCAAGAAGGCGATGACGGTGGCCAGCCCGATCAAGGTGATGGTCCAAGGCAGGGCCTGTTGCAGGATGTCGGTGACTTTGACCGGGTAGTTGGAGATCGAGACGCCGAGGTCGCCGTGGGCCAGATTGCCCAGGTAGCGCCAGTACTGGCTCTGCCAGGAGCCCTCGCCGATGCCGCCCAACTGGATGGCGATGGCCTGGCGGGTCTCCGGTGTGACGGGCTGGCCGGAGGCGGCCAGCTTCATCAAGATGATGGAGACCGGATCACCTGGCATCATGCGCGGAATCAAAAAGTTGAGGGTCAGGGCGGCCCAGAAGGCGGCCACGTAGAACAACAACTTTTGAACGTAGAATCTCATGGTCGGGGTCGACTTCTGAGTGGGCGGACGCTGTCGGAACCGACCGGAGCGGAAGCGGGCCGGCCCGGCTTGGCAAAGCCAGGCCGGCCCTGCGGTCCGCTAGACCGGACGGATCGTCCTCAAGACGACGCCCGTGCCCCAGTTGCCGCCCCAAGGCAGGGGGAAGGCATAGAGGTTGTCTTGCGAGGGCCAACCGGTGGCATGGGTCAGGTTGTACTCGCACAGCGCCGAGTTGACGTAGATCGGGATGATCGGCATGTCGGCTGCCAAGGCGTCCTGGATGATGGCGTACTGGGCCCGCATCTCGTCCGGGTCGTTGGTCGCGGCCAAGACGGTGACGGCGGCGTCGACGGCCGGGTTCTGATAACGCAGCGTGTTGGTGGTGACGGCGGCCTCGCCGACCGGGCGGGTGCCGGCGCCGTTGACGTAGTTGTTATAGGTGTAATACGGGTTGGAGGAGGCGCCCATGTTGACGGAGTTCATGGACAGCTGGAAGTCGCCCGAGACCTCGGCCTGGGACCACTGGTTCTGGGCCACGTGGTTGACCGTCAGCTTGATGCCGGCGGCTTTGAACTGGCCGGCGAT
>JAIRYW010000052.1 GCA_031267645.1 Propionibacteriaceae bacterium
GCCAAGCCGAGCTTCTTGTTGATCTTGTAGCGGCCCACCTTGGCCAGGTCGTACCGCTTCGAGTTGAAGTAGTAATTGTCCAGCAGCTGCTTGGCGGCGTCGCGCGCCGGCGGCTCGCCCGGGCGCAGCTTGCGGTAGATGTCGAGCAGGGCCTCGTCCTCGGTCTGGACGTGGTCCTTCTCCAAGGTCAGGCGCATCGACTCGAATTCGCCGAACTCCTCCATGATCCGCTCCGAGGACCAGCCCAGAGCCTTCAGTAAGACCGTCACCGACTGCTTGCGCTTACGGTCCAGCCGCACGCCGACGGTGTCGCGTTTGTCGATCTCGAACTCCAGCCACGCCCCGCGCGAGGGGATGATCTTGGCGGTGAAGATGTCCTTGTCTGAGGTTTTGTCCGGGGACTGCTCGAAGTAGACGCCGGGCGAGCGCACCAGCTGGGAGACGACGATGCGCTCGGTGCCGTTGATGATGAAGGTCGCCTTCGGTGTCATGAGCGGGAAGTCGCCCATGAAGACGGTCTGCTCCTTCAGCTCACCGGTCTCGTTGTTGGTGAACTCGGCCTTGACGTAGAGGGGGGCCGAATAGGTCACGTCGCGGTCTTGGCACTCCGAGACCGAGTACTTCGGCTCCTCGAAGCGGGGCTCGCGGAAGGACAGCGACATCATGCCGGCGAAGTCCTCGATCGGCGAGATCTCCTCGAAGACCTCTTCCAGACCGAACTTGGGGTTGACGTCGGTTCGGCCCAAGGCCGACCCGGCCGCGACCCTGGCCCGCCAGGCCTCGGAGCCGATCAGCCAATCGAAGGAGTCTCGTTGGACATCCAGCAGATTGGGAACCTCGAGCGGTTCTTGGATCTTCGCGAACGAGATCCGACCGTTCTGTGAGATTACGTTGGTGTTCTTCGACGCGGTACGCGAGGCGGCCAAGATGTGGTCCTTCCAGAACTCGCCAGACTAGTCGCAGGTCACCCGCCCCAATCACCAGATCAAAGGAACGACGACACAGCACAGGGCAAAGCACAAGGGTATCGCATCTCAATGCGCGACGCAAACAGCCTCAAAAAATCGGCCACAGCCCGAACGACACTGTCCAGACTCCGTCAGATTACACGCTGAGCGTCAGAACGCAAGTACCTGACCACGCTCCAGGACCGCTCCCGGCCGGCTCCGATCCGCCCCCGGGCCGGTGGTCCGGGCGGCCCGGCCGGCCGCGACCGGAGCGACCGACCGCCGGAGCGGTCCGGCCCGGCGGTGGACCGACCTCGGAGAAGACAGCACGGCCGACTC
Source organism: Propionibacteriaceae bacterium (assembly GCA_031267645.1). Lineage (GTDB taxonomy): Bacteria > Actinomycetota > Actinomycetes > Propionibacteriales > Propionibacteriaceae > WQYJ01. Next base: position 1,287 of record JAIRYW010000052.1, read on the forward strand.
CCCGATGGGGAATCGGCCGTGCCGAGGACTGGCGTCGAGCCGAGGGCCGACGCCGGCCCGAATCACTTCAGGGTGACCGTGGCGCCAGCGGCTTCGAGCTGCTCCTTGGCCTTGTTGGCGGCGTCCTTGTTGAGCTTCTCCAAGACCACCTGGGGCGATCCCTCGACCAGATCCTTGGCCTCCTTCAGGCCCAAGCTGGTGAGCGCGCGCACCTCCTTGATGACCTGGATCTTCTTGTCGCCAGCCGACTCCAGGACGACGTCGAACTCGTCCTGCTCCTCGACCTCGACCACAGCGGCGCCAGCGGCCGGGGCGGCGGCCACGGCCACCGGGGCGGCGGCGGTGACGCCGAAGGTGTCCTCGAAGAGCTTGACGAACTCTGACAGCTCGATCAGAGTCATCTCCTTGAATGCGTCCAGCAGTTCCTCATTGCTGAGCTTGTTCGCCATGGTGGGGCGTCCTTCCTATTCAGTTTCAGTCGCAGCGTCGGCCGCGGCGGTGGGATCGGCAGCGTCGGCTGCGGAGGCGGCCGGCTCAGATTCGGCTGGGCTGGCCTCGGTGGCGGCCGGGGCCGCCGGATCAGCCGCCGCGTCGGTGGCTGAGTCACTGGATTCAGTGGTGGGGTCGCCCTGCGCCAGGGCGGGGTCGGGCTCGGACGCCTCGACCAAAGCGGCGAAGAGGCGGGCGGCTTGGCTGAGCGGGGCGGCGAACAGGCCGACCGCCTGGGACAGGCTGGCCTTGAGCGCGCCGGCCAGCTTCGACAGCAGGACGTCGCGCGACTCCAGGTCGGCCAGTTTCTTGACGGTGGCGGCGTCCAGCACCCGACCGTCCATGTAGCCGGCCTTGAGCACCAAGGCCGGATGGTCCTTCGCGAAATCACGCAGCCCCTTGGCCACCGTCGCCACGTCGCCGTCGATGAAGGCGATCGCAGTCGGTCCGGTGAGGTGCTCCTCCAAGCCTTCGATGCCGGCTTGGCGAGCCGCGATCTGGGTCAGAGTGTTCTTCGCGATGGCGTAGGTGGCGTCGTCGCCCAAGGACCGGCGCAACTGCTTCAGATCCTTGACCGACAGTCCGCGGTACTCGGTCAGCACGGCGGCGGCCGAGCCCGAGAGCTTCGTCGTCAATTCCGCGACCGTGGCGGCCTTGTCCGGTCTCGCCATGGGGTCTCCTTCCATCGTGACCCCCGAGGGGATCGACATGTCTCGCCTAAGACCAGTCGTCCGTCCGGGGCTCCGAACGACGAAAAACCCCGGTCGCACAGGCGACACGGGGCACCGAGATGCTTCGACATCGGCCTGCGCGGGTCAATCCAAGGATTCTTCGTACGTCCGGTCGAACCGGACTAGACCAGCGGTCTTGGGCAGCCCCGACCTTACGTCAGAGCGCCCCCGCAGGGCAAACCGGAGCCGGGCCGGCGGCGGGCGACCCGGGCCAGGGCCGCCAGAACCAGTGATGCGCTTGATGACGTATCATACGCATCATGCGCACCACAGTGTCCTTGGACGACGCCCTGCTGGAACAAGCCAAACGACGGGCCACCCGCTCCGGAGTGACCCTGAGCCGGGTGCTGGAGGACGCCCTCCGCCGCGACCTGGCCGCCCCGCCGCCGTCGAGCCGGCCGGTCGAACTCAGCACGGTGTCCGGCGGCCGCCTTCGCCCCGGGGTGGACCCACTCAGCAACCGTGACCTGTTCGAATCCATGGACTTGGAGGACGCGCGGCGATGATCGTGGTCGACGTCAACGTGCTGCTGGCGGCCCACGTCCAAGCCCACACCCACCACCGGGCGGCCCACGCCTGGCTGGTCGCCGCCCTGTCCGACCCGGGCGACCCGGTCGTCGTGCCCGACCTGGTCTGGGTCGGCTTCGTCCGGATCGCCACCAACCCGCGCGTCTTCACCGAACCGGCCAGCCTGGACCAAGCGGCCGCCTTCGTGCGCCAGGTCTGCCAAGCCCCGGCCTACCTGCCCGCCCCGGGCCTGGGCGACCGGATCGAGACCTTCCTCGACCTCTGCCAGCTGGCCGAGACCCCCTCTGGCCTGGTGACCGACGCCTACATCGCCGCCGTGGCCCGCCGCCACGCCTGCCCGGTGGCCACCTTCGACCGCGACTTCCGCCGTTTCGACGGGCTCGCCATCGTCACCCCGGCTGAGCCCTGAGCCAGCGCTGCTGATCGTCTCGCTGGGGTAGGCTCGCCGTATTCCGCCCCGCCGTCCCTTGGGATTGGCGGGGTTTTTCTGCCCAGCTGAGGGACGGATGAGCGAGGCCGTGGATCGTGTGGTGGTCTTCATGGACTACCAGAACGTCCACGGATGGGCCCGCCGCATCTCTAGCCTCCGCGGGAAACAGCTGCGACGACGGCGTCATACGACAAAAGCAGTCGGGGGGCGACGCTCTGGGCGTCGCCCCCCGACTGTTTGGGCGGGCAGAAGGCTGCGGATCTAGGAGGAAGTGGTCTGCTGGGCCTGGGCTTCGGCGATGAGGGTCTTGGAGACGGCGCGCAGAGCCTCGGCGGCGGCCTTGAGGGACTTGTAATGGGCCGGCCAGGTGGTGCCGACGAAGCGCTTGGCGTCGGGGCCCTGCCAGTTGGTGGCGATGGATCCGGTCACCAGTTTGTTGGCCGAGTCGGCCGCGGTCTGGATGGTGGTGGCGTACGTATCGAGTTTCTTGGCATCGCTACGGATTTGCTCGACGTTCATGCCATGAGTGATAGCCATGGTGTCTCTCCTTGTTTAGTGTCCGACTGGCCTTAGGGACCCCGGTGGCGTCCCGACAGTTAGAACACTAGAGGGCCTTCAAACAACTGTCGATGGGGAGAACTCCCCCGCCCGGGACGGCTGCCGGAGAACGGGGCGATCCGCCCGGAGACAGCCTGAGAACAGCGGGGGGACAGCCAGCGGCCCGGCTGAAGACCGTCAGGTCCAGCCGGGCCGCTCGTCCCCGGAGGTGAAGGCTATTTGCTGATGCGGCGCTGTTGGGCGGCTTCTGAGGCCGCCGTCGAAGCCAACCGCTCGAGGGCGGTTTTGATGGCTTGCAAACTACGTTTATGAACGCCGTTCCAGGCGTCGACAAAGCGACGCTTGTCGGCGCCTTGCCAGTTGGCGTCGGCCTTCGAGACCGAGGCCGCGATGCGGTTTATGAGGCTGCCGATGTTGCTGGCTTCGGTTCTGATCTGACGGGCGATCCGCTCCACCGCTGCCGGATCCATGCCGCTGTTGGCCATGGCCGCCTCCTCTCTGCGCTACGTCCCCGGTTCGGATCGAACCTGGTCAACGTCTGCCACGACGCTACCGAGACCAGCCGACAAGGTCTATGGGGAGCACTCCCCGGCCGGGACGTCGCGCCGGGGCGACCGTCCTGGCAGAATCGCCAGCATGATCGAATCTGAGAGGCGCCAGGTGCAGGTGGTGCTGTTCGACGGTTTCGAACTGCTCGACCTCTGCGGTCCGCTCGAGGTCTTCGGCCTGGCCGACCGCTTCGAGACCACCCTGATCGGTCCTGAGGCCGGCCCGGTGGCCAGCTCCCAGGGGACCAAGCTGCTGGCCGACCGCTCCTACGCCGACGCCCCGCCGCCGGACATCGTGCTGGTGCCCGGCGGGCCCGGGACCCGGTCCCTGGTTTTGGACCAGGCTTGGCTGGGTTGGCTGGCCGACTGGGCCGCTCCGGCCGACCTGATCGCCGCCGTCTGCACCGGCTCGGCCCTGCTGGCCGCCGCCGGACTGCTGGAGGGCCGCCGCGCCACCAGCAACCGCCGTGCCTTCGCCTGGGTCAGCCGACAAGGCCGCCAGGTCACCTGGCTGGACCAGGTCCGCTGGGTCGAGGACCACGGCCGCTGGACCTCGGCCGGCGTGTCGGCCGGCCTCGACCTGTCCTTGGCCCTGGTCCGCCGGCTGTGCGGCGACGTCACCGCCCGTGAAGTGGCGACCCGGATGGAATACGACTGGCGCGACGCCGCCGCGGAACAGACCGTCTGCCGCTCCGACGAAAGCCGGTGACATCGGACCTGTGGTCGTACAAAGATTGGAAGCGGCCTGAGCCCCAGCCTGAAGAATGACCTCGGCGGCTAACAGATGGATGCTGCGACTACGCACAGGCGTGACGGGCGTTTGAGGACGGCCCTGCGACCACAACCGCCGAGGAGTTCACACCGACGTCATCGAACTGTCGGCGCCTTTCGGTAACGTGGAGACAAGGACAGCTAGCGAACTCTAAGGACAGGATCCGCACCGATGGGATTTGAGACACAGAATGTTGAATTCAAGTCATCCTGGCGGGACGAGTACCTGAAGTGGATCTGTGGTTTCGCCAACGCCCAAGGTGGAGTGTTGGAAATCGGCAAGAATGACCATGGCGTGCCCGTCGGACTGGCTGACGCCCGCAGACAGTTGACAGAGATACCCAACAAAATCAACAGCGCCATGGCGATCTTGGTCGAGGTTGATCTCCGCCATGAGGGGAGCCTGGAGTACCTCGCTATCACAGTCAAGCCATACCCGTACCCGATCAGCTATCACGGCAAGTATTACCTCCGCTCGGGCGCCACAAACCGAGAATTGGCCGGCCACGATCTGGACGACTTCATCCTGCGGCGGCAAGGCCGGACCTGGGATGGCATGCCTGTGCCCCAAATGAGCGTGACCGATTTAGACACGGTGGCGTTCCGCGAGTTTAAGTGCCGATCCAGATCAAAGTGTTCCCCGATGAAGTGATCATCTACAACGACGGCAGGCTACCTGACACTTGGACTGTGACGGATCTGCTCACCCGCCACCGCTCCAGGCCACGTAACCCGAACATCGCCAATGTGTTTTTCCGCTCGGGCATGATCGAGACTTGGGGACGCGGCATCAAGAAGATCGAAACGTGACGCCGACACAGCCAAACGTCCGAGGCCGGGCCGCCCGGACGTCGACCACTTCGAGGGCACACCATCAGGACTGACGGCTCACAGGGGCTGGTCGGGCAGGGCGACTTGGACGATGCGGCTGCGGCCGCGTTCGGCGTACACGCCCCGGCCCTCGGGGAAGTCGATGGCCCGCGCCCTCGGGTAGACCGCCTGCACCAGCTCCGGATTGTCGGAGTCGAATTGCAGCAGCATGGCCCGGCGGCCGGATTTGAAGACGTTCATCAGCGAGTAGGCCTGGGACAGCCCGGCCGGCTCGCCCGAGACCAGAATGAAATGCCCGCCCCTAGCCGCCGCCTGGAACAAGCTCTCCAAGGCGAACTCGGCGTCGGAGCCGGCGTAATCCGGCAGACCCTCGACCAGAATGGCCACCCTGGGGTCGTCCGGGGCCAAGGCTTGGATCTCGTCCTGCAGGGCCGTCAACGGTTCGGCGGCGTCCAGCGACCCGATCGTGACCGCGGTCAGGCCAGGGCGCCGGGCCAGGTTGGTGGGACGGTCGGAGAAAAGGTGGATGGCTCCGATCCCGGGGCATTCCGCCAAACCCTCCACGATGGTGGCCAAGGCGGTCGACAGGCCGCTGCCGGGCGGTCCGGCCAAGACGAAAGGCCCGGCCACCGAGACCTGGACGGTCTCGAAGTCGGCCGACTCCAGGCCCAGGGCGAAATGGCCGGGGGCGGCCCGCAGGCTGGAGCGGGGCACCTCCTCCGCCAGACGGCGGATGGGCGGGGCCTCGGCCAGGCCGCTGCGCCGCATGGCCTGGGCGTAGAGGGCGATGTTGGTGGCCTGGGAACGGGCGTCGGTGGGCGGGATGAACTCGTGCCCGCGCAGTTCGCCGGCCCCCTTGTTGGCCAGCCGGGACCGCTCGGCCGCCCGCTGGGCCGCCCGCTCCTTGGCCGGGTCGCCGCCCAAGACGCCGACCTGGGCCTCTAGGCCGTTGACGATGCAACGCCCGGGCGGACTGGCCGGCGTCAAGATGTCCTTGCTGACACCGAGGGAGGGGTAGTCCTCGACCGTCGACATACGCATCACGACGCGCTGTTGGATGGCGGCGTCGAGGGCCGGCGGCACGCCGTTGACCTGGTCGCAGGTCAAGGCCACGTGGACGCCGGTGGGCCGACCGTCGGCGGCGATGGACAAGAACAGGTCCCAGAAGCGGAATTTGTCGCTGGCGTCGTAGGCCTGGCGGAAGGCGGTCAGGCCGTCCAGCAGCAAGACGATCCGCGGCTCGTCCGGACGCTGGGCCAGGCCCCGGTACTCCGTGATGGTGGCGGCGTTGGCCTCGGAGTAGCGCACCACCCGCTCGTCGATGGTGTCCCTCAGCCAGCGCAGCAGACGTTCGACCCGCTCCGAGTCGGCCGCCGGCACGACGCTGCCGACGTGGGGCAGATCCTCCAGCATGGCCAGCCCGCGGGAGGAGAAGTCGAGCCCGAAGACGTGGCAGGGCCCGCCGTGGTACGTCATCCCGGCCGCCACGGCCAGAGCCCTCAACATGGTCGACTTGCCCGAACCGCCGGCCCCGTAGATGGCTAGGTTGCCGACCTGGTCGGGCCAGTACGAGACCGGCGGCTGGGTCTGGCGGTCGGGGTCGTCCGAGACGCCGAAGACCAACTGCTCGTCCGTCCGGGGCGAGGGCACCTGCTCGGGGTCGGCCAGGTTGTAGTACGTACGCAGGTCGGGCAGCCAGGGTTTGCGCGGCAGGGGCAGCTCGGCTGTCTGATGGGCCTGCTGGATGGTGCGCACGATGCGCTTGAGGTCGGACTCGCCCTCGACCTTGGGCTTGGGATCGTCCTCGGCGGGCGTCTCCCAGACCTGGCTGGCCCCGAAGCCCAAGGTCTCGACCTTGATGTCGGGCGGCGGGGCCTGGTCGCCGGTGTGGCCGCCGACGTAGGCGGTCTGGAAGGTGACGAGACGGCCCGGGCCGGTTTTGGACATGGCCCGCCCGGGCACGTCCTGGTCGAAATAAGCGGCTTGGGGCGAGCCCAGGACGTCGTTGGAGTCGTCGATGTCGGCCACCCGCAGGGCCAGCCGCAGGTTGGTGTTGGCGCGCAGATTGTCCTTGATGACGCCGGCCGGCCGTTGGGTGGCCAAGATCAGGTGCAGACCCAGCGAGCGGCCGCGCTGGGCCACGTTGACCACGCCGTCGACGAACTCGGGCACCTCTTGGACCAAGGCGGCGAACTCGTCCACGATGATGATCAAGGTGGGCGGGGCGTCGACCGGGCTGGACTTCTCCAGCGCCACCAAGTCCTTGGCTTTCTTCGACCCCAGCAGATGCTCGCGGAAGGTCAGCTCGGCCGACAGCGAGGCCAAAGCTCGGTTGACGCCGGCGGCGTTCAGGTCGGTCACCATGCCGACGGTGTGGGGCAGCTCGGAGCACTCGGCGAAGGCCGAGCCGCCCTTGTAGTCGACCAGCAGGAAGTTGAGCCGCTGGGCCGAGTGGTTGGCCGCCATGGCCAGGACCCAGGTCTGCAACAGCTCCGACTTGCCCGATCCGGTGGTGCCGCCGACCAAGGCGTGGGGGCCGTCGGCCCGCAGGTCGAGGCTGTGCAAACCGACCGCCGACTGGCCGATGGCGGCCCGTAGGGTGGCGGCTTTGCGGGGCGGCGGCGAGGGGGCGTACGGACCGCTCACGAGCGACTGGTTGGCGTTCCAGCGTTCGATGATGGCGTGCGGCTGGCTCAACACCTCGGGGCCGACGATGCCGACGTAACTGGTCATCCGAGGCACGTCGGTGGCGTCGTCGGAACGCGCCGTCAGATCCACCACCGGGGCCAGCAGCCGGGCCCAATCGGTCGGGTCGAACTCGAAACGGTCGAGCGCCACCGGCGTCACCAGATCGCCCTCGTGGAGGTAGCCGACCGCGCCGGAGGCGGCGTCGCGGAGGTCGACGTAGACCCGGCACGAGGCCGGCAGCTGGGTCAGGTCGGGGGCGACCCAGAGCACGTAGACGCCTTGGCTCCAACCCTTCTCGACCAGTTCGGTCAAACGGCCGAACTCGACCGGGGCGTCCGACTCCACCACCACCAGCAGCACCGGCGTGGGAATGGCGCCGTCGCGCCGCTGCTGGCCGGCCCGCCCTTCGATCAGCTCCTCCAACTCCCCCACCACTCCGGCCGCCGTGGCGACCGAGCCGGCCAGGGGTTGGGCGCCGAGGACGCCCGAGCCGGTGTGGGGCAGCCACTTGACCCAGTCCCAGTCGGGGCTGGAGTCGGACGAGGCCAAGACGGTCAGGGCCAGCTCGGTGGGCGAGTGCAAGGACACGGCCTGGGCCACCATGGCGCGGGCCAGGGGCAAGGCGGCGGCCCGGGGGCCGGCCAGGCCGAGTCCGCCGCGCTGGGTGAACTGGCACACCACCGGCACCGGGGCGACCAGGCCCAGGTGGGCCAGCTTCTGGCGCAGCTCGTGCTGGGAGGCGCGGGGGGCCTTCTTGAGATCGGGCCACTCCAAGACGTTCCGGCTGGGCAGCTGGCCGGCCCCCAGCCGCAGTTCGGCGAAGCCGGGGGCGTCGGTCCGGCGGGTCCAGAGCAGGTTGCTGCGACGGACCGCGGCTTGGGCGCACTCGGCCGTGGCCGGATGCTCGATGTGACGGGCCGCGATCTCGACCTCGGCCTCCTGGTCGGCTTCGCGCACCAGGTCGTCGACGTCGGCCCGCCACTGTTTGAGGGCGGCCTTGTATTTCGCCTTCGCCCCCAGGCGCTCCTCCAGCCAGGTGCCGACGATCATCAACGGCATGATGGCGACGAAGACCAAAGAGCTGAGCTGGCGCGACATCAAGAACATCGAGCCGCCCATCGCCATCATGGCCAGCATCATGGCGGCTGGGAAACGAGATTTGTCGGAGGGGACGGGGATCTCGGGCACAGGGAACTTGCGCCCGAGGTAGGGCTTGACCAGGCGGGGAGAGCGGATGAAGCCGACCGAGGACCCCTCGACCCGGCCCTCCACGCCCATCCGATGGGTCAGTTGGACGGTCAGACGGGTCTCCCCCAGCTCGACCACGTCACCCGGACGCAGGACCTGGCGGTCGATCAGCCGGCCGCCCACCGCCACGCCGTTGGCCGAGCCCAGATCGATCACCTCGGCCTGGTCGACCAGGTTGATCCGGATGTGGTTGCGCGAGACCAAGGGATCGGACAGCTGGACCTGGCAGTCACGGCCCCGCCCGACCACGTTGGAGCCGGACAGCAAGGCGAAGTCCCGCCCCTGGTCGGGCCCGCCGATGACGGACAGGACGGCGGCGGCCGCGCCGGGGCCGACGTATTGGGCGCCGGCCCGGGCCAAGGCCACGCGCTGGCCCGAACGCAGCCCGGACTCCGACACCGTCAACTCGCTGGGCAAAACCCGATTGTCCTCTTCCGGCAGGCAGACGGTCAGACCCTCCGGCGGGACGGCGGCGGACGGTTGGGGGTCGGCGGCGCGCAGGTAGTCGGCCAGACCGCCCACCGTGGTGGTGGAGTCACAGGTCACCTGGACGTCGCTGCGGTGGCCCTCGGGACGGATGTAGGTCAGCTTGAGCTTCATGAGTCAATCCCTAGTCAATCCCTAGCCGAGGTCGACGGACGGTGGAGTCGTCCCGGGCGGCGGCCGGGTCGGTCGGGCCGGGGTCGAGCTGGCTGCGCCGGACGGTGGCGCCGTCCCCGACGGCGTCCGGATCGGGTGGCCCGGGCTCGGACCGGCCTGGCTGGACGATGGGACCATCCGGGACGGCGGCCGGCGGCCGAGGTCGAGTCAGGTCGGCTTCCGGCTGGACCAGCGCGACCGGCTCGGACGTCCCGGACGAGTCGGATGGACCGGACGGATCAGACGGTTGGGACAGCCAGACCGGCTCCAGCGGCCCGGCCGGACCCGGCTCCGGCTGGGCTGACCAGTCGAAGCCGTCCGGGGCCCCTGAGCGGTCCAACAGGTCGAAGGGGACCGGCTCGGAACCGGCCCAGGCCGCCGGCTGGCCGATCGGCCGGTCGGGGCCGACCGCCGCCTGATGGGGCCGGATGGCCTCCCAGTCGGGCGGAGCCCCCAACAGGCCGCGGGCGGCCTTGGACAGTGGCAGCAAGGAACGCGGGTTGACCAAGGCCCACCAGCGCCGGCGGGGGCCGACCTCGGCCAGCAGCTCGCGCCGGGTCCGTTTGACCTGGTCCCAGTAGGCCTGGACCGTGGCCTGGTCGGGGGGCTGGGCGCTGAACATGGCCCGGTCGGTGGCTCTGGCCAGCCCAGTCAGAGGGGCCAGAGCCAGCCGGTGGGCCAACTCGAGCCGGGTGCCTTGGGCGGGCAGACTCCGGCCCAGGTCGCGCACCCGGTCCAAGGCCTCGTACCAGCCGGCCTGTATCCGGCGCGCAGATGAACCCCGCCCCCGCCGGACCCGGCGGCGGGCCAGCTTGAGCGCCAGCACCAAACCCAGCAGCAGGCCCAGCCCGGCCAAGCCGGCGGAACTGAAGATGACGACGCGCAGGACCAAGGAGTCGGGCAGCAGGTCCGGGTCGACCGGCGGGGCGACCTTGGCCCGAGTGTCGATGACATTGTCGTTGCGCGGCGGCTGGGGCTGGGGGTTGGGCGGCGGCACGTAGACCGAGGTCGGGTCGGTCGGCTCGATCGGCGGCAACTGGTCGGGCGGCCGGTCGCGCGGGGCGACGTAATCCTCCGGCGGCACCGCCACCCAGCCGTTGGTGGTCCAGACCTCGACCCAGGGCGTGATGTCGCGGCCCCGGACCACTCCGTCGGCCGGCAGCACGGCTCCGAAGACGACCCGGGCCGGGATGCCCAGACGGTTGGCGGCCAAGGCGAAGGCGGCCACGTAATGTTCTTCCGAACCGATGAAACGGGTGTCCGGGACCTGGATGAAGGTGGTCAGCCGGCCCCGGCTGTGGCCGGGCAGGTAATACATCTCGGAGTCCTTGGAGCCGTCGCTCCAAGCCCCTTGGGTGAAGGCCTGGGCCACCTTCATGAGCCGCTCCCAGGGCGTCGTGGCCCCAATGGTCAAAGAGCGCAGCTTGTCGGCCATGAATTCGGTCTGCTCGTCCGGCACCAGCGCCGGCCCGGAGCCGGGGCTGAGCGTCTCGTCCTTCTGGCGCAGGGGCACCGGCACCGAGACCACCTCGACCTCGTCGTCCGCCCTCAAGCCGTCGAAGACCAAACCCTGGCCCTTGCTCAGGTCGTAGAAGAAATTAGCCTGGTGGGAGCGGGCGTTCGGCCCGCTGAAGTCGACCGCGGTGGCCGAGCCCAGACCGGGCACCCAGTTGGCCAGTTCGATCTGACCGGCGTAGTCGCCTTCGAAAGCGATGGTGAGCTGGCGCGGGTCGCCCCGGGCCGGCAGACGGGAGCCGACGCGCTGGAAGCCGGTGCCCTGGGCGGCGCTCCAAACCAAACCGTTATAGTCGTCTAAGACGGCGATGCGCAGATAGTCACCGGCCTGGCCGCCGGAGACCCGGAGCAGGATTTGGTCGTACAACGGCGAGGCGTCGGAGTCGGAGGAGTACTTCCGGTAGGCCGCCAGCGGGCTGGCGTACTGTCGGATCTCGATCGGCGGTTGGACGTAGGTGCGCAGGACCAATCGGACGTGGCTGTCGTGGCCGGGCAAGCGGGGGGCCAGGAAATAGGCCCCGCCCAGGGCCAGGGCCGCCATCAAGACGCCGCTGACGACGCGCGACAACCGCGGCGCGCCGGTGCCGGCCAAACGGTCGTGCCGCCCGGAGCGGGTCTGGACCCAGGCGATCAGGATGGCGGCGGTGGCCAGACCCTGCCAGACGGCGCCGGCGGGGGCGGTCGAGCCCAGCAAGATGACCAGGGCCAGCGTCAGCCCGGGGCAGATCAGGACGGAGCGGGGCGACCGGGTCCGGCCCGCCACCACGGCCCCCAAGGCGGTCAGGACCAAGCCGAGCAGGAAGGGCAGGACGAGGTATTCGCTGTCGCCGGCCAAGGGCGGCAGGGTGGTCAGGACCTCTTTCCAGCCGCCCACCGCCAGATGGGCCAGGTCCAGTTCGGTCCGGCCCGACGGCAGCGCCCCCGCCACCAGGTCGCGGCGCAGGGCGATCGGCCCGGCGAAGAGGAAGTAGTCCAACGGGATCAGGGCCACCGCCACCAGCCAATGCCAGCCCCAGGACAGCACCAGATGGCTGGTCAGCCAGCCGATCAGGACCCCGCCGGCGGCCACGGCCAGGAAGCGCCAGGAGTCGAAGGTGGTGGAGAAGCCGGCCAGGGCAACCATCATGGCCGCCACCAGGGCGACGGCGTCGACCAGTCCGGCCCGGTCCAGCTTGAGAGTGGCCCAGACGCCGGTCGCACGGACCGGGCGGCGGGCGGCGGGCGGGGCCGGATCGACCGCCCTCATCGGGCCAGCCCTCCGCGCAGAGCCCGAGGCAGATCGTCCAACTGACCGACCGTCAACTCGACGAAGCTGGAAGTCTCACGCAAGGCGATGTCGGCCCCCAGCTCGACCCGGATGACGATCAGACGGACTTCGGGGGCGAGCGAGACCCGGCCCCGCTCCAACTGCTCGAAGCCGACCAGCGGACCGGTCACCGCCACCACCAGAGAGGCGTCGGGGGCCAGGTCGGGCACCCGGGCGAAGGACTCGGACAGGGGCACGTCATCGAAATCGGCCCGCGAGTAGGTGTCCAAGGCCAGATGCGGCACCGGATGGGCCACACCCATCGAGCCGCAGATCAAAGACAGGTCCATCTCGTCCCGGATGGCTCGCACGGCGATGGAGGCGGCACAGCTGAGGACCAGTTCGAACTCCTCCTCGTCGGTGTAGTCGCCCGGCTCGGTGCCGGCGATGACGACGACGTGGGAACGCCTGGTGTCGAGGAATTGGCGGACCAAGAACTTCTGCTCCCCGGCCGTGCTGGACAGTTTGGCGGTCGATTTCCAGTGGATGTAGCGCTGGTCGTCGCCGGGGGCGTAGTCGCGCAGGGCGTGGAAGGCCAGATCGGAGTTGGAGATGTCCTGGGTGGTCTGTCCCTCCAGGTCGCGCAGCAAGCCGGCCCCGAGCGACTCCACCGACGCCACCTGGGGGTGTACGAAGATGTCGATCGAGTCGGTCCACTCCACCTCGCGCCGGATCAGGCCGAGGGGGTCGCCGCGCTGGCTGCGCACCGGGCCGACCGGCACCACGCCGCGGCGGGTGGCCGGGATGGTGACCCATTCCTCGTGGGCGGCGCCATGGGGCAGCACCGGCGTGGTGTACCGGGCGCTGACCGCGCCGACCGGCAGCTCCACCCCCAGGCCGACCAGGGGGGCGCGGGCGACGTTGGTCAGTTCGAAGCGGGCGACCGAGGCCTGGCCCAGGTTGACGCGCTGGCCCGACACCTCCAATTCGACCTCCAAGCGGGTGCGGCCGATGACGAAGAGCAGACTGATGGCGAACAGCAGCAGACCGACCGCCGCGATCAGACCGAACTCGACCCAGCCCAAGCGGGCCGACAGCCACCAGCCGACCAGCCCGAAGCCTAGGACGGTCCAACCCAGGGGGGTGACGCAAGCCAACAGCCGGCCCAACGGGCCGGTGACCGGCCGCAGGATCTCCCCCAGCCGGAGCAGGCGGGGCCACAGACGCTGGCCCAGGGCTTGGACCCTGGCGCGCAGACGGGTCCAAGCCCGGCGCGGGGCCCGGCCGCCGCCCGGCCGCGGGCCGGTCCGGCCGTTGACCGAGGACGGCCCGGTCTGGCCGTTCGGTCCGGCGCCGGAGGCCACCGGGGTGGACGGCCTCAGGGTACGGTCGTCGGAGGCCGCCAGGGTGGACGGCCGCAAGGTACGGTCGTCGGGCACGGCGGCAGCGCCGGCGAAGTCGGTCTCAGCGGCCATGTCAGCCTTGGACGGCCCGCAACTGAGGCGCGGCGATGTCGGTCAGCAGGCTGATGACGACCTGCTCGACGCTGGCGCCGGAGAACTGGGCCTCGGCCGACAAGATCAGCCGGTGCCCCATGACCGGTTGGGCCAGGTCGCGGATGTCGTCCGGGGTGACGTACTCCCGGCCCTGGGTGCAGGCCCAGGTCTTGGCCGCCCGGATGAAGGCCAGGCTGCCGCGCATGGACAGGCCCAGCTTGACGTGGGGATGGGAGCGGGAGGCGGTGGCGATCTGGCTGACGTAGGACAAGATGGCCGGATCGACGTAGACCTCGTTGGCGAACTGGGCCATCTGGGTGACGGCCTGGGCCGCGATGATGGGGCTGACCGAGCTGGCCCGGTCGCGGTTGGCGGCCTCGTTCAACAGTTCGACCGCCACCTCGTGGTCGGGGTAGCCGACCGACACCTTCATCAGGAAGCGGTCCAGCTGGGCCTCGGGCAGCCGGTAGGTGCCGGCCTGCTCGATCGGGTTCTGGGTGGCGATGACCATGAAGGGCTGCCCGACCTGGTGCTTTATGCCGTCCACCGTCACGGTGCCCTCCTCCATCACCTCGAGCAGGGCGGACTGGGTCTTGGGGCTGGCCCGGTTGACCTCGTCGGCCAGCACGATGGTGGCGAAGACGGGCCCCTGGTGGAACTCGAAGGTCTGGCTGCGCTGGTCGAAGACGGTCACGCCGGTCAGGTCGCCCGGCAGCAGGTCGGGCGTGAACTGGATGCGCGAGTGGGTGCCCTGGACGGTGTTGGCGATGGCCTTGGCCAGGACCGTCTTGCCGGTGCCGGGATTGTCCTCCAACAGCAGGTGGCCCTCTGACAGCAGACAGGTCAGCGCCAGTCGGATGACCCGGTCCTTGCCCCGGATGGCGATGCCGACATTGGCGACCACCTGGTCGAAGGTCTGCTTGAACCAGAGGGCCTGTTCATCAGTGATGGGCATTGTCGTATCGTCCTGTCTGAATCGGCGGATGTGGCGGGCACGGGCGCGGGCGGTGTCATTTTATTGGGATCTGACCCGACGTGAGTTCGAAGTCGCCGCCCCAACACCTGACCTTGACCCAGACGCCGCTGACCACCTCGATACGGGAGTTAGTTTGGCCCGAGTCGTTGGGGCCCAACGAAATCGTGGACGTGAAATCGTGCACGTATGTGCTATCCGTCAACTTGCACGTCACACTTCTCGGTAAATCACTGGTCGTCACCCTGATGTAATACACATTGTCATGGAGGTTGCCCCCCTTGCTAGCGGTGATCCTCGGCATCTTCAAGGTGGCCGAGGCGCTGGCGTCCGCCCGGCCGGCCACTTGGCTGGTCAAAGTGGCGGTGAAGGTGACCGAGGCGGTGCTACCGGCGTCGACACAACTCTCAGACAACGACAGATTTCCGCTGCTGGCCCCGGTGACCCAAGTCTGGCTGTTCTTGCTATTGGACACCGTCAATTGGGCCGGGTAGTCACCGGCGGCGGCACTGGCAGTAAAACATGCCTTATTGTTGCTGGCCGCCCGCACGGTGATGGTCGGCTTGGCGAAGGGCGGCGGCGCGTCAGGCGCGGTGGCGTTGGCCGTGGCGGTCTGGTCCGGCCGCGGCGTGGCGGCGGAGTCATTGTCCAAGTGGGCGGTGAAGGTGATGGTCTGGGCCGGGTTGGCTTGGACGCACCATTCGGGGGCCGCCAAAGCCCCGGAGCCGCTGACGGCCGCCGACGTGGCGCCGTTGGAACTGGTCAGATAGAGCTTGGCCGGCGTGCCTTGGCCGTCGCCCTGGGCCGAGGCGCAGACCCGGTAGTCGCCGATCGAACCCGGGGCGCGGGCCTGGACGGCGGGGGGCTGGAGCGGTTGGGCGGAACTGACCAGGGTGACGCTGCCAGTCGGGGCGTCGGTGCGGGGCGGGTCGGTCGGGTCGGTCTCCAGATGGGCCGTGAAGACGACCGCGACGCCGGACCGGCCCGGGTCGAAGCACTGCTCGGCACTGTTCAGGGCGCCGGAGCCGCTGACCGGGGCGGTGCTGACGGAGTCGCGGTCGTTGGTCAGGTAGAGCCGAGCCGGATGGCCGTTGCCGTGGCCGTGGGCGGTGGCGCAGACCTCGGTGTCGCCGACGCCGCCTTGCCGGGTGGTCAAAGTGGGCTGGGCCAGCGGCGGCGTGGGATCCTTCGGGGTCTTGATCTGGGCCGTGGCCGGGGTCGGGTTGGAGCGGGCGGGAGTGGTGGGGCCGCTGCTGACGCTGGCGGTGAAGGTCAAGGCCAGCTCCGGGCCGCCGGCGTCGGCGCAGAACTCGGTCACCAGATCGCCCGGGCCTTGGCTGGGCTGAGCTTGGGATCCGTTGGAGGCGCGCAGCGTCAAGCTGGCGTCGGCCCCCATGGCTTGGACCTGGGCCTCGGCGCAGAGCAGGTGGTCGCCGTAGGAGCCGTGCTGCCAGACCCGCAGGGTCGGAGTGGCCAACTGGCCGAAGGTGGTGACATATCCGACGCTGGAGTCGGAGCACTGGCCCAGCTCGTTGCAGAGTCGGATCTGGACCGCGGTCTCGACGCCGTCGATGAAACCAGAGATGGTCTGGACGTGCCGTCCGCCGTTGGGCTGGGGGGTGTTCAACGTGCCCGGGCCTTGGATCAGCTCGATCCGGGCGGCCCCGCCGTGCGAGGGCGGCACCTCCAGCTCCAAGACGGCCTCGCCGCTACGGCCGGTCGGCCGCACCATCAAGGAGCCCGGCTCCCAGGCGGCGGGCGGGCTGATGGCGTGAAAATAGGTCTCGACCGGCCCGGCGGTGTGGTCGGGGCCGCCGGTGGCGTTGCTGGCGGTGATCTGATACGTCAGCTCGGAGCCGTCGAAGGCCACCTGGTCGACCAGGCTGGTGCTGGATTGGGGTGGGAAGACGACGACGTCGGCCCCGCCCCAGCGGGTCACCTGATAGGTCACCGGACCGGGCCCGTTGGGCTGGGCGACCGGCCAGGACAAGGCCAGCTGGACCTCGTGGCCGAGGTTGGTCGAACTGACGGAGACGCCGTCCAACCCAGTCGGCCGGCCCGAGGGCTGGCCCTCGGCCAGAGCGGTCGACTCCGACCAGCCATGGCCGTTACGGGCGGTCAGAGCGAAAACGTAGCTGGTGTAGTTGTCCAAGCCGGAGACGACGATCCGGCGCTCGGCTCCGGAGATGTCGTCGATCACGCCGCCCGGCCAGACCAAACGATAATTGGTGACTGGGGTGCCGTCCACCGGGGCCGGTTCCCACTCCAACAGCACCGTGCCATCGCCCACGCCGACCACCTCGAAACGAGGCGACCGGCCCGGCGCCTCATTGGGCGTCTGGCAGGGGCCGATGGCGCTGAAATCAGACCACCCGGCCCGGTTCCGGGCCCGCACCTGGAAACAAACCTCGACCCCGTTCGGCAGACCGACCACGTCGAAACGGGTCGCCCGACCGACCGACCACGACCGACCAGAACCCACCTCGACCAACTCGAACTCCTCCACCGCCGCACCGTGGTCGGCCCCCGACGACCAGGCCAAACCCACCCCGTGGGACGACACCAGCGGGCCGGGCAGTGGCGCCGACGGCGCCTCCGGGCGCCCGTACACCACCATCGTGAAGACGCCCGACACCTGCCGGGCCACCCGCGTCGGCTCCGAACCCAGATCCGTCGCCACCACCTCGAACACCATCGGCCCGAAAGAATCCGCCCCCGGCGACAACGTCAACTCCGTCCCCGACCACTCCAGGCCGCAGGCCAGGCCCGACAGCTGCCGGACCGACACCAAGGCGGGCCGAGCGTCCACCAAAGGCGACACCACCTGCACCCGATGCGACACCACCGAGCCCTGGGCCACATCGGTCAGAGTCGACACCACCAAGGACGGCGGCGGCGCCTCCACCACCGTCACCACCAAGTCGCCGGGCACCGCCTCGAAGCCCGTCACCGACACCACCAGCCGTTCCGAAGACCCCGGCCGGGACACCCCGGCCGCTTGCAGGGACAGCACCGGCCCGCCGCCCGACAGCGACACCCCGGCCAACGGATTGGCCCACACGCCCTCGAAGCGCAAGGACGCCACCTGGGCGGGATCCGGCATCCAGACGTGGCACAGCACCGCCACGTCCAGCTCCACCGGCCGACCGCCCTGCACCACTTCGATCGGCTCGGCCGGACAACGCAGCACCGGTGTCACGTCGCCCACCTGCACCGGGATCGTGACAGTCCCGGTCAGCGCTTCGGGGTCGGTCGAGTCGGGCGCGTCCATCAACTCCATGGTGATCGAGCCGGGGCCGACGTAACCGTTACGGGCCGTCAGCTGCAACTGGGTGGGCGACAGGGCTTCGACCGACAGCGCGCTGGCCGGCGCGGCGGCCAGGGTCGAACGCAGGGTGATCCTGACGTCTGTGCCGCGGGGCGACTCGACGTAATCGTTGACGTCCACCGTCACCGACGAGTCCCGGTCGACCAAGACCTCGCCCGACGACACCAAGCCCAAACCGCCGACACCGGCCGCCGGCACGAACAAGACAGCGGCCGAACGGGCTCCCGAGCCGTCCTCCACCACGAACACCACCGACCGCATCCGATCCACCATGGCCGCCGACACCCGGCCAGTGGCTTCGAACGTCACGCCCGAGCCCGTCACGTCCACCACCCGCAGATCCGACGTCTCACCGTCGATGTCCCAAGCGTCGTCCAGGACGTCGGCCCCAGCCAGCGAACCGTCCGCCTCGGCCACGTGGTCGTAGAGCCGGGGTGGATTCTGGTACCCCGTCTGAGAGCGCACCGCCAGCGAGGCGGCCGGACCGGTCCCGGCCCCACCGGCCAAGGCGTAACCGATCAAGACCGCGGCCTGGTCGGCCTGGGGCGCCACCGCCCGCACCAGGCCCTGTTCCTGGTCCAGCCGCACCGAGTCGGGCAGGACCGAATTGGTCTGCTCCAACGGGGCCACCGTGGCCCGGTCGCCCACGCCCACCAGATCGTTGCTCATGGGATAGGCCGACACTCGGGCCCCCGGCTCCGCCGTCACCACATCATCCACCGCCACCGGCGGCTGCACCTGACCCGGACCAGTCAAACCAACCCGCACCACCGCGAACCCAGACCGGCCATAACGATCAGACACCAACACCTGAAACTCATCCGTACCAGCCGACGACTCACTCGGAAAAGACTGATACCTAACCCCAGTCGGCAACAACTCCAAAACCCGACCCAACCGCGGAGCCGCCACCAAACC
>JAIRYW010000022.1 GCA_031267645.1 Propionibacteriaceae bacterium
ACGGTCGATCGGCCCCGGGCCAGTTCGGCGCGGGCCTGGTCGAGGGCGGCCCGGACCTCTTTGACGCCGGCTGTGACGGCGCTCAGCTCGACGAAACGGGCCCCCGAGCTGTGCGACACGACGGCCGCGATGGTGGTTTTGCCGACGCCGGGCGGCCCCCACAGGAAGACCGACATGGGTTGGCCGGCGGCCAGCCGCCGCAGCGGCGAGCCGGGCCCCAAGAGCTGACGCTGACCGATGATCTGGTCGATTTGGAGGGGACGCAGGCGCACCGCCAGCGGAGCCTGCGGCCCGACGTCGCCCAGCGAACCCCGAGGCGGCGCGGCCGGCCCCACCAAATTGCCGAAGAGGTCTTCGCTCACCGGCTCAGTCTAGGACCGCTGGGGCGCGGGCCCGCGCTGAGCCGGGGCGGCCGTTTGACCGGCCCCGCCCCAGGAGATATCGTTATATCGTTCGTTCTATCTACTAGGAGAGTCATGTTCCCCTTCTCAGACCCCATCCACCCCCCTCACGGCCATTCCCACCACGGCCACCAGCGCCGCCCCCACTATCGTCAAGGCCACTTTCGGCCCGGCTGGGGCGGCCCCGGCCCGGACGGCGCCGGCGACCTGAGGGACCTCTTCGAGATCTTCGGCGGGCGCCACCGCGGCGGACACCGAGCCCGACGCGGCCAATTGCGCGATTCCATTCTGGTCCTCTTGGCCGATCAGCCCCGCAACGGCTACCAGCTGATGGCCGAGCTGAGCCAACGCACCTTGGGAGCCTGGCAGCCCAGCCCCGGAGCGGTCTACCCCTGCCTCAACCAACTGACCGACGAAGGCCTGATCGAATCGGTCGACCTGGACGGCCAGAAGAACTTCCGTCTGACTGAGACCGGCCGTCAGGTGGCCGCCGATCTGAACAACGAGCCCTGGGCCGACCACAAGGGCCATCCCTGCCACCCCGGGCCCGAGACCAAGTCCGCCCTCAACGAGCTACGTCAACTCGGCCTGGCTCTGCGCACCGCCATCGGCACCGGCGACGCCGCCCAACTGGAAGCCATCGCGGCCGAGGTGGCCGCCTGCCGCCGGGCCATCTTCGCCATCTTGGCCCGCGACCCCCAGCGCTGACCGCAGCCGGTTCGGCCGGGTCCCAGCGATCCGGCCGAGCTAGTCGGCCGGTCGGATCAACTCGGCTCGGCGTCGACCCCGGCCTCCAGGCGCTGCGCCGAACTGATGGGGGCCGGGGCGCCGGTCAAGGGGTCGAAGCCGTTGCCGGACTTGGGGAAGGCGATGACGTCACGGATCGAGTCGCTGCCGGCCAACAGAGCCGTCACCCGGTCCCAGCCGAAAGCGATGCCGCCGTGCGGCGGGGCGCCGAAGGCGAAGGCGTCGAGCAGGAAGCCGAACTTCTCTTTGGCCTCCTGCGGACCCAAGCCCATGACGGCGAATACCCGCTCTTGGACCTCCCGCTGGTGGATCCGGATCGAGCCACCGCCGATCTCGTTGCCGTTGCAGACGATGTCGTAGGCGTAGGCCAGAGCCGAGCCGGGGTCGGAGTCGAAACTGGCCATGGACTCCGGTTTGGGCGAGGTGAAAGCGTGGTGGACCGCCGTCCACTGACCGCCCCCGACCGCCACGTCGCCTGAGGCCTGGGCCTCGCTGACCGGCTTGAAGAGGGGCGCGTCGACCACCCAGAGCAGGCTCCAAGCGGCCGGGTCGATCAAGCCCAGCCGCTGTCCGATCTCCTGGCGGGCCGCCCCCAGCAGGGCTTGCGAGCGGGAGCGCGGGCCAGCCGCGAAGAAAATGGCGTCGCCTGGGCTGGCTCCGACCCGCTGCGGCAGAGACTCCAACTCGGCCGGTGACAGATTCTTGGCCACCGGGCCGCCCCACTGGCCGTCCTCGGACCAAGTGATGTAAGCCAACCCGGCGGCGCCCCGCTGACGGGCCCAGTCCTGCCAGGCGTCGAACTGGCGCCGGGGCAGCCCGGCGCCGCCCGACATCGTCACGGCGCCGACGTAAGGGGCCTGGAAGACCCGGAAGGCGGTCCCGACGAACAGGTCGGTGACCTCGTGGATCTCCAGGTCGAAGCGCAGGTCGGGCTTGTCCGAGCCATAGCGGTCCATGGCCTCGGCGTAGGTCAGACGGGGCAGGGGGCGGCTCAGCTCGACTCCGATCAGACGCCACAGGGCGACCAAGACCTCCTCCGCCAAGCCGATCACGTCCTCCTGGTCGACGAAGCTGAGCTCGATGTCGAGCTGGGTGAACTCGGGCTGCCGGTCGGCCCGGAAGTCCTCGTCCCGGTAACAGCGGGCGATCTGGTAGTAGCGCTCCAGTCCGGCCACCATCAGGAGCTGTTTGAACAGCTGGGGCGACTGGGGCAGGGCGTACCAATTGCCCGGGGCCAACCGGGCCGGGACCAGGAAGTCACGCGCCCCCTCCGGCGTCGAGCGGGTCAGGGTCGGAGTCTCGACCTCGACGAAGTCGTGCTGGGCCAAGACCTGGCGGGCGGCC
The DNA here is from genome assembly GCA_031267645.1 of Propionibacteriaceae bacterium. Lineage (GTDB taxonomy): Bacteria > Actinomycetota > Actinomycetes > Propionibacteriales > Propionibacteriaceae > WQYJ01. Next base: position 2,493 of record JAIRYW010000022.1, read on the forward strand.
TGGTTGACCTGCGAGCGCAAGCGCAGAGCCGCCGCCGGGCCGGGTCGGCGCAGATCCAAGTAACGGTGCTTGAGGCGGGCCTCCTCCCCCACGTTGGAGCGGTCGTCGAGCGGGAAGGGCAGGGGGGCGCAAGGGTTCAAGACCTCCAGGCCCAAGACCACGACCTCGATCTGGCCGGTCGCCATGGCCGGATTGACGGTCTCCTCGGAGCGGGCTTCGACCCGGCCCCGGACGGCCAGGCAGAACTCCGGGCGCAGCTTGTGCGCGCCCAATTCCTCCACCGACTCCTCCCGCACCACCGTCTGCACCAAGCCGGAGGCGTCGCGCAAGTCGAAGAAGACGACCCCGCCGTGGTCGCGACGGGCGGCGATCCAGCCGGTCAAGACGACATCGGAGCCGATGTCTGAGGGACGCAGGCGACCAGCCTGATGGGTGCGCAACACAGTGTGGTCCTTCGGGTGGCGGGCGGATGGACAGCGGTCAGCCTACTACCCGGAGCCGTCGGCCCGGCCGTCCGCCGACGGTCCGCCCGTCGGCGGACGGGACTGGACCGGGTCAGTCTCAGACCGCGACCAAACGGGGCCAGAGGTCGTCGGCCGGCGGGCTCCAAGTCCGCTGGTCGGCTTCGACTTGCTGGCCGCTGCGAATGTCTTTGACCTGGTCCGTCCCGTCCTCCTGGCCCGGGAACCAGACGTACGGGATCGAGCGGATGTCGGCGAACTTGATCTGCTTGCCGTACTTGGCCGCCGTCGGAGCGACGTCGGTCGGCACTCCCCGGGCTCGCAGAGCCTGGGCCACCCGCTCCGAGCGGGGCCGGCTGGCCTCGTCCGCCACCGCCACCAGGACGGCCGTCGGCACCGGCCGGGTGACCTGGACCTGGTCTTGTCCGATCAACCGCGAGACCAAACGCGAGACCCCGATCGACAGACCGACGCCGGGGTAGGTCTGCGACCCGTCGCTGGCCAGGGAGTCGTAACGGCCGCCGGAACAGATCGAACCCAACGACTGGTGGCCCTCCAGGACCGACTCGTAGACCGAACCGGTGTAGTAGTCCAGCCCGCGGGCGATCTTGAGATCGGCCACCACCGCCCCCGGCAGAGCGGCCTGAGCCGCCTCCAGCAGCCCGGTCAACTCCCCCAGGCCAGCCTCCAGCTGGTCGTTGGCGGCCCCGTAGCGGTCGGTCAGAGCCCGCACCGCCGCGCCCACCTGGTCTGCTAGACCGCCTTGGATCTGGGCCAGGTCGAGGCAGGCCTGGGCTTGGGCCCCACTGGCCTGGGCTTGGTCGACCAACAGCTGGGCCACCGCGGCCGGGCCGATCTTGTCCAACTTGTCGACGCAGCGCAACACCGCCGTCAGATCGGTCAGGCCCAGGCCCAGGTAGAAGCCCTGCGACAATTTACGATTGTTGACCCGCACCTCGACCCGTCCGATGGGCAGCCCGGCCAGGGCCTCGGCCATGACCAGGGGCAGCTCGACCTCGTAATGGAAGGGCAGAGAGCCTTGGCCGACCACGTCGATGTCGGCCTGGATGAACTCCCGGAAACGGCCGTCTTGGGGCCGTTCGCCACGCCAGACCTTCTGGATCTGGTAGCGCTTGAAGGGGAAGTCCAGTCGTCCGGCGTTCTCCAGCACGTAACGGGCGAAGGGCACCGTCAGATCGAAGTGGAGCCCGAGCTGACGATCGTCCAACTCAGTCAGGCTGGCCCGGGCCCTCGGGTCGGCGTATTCCTGCAAACGGCGCAGGACGTAGACCTCCTGCGAGGTCTCGCCTTTGCGCAAGAGTTCGCCCAGGGGCTCGACGGCGCGGGTCTCGATCGGGGTGAAGCCGTGCAATTCGAAGGTCCGCCGCAAGCGGTCCAACAGACTTTGCTCCAGCAGACGGCCGGCCGGCAGCCACTCCGGGAAACCAGACAGGGGGGCGGGGCGGGTCATGGGCGGTCCTCCAGGAATCGTCGCTGTAGATACGGATTGTGGGCTCGTTCGGCCGCCAGAGTGGTGCTGGGCCCGTGCCCGGGCCAGACCAGCAGATCGTCCGGCAAGGCCAAGACGACGTCGCGCAGACTACGCCTGGTCTGCTCCATCGACCCGCCGGGCAGGTCGGTCCGACCGATCGAACCGGCGAAGAGGACGTCCCCGCTGAAACAAAGATCAGTCTTTTCAGACGCCTCGGCCCGGGGTCGGCCGTCCAGGTCGCACAACGGTTGGCCGTCCCCGGAGACCAGGTACAACACCGAGCCCGGCGTGTGGCCGGGAGCCGACTGGACCTCGATCTCGACGCCGGCCAACTCCAGGCGCTGGCCGTGGCCGACCGACTCGACCCGGCTGGGGGCGGGCAACCGGTCCACGCCCAGCAGCTGCCGCACCAGGGCGTCGTCCAAGCCGAGGCCGGGGCGGGTCAGCAACTCGAGGTCGTCGTCGTGGATGAAGACTGGGACTTGGAAATGGTCGGCCAATTCAGCGGCGTCCGCCACATGGTCGAGGTGGCCGTGGCTGCACAGCACGCCGGCCAGCGAGAGCCGGTGACTCCGCAGCAGGCGTCGACAGGCCTGAGCCGCCCCCTGACCGGGATCGACCACCAGGGCCGGACCGGTCGGTCGAGGGCTCAGCACATAACAATTCTCACCCCATAGTCGGGTCACGATCTGCCCCAGGAACACATTAGGCACTCTATCGGGCAAAATAGGGGCCATGACTGAGACTGCAAGGCCAGCCGCCTTCGGTCGTGTCGACGTGGACGGGACTGTCTACGTCATCACGCCCGACGGTGAGCGCATGGTCGGACAAATCCCTGACAGCACCGCCGAAGAGGCTTTGGCCTTCTTCGAACGGCGTTTCGAGGCCTTGCGAGTGGAAGCCAATCTGCTGATCCACCGGGTCAAGAGCGGCGTCCTCAAACCGCAGGAGGCGCGGCGCAGCCTGGGCGCCCTCAAACGCAACATCCTGGCCGCCAACGCGGTCGGCGACTTGGCCGGGTTGGCTGCCGACCTGGACCAGCTCAAGCCCCTCATCAGCCAGGCCGAAGGCCAGCGCCGCGAGGAACGGACCCGCCAGCTGGAGGACGCCAAGGCCAGCAAGGAGGCCCTGGTGGCGCAAGCCGAGGCGGTGGCCCAAAGCGACGACTGGCGCACTGGGGCCGCCCGCTTGCAAGAGTGGTTGGAGGAGTGGAAACAGCTGCCCAACCTCGACTCGGCCACGGACGAGGAGCTGTGGCACCGGTTCTCCGGGGCCCGCACCGCCTTCACCCGTCGGCGTAAGAGCCACTACCAGGACTTGGCTGGCCAGTTCGAAGTCGCCCGACAGGCCAAAGAGGCCATCTTGAAGGAGTCCGAGGAGTTGGCCGAGTCGACCGACTGGCGCGACACCGCCCAAGCCTTCCGTGACCTGATGGACCGTTGGAAGGCGGCCGGCAGCGCCTCGCACGCCGCCGACGAGGAGCTGTGGCAGCGTTTCCGGGCCCACCAGGACCGCTTCTTCACCCGTCGGCGCGAGGTCTTCGCGGCCCAGGACGCCGAGAACCAGACCAACCTGCGCGCCAAGACCGCCCTGTTGGAGGAGGCCGAGGCCGCCATCTTGCCGGTCACCGACTTGGAGGCCGCCCGGGCCGCCTTCCGTCAGTTCGTGGACCAGTTCAACCGTATCGGCCGGGTGCCCTGGGACGACTCCAAGGCCATCGACGCCCGGGTGCGGGCGCTGGAGGCCGCCATCGACGAGGTGGCTCGGCGGGAGTGGGCTCGGACCGACCCTCAGACCAGGCTGCGGGCCCAAGACACCGTCAACCTCTTCAGCGACCAAGTGGCCAAGGCCGAGGCCGACCTGGCCCGGGCCGAGGCCAAGGGCGACTCGGCCGCCATCGCCAAGGCCAAGGCTTCGGTCGCGACCTATCAGACCTGGCTCGACCAGGCCAACCAGACCCTGGCCGAGATCATCCGCTGACTTGGCCTGGCTCAGGCTTTGATCCGACGCACCTCGGTCACTTCGCGCACCGCCCGCAGCCGCTTCAAGACGTGGTCCAAGAACTTGGGGTCGGGGATCTCGAAGCTCAGTTGAGCCCGCAGGGTGCGACTGCGGTCGGTTTTGACGGCGGCCGAGACGATCGAGACCTTGTCCTCGGCCAGGGAGGCCGTGATGTCGGCCAGCAGCCCGGTCCGGTCCAAGCCCTCGATCTGGACGGACACCAAGAAGCTGTCTTGGACCCGCTGGTCCCACGACACTGTGACGATGCGCTCCGGGGTGGCCAACAAGCCGGACACGTTACGGCAGCTGCGCCGATGGACCGAGATGCCTTGGCTGTGGGTGACAAAGCCGATGATGTCGTCCCCCGGCACCGGGGTGCAGCAACGAGCTAGCTTGACCCACATGCTGGTGTCGCCCTCGACTTTGACACCGGGGTTGGCCGAGTTGGTCCGGCGCGGCCGGACGACGAAGACCGGACGGTCCTCCAGAGACTCCTCGGCCGCCTCCTCCGGGCCGCCTTCGATCGCGATCAGGCGCTCCACGACGTGTTGGGAGCCGATCTTGCCCTCGCCCAGGGCGGCGTAGAGGGAGGACACGTCGTTGATGTCGAGGTCCTCGGCCACCGCCGTCAGATAAGGCAGGGTGAGCAGGCGTTGCAGGGGCAGGCCGGAACGGCGCAACTGCTTGGCCAGAGACTCCTTGCCCTGCTCGATGTATTCGTCACGCCGCTCGCGGCGGAAGAACTGACTGATCTTCTGGCGCGCCCGGGGCGACTTGACGAACTCCAACCAGTCCCGCGAGGGACCGGCGTCCGGGGCCCGGCTGGTCAAGATCTCGCAGACGTCGCAGTCGCCCAGCTTGGTGTCCAATCGGACCAGCTTGCCGTTGACTCGGGCCCCGATGCAGTGGTGGCCGACCTCGGTGTGGACGGCGTAGGCGAAGTCGACCGGGGTGGAGCCGACCGGCAGGAAGATCAACTCGCTCTTGGGCGTGAAGGCCATCACCTCCTTGCCCTTGAGGTCGAAGATCAAAGAGTCCAAGAAGACCTCGGGGTCGGCCTCCTCGCTCTGCCACTGCGACAGCCGCCGGACCCAGGACAGGTCCATCGGGTCGAGCCGGCCGGAGCGGGCGGCGCCCTTCGGCTCCTGCTTGTATTTCCAGTGCGCCGCCACGCCGTACTCGGCGTTGCGATGCATCTGGTGGGTCCTGATCTGGAACTCGACCGGCTTGCCCTGGGGGCCCACCACGGTGGTGTGGATCGACTCGTAGGTCGAGAACTTGGGATTGGCGATGTAGTCCTTGACCCGGCCGGGCACCGGCACCCAGGTCTCGTGGATGGCGCCCATGGCGACGTAGCAGTCGTCATTGCTGTCCACCAGGACGCGCACCCCGAGCAGATCGTAGATGTCGGTGAAGTCACGGCCCCGCACCATCATCTTCTGGTAAATGGAGTAGTAATGCTTGGGCCGGCCGTAGACGACGGCCTCGATGCCGCGCTGTTTGAGCGCCTCGGTGGCGATCTGGGTGACCTCGCTCAGGATGCGGGCCCGGGCCGGCTGCTCGGCCGCCACCTGCTGCACCAGCTGGTCGTACAGCTTCGGCTGCATGGTGGCGAAGGCGAGGTCCTCCAGCTCCCACTTAATGGTGTTCATACCCAGGCGGTGGGCCAAGGGGGCGTAGATCTCCAAGGTCTCCTGGGCGATCCGGTTCTGCTTGTCCGGGCGCAGGGCCCCGATCGTGCGCATATTGTGCAAGCGGTCGGCCAGCTTGATGACGACGACGCGGAAGTCCTGCACCATGGCCTGGATCAATTTGCGGATGGTCTCGGCCTTGGCCACCTGGCCGTGGGTGTCGCGGTCCAGCTTGGTCACGCCGTCGACCAGCTTGGCCACCTCGGGACCGAAGTCGCGGGCCAACTGGTCCAAGGTGTAGGCGGTGTCCTCGACGGTGTCGTGCAACAGGGCCGCCACCAGGGTGGTCTCGGTCATGCCCAATTCGGCGGCGATGGTGGCGACCGCCAGAGGATGGGTGATGAAAGGATCGCCGGACTTGCGCCGCTGGCCCCGATGCCAGCCGTCGGCCACCTGGAAGGCCCGCTCCAACAGGGTCAGGTCGGTCTCGGGATGGCTTTGGCGGACGACCGCGAAAAGGGGCTGCAGAACGGCGTCGTAGGCCGTCGTGACCTTGGGCGCGGTCAGACGGGCCAGGCGTTGGGCCAGCCTCAGTTTGGGCGGTTCAGGCACGGCCGGCGGCTCCGCCATCGTGCTGTCGATGATCTCAGTCGCCATCTCAGCCTCCCGCCTATTCCGCCGTGGCGACCATCCTACCCGTCCGCCGCGGCGGCGGGTCGGTCAGTGCGAGCGTTTGCGGTCGGCCCGGGACTGACGCTTGGGTTGCCGTCGTTCGGCCGCTTCGGGGCCGACGGTCGGCGGTCGGATCGGAACGGTCGGGGCGGCGTCCGGCTGGTCGATCGGGACCACCGGTTGGTCGGTCGGGGCCTCGTCCTCGGCCTGGACGACCTCGATCTGCTGCCAGGACTCGGTCCGCTTGGTCTGACGGGCGCGACGACGCTCGACCCGCTCGGTCTGCTCTTTGATGGACGGCTCCCGCTCCTTCATCTGGGCCAGCAGCGGCGTGCCGATGAAGATGGACGAGTAGGCGCCCACGATCATGCCCACGAAGAGGGCCAGGCCGATGTCCTCCAAAGGACCGGAGCCGAGCACGAAGGCGCCGGCGAAGAGCAGGGCGGCCACCGGCAGGACGCCGATCACGGTGGTGTTGATGGATCGCACCAGGCATTGGTTGACGGCCAGGTTGGCGGCCTCGGAATAGGTCATCCGAGTCTCCTCCAACACGGCCGCGTTCTCGCGCACCTTGTCGAACACCACCACCGTGTCATAGAGCGAGTAGCCCAAGATGGTCAGCACACCGGTCAAGGTGGCGGGGGTGACCGAGAAGCCGACCAGGGCGTAGACCCCGACCGTCACAGTCAGGTCGTGGATCAGACAGACGATGGCGGAGATGGCCATCTTGCCGTCTCGGAAATAGGCCCAGATCAAGATCGAGACGGCCAGCATGAAGATGACCAGGGCGATGCCGGCCTGGCGGGTGATCTGCTGACCCCAGGAGGCGCCGATCTGCTGGTAGGCCACCGCCTCGGGGTCGACGCCGGCGGTCTGGGCCAGGGCGGCCCGCAGCTTGACCTGGTCGTCGACGTCGAGCGAGCGGGTCTGGACTTGGATCCGGTCCAGGCCGATGCCGGTGACGCTGGTGGCGTCCAAGTCGGGCACGCCGGAGTCGAGGACGGACTGGCGGTAGGACTCGATGGTGGTGGAGTCGGTGTTGGTGACCGAGACCTGGAAGCTGGAGCCGCCCCGGAACTCGATGCCCAGCTCCAGGCCGCGCACGAGCAGGCCCAGGATCGAGACCAGCAACAGGACGGCCGAGACGGCGTACCAGACCCGGCGGCGGCCGACGAACTCATACGACACCTCGCCGGTCCACAAACGGTGGGCGAAGCTGGCCTTCTTGACCGGGGCGGCGGCCGGCTGGGTGGCGCTCATGATTGCTCCTTCCCCACCGTCGACAGTCGTCGCGACTTGGGCCGACGGGTCGGGCTGACGCCCAGATGCTCGGCCTCCAGGCCAGACCCCTTCCGGCCCAGCCCGAAGTAGTCCGTGCGCACCAGCAGGGAGACCAACGGTTTGGTGAAGAAGAAGATGATCAACAGGTCGACGGCGGTGGTCAAACCGAGGGTGAAGGCGAAGCCCTTGACCGCCCCGATGGCCAAAATGAACAAGATGACAGCCGACAGCAAGGAGACGGTGTCGGCCACGATGATGGTGCGACGGGCCTTGCGCCAGCCGGTCTCGACCGCCGATCGGATGCTCCGTCCCTCACGGGCGTCGTCGCGCACCCGTTCGAAGAAGATGACGAAGGAGTCGGCGGTGACGCCGATGGCCACGATCACGCCGGCCATGCCGGGCAGGCTGAGGGCGAAGCCGACCGACTCGCCCAGCAACACGATCAAGAGGTAGGTCACGATGCCGGCCACGGCCAAGGAGGCCACCACCACGACGCCCAAGCCCCGGTAGTAGAGGAAGCTGTAGGCGATGACCAAGAGCAGGCCGACGCCACCGGCGATCAGGCCGGCGTTGAGTTGGTCGGCTCCCAAGGTGGCGGAGACGGTGTCGACGTTGGACAACTCGAAGGCCAAGGGCAGGGCGCCATATTTGAGGACGTTGGCCAGGTTGCTGGCGGTGGTCTGGTTGAAGGAGCCGGTGATCTCAGCCGAGCCGTCTGGAATGCGGGCGGCCACGCTGGGGGCGGAGATGACGTCGGCGTCCAACACGATGGCGAACTGGTTCTGGGGCGAGGTCTGAGTGGCCAGGTCGGCGGTGGCGTCGGCGAAGAGGACGCCACCCAAACTACTGAAACTCAGCTGCACGGCCCAGGTCAAAGAATCGCGCATGCCGGCCTGGGCCTGATCGACCAAGTCGCCTTCGATCAAGCGGGGGCCGAGCAAGAATTTGGTCTGACTGCCCCCGGCCGCCACGTCGGAGCGGAGACAGGCGAAGAGGGGCTGGTCCCAGACGTCCGGCACGCTGTCGCCGCATTGGAAGGAGGCGAAGTCCGTGTTGTCCTGGTCCGATGGGGCCCAGGCCAGCTGCTCGGCCAGCAGGGATTGGCGGGCGGCTTGGTCCTCGACCGGCGGCAGAGTGGTGGTGGGTTGGCTGGGGCGATCGGAGAAATCGGCCGGCACGCTGGGCAGGGCGACGGCTTGACCGGGCGGAGGACCGGAGGCGGCCTGTTGGGCGACGTAGACCTTGCGGAAGGCCAGCTGGGCGGTCTGCCCCACCATCTCGACCAGTTCGTCTTGCTGCACGTTGGGCACCGAGACCTGGATCTGGTTCGAGCCCGAGGTCGTGATCTCAGCCTCGCCCACGCCCAAGGAGTCGACCCGCTGCTGGATGATGGTGCGGGCCTGCTCCAGGCTGGCCGAGTCGACCGAACCGGAGCCGGAGATATTGGAGGCGGTCAAGATGATGGTGCTGCCACCGCGCAGATCGAGGCCCAGTTTGGGCGTCCAGGTGCCAGACAGGACCATGATCAAAGCCAGCAGGGCGATGACTGAGAAAAAGCCGATCAGCGGCACCGCAGGGTGCCGACGGCGAGGCGTCGGTGTGGCCACGAGGATCTATTCCTATTTGTCCGGAGTTGGCTCGGGTTCCGTCGGGCTGGCCGGATCGGCCGGTTGGGGATCGTCGGTCGAGGCCTCGGCTGCCGCGGCGCCGTCGGACTCCTCCAAGACGGGCCAGTTCTCCAACTCGGCGGTGGCTTCGGCTCCCGCCGGAGCGTCCAATTCGGCGCTGTCGGCGTATTCGAAGTCTTCCTCGTCGGACTGGACCGATTTGACGATGGCCCGCCGCACCACGGTCAGGTCCACTCCGGGGGAGATCTCGATTATGGCCTGGCGGTCGCCCAGATGCCGGATGGTGCCGTAGACGCCTGAGTTCAGCATCACCCGGTCCCCCACCGACAGCGCGTTCATCAGATTCTGCTGGGCCTGCTGCTGGCGCTTGGCCGGGCGGATCATCATGAAATAAAGACCCACGATGAGCAGGCCAACCAACAACAACGTTCCCCAACCTTGCATCTTCTGACCTCCGTGGACGTGAGCCGATAAGTGGACTACCGACGCGATAACCCGTGCCAGCTTAGTGGGCTGCGCCGCCTGGTGCGGAATCCGCCCCGCGCGTCTCGCGCCGCAGAACGATCGATCTGGGCCAGCCGGCCGCCGTTCGGCTCAAGAACCGAACAGGCCGAGGGGACCGGGCCCGGTCAAACCGAGGTGGGCGAAACCGGCCGTCGTCGCCACCCGGCCCCGGGGTGTGCGCATGAGGAAGCCGAGGCGGACCAGGAAGGGCTCGGCCACCTCCGCCACGGTCTCGGGCTCCTCCCCCACCGCGATGGCCAAGGTGCTCAGACCGACCGGGCCGCCGTCGAATTTGGTGCAAACCGCCCGCAGGACCTGGCGGTCGAGCCGGTCCAAGCCCAGTCGGTCGACTTCGAACAGGTCCAAGGCGGCCTCGGCCAAGTCGACCGAGACCTGGCCGGGGCCGTGCACCTCGGTGTAGTCGCGCACCCGCCGGAGCAGTCGATTGGCGATTCGGGGGGTGCCACGCGAGCGGCCGGCGATCAGGTCGGCCGCCTCGGGCTCGACGGTGACGGCCAGGACCTCGGCCGAACGGCGCACGATGGCGGCCAGGTCCAGGTCGGCGTAATAGTCCAATTGAGCGGTGAAGCCGAAGCGGTCGCGCAGCGGGCTGGGCAGCAGGCCGGCCCGAGTGGTGGCGCCGACCAGGGTGAAGGGCGGCAACTCCAAGGGGATGGCGGTGGCCCCGGGGCCCTTGCCCACCACGACGTCGACCCGGAAGTCCTCCATAGCCAGGTAGAGCATCTCCTCGGCCGGGCGGGACATGCGGTGGATCTCGTCCAGGAAGAAGACCTCGCCGGGAGCCAGAGAGCTGAGGATGGCGGCCAGGTCGCCGGCGTGTTGGATGGCCGGTCCGGAGGAGATGCGCAGCGGGGCCTCCAACTCGGCCGCCATGATCATGGCCAGGGTGGTCTTGCCCAAGCCGGGCGGCCCGGACAGCAGGACGTGGTCGGGGGCGGCGCCACGGCGTTTGGCCGCCGCCAGCACCAACCCGAGTTGGTCGACCACGCGGGATTGGCCGGTGAAGTCGGCCAGCCGCGACGGCCTGAGGGCGGCCTCGACCGCTTTCTCCTCCGGTTCCGGGCTCGGATCGACGGGCGAACGGTAGGGCTGGGCCATGGCAGAGAATCTACCGGGGCTACTTGGCCAGACGGCGCAAGGCGGCCCGCATCAAAGCCGCCACCGTCAGGTCGGGGTCGGCTTCGACCAATTCGGCCACGGCTTGGACGGCCTGATCGGCGTCGCGGCTGGAGTAGCCCAAGCCGACCAGGCCGGAGCTGACCTGCTCCTGCCACAGCCCGTCGCCGCTGGCCCCGGAGCTGGGAGCGACCTGGACCAATCGGTTCAGCTTGTCTTTCAACTCGATCACCAAACGTTGGGCGACTTTACGGCCGACGCCGGGCACCCGGCAGAGCCGGGCCAGGTCCTCCTCCGCCACCGCCCGGGCCAACTCGCCGGCGTCCAGCACCGACAAGATGGCCAGCGCCAGCTTGGGGCCGACCCCGGAGGCGGTCTGGACTAGGACGAAGGCCTCGCGGTCGGCCGCCGTGCTGAAACCGAACAGGGTCAGGGCGTCTTGACGCACCATCAAATGGGTCTGCAGCCGGGCCGGTTGGCCGATGCGCAGCTGTTGGACGGTGGCCGGAGCGCACCAGACCGTCAAACCGACCCCGCCCACCTCGATGGTGGCGGAGGTGGGATTGAGTTCGGTCACCAGGCCGGACAGGCTCGCGATCATCGACTGGCCTCTCTGTGACGGACCAATTCGGCCCAACTGCGGGGTGGACGGTCCGAACCGCTCGGACCGACTTGGGCGACGGCCCGGTCGAGCCGGTCGCCGGCGGCGCCGCGCCAGACGTGACAGATGGCCAGGGCGACGGCGTCGGCGGCGTCGGCCGGACTGGGCGGAGCCTCCAGCCCGAGCAGGCGGGCCACCATCGACCCGACCTGGGCCTTGTCGGCCCGGCCCGAACCGGTGATGGCGGCCTTGACCTCGGAAGGGGTGTGGGTGGCGGTCGGCAAGCCGTGACGGGCCGCCACCAGCAGGGCCACCCCGGCCGCCTGGGCGGTGCCGATGACCGTCATCAGATTGTGTTGGGCGAAGACCTGTTCGACCGCCACCGCCTGGGGCCGCCACTGTTCCACCCACTGTTCCAACTCGGCCTCGATCAGACGCAGCCGACGGCCGGTCTCCAACTCGGCCGGAGTCCGCACCACGCCGGCGGCCACGAACTCGGCCCGACCGGGCTGGCCCCGCACCACCCCCAGACCACAGCGGGTCAAACCGGGATCGACGCCGAGCACCAGCACGACCACCTCGCTTTCCGACCCCGCCAGGGCGCATTAGAACAGGTGTTCGGATCATACTGACCCGGATCGATCGGTCAGCCCCGCCACGCCGACCGAGTCGATCCCCGGTCGAGCAAGCGGCCGGCCTGATCGCGTCCAGCCACCCGGCCGTCTACGCCGCCCGCCGCGACCCAGCCCAACTGCTACGCCTGGCCTAGCGGGATTCACTCCAGAACGATGGCGGATGGCGCCTGAGGTCAGCCCTCTTCCAGGGCGGCTGAGATCTCGTCCGGCACGTCCTCGTTGGAGTAGACCTCTTGGACGTCGTCCAGATCGTCCAAGGCGTCCAGGATCTTGAACAGTTTGCGGGCGGCCTCGGGGTCGGTCAGGGGGGAGGTGAAGGAGGGCACGAAGACGACCTCGGCCGAGTCGTAGTCGATGCCGGCGGCTTGGACGGCTTGGCGCAGCTCGACCAGCTGGGCCGGCTGGCCGATGATCTCGAAGGCCTCGCCCTCGTCGTTGATGGCCTCGGGGTCGGCCTCCAAGGTGGCCTCCATCAGGTCCAACTCGCCGATCTGACGGCCCTCTTGGCTCTTAGGCACCTCGATCACACCCTTGCGCGAGAACAGCCGCTGGACCGAGCCGACGTCGGCCATGGTGCCGCCAGAACGGGTGACGGCGATCCGCACGTCCGAAGCCGACCGGTTACGGTTGTCGGTCAAACACTCGATCAAGATGGCCACGCCGGCCGGGCCGTAAGCCTCGTAGGTGATGTTCTGCCAGTCGGCCCCGCCGGACTCGGCGCCGGAGCCGCGCTTGACCGCCCGCTCGATGTTGTCCAGTGGCACCGAGGTCTTACGGGCCTTCTGAATGGCGTCGTACAGGGTGGGATTGCCGGCTGGGTCTCCCCCGCCGGTGCGGGCCGCCACTTCGATGTTCTTGATCAGCTTGGCGAACAACTTGCCGCGCTTGGCGTCGATGGCCGCCTTCTTGTGCTTGGTCGTCGCCCACTTGGAGTGGCCGCTCATCGGAGTCCTTTCGTCCGGGGAGGTCCCGCCCCCGATGGGGCGGTCGCACCCGTGTCCGGGGCAGTTCAGCTAGTACTTTACGGCCCCTGGCGGCGGCAGGGGAAACGGCCCCGCCGGCCCGGACCCCGGCCTGATCAGCTCCCGGGCCCGAGCACGGCCTGGGCTTGGGCCAGGGTGAAAGCCCCGACGTACAAGGCCGTCCCCACGATGGCGGCGTCCAGGCCCGACTCGGACAGTTCGGACAGGTGGATCAGGTCGTCCAAGCTGGCGATGCCGCCGGAGGCGGTGACCTTGGCCTCGGTCTGACGGCAGACCTGGGCCAGCAGTTCCAGATTGGGGCCGGACAGCGTGCCGTCCGAGGCCACGTCGGTGACGACGTAGCGGCGGCAGCCGGCTTGGTCCAACCGGGCCACCGTCTCCTCCAGCGGACCGCCCAGACTGGTCCAGCCCCGCCCGGCCAGTCGGCCGTGCTTGACGTCCAAGCTGATGGCGACCTGTTCGGGCCACTGGGCGATGGCCTGGGCGCACCAAGCCGGATACTCCAAGGCGGCGGTGCCCAAGTTGACCCGCTGACAGCCGGACTCCAAGGCCCGCTCCAGGGAGGCCTGGTCACGGATGCCTCCGGACAGTTCGACCTTGAGGTCGACCTCGGCCACGATGCGGGCCGTCACCTGGGCGTTGGAGCCGTGCCCGAAGGCGGCGTCCAAGTCGACCAGATGCAACCACTCGGCCCCCTCGTCGCGCCAACGCTGGGCCGCCGCCACCGGGTCGCCGAAGACCTGGGCCGAGCCGGAGCGACCCTGGACCAGTTGGACGGCCTGGCCGGATTGGACGTCGACCGCCGGCAGCAGAGTCAGGCCGCTCATGGCGCGACCGCCGGCGGGAGGGTCGGCGCCTCGGCTGAGACCAAGCCGGGCGAGGCCGGACCGTCGGCTGGAACCAGGCCGGGCAGGGTGGCGACCCAGTTGCGCAGCAGCCGGGCGCCGGCCGGGCCGGACTTCTCGGGGTGGAACTGGGTGGCCCAGACCGGGCCGGATTCGACGGCGGCCACCAACTCGACTCCCTCGTGCTCGGTCCAAGCCACCTGGGCCGGCTCCGGCAGAGCGTCGGCCCGCAAGGCGGCGTAGGAATGGACGAAATAGAAACGCTCCCGCTCGACCCCGGCGAACAGCCGGGAGCCGGCCGGCGGGCGGACCAGGTTCCAACCCATGTGGGGCAGGCGCCGGGTGGGCAGGACTTCGATCTGGCCCGGGAAGAGTCCGACGCCCGCCGCCTCCAGGCCGTGCTCGCGGCCGACCGTGAACAAGATCTGGAAGCCGACGCAGACGCCCAGCAAGGGTCGGCCGGCCTCCACCCGACGGCGGATGGCCCGATCGCCGCCGACGCGGCGCAATTGCTCCACGCAGGCGGCGAAGGCCCCCACGCCGGGCACCACCAGACCATCGGCGGCGAAGGCGCGCTCTGGGTCCGCAGTCAACTCAACCTTGACGCCAGTGGCGGCCAAAGCGCGGCAGACCGAGTGCAGATTGCCGGAGCCGTAGTCCAACACCGCCACCTCGGGCGTCGGACCATCGTTCACAAGACGCCCTTGGTCGAGGGCACCCCTTCGACCCTGGGATCGGGCTCGACGGCCTGGCGCAGGGCCCGGGCCAGCGCCTTGTACTGCGCCTCCACGATGTGGTGGGGGTCGCGCCCGGCCAACAGCCGGAGGTGGACGCAGAGCCCGGCGTTGTGGGCCAGGGCCTCCACCACATGGCGGGTCATCGAGCCCATGTAGGGCACGCCGGAACCGGCGATGGCGACGTACTCCTGGCCGGCCGGCTCACCGGCGCAGACGGCGTAGGCCCGCCCGGCCAGGTCGATCACGCAGCTGGCCAGGGCCTCGTCCAACGGCACCATGGCCTGGCCGAAGCGAGCGATGCCGCGCTTGTCGCCCAGGGCCTGGGCCAGGGCCTGGCCCAGGGCGATGGCGGTGTCCTCGACGCTGTGGTGGCCGTCGATCTCGACGTCGCCGCTGGTGCGGACGGTCAGATCGATCAGGGAGTGGCGGCTCAGAGCCGTCAACATGTGGTCGTAGAAACCGACCCCGGTGCTGACGTCGGAGCGGCCGACGCCGTCCAACTCCAGTTCGACCAAGACGCTGGACTCCGAGGTGACTCGCTCGATCCGACCGTGACGGGCCATCACTGGCTCCCTTCGCTCTGCATCAGATGGGCCGCCCCAGACAAGACTTCTTCCAGGGCGGAGTAGAACAGGTCCATCTCCGCGGCCGAGCCGATCGAGACCCGCAGATGGCCCGGCGGACCGACTTCGCGCACCAAGACGCCGTAGCCGAGCAATTCCTGCCAGACCTTGTGTCGGTTGACGAAACGGCCGAAGAGACAGAAATTGGCGTCCGAGTCGACCACCAGGCAACCCAGGCGACGCAGCCGCTCGACGCACTGGTCGCGCCGTTGGCGCAGCTCGTCGACCCGGGCCAACAATTCATCGGCGTGGTCCAAGGCGACCTCGGCCACGGCTTGGCTGACGGCTGACAGATGGTACGGCAGCCGCACCAGTCGCAGCGCGTCCACCATGGCCCCGCTGGCGGCCAGGTAGCCGATCCGACCGCCGGCCAGGGCGAAAGCCTTGGACATGGTCCGGCAGACCGCCAGATTGCCGTACCGGCTGAGCAGGTTGAGAGCGGTGTTGCCGGGTTGACGGGAGAACTCCTGGTAGGCCTCGTCCACCACCACCACGCCCGGGGCGACCCGGATCAGCTGCTCCACCACCGACAGCGGGGTCGAGGTGCCGGTCGGATTGTTCGGGTTGGCGATGATGACGACGTCGGGCCGGAGTTGGTCGATGGCCTCCCAGGCGGCCGGCAGATCGATGCCGTAGTCGGGCCGGCGGGGCAGGCTGACCAACTCCGAGCAGGTGTTGCGGACGTATTCCGGGTACATCGAATAGGTCGGGGCGAAGCTGAGCACCCGCCGACCGGGCCCGGCGAAGGCTTGCAGCAGCTGGGTGATGACCTCGTTGGAGCCGTTGGCGGCCCAGACCTGGTCGAACAACAGCCCGTGGCCCAAGTAACGGGCCAGCTTGCTACGCAGGGAGCGGGCCTCGCGGTCCGGGTAGCGGTTGAGCCCGCTGGCCGCCCGGGCCACCGCCTGCGCCATGGCCTGGGCCAGGGCCGGGCTGGGCGGGTACGGGTTCTCGTTCACGTTGAGCCGGGCCTGAGCCTCCAGCTGGGGCGCCCCGTAGGGCTGTTGGCCGACCAGTTCGGGGCGCAGCGGCAGATCGGCCAGGGACGGGTCCGGCCTCATCGGTCGGCCCTCCGGGCCGGGTCCAGGCGGGCGGTCACGGCGGCGGCGTGGGCGGGCAGGTCCTCGGCCCAGGCGAAGCGTTCGACGGCCGGACCGATGGCGGCCAAGGCGGCGGCGTCGTAGTCGATCAGATGGACGACCTTGCGGAAGCTGGCCACGGTCAAACCGGAGGAGTGCCGGGCCGCCCCGCCGGTGGGCAGGACGTGGGTCGAGCCGGCGGCGTAGTCGCCCAGGGAGACCGGGGCCGAGGGGCCGATGAAGATGGCGCCGGCGTTGACCACCCGGGCCGCCACCCGGGCCGGATCGGCCGTCATGATCTCCAGGTGCTCGGCGGCGTAGGCGTTGACCACGGCCAAGCCTTGCTCCAGGTCGCGCACCAGCAGGACGCCGGACTGGGGGCCGCCCAGAGCCTTCCGGACGCGGTCGCGGTGACGGGTGCGCCCAGCCCGCTGGGCCAGGGCCTGGTCGACCCGGGCCGCCAGCTCGGGGCTGTCCGTCACCAGCACGGCCCCGGCCATGGGATCGTGTTCGGCCTGGCTGAGCAGGTCGGCCGCCACCAGATCGGGGTCGGCGGCGGCGTCGGCCAAGATGGCGATCTCGGTCGGGCCGGCCTCGGAGTCGATGCCGACCTTCCCCCGCAGGGCCCGCTTGGCGGCCGCCACGTAGACGTTGCCGGGCCCGCTGACGACGTCGACCGGGCGGCACAGGCCGGGCACGCCCAGGGCCAGCAGGGCGATGGCCTGGGCCCCGCCCACGGCGTAGATCTCCTCCACCCCCAGCAGGTGGCAGGTGGCCAGGATGGTGGGGTGGGGCCAACCGCCGTGGTCGGCCTGGGGCGGCGATGCCAAGGCGATGGAGGCCACGCCGGCGGCTTGGGCCGGGACCACGTTCATGATCACGGAGCTGGCCAGGGGGGCCAGGCCGCCCGGCACGTAGAGGCCGACCCGTCCGACCGGCTGGCTGCGGATGGTGACCGTGGCCCCAGGAGCCAGTTCGACCCGCCGGTCCGGACAGTCGGCCTCGACCGCGGCCACGGCGCGACGTCGGGCGATGGCCAGTTCCAGGGCTTGACGCAGGTCGACCGGCAGGTCTTGGGCGGCCCGCCGGGCCAGTTCCGGGTCGACCCGCCAGCTGGGTGGGACCACGCCGTCGAAGCGCTGGCTGAACCGGAGCAAGGCGGCTTCGCCCTCTTCGGCCACGGCCCGGCAGATCGGCTGGACCACGGCCAAGGCCTGGTCGACGTCGAAGCTCCCCCGCGGCAGCAGGGCGGCGTAGTCGTCGAGGTCCAAGTCGCGAAGGTCGATCGTCTGCAGCACGCCCAGATTCTATGCGATGGCGCCGGTCGGGCCGGGCGGACGGGCCGAAGGCGGTCGGACAGCGGCTGGACGGCCGGGGGCGGCGGCTGGGATCGGTCCGGACGACGGCCGGCCGGCCTAGTCCGGGGCCGGTCGGCGGGCCGCCCCGCCACCGCCTTGATTTTGCTCAAAAGTGCAACTATTGGGGTTCAGATGGCGCATAAGAGAGCATCCTCCTAGTCTGATGACGTGCTTCCCAAAGCCTCCGCGGCGGACTCGGCCCCAAACCCTCCGCCGGGGGCGGCCGGTCCCACGCGACCAGCGCCGGTCCCACTTGATCTCAAAGGAGAAGACATGTCTGGACCACTCTTGATGGGCATCGACTTCGGCACCGAATCTTGTCGGGTCGGCTTGTTCGACCTGACCGGTCGGCCCGCCGCCACCGCCGCTTGCTCTTATCGCACCGTCCACCCCCGTCCCGGTTGGGCCGAGCAGCACCCCTTCGACTGGTGGCAGGCCCTGGGCCGGGCCTCCCGTCAAGCCCTGGCCCAGGCCGGGGCCGGACCGGACCAGGTGGTGGCGGTGTCGGCCGACGCCACCACCTTGACCCTGGTGGCGGCCGACCGGGAGGGCAACCCGCTGCGGCCGGCCATCATGTGGATGGACGTGCGAGCGACCGAACAGGCCGAACGGGCTTGGTCGAGCGACTCTGGGGCCCGCCGCTACAACGCCGACGGCCTGGGCCCGGCCTCGGCCGAGTGGTACCCCTTCAAAGCGGCTTGGCTGAAAGAGCACGAGCCCGAGACCTACCGGGCCGCCCACATGCTGGTGGACGCCACCGACTGGGTGACCCACCGGTTGACCGGGCTGTGGACGGTCAACGTCAACTCGGCCGCCCACCGGATGTACCACAACCGCCAGCTGGGCGGCTGGCCGACCGACTTCTACGACCACATCGGCGTCGGCGACGTCTTCGCCAAGGTGCCTCAGCGGCTGACCGCCCTGGGCGACCTGGTCGGCCCGCTGTCGCCGGCCGCCGCCGCCCACCTCGGCCTCAAGGCCGGCCTGCCGGTCGGACAGGGCCCCTGCGACGCCTCGGCCGGCCAGATCGGGCTGGGCGCGGTCGAACCGGGCCAGTCGGTCTTGATCACGGGCTCCTCGCACGCCATCTTCGCCCAGTCCGACCGGGCTTTGTCGGGGGCCGGCTTCTGGGGCGGTTACTGCGACGGTGTGGCTCCCGGACAGCACACGGTCGAGGGCGGGCAGGTCTCGACCGGATCGGTCATGAAATGGTTCAAGGACCAGTTCGCGCGCGACCTTCAGGCCCCGGCCGAGGGATCCGGCCAGTCGGTCTACGACCTGCTCAACGCCGAGGCGGCCCAGGTCCCGATCGGCTCGCACGGATTGATCGTCAATGAGTATTTCCAAGGCAACCGGACCCCGTACACCGACGCCAAAGCTCGGGGCATGGTCTGGGGGCTGTCCTTGGCCCACAGCCGGGCCGACGTCTACCACGCCATCCAGGAGGGCGTCTGCTACGGCACGGCGCACAATCTGCGGGCCATGGCCGAGGCCGGGCTACGACCCCACCGCCTGATGGTGTCGGGCGGCATGACCCGGTCGCGGGACCTGATCCAGTTGCACGCCGATGTGACCGGGCTGCCCATCGGCCTGACCGAGGTCCAAGACGGCCCCCTGCTGGGCTCGGCCATCTGCGCCGCCGTCGGGGCCGGCCTCCACACCGACCTCAAGAGCGCGGTCGCGGCCATGGTGCGCCAGGTCGACAGTCTGACGCCGGACCCGGAGCGCCACCGGGCCTACCAGTTCTACGTCGACCAGTATTGCGCCGGCTACCCGGCTCTGCGCCCCCAGATCCACCGGCTGGTCGACCACCAGGCGGCCCGGCCATGACCCGGCCGACGGCTGAGCTGGAGGACCTGATGTTGACGGCGGCCGAGTTGTACTACTACGAGGGTCAGACCCAAGCCCAGGTGGCGGCCCAACTCGGCTGCACCCGTTGGACGGTCGGACGCCTGCTGGACGACGCCCGGCGCAGCGGCGTCGTGCGGGTCGTGATCGACCATCCCAGGGCCCGCCGGCACGAATTGGAGCTCCGGCTGAAAGCCGCTTTCGGGCTGCGCGACGTGGTGGTGGTGTCGGCTCAGCCCAGCCCGGCCGCCACCTTGACGGCGGTGGCCCAGGCGGCCGCCCGGCACCTGGCAGCCGTCCGGCCGGCCCCCCGCCGGATGGCGGTCAGTTGGGGCCGGACGGTGGCGGCGGTGGCGGCCGAGCTGGCCCAGGGCTGGACCCGGGGCCTGGAGGTGGTCCAGACCAACGGCGGGCCGACCTTGGCCCGGGGCAACCCGGTGGGCGACTCTTTGCACGCCCTGGCCGAGAAGGGCGGCGGGACCGTCCGCGGCTTGGCCGCCCCCACCATCGTGGAGAGCGCCCGTCTGGCCGACCTGTTGCGCCAGGACGCCGCCGGGGCCGGAACCTTGCGGGCGGCCCAGGCCTGCCGCTCGATGTTGTACTCGCCGGGCACGGCCGAGCCCGACTCGGTCCTGGTCGAGTCCGGTTACGTCAGCCTCCAGCGCATGGAACAGCTGCGCCAGGCCGGCGCGGTGGGCGACGTCATGAGCCATTTCATCTCGGCCGACGGTCAGCTGGTCGACCCCGAATTGGACGCCCGCACCCTTTCCATCGACCTCGACCTGGTGCGGCGTTGCCCGGCGGTCCTGGCGGTGGCCAGCGGAGCGGCCAAGCAAGCCGCCACCGTGGCGGCGGTCAAGGCCGGGCTGTGCACCGGCTTGATCACCGACTCCGCCATCGCCGCCGCCCTGTGGGCGGCTCGGCCCCCGGACCAACCGGCCACCGATCTGGCCGACCCGCCTTCATCCGAACGCCCCCGCTGACCCGATCCCACATCTGACCCAACCCAAACGAGCGGGCCGGCTGGCCCCAGGAAGGACATCATGTCAACCATCGCAGTCTTCGGGGCCGGGGTCATGGCCTCGGCCCTGACCAACCCGGTCCGCGACAACGGCCATCAGGTCCGCTTGATCGGCACCCATTTGGACGACGACATCATCGACGCGGTCCAGGCCGGCCGACCGCACCCCGGCCTGCAGGTCGAGTTGGACCCCGGCGTCCAGCCGTACCACTTCGCCCAGGCCGAGGCCGGCCTGGCCGGGGCCGACGTCGTCATGGTCGGAGTCAACTCCTTCGGGGTCGACTGGATGGGCCACCAATTGGTCCGCCATCTGCGCCCGGGGCAGCGGGTCTTGATCGTGACCAAAGGCTTGCGGGCCGACGCCGCCGGCCAGCTCAGCATCTTCCCCGAGGTCTTGCGCCAAGCCGTCGGACAGCTGGCCGACCAGGTCACCTGGTCCGCCATCGTCGGTCCCTGCATCGCCGGCGAGTTGGCCTGCCGGCGGCCCAGCTGCGTCGTCTTCACCGGCCAGGACCAGGCCAGTTTGGATCTGCTGGCCGGCCTCTACCGCACCGACTACTACCACGTCTGGACCTCGACCGACTTGGTCGGCCACGAGGTCGGAGCCGCCACCAAGAACATCTTCGCCTTCGCCCAAGGCTTCGCCCAGGGTCTCTTGCAGGCCCGGGGCTGGGCCGACGGGCCGCACCGGATGCACAATTATTCGGCCGCTCTGTTCGCCCAGGGCTCGCGCGAGATCCATGATTTCATCCGGCTGCTGGGCGGCGACCCGGCCACCGCCGACGGCCTGGGCGGGGTGGGCGACATGTACGTCACCTCGGTGGGCGGACGCAACGTCAGAGCCGGCGCCCTGGTCGGGGCCGGGGTCCCCTTCTCCGAAGTGCGCGACCAGCGCCTGCGCGGCGTCACCCTGGAGGGGGTGGCGGCCATCGGCGTGGTGGGCCAGGCCTTGGAGCGTCTGACGGCGGCCGGCCAGCTGTCCAGCCAGGCCTTCCCTTTGACTCGTTTCCTATACCGAGTGGTGTCACAGGACGCGCCTTTGGACGTGCCCTGGTCCAGCTTCTTCGGCGGTCAAGCCTAAGACGCCCCGGCAGCCGGCTCAGGGCGTCCCGGCCGAGGGCGTCCCGGCCGGCGTCCGGGCGGCGGCGATGGCTTGGAGCAGACGCTTGACCGAGACCGTCTGCCAGGTCTTGAGGGGCTGGGCGAACAGTTGCAGGCGTAGTTCCTCGATCAGGTAGCCGATCCGCCGGGTCGCCTCGGAGCCGACCGGCTGTGAGAGGCACAGCTCGGCGTAGGCGTCCAGCACCGGTTCGAGTTGGTCCAGCCGGGCCAGGTCGCGGGCCGGGTCGGTCCGGATCTGATCCAACCGGCGCTCTATCCCGCGCAGGTAGGTCGGCAGCCGGTCGAACCAGGGCTGCGGGATGACGCGCAGGAAACCGGGGAAGATCAGATCGTCCAATTGGGCCCGCAGGTCTTGGCCCGATCTGGTGGCGGCGACCTGGTCCAAGGCGGCGGCCAAGCCGGCCCGGCGGCGCAGGGTCTCGGCCGCGACCTGGACCAGCTGGGCCATCCGGGCCGCGGCCTGGGGCCGGGCTTGGTCGACCAGGGCGTCGAAGCCGGCCTGATCGCGGACCGCCCAGGCCGGGCCGATCTGGTCCAGCAGCTGCTGCAGGCTGGCCCGGCGGGCTTCGGCCAGGAAAGCGGCCCAGGAGTCGTAGGGGGCGCTGGCCAGGGCCAGGCGGTCGGCCTGGGCCAGATGGGCCACGGTCCAGCGGGTGGGGTCGGGCAGGACCTCCCACACCAGTCGGCTGAGCCCGAGCCGATGCAGGCCCTGGGCCTCGGCCAAGGCGGGGCTGAGGATCTGGCTGACGGTGGTCCGGTCGTCGCGCAGACCGGGATAGGCGGTGCTCGCGACCCCGTCCAAATCGAGCTGGACCTGTTCCGGCAGATGGCCGAAGACCCAGCTCAAACCCTGTCGGATCGGCCCCGGGTCGATCCGGGCCAGACGACGGCGCAGCCGGGGGGCGGTGGCGGCTTGGGCCAGGGCCAGGTCGTAGCTCCATTCCGCCGACTGCCCCGGCCCGGCCCCCTGCTCGGGCGCCGTGGCAGCCTCCTCGGACTGGCCCGGGCGGGCGGGAGCCGGCTCGGCGGCGGCGCCACCCGGTCCGGTCCGGGGGGCGACGGTCGGACCGGCCGGCTCGACCAAGAGGGCCAGTTTGAGGTGGTTCGGCGCCGCCCCTAAGTCCCAGGGCCCGGTTTCGACCCCGGTCAGAGCCAGCAGGGCCCGGCTCAACTCCTCGGTGAAGGGCCGGGACTGGTCTGGGCCCTGCTGGTCCAACCAGTCCAGGGCCCGGGCGGCGGTCTGGCCGACCGGGGTCAGCCGGGCCCGGACGGCCTTGGGCAGCCCCCGGATCAGGGCGCTGGCCAGTTCCTGGCGCCAGGCCGGCAGGCCCCAGCTGAGCGGACCGGCT
>JAIRYW010000035.1 GCA_031267645.1 Propionibacteriaceae bacterium
GCCGCCGCCTGGCGGGCCAGGGCCACGCTGTGGGCGGTGTCGAAGGTGCCGACCCCGGCCAGGACCCGGGCCCGCCGGCCCACCGCCTGACGGACCGTCTCGACCAAAGCCTGTTTCTCAGCGTCCGAGGTGGTCGGGGCCTCCCCGGTGGTGCCGTTGACGACGATGGCGTCATTGCCCTGCTGGTCCACCAGCCAAGCGGCCAGACGGGCCGCCTGAGCCAGGTCGACCGCCCCGTCGGCGGTGAAGGGCGTGACCATGGCGGTGACCAGACGGCCGAAAGGGGTAGCGCGCTCAGAGTCCATGACAGCCATCGTAGGCCTTGGGCGGCCAGCCTCGGCCGAACCGACCGGGCCCGGGCCACCGTCCAGCCGCCCAGCCCGGCGGGCGCTCCCGGGCCGGCCGGTCGATGATTCGACAAAGGCGCCACTAGGCTGTCCATCGTGAGTCGTAGCAGCCAGTCGCCCGCCGCCGCCCAGGCCGTGTCCTGGGCCTACGCCGAGGAATTCTTCCCCCAGCCGGACGCCGCGCGTCAGGCCCGGGCCGTCTCCCAACGACTGGGCCTGGAACCGGTCAGCCCCGGCGTGGCCCAGACTTTGACCTTGCTGGCCCGGCTGATCTCGGCCCAAGCCGTGGTCGAGATCGGCACCGGCGTCGGCGTGGCCTCCCTGGCCCTGTTGGCCGGCATGGACCCGAACGGGGTTCTGACCAGCATCGACTCCGAGGCCGACCACCACCAGGCGGCCCGCGCCGCCGTCGCCCAAGCCGGCCATCCGCCCCGCCGGCACCGCTTCATCACCGGCCGCGCCCTCGAGGTGCTGCGCCAGCTGATGGACTCGGCCTACGACCTGGTGTTGATCGACGCCGAGCCCTTGGACTACCCGGAATACGTCGAGCAGGCCCTACGCCTGTTGCGCCCGGGCGGCCTGCTGGTCCTCCACCACGCCTTGCTGGGCGACACCGTGGCCAAGGAGTCCAATCTGGACGACGAGCCCCTGATCGTGCGCGAGACCTTGGAGGCGGTGCGTCAACTGGACTGGCTGACCTCGGCCCTGTGGCCGATCGGCGACGGCCTGCTGGTGTCGGTCAAATCAGAGCCGGCCTGAGCCAGCCGCGTCAGCCCGACACCTCGCTGTTCTTGGGCACCACCGTGACGCCGGTCTCGGACACGAAGAAACCGCGGGCCCGGTCCTGCTCGTGGTTGACGCCGACCTCGGAGCCCGGCGCCACGTGGACGTTCTTGTCCAAGATGGCCCGTCGGATGACCGCTCCCCGCCCGATGTCGCAGTTGTTGAACAGAACCGACTCCTCGACCCGGGACCACTTGTGGATGTGGCAGTTCGGGCTCAACACCGAACGGTCGACGTCGCCGCCGGAGATGATGCAGCCCAAGGCCACGATGGAGTCCTCGGCCGTGCCCCGCATGACGAACTTGGCCCCCGGCAACTGAGCCTGATTGCTCCAAATCGGCCAATGCCGGTTGTATAGGTTGAATTCGGGGTCGATCGAGACCAAGTCCATGTGGGCCTCGTGGTAAGCGTCGATGGTGCCGACGTCACGCCAGTAGTTGACGTCTTTGTCGGTCGCTCCCGGCATGACGTTGCTGGTGAAGTCGTAGACCTGGGCCTGCCCCCGCTGGACGAAGGCCGGCACGATGTTGCCCCCCATGTCGTGCTTGGAGGAGCTGTCGGCGGCGTCGGCCAACAGCAGGTCGACGAAGGCCTCGGTGGTGAAGATGTAATTGCCCATGGAGGCGTACGACTCGTCCGGCGAGTCGGGCAGGCCGGGCGGGTCGGCCGGTTTCTCCAAGAAACGCTCGATCCGGCCCGAGGCGGCGGCGTCGATGATGCCGAATTCGCTGGCCTGCGAACGGGGCACCCGGATGCCGGCCACGGTGGCGGGCAGGCCGGAGTCGATGTGACTGGTCAACATCTGGTCCACGTCCATGCGGTAGATGTTGTCGGCCCCGAAGACGACCACGTAATCGGGCTGTTCGTCCCGGATCAGGTTCATCGATTGGTAGATGGCGTCGGCCGAGCCTTGGTACCACATCTTGCCGGTCCGTTGTTGGGCCGGCACGGTGGCGATGTACTGGTGCAGCAGACTGGACAGCCGCCAGGTGACGGAGATGTGCCGGTCCAACGAGTGGGATTTGTACTGCGTCAAGACGGCGATCTTGTAGATCCCGGAGTTGACCAGGTTCGACATCACGAAGTCGATCAAGCGATAGGTGCCGCCGAAAGGCACGGCCGGCTTGGCTCGGTCGGCCGTCAACGGCATCAGGCGCTTGCCCTCGCCGCCGGCTAACACAATGGCCAATACATTCGGTCTGACTGCCATGGTACGAAGCTATGGCAGGAATCGACGCCTGACAACCCTACTGGGAGGGTTTCTTAGAACTTGATGTCAGCGAAGGCCCCGGTCGGCCTCCTCCGGCCTCGTCCGACCTCGCTCGGCCGGGGCCGGGTCGGTCTCACGGCGGCGGGTGGACTATGGCACGATCAGACCATGAGCCTGCGCCTGTCCCTGCTGACCCGCGAGTATCCCCCCCACATCTACGGCGGGGCCGGCGTCCACGTCGGCCAACTGGCCAAACACCTGGGCCCGCTGTGCGACCTAGTCGACGTCCAGTGCATGGGCCAGCCCCGGCCCGGCGCCACGGCCCACGCCGAGACCTACCCGGAGGGGGCCAACGCCGCCTTGCGCGTCTTGGGGACCGACGTGGCGATGGCGGCGGCCGTGCCCGAGGTCGACCTGGTCCACTCCCACACTTGGTACGCCAACTTGGCCGGGCTGATGGCGGGCAAATTCCGCTCCGTCCCCCACGTCGTCACCTCGCACTCGCTGGAGCCGCACCGGCCCTGGAAGGCCGAGCAACTGGGCGGCGGCTACAACCTGTCCCTGTGGGCCGAACGGACCGCCTTCCTCGACGCCAGCGCCGTCATCGCCGTCTCGGCCGGCATGCGGCGCGACGTCCTGGCCTCCTACGACGACCTCGACCCGGCCCGGGTCCACGTCGTCCACAACGGCGTCGACACCGAGGAGTTCCAGCCCGACCCGGCCCTCGACCAACTGCTCCAGTGGGGCATCGACCCGCAGCGGCCACTGGTCGTCTTCGTCGGACGGGTGACCCGCCAGAAAGGCCTGGTCCATCTGCTCCGGGCGGCCCAGCGCTTCGACCCCGAGACCCAGTTGCTGCTGCTGGCCGGCGCCCCCGACACGCCCCAGATCGCCGAGCAGTTCGAGCACGCCTTCGGCCACCTCAGCCAGACCCGTCCCGGCGTGGTCTGGATCGAACAGATGGTGTCGCGGACGGCTCTGCGCCAAGCCCTGACCCAAGCCACCGTCTTCGCCTGCCCGTCGATCTACGAGCCCCTCGGCATCGTCAACCTGGAGGCCATGGCCTGCCAGGCGGCCGTGGTGGCCTCGGCCGTGGGCGGCATCCCGGAAGTGGTGGAGGACGGTCAGACCGGCCTGTTGGTGCCCTACGACCAGGCCCAAGCCGACGACCCGGCCTATCTGGCCGGCTTCGAGGAGGCCTTCGCCCAGTCCGTCAACCGGCTGACCCGCGACCAGGAGCTGGCCCAGCGCCTGGGCCAGGCCGGGCGCCGCCGCTGCCTGGACCACTTCGCCTGGCCCCAGATCGCCCGGCAGACGGTGGCCGTCTACGAACAAGCCATGGCCGACTTCGCCGGGCGCTGACCGTCGGGCCGGCTCCAGAGGTCGGCCGGCACGACAAAGCACGCCCGCCCGAGCCGGTCAGACTCGGACGAGCGTGTCGCTTCTCAGGGCATCGGCGCCTATTGAGGGGCCACCACAGCCTGGAGGGCCTCGTACAGCCCGGTCGCCTCGGCCGCGTTCATTTCCACCACCAAGCGACCGCCGCCATCGACTGGCAGCCGGAGAAGGATGCCGCGGCCCTCTTTGGTCACCTCAATCGGTCCGTCACCGGTCCGGGGTTTCATCGCTGCCATCGTCAGTCCTCACCTCGTTAGAGTCGGAAATCTGTTCAGACCCCATTATTCCAGGTTGCTGGCCCTGGTTTCCAAGCCGGGATCGGTCCAATTCCGACTCCAGCTCGGTCAAGCGGTCGCGCACCCGCTGACAGAACTCGTCCACCTGGTCCATGGCGTAGCCTCTGGGCACCACCGCGAAGAGGATGCGGTCGACCTCGCGGCTGGTCATCCGGTCCTCGGGCCAGAGCGGTTCGGGACGGTCGCCGGGGGCGGGCCCGAACTGGCCCAGCCGACCGCTGGCCGCCACCGCGGCCAAGCCCAGAACCACCACGGCCATGATGGCGATGAACCATTCCATGCCGATCCTCCTACGCTTCCGGGTCCGTGCCGACCCGCCGGCCCGGAGCCGGATCGATCACGGCCATGACCTCGTCCACCGTGTCGACCATGGGCAGGTCGGCGATGTCGGCCGAGGCCACGCAACCTTCGGCCGCCACCGTCTGGCCTAGCCAATCGACCAATCCGCGCCAATAGTCGCGCCCCACCAAGACGACCGGGAAACGGGTCACCTTGCCGGTCTGGATCAAGACCAAAGCCTCGAACAGCTCGTCCAAGGTGCCGAAACCGCCCGGCATGACCACGAAGCCCTGGGAGTATTTCAAGAACATGGTCTTGCGGGCGAAGAAGTAGCGGAAGCGGACGCCCAAGGTGACGTACTTGTTGATGGACTGTTCGAAGGGCAATTCGATGCCGAGCCCGACTGAGACGCCGCCGGCGTTCCTAGCCCCCCGGTTGGCCGCCTCCATGGCGCCGGGGCCGCCGCCGGTGACGACGGCGTAGCCGGCTCGGGCCAGCCGGGCGCCGATCTGTTCGGCCAGCTGGTAATGCGGACTGCGCCTAGGCAAGCGGGCCGAGCCGAAGACCGAGATGGCCGGACCGAGCTCCCTCAGAGCGCCGAAACCCTCGACGAACTCGGACTGGATGCGCAAGATGCGCCAGGGATCGTGTTGGGCGCGTTGCTGAGCCGGACCCTCCAGCAGGCGTTGGTCGGAGGTCTCGACCGCCTGGCCCAGGGTGCGCCGGATGACGGCCCCCTGCTCCTGGGTGCGGTATCGACGGTGCTTGGCCACAGGGTCAGCTTAGCCAGCCGGCCAGAACGGCGTGGCAAGCCGCCACCTGGTCCAGCTCGACCGCCTCCTCCACGGTGTGGGCCAGATTGGGGTCGCCCGGCCCGAAGTTGACCGCCGGCAGGCCCAAGGCGGCGAAGCGGGCCACGTCGGTCCAACCGTATTTGGGCCGGGCGGCTTGGCCGCTGGCGGCCACCAGCTCGGCCGCCCAGGGCGTGGTCAGACCGGGGCGAGCGCCCGGGGCCCGGTCCACCAGGTCCAGCTCGTGGCCGGCCAGAATCTCCCGCAGCCGGGCCTCGGCCTGCTCCAAGGACTGGTCCGGACTGAAACGATAGTTGACTTGGAGGCGACACCGGTCCGGCACCACGTTGGTGGCCGAGCCGCCCTCCACGATGACGGCGTTGAGACCCTCGCGGTACTCCAAGCCGTCCACCTCCACCCGCCGCGGTTGATACTGACGCAAGGTCTCCAAGACCGGGGCCATGTCGTGGATGGCGTTGTGGCCCAGCCAGGAACGGGCGGCGTGGGCGGACCGCCCCTTGGTCGTCACCCAAGCCCTCAGGCTGCCCTGGCAGCCGCCCTCGACCACGGCGGCGGTCGGTTCCATCAAGATGGCGAAGTCGGCCTGAAGCAGGTCGGGCCGGGCTTGGGCCAGCCGACCCAGGCCGTTGCGGGCCGCCTCGACCTCCTCGTTGTCGTAGAAGATCCAGCTCAGATCCCAGCGCGGCTGGCTCAGGGCGACGGCCAGAGCCAGTTGGACGGCCAAGCCGCCCTTCATGTCGACGCTGCCCCGCCCGGCCAGCATCGGACGGCCGTCCCGTTGGAAGCGCCGACTGGGCAGATTGCCGGCCGGCGGGACAGTGTCGAGATGTCCGGCGATGGCCACCCGCTGGGGCCGGCCCAGCTCCGTACGAGCACAAATGTTGTTGCCGTGGCGGGTCAGCTGGAGGTGACGGCAGGGCCTCAGGGCGGCTTCGATCTGATCGGCCAGAGACCGTTCCTGGCCCGACACCGACTCGATGTCGACGATGGCTTCCAGAAGGTCGGCCAGATCGCCGCCGGGGTCGAGCATGGCCCCACTGTAGCCGCCGGAACCCGGCCCAGCGCGTCGGCCGGGCCGGGAAATCGAGCCGGGACACTAGGCTGGGGACATGTCTCAGCGCAGCGCCTGCGGTTGGGGCCTGGTCCGGACCGATCGGACGGGCCAGGTCTTGGACTGCTGGTTCCCTTGGCCCAGCCTGGGCGACCGCCTGGGTGATCAGCCGGTCGAATTGACGGCCGGCCACGACCCCTGGCGCCAGGTCGACGAGACCCCCCGGCCGGTCCTGGTCGATTTGGACGCGCCGCCTCAGGACGCGGCCGACGCCTACCTGCGGCTGCACCTGCTGAGCCACCGGCTGGTCCGCCCCCGCAGCGTCAACTTGGACGGACTGTTCGCCCGCCTGGCCAACGTGGTCTGGACCTCGCTGGGGCCCTGCGCGGTGGCGGACTTCGAGCGCACCCGGCTCGCCTTACGGCGCCAGTTCGGCCACTTCACGGTCTGGGGGGTGGACAAATTCCCCCGTATGGTCGACTACGTCGTGCCCAGCGGAGTCAGGGTGGCCGACGCCGACCGGGTCCGGCTGGGGGCGCACCTGGCCCAGGGCACCACGGTCATGCACGAAGGCTTCGTCAATTTCAACGCCGGCACCTTGGGGCCGTCGATGGTGGAGGGCCGTATCTCGGCCGGCGTGGTGGTGGGAGCGGACTCCGACATCGGCGGCGGGGCCTCGATCATGGGCACCCTGTCCGGCGGCGGGGCCGAGGTCGTCACCATCGGGCGGCGTTGTCTGCTGGGAGCGGAGTCCGGCGTCGGCATCTCGCTGGGCGACGACTGCGTGGTCGAGGCCGGGCTGTACCTCACGGCCGGGACCAAGCTGACGCTGCCGGACGGCAGTTTGGTCAAAGCCCGTCAACTGTCCGGCCAGCCCGGCTGGCTGTATCTGCGCGACTCGACCTCCGGCCGTGTCAAAGCCATCCCGCGGGCCGGTCGAGGCGTCGACCTGAACGCCGAACTACACGCCAATTGACCATGGGACCGGCTCGACCCGCCCTCGCCCTGACGCCCCGGCGGCGGCGCGGCTGGCTGGTGGCGGTCGGGCTGGCGCTGGTCTCAGCCTTGGTCCTGATCTGGCTGGTGGCCAGCCGGCTGGGCTCCGAGACGGAGCCGCCGCTAAGTCAGCCGCCAGCCCTGTTCTGCCGCTCCATCATCGGCCAGCAGACCGCCCAGCTCACCCCGGAGCAGGCCGCCAACGCCGCCCTCATCGCCGGCGTCGCGACCCAGCGCGGGCTGGCTCCCAGAGCGGTCTCGATCGCTTTGACGACGGCTTTCCAAGAGTCGGGCATCCGCAACCTCGACTACGGCGACCTGGATTCCCTGGGCCTGTTCCAGCAGCGGCCGGCGGCCGGCTGGGGCACGCCGGAGCAGATCATGGACCCGATCTATTCGACCAACAAGTTCTACGACGCCATGGTCCGGGTGCCGAACTGGGCCGACTCCGACATCGGCGACGTCGCCCAAGCGGTCCAGATCAGCGCCTACCCCGACTACTACGACAAACACGTGGCCCGGGCCCGGCTGCTGGCCAGCGCCCTGTCCGGGCAGACGGCGGCGGCTTGGTCCTGCCTGGTGCGCGACCCCGCCCCGGCCGACCCGGCCGCCCTGACCCACGAGTTGGGGCGGACTTACGGCGGCGCCCTGCGCCTGATCGAGTCGACCCCGGCCGATTCGGAGCGGCCGGCCCAGCTGGTCTTCCAGGCCACCTCCCCCGAAGCCGCTTGGTCGGCCGGCGCCTTCGCTCAGAGCTGGGCCATGGCCACCGGCGTCAGCCGGGTCCAAGTCGGCCCGATGTCGTGGACGGCTCAGCCGGAGAGCCTGGCCGATTGGGTCGACCTGGCCGACGGCTCCGCTCCCACCAGGCTCCAAGTGACCTTGTGACAGCCCTCTACCGTAGAATCCAAGCGTGCTCCGCATCGACCATTTGACCAAGCGTTTCGGCGCCCTCAAGGCAGTCGACGACCTCAGCTTCTCAGTCCGCCCCGGCCGTGTGACCGGCTTCTTGGGGCCCAACGGGGCGGGCAAGACGACCACCCTCCGAATCGCCTTGGGCCTGGTCCAGGCCAACGCCGGATCGGTCACCTTCGACGGCCAGCCCTACCGCCGCTTAGTTCGCCCCGGCCGCCAGGTCGGCGCCTCTTTGGAGGCCTCCAGCTTCCATCCCGGCCGCAGCGCCTTGGACCATCTGCGCGACCTCGCCCCGGTCGTCGGCGTGCCCGACCGGCGCTGCGCGCAGGTGCTGGAACTAGTCGGTCTGGAGACGGTGGCCGGTCGACGAGTGGGGCAATACTCGCTCGGCATGCGCGGGCGGCTGGCCTTGGCCGGCGCCCTGCTGGGCGACCCTGCGACCTTGCTGCTGGACGAGCCCACCAACGGCCTCGACCCCGAGGGCATCGCCTGGATGCGCGGCCTGCTGCGCGACCTGGCCCGGCAGGGGCGCACCGTCTTGATCTCCAGCCATCTGTTGTCCGAGGTCCAGCAGAGCGTCGACGACGTCGTCATCATCGCCCACGGCCGTCTGGTCCAAGCCATTCCCCTGGCCCAGCTGGCCGCTTTGGACCGGCCCCACACACTGGTTGAGCCGGCTCGGCCGGAGCCCTTCAAAGAACTGGCCCGAGACCTGGGCTGGGGCCTGCGGGAGACCCCGGAGGGGTTCGAGGTGACAGGGGCGACGGCGGCCGAGCTGGGCCACACCTGCTTCATAGCCGGCCTGGAGCTGCACCAGCTGGCCAGCAGCCGACCGGCCCTGGAGGCCACTTTCTTAGCCCTGACCGAAGGCGCCCCGACCCAGTCCGACTCCACCCAGTCCGACTCCACCCATTCCGAGTCACCCCAGTCCGATCAGAGCCAGTCCGATCAGACCCAGTCCGACCTGAGGCAGGTCGGACCATGATCGGCTCGCTGCGCTCCGAATGGCGCAAAACCGTCTCGACCCGGCTGTGGTGGACCTTGGCGGCGGCCGGTTACCTGGGCTTGACCACGGCCGGCTTGGCGGCCACCTTTCGTCTGGGTGGCCAGAGCTTGACCGGCGGCGGACTGCCCGACGTGGCCAACGGCGACCTGGCCCGACTGACTTACGCCGTCGGCCCCAGCCTGGGTTACGTCTTCCCCGCCATTTTGGGGGCCTTGACCGTGACGACCGAGTTCCGCCATCAGACCATCACCCCGACGCTGTTGGCCGAGCCGCGCCGGGCCCGGGTCCTGATCGCCAAGCTGATCACCGTATTGCCCCTGTCCGGCGCTTTCGGGGTCCTGCTGACCGTGGTCGGCGTCGGCCTGGGGGCCGCCACTTGGGCCCTGCTGGGCCAGCCCACCGGCCTGGACCAGGCCGCCACCTGGAGTCTGATCGGCCGCAGCGTGGTCGCCTTCGCCCTTTGGGGCGTCTTCGGGGTCGGTTTGGGTCTGCTGATCCACAACCAGGTCGGCGCCATCGTCACGCTGTTGGGTTTCACCCAACTCTTGGAGCCGGTGGTCCGCCTGGTCCCCGTCCTGTCCGGTCATTCTTGGGCCGGCCTGGACTTCCTGCCCGGCGCCTTGAGCGAGGCCATCACCGGAGCCAGCCTCTACAGCGGCTTCGCGCCCGGCGTCGGCCCGACCCTGGACTGGCCGCTGGCCACCGTCTGCCTGATTGGCTACGGCTTGGTCTTCGCCATCGTCGGCGGCTGCACCAGTTGGCGGCGCGACGTCACCTGAGCCCGGTCCAGCGGCCGCGCCAGTCCCAGCCGGCTCCCAGCCGGTGGACGGCGACGGCCAGGTCGCCGAGACGGCGACGGACGGCCCCCTCACAGCCCGCCGACGACGTCAGTCGGCCGGATGGGCCAGATCCCGGTGGGCCAGCAGACCGTCTCGACTCTCGGCTTGGACCACGGCGTCCACGATGGCGGCTTCGACGGCCGCCGCCGCCATCACGCCGACGGCGTCCACGGTGGTGTCGACCAGGCCGGAGCAGAGCGCGAAGCAGGTGTCGCCGTCGAAGACGGTGTGGGCCGGCCGGATCCGGCGGGCCAGGCCGTCGTGGCCCAACTGGGCCACTTTGGTGGCCTCGGACTTGGACAGCCGGGCGTTCGACAGCAGACAGATCAGGACCGTGGCGCCGGCGTCGCTGAAGAAGTCGCGGGGTTGGTCATAGGCCCGCACGATGACGCTGGCGCTGTCCACGAAGGCGCCGTCCGGCCCCCGGGCGCCGGCCAGCACCCGGCCGTCGGCCAGCACGTCGCCGACGCAGTTGACGGCCACCACGGCCCCCACCAACAGTTCGCCTTGGCGGAAGGCGGCCGCCCCCTGGCCGCCCTTCATGGCCCCGCCCGAGCCCAGTCCTTTGCCCACCGTGGCGCCGACGCCGACGCCGTGGCTGCCGGATTTGAAGCCCTGTCCGGCCCAGGCCCGCTGACAGGCCTCGTAACCCATGGCGGCGTCCGGACGGACGTCGGAGCGGCCCAGCGCCAGATCGAACAGGACGGCGGCGCAGACGTTGGGCACCACGGTGACGCCGACGTCGCGCCCGACGCCGCGGGCCTCCAGGTCACGCATGACCCCGGCGGCGGCGTCCAAGCCGAAGGCGCTGCCGCCGGCCAGCAGGACGGCGTGGACCGAACGGCGGTTCATGACCGGGTTCAAGGCGTCGGTGTCCCGGGTGCCGGGCGAGCCGCCCCGGACGTCGACCCCGGCCACCGCGCCGGCCGGGCAGATCACGACGGTGCAACCGGTGGCGGCCTGGTGCTGGCAGACCTGACCGATCCGGAAGTCGGTCAATTGGGCGATGTCGACGGCCTCCATGGTCAGTCCCCCGACCCCTCACGCGGCCCGCTCAAGGCCTCCACCCGAGCCATGATCTGATCCAGATCGGCCAGAGCGCCTGGACCGGTCTCGCCGCAGGCCAGCTGGGCCACCCGGGGCTCGATCAGCTGATAGCCCAAGTCAGTCAGACGGCGCAGATTGGCCTGGACCAGGGGGTTCTCCCACATGGCCGTGTTCATGGCCGGGGCCAGCAGGACGGGGCGGCCGCGCCAGGCCAACATGGCGCTGGTCAGCAGGTCGGGCGCCAGGCCGTGGGCCAGCTGGCCGATCAGATCGGCCGTGGCCGGAGCCAACAGGGCTAGGTCGGCCCGGCGGGCCAGTTCGATGTGTTCGATCTGGGCCGGGTCCCCCCGCTCGAACTGGTCGCTGTGGACCCGACGGCCGGTCAAGGACTGGAAGGCCAGATCGGTCACGAAACGCCGGGCCGCCGCGGTCAAGACGACGTCGACCGCCCAACCGGCCCGGGTCAGCCGGTGGGCCAAGTCGATGGCCTTGTAGGCCGCCACACTGCCGGAGACGCCGAGCAAGACATGGCCCATCTCAACTCCTTCGTTCGGTCGGGTCGGACGGGGCCGACCCGGTGGTGGTCCACCGTTGGACCACGGCTTCGACGATGCCCTCGGCGATGGCCGCTTTGCTGTCGAAACGGCGGCTGCGCCCGGCCCGGTCGAGCAGGTGGCCGACGTGTCGGTCGGGGCCGATCTGACTCAGGTCGTTGGCCAACACCCAGTCGCAGCGGTTGCGTTCCATCAGCTGGCGGGCGGCCGACAACAACTCCCGCTGAGAGACCTGGTCCAGCAGCTTGAAACCGACCAGGAGGGCGTCCGGGGCCAGACTTTTGAACAGCCCGATGACTTTGATGGCCGGACGCAGGACCAACACCAGGTCGTCGTGGGCCGAGCTGATCTTGTGGCCGAGGTCCAGCCCGGGGCCGTCCAAGATGGCCCGCCGGACCTGTTCGGGGTCGCTCAGCCCCACCACCGCTTGGGCCAGGTCGCCCGCCGGGGCGACCCGCGCCACCTGGTAGTCCGACACCGCCATGGAGTGGACCACGGCGTCGACCGGGGCCCGGGTCAGCCGGCGCCGCACCGCCTGAGCCAGATCGGCCACGCCCTGGACGGTCTCGACCTCGACGCCGGCGGCCTGGGGCTGGACCGAGTCGCCCGCTCTCAGGTACACCACCTGGCTGACGACGGCTTGGGCGGCGAAGCGGTCGGCCAAGGCGGCTCCCAGACGGCCGCTGGCCCCGTTGCTGATCCGACGCACCCGGTCGATCGGTTCGGCGGCGCCGCCGCCCGTCACCAACACTCGCATGGTCGATGGACCCGTCAGATCATGAGGTAGTCGGCGTCCAGGGCGGGATGGGCGTT
Organism: Propionibacteriaceae bacterium; assembly: GCA_031267645.1. GTDB lineage: Bacteria > Actinomycetota > Actinomycetes > Propionibacteriales > Propionibacteriaceae > WQYJ01. The sequence continues at coordinate 12,347 of JAIRYW010000035.1, forward strand.
AGCCGGGTAGACGACCGGCTGCGCCGGCACCCCGGCCACCGTGGTGTAAGGCTCGACGTCCTCCAACACCACAGAGCCAGCCCCGACCTTGGCCCCCTCGCCGACGCTGATATTGCCCAGCACCTTGGCTCCGGCCCCGATCATGACCCCGCGCCCGACCTTGGGATGGCGGTCGCCGCCGACCTTGCCGGTGCCGCCCAGCGTGACCTCGTGCAGCATCGAGAAGTCGTCCTCCACCACGGCGGTCTCGCCGATCACGACCGAGGTGGCGTGGTCGAACAAGATTCCCTTGCCGATGCGGGCCCCCGGGTGGATGTCGACGGCGAAGACCTCCGAGATCTGGCTCTGCAACCACAAGGCCAAAGCCTGACGGCCGGTGCGCCAATAGTAGTGGGCCACGCGATAGCCCTGCAGGGCGTGGAAGCCTTTGAAGTAGAGCAGCGGCGTGGAATAGCCGCGGCAGGCCGGATCGCGGCTGAGGACGGCCCGCAGGTCCTCCCGGACCGCCAGACCGATGCCGAGGTCGGCCTCGAAGGCCCGGTCGATCAGGTCGCGCAGGGTCAACGGGCTGATGGTGTCGGAGCCCAGCTTGCCGGCCAAGATGAAGCTGAGGGCGTCTTCCAGCCGTTCGTGCGACAGGATGACCGTATGGAGGAAGCTGGCCAGGGCCGGCTCACGCTTGGCGTCGTTGGACGCCTCGGTGCGGACGCGGCTCCAGATCTCGTCCCGAGCAGAGGTCATCGTCATCCTTCTGGTGGCTGATCGCCCCCGACCGCCGAGCGGTGTGGACCAGACGGTCGGGCGGCCGCCTCCCCGGTCGGGGAGACGCGGCTGAAATGTGCCCACCAGTGTACACACTCGTCCCCAACCGTCGGCCGGCTCAAGGGGTGCGCCGGGGCAAGGTGGCGGAGGCCGCCACCAGACAGCCGACGGCGAAGGCGGCCATGATCAGGAGGGGACGGCCGACCACCCAACCGCCCTGGCCGGCCGCCACCTGAGAGACCCCGTCGATGGCGTAGCTGAGCGGCATGAAGTCGGAGATCAGCTCCAAGGCCCGGGGCATCTGCTGACGGGGCATGAAGACGCCGCCCAGAATGATCTGAGGGAAGACGAAGACGGGCAGGAATTGGACGGCTTGGAACTCGGTCCGGGCGAAGGCCGAGACCAGCAGGCCGAGAGCGGTGCCCAGGACGGCGTCGACCACCGCCACTCCCAACAGTTGGAGGACCGAGCCGGCCAGTTCGAGGCGGCAGACCCAGACGCTGAAGCCGACCGTGACGCCAGTCTGCAGCACCGCCACCAAAGAGAAGGCCAGAGCGTAACCGCAGATCAGGTCGGCCTTGCTCCCCGGCGCCGTCAGGACCCGTTCCAAGGTGCCGGAGCGGCGTTCGCGCAAGGTCGCGACGCTGGTGACCAGGAACATCAAGATGAAGGGGAACAGGGCCATCACCATCGGCCCGATGCGCTGGAAGACCTGGTCGGACTGGTACAACCAGGCGAACAGGCCTACCAGCAGGGCCGGCACCACCAGCAGCAGGGCGACCGTACGACGGTCGTGGCTCAGCTGGGTCAGGATCCGACCGGCCGTCACCAGCCAACGCGGCCTCATCGGGCCGCCGCCTGGTCGCGCCGGATCAATTCCAAGAAGGCCCGTTCGGCGTCTGGCTGGCCGGTCTGGGCCAGCAGTCGGACCGGGTCGGTGGCGGCCACCAGACGCCCCTGCCGCAGCAACAGCAGATCGTCGCAACGGCTGGCCTCGTCCATGACATGGCTGGACACGATCAGGGAGACGCCCTGAGCGGTCAACCGGGTGAAGAGGTCCCACAGACGCACCCGTAGGACCGGGTCGAGCCCGACCGTGGGCTCGTCCAACACGATCAGCTGCGGCGCGCCGATCAGGGCCACGGCCAAGGAGACGCGCCGCAACTGCCCGCCGGACAACCGGCCGGCCAGCCGCTGGGCCTGCCCGGACAGGTCGACCGCCTCGATCACTCGCTCCACCTCGCTGGCCGGTCGTCCGGCCAAGCGGGTGAAATAAGCCACGTTCTGAGCCACCGTCAGGTCGAGGTAGACCCCGTCGGCCTGGGAACTGTAGGCCAGGCGGTGGCGCAGATCCGGGTGTCCGGCCGGGAGACCGGCCACCTCGACCTGGCCGGCTTGGATCCGCTGCAAGCCGACGATGGCCCGGATCAGAGTCGACTTGCCCGAACCGGAGGGGCCCAGCAGGCCAGTCAAGCGGCCGGACCCGACGGTCAAGTCGAGGCCGTCGAAGACTTGGACTCGGCCCCGCTTGACCTTGAGGCCGCGCACCGACACGATCGGCGGCCGGGCCGGCTGAACGGTCTCAGTCATAGGACGCCCGCAATCGCTCCAACAGCCGCTCGGCCTCCTCCAGGTCGTCCGGCCGGACCGCCGTCCGGTCGATCGGCGTGAGGCGCCAGATCAAGGCTGCTTGGTCATCGTCCAACCGTCGCTGGGCTGAGACCACGACCGCCTGTCGGCCCTGTCCCAGACGCCGTTCGAGCACGAAGGTGGCCTCGACCCGGTCTTGGAAGACGATCGGCAGACGCCCCGGGCGGGTCAGCTCGATCCGCTCTTCCCGGCCCTGGCCGTCCTGCCAGGCCAACTGGCTGGTCGCCGAGTCCCAGGACCCCCGCACGACGTCGTGCCAACCGATCAGGCCCCAATCCGCCGCTCCCCGGCTCCAAGCCAGCTGGCCGGCCAGGGCCACGGCGTGCCCCGATTCGGTCTCGGCCCAGGCCAGGACCCGGGCCCGGGGGCTCAGCCGGCGCAGGTCGGCCCGGACCGGGCCAGGCAGTCGAGCCAACATGACGGCTCAGAGACCGAGCACGGTTTCGAGTCCGAGGCTGAGGCCTGGATGCTCCGGGGCCCAACGCACCGCCGCCAAGACGCCAGGCATGAAGCTGGAACGGTCGCGGGCGTCGTCGCGCACCACCAAGGCCTCGCCCACGGAGGTGAAGTGGACCTCCTGGCTGGCCAGCAGACCGGCCAGGCGCAGCGAATGGACCTTGACGCCGGCGATGTCGGCCCCCCGGGCCCCCGGCTCGGCGTGGGTGGTGGCGTCCGGCATGGCCTCGCAACCGGCCCGTCGGCGGGCGGCGGCCACGATCTCGGCGGTCTGGCGGGCCGTGCCGGAAGGCGCGTCGACCTTGCCGGCGTGGTGCGCCTCGACGATCTCGACCGAGTCGAAGTGAGGGGCGGCCAATTTGGCGAAGTGCATCATCAAGACCGCTCCGATGGAGTAGTTGGCGGCGATGACGACGCCGACCTGGGGCTTGGCGGCGACCCAGCGGCGGACTTGGTCGAGACGGTCGGCGGTGAATCCAGTGGTGCCCACCACGACGTGGAGGTCATTTTCCAAACACCAGGCGATGTTGTCCATGACGGCGTCCGGATGAGTGAAGTCGACGATCACCTGGGCCGCTCGGGCGACCTCCCTGGAGTCGCCGAAGTCGACCCCGGCCACCAATTCGAGGTCGTCCGCGGCGGTGACGGCCCGGCAGACCTCCTGCCCCATCCGACCTAAGACTCCGAAGACGCCGACCCGCATGGCGCACCTCCCTTAATCCAGCTTCCGATCCAGCTAATCCAGCTTCCGATCCAGCCTAGTGGCGCGGCCCCGCAGGGGCGACGACCGACCGGCGCCCGAGCGATGACGACCGACCGGACCCCGGCCTCGACTCGGGCTCAGGCCGCTGGACGGCGTGCCGCCCCGGCCGGCCGGCGGACCGGCGCTCCGCCAAAGCCCTCGGCCTCGACCTCAGAACTGGGCCGGGCCCGCCGCCTAGGCGGCCCGGCCGGACGCTCAGGCCTCTGCTTCGGTCTGGGCGATGCGCTGACGCAGCTGTTCGAGCTGGTCCCACAGGGCCGGCGGCACCTTGTCGCCGAAGCGCTCGAAGTAGGTCTGGGTCAGATCGGCCTCGTAGGCCCAGGCCTTCGGGTCGAGTTCGAAGAGGGCGTCCAACTGGGCGTTGGTGATATCGAGGCCGTCGACGTTGAGGTCGCCCGGCACCGGAATGCGCCCGGAGATGACGTCGCGGGCCGCCACTTCGCCCGAGATCCGGCGCAGGGCCCACTCGATCGGACGGGAATTGTCGCCGAAGCCCGGCCACAGCCAATTGCCTTCGGCGTCCCGCCGGAACCAGTTGACCTGGAAGATTCGCGGCGCCTGGTCGCCCAAGGTCCGACCCAGGTCGAGCCAATGGGCCCAGTAGTCGGCCATGTTGTAACCGCAGAAAGGCAGCATGGCGAAGGGGTCGCGCCGCAGGTCGCCGACCGTGCCTTCGGCGGCGGCGGTCTGCTCGGAGGAGACCGTGGCGCCGACGAAGACGCCGTGCTCCCAGCTGTACGACTCCGAGATCAGCGGCACATTGCTGGAGCGCCGCCCGCCGAACAGGATGACGTCGACCGGCACGCCGGCCGGATCCTCCCAGTTGGGCGAGATCGACTCGGCCTGGGCGGCGTTGACCGTGAAACGGGAATTGGGATGGGCCGCCACTCGGCCGCAGTCCGGCGTCCAATCCTGGCCCTGCCAGTCGATCAGGTGGGCCGGCGGCTGATCCGTCATGCCCTCCCACCAAACGTCGCCGTCGTCGGTCAGGCCGACGTTGGTGAAGATGGTGTCGTGGCTGAGGGCGTGCAGACAGGTCGGGTTGGTCTTCTCCGAGGTGCCCGGAGCGACGCCGAAGAAACCGGCCTCCGGATTGATGGCGTGCAGCCGGCCGTCCGGGCCGGGCCGCATCCAGGCGATGTCGTCGCCGACGGTCTCGACCTTCCAGCCCGGGATGGTCGGCCGCAACATGGCCAGATTGGTCTTGCCGCAGGCCGAGGGGAAGGCGGCGCAGAGGTTGAAGACACGGCCGTTGGGCCCGGTGATGCGCAAGATCAGCATGTGCTCGGCCAGCCAGCCCTCGTCCCGGGCCAGCACCGAGGCGATCCTCAGCGCGTAACACTTCTTGCCCAGCAGCGCATTGCCGCCGTAACCGGAGCCGTAGGACCAGATCTCGCGCGTCTCCGGGAAATGGGTGATGTATTTCTCTTCGTTGCAGGGCCAGGCCACGTCTGGGCGGGTCTGACCGGAGCCGTCGACCAGGGGGTAGCCGACCGAGTGGACGGCCGGCACCCAGGGCTGCCCGGCCGAGATGGCGGCCAGCGGGCCCAGGCCGACCCGGGTCATGATGCGCATCGAGACGACGACGTAGGGGGAATCCGTGATCTCGATGCCGAGCTTGCTGATGTCGCCGCCCAAGGGGCCCATCGAGAAGGGGATGACGTACATCGTCCGGCCCCGCATCGAACCGGAGAAGACTTGGGCCAGGGTCTGGCGCATCTGGTCCGGGGCGGCCCAGTTGTTGGTCGGCCCGGCCTCGGACTCCAGCTCCGAACAGATGAAGGTGCGGGCTTCGACCCGGGCCACGTCGGAGGGCAAGGAACGGGCCAGGTAGCAACCCGGACGCAGTTGGGGGTTGAGCTTGATCAGCGTGCCGCCGGCCACCATCTGGTCGTACAGCCGGTCGCGCTCCTCGATCGACCCGTCGCACCAGTGGACGCCGTCCGGCTGGGTCAGACGGGCCACCTCGGACACCCAGTCGACCACCGACTGAGGCACACCGGGCGGGGCTGAAACACTTGTGACGTCGCTACACATGCTCGATCTCCCAAACTTGTCCAGATGGCGTGGTCGAGGGGTCGCCTCAGCCATGCTCATGACCTCCGACAAAGGTACTCCGTGGCGAGCTGGCCCACCCAACCAGGTCCACGGCCCGACGCGCCGGGACGGCCGGCCTGTGAGGCCGTCCCCCAGATCGGTGTTGTCCGGATGCGGACCGGATCGGCCTGTGCCCGACCTGGCCGACCGAAGGCCGGCCGGCCAGGCTGGGGCCATGGACGACATCAGATTGAGCGCCGCCGACGAGCGGCGCCTGGCCCGACAGATCGAGGCCGGCCTGCTGGCCGCCGCCGCTCTGGAGGACCGCCGCCAGCCGACCGACCCGACCCCGGACCTGCCTCCGCCGGTCGGCCTGGCGGCCGTGGCGGCTCAAGCCAGCGCGGCCGAGTTGGAGGCCTTGGTCGAACAAGGCCAGCGGGCCCGGCGGACCATGACCTTGGCCAACATCGGCTTGGTCCGCGTCATCGTGCGCGACTGCGCCCGTCCCGGAACCTGGTCCGACCTGTTCCAGGACGGCTGCCTGGCTTTGGAACAGGCCGTCATGCGGTTCGACTACGAACGGGGACGGCTCGGACCCTACGCCGCCGTCTGGATCCGGCAGGCTCTGCGCCGGCGCCAGCCACCGGCCCCGAGCGCCCTGCCGGACGAACTGGTCGACCACGGGGCCCTGGCCGAGATCGACGCCCGCTTGACCGGGCACGACCTGCGGTCGAGCCTGCGCCGGCTGCCGGCGGACGAGCGCCAGGTCATGGTCTGGCGCCACGGCTGGGAGGGCGAGCCGGCCAGCCTGCCCCAGATCGCCCGCCGACTCGACTCCACGGTGGCCAAGGTCAGGCGTTTGGAGCGCCAAGCCCTGACCCGTCTGCGCCGCCAGTGGCGACCCCTGCCAGCGGCATAATGGGGGCCATGACGAAGGTGGCCATCAATCTGGACCAAGACCTCATCGGCGGCGGCTGGGGCCGAGCCCGGCGGGTCGCCGTGGTCGATCTGGTGGAGGGCCAGATCGCCTCTTGGACTGAACACGAGGTGGCTTGGGACCAGTCCCACGACAGCGCCCCCAGCCACGGCTCCCATCACGCCCGCATCGTCCGTTTCCTGCGCGACCAGTCCATCGAAGCGGTCTTGACCGGGCACATGGGCCCGCCCATGGCCCGGATGTTGGACAGCATGGGCGTGGTCGCCCTGGTCGGCCTGTCCGGGCCGGCCCGGCCGGCCGCCCAAGCCCTGGCCGCCCAGTTGGCCCAAGCCGAGCCCGAGCCGCCCGCGACCTGACCGCCGCCGAACGGTCGCGAGACGACAGCCCGGGGGGCTTTCTGCTAATCTGCCATGGCTGCAGTCCCCTGTAGCTCAATTGGCAGAGCATCTGACTGTTAATCAGAGGGTTCCTGGTTCGAGTCCAGGCGGGGGAGCCACCATTGAGCGTAAAACCGCCCTAAAACCCCGCATAGTCCAGCATAGTTCCGCACACGAATGGCTGTACTTAATGGCTGTACATGGGGATACCATGGGGCTATGGGCAGACCGAAAGGATCAGGCAGCGTCTACGAGCGGTCGGACGGCGGTTGGGTCGCGTGCGTCGAACTGCCGTCAGGGCCGGCCGGTGAAAGACGACGCCGGTACGTCCAACGCTCCACCAAGGCAGAGGCCAACCAGGCCCTCAAAACGATGCTCCGCAACCTCACCTTCTACGGTGACTCGTCCACCCGCAACCCCACCCTCAGGGAATGGATGGACTCGCACCTCGTCATCCTCTCCCAACGTCTCAAACCAGGCGTCCTAGCCGACTATGAGTCCCTGACCAGGAACTGGATCATCCCGGTCCTAGGAGGCAAGCGGGTCGGGGCTCTGACGGCAACCGACGTCCGCAGGCTCACAGCGGCTTGCGTGACAGCAGGCCATCCCACCACGGCGGCGCGCGCGCACGCGGTGCTCTCCGGCGCGTTGAAACGCGCCGAGCAGGAGGGAATCGCGATGAGGAACGTCGCCAGACTCGCCCCACCGCCCAGACACGCGCCGACCGTCCGGACCGCGCTCACGACCGAGCAAGCCCGGAGCCTGCTGCTGACCGTCGCCAACCTGCCCGACCGGGCCGCGACTGACGCCGCCATACTCCTGACCGGCCTGAGGCAGGGCGAACGTCTCGGATTGACCAGGGAACAAATCGACTGGCGGAAAGGAGTCCTGACCGTCAACTGGAGTCTTCAGCGGGTGTCTTGGCGGCATGGCTGCCAGCCGCGTTGCGACCGGGTGAGGGGCACGGACTGCCCCGACCGGGTCGGCCCGGACGCCACCGGGCACGAGACCAGGCACGTCCAAGGCGGCCTGTGGCTGCTTAGGCCCAAATCCCGTGCCGGCTGGCGTCAAATCCCGATCTGCCCGCCGCTCGAAGCCGTCTTACGCCCCTGGGTCGAAACCACGCCCGAAGGCCCCGAAGGGCTCGTCTTCACCACCGGCGACGGCGCCCCTGTCGACCCCCGGGCGGACTCCGACGCCTGGCACGCCGACCTGGAAGCGGCCGGGCTCCCCTCGGTCCCGATCCACTCCGGACGACACACCACCGCCACGCTCCTCCACGACCTCGGCATCGACGAACAGACCCGGATGGACATCCTCGGGCACTCCGAGGCGACCGTCACCAGGGGCTACACCCACGTCACCAGCGAGACCGCCCACGCCGCCATGCGACGGCTCGGGGAACTCGTCGCCAACTGACCCGGGACATGGACACGCGAGTGGACACCCAATCCGGCTGAATTCTGTATTTCACCTAGTCAGACCGCGAAATCTACTGGACACTCCAACGGACACAGAAGGGTCCGGATCAGCGTCCCAAACCTGGACATTCCGCCCACGACCCGACCCGCTCCGAGCGGGCCGCCGACACCGCCGCCTCGTACACCGGATACCGCTCGGGCTCCGGTTCGCCCTTCGGGAACCAAGCGCCGACCAGGCCGGCCCGTGACAGGCTCTCAGCCGCGTCCACGCCGGCCACGTCCAGATAACGCAGCCACCGGCCCCAACGATCCATGTCGTCGGCTTCGGGATCGACGGTCAACGTCACCGGAGTCCCAACCGGCAGTAGAGTTTCCAACGCGGCCGTGGCCTCCTTAGCCCCGCAACCATCAGGCATCTCCGGCGCGTCCACGCCCAGCAGCCGCACCGTCACATCCCGGCCGTCCACGGTCACACGCAGCGTGTCACCGTCCACCACACGCGACACCACCGCTCCACCGCCCGCAGAGCCGACGTCGGGCGGATCGTCCGTCAGAACCTCATGGAAGGCGACCACGGCAGCCGCCGTGCCGAACGCCGCCGCGACGATCAGCCACCTGGCCGCACGCCGCCTCAAAGCGCCCACGGCGGCGCGACCTGGACCGTCGCGCTCGCGAACACCCGCCCGTCCGGCTCCCGTCTGGCCCACACTCGGGCCGTCCCACATAGAACCTGCTTGCGCTTCGCCAACGCGATCAACACGGGCGAATACCGGGGAGCGTCCGTCTGCGCGCCGAGATGACCCACGCAGCTTCCCTTCACTATGACAGCCACAGCGTTCGAGTCGTAGTCACTCCAAGGTTCAGCTACTAGCACGCAGTCGAGTTCGGTTATGTCCGTGCCACGGGACGTGATAGTCCGCCCCTCGCTCTGGAAGATAGCCTCGAACGCGGCCGTGTAGTAGCTCTCCCCCACCACTTCCAAATACTCGGTGGGATCAGGCATCACCCTCTGGAACCGGTCCAGGACTGCCGACCGTCTACGGGCGAGTTCCGCACGGTCGCGTACCCGTCCGGTCGGGGCGGGCGGCACAACCGGACGGGGAAGCTGCGGTGGTTGGACTGGCGGCGGGGGCGGCTGGGGTGATACCGGGACTTGGATCTGGATGGGGACTTGGACCTGGACTTGGACTTGCACTGGCGGCTGAACCGGAGGCGGGGGCGGGGGCGGAGCCATCACGACGACCGGTGGGCGTCCAGACATGAGGTTGTGACGCCACACCAGGGCGGCGACGAGCAACACGGCGAACATGGCCTGTCCCACCCCCGCAGGAAAGACGGTAGAACAGATCACGAGGATGCCTAAAGACGACCACACCGGATGATTGACCAGAGCCCTCCCCACGGCAGGGACGACGGCGGAGGCCACAACGCGCGCCCGCGACGGACCGGGGGGCTGCGGCTGAACATGCGCGTATGCGGGCTGCTGGTACGGCGCCACCGGTCGGGGCGGGTCCTGAGGGCCGAAACCACCGGGCTGGGGCGGACCGCCGGGCGGGTACTGGGGCCAGTTCGGAGTCGTCATGTCTGAATGATGAACGCGGACCGGCCGACCGGTCAACCTAGGGCCAGGGGTCAGCGACAGACCACTGCGGAGGTTGGGTCGTCATGCTGTGAATGATCCAGTGGCGGCGAGCCGATGGTCAAGCCGCCCGACGGTCCGCACATACGTCCAACGCCCTGAGATGATGTGCAAATCAGTCGATCCGGTGTTATGCACAGGCCACGCCTCCCATTGACCAGGCGGTTCTACGCCCCCTGTGTATAACTCCATGGTTGCGATTCAGAACTGACCAGGTGGGACGTCGTCGGCTTGTGCCAAGATGGCGGAGAACGTGATGGGCGACAGCCCGTGGCCCCAAGTTCGTCGCTTGGGTGGACTGTCGCCCGTGACTCCTCCGTCTAACAGGAAGGTGTGTCGCGATGAAGCGTACACGGGTTTGGTCGGATCTGATGATCGCGGCCAGGGCTAGGCCTGGCCGTCGTTGGCGGCCTGCCGCGCCAGGGGCTCCGTGCTCGACTTGAAGCGCTCGTAAGCGCGGCGGACGAGTTCCGGAGGCTCCATGCCGATCTCGATGGCTGCGACGGCCATGGTGGACGACGGGATGATTCGCTTGCCGTTGAGATAACGGTTGAGCGTCGCCCGTTCGATGCCGATCCGGTCGGCCACGTCGTTGGCGGTCCGCCCGCGTGACTTGATGGCTCCCTTCAGTTCCGCGCCGAGCAGAGCGGCGAACCTCTCACCTTGTTCACGACGAATGTTCATGTGGTCCATCATACCGGATGATACGTCAACCATATTGTCCAAACCGACACTCGCACGACTTGACGAATGTCCACACGACCTTTTAGGATGCTCATATGACCAATTTTAGCCCGTACCACTCCCTCGCGGTCGAAGTGACCGACTGGACGGCCAAAGCAGTCGCCCAAGCGATACTCAACTCCGGGAAATCACAACTCCGGATCTCCGAAGAGACCGGAGTCCCCCGGCCCACCCTCCGCCGCAAACTCAAAGCAGCCACAGCCTTCAACTGGGCCGAACTGATCTTGCTGGCAGAAGCGACCGGCGTCCACCCCTCCACCTTCACCCCCGAATCGTTCCGCAAACCGAAACCGACGGCCTGAACCCGCCCCGATCCAGAGGACTCACATCATGGAAGAAACACCCGCGTTCAAGGGTTTCGACGCTGACTTGCGGTGCCGTGGGCACCAGTACGAAGTCGGGCGTACCGAAACCACCGACGAGACGCCGGCGGCGTGCGAGCGGGGGTTCCACTCCTGCGTGAACCCGGCCGACGTCCTGGAGTTCTACCCGCCCATCGGCCCTGACGGCCGACCCAACCGGTACGCGCTGGTGTCGCCGGGAGGCCAAACCGACACCGACGAGACGAAAACCGCGTCCCAGGCGCTCACCGTGGTCAAAGAGATCACCCTGACCGAACTCATCCGCCTCGCCACCACCGGCCACGAGGCGCGCTCAGCCACCACCGGC
>JAIRYW010000048.1 GCA_031267645.1 Propionibacteriaceae bacterium
GTTGAAGAGCAGGATGTTGAGGTTGACGTTGCGCCGCAGGGCGTGGATCAGATGGTTGCCGCCGATGGACAAGGCGTCGCCGTCGCCGGACACCACCCAGACCGACAGGTCGGGCCGGGTCAGGGCGATGCCGCTGGCGATGGCCGGGGCGCGGCCGTGGATCGAGTGCAAGCCGTAGGTGTCGACGTAATAAGGCAGCCGGGAGGAGCAGCCGATGCCGGACACGATGACCAGGTTCTCCCGTTTGACGCCCAGCTCCGGCAGCAGACCGGTCAGGGCGGCCAAGATGGAGTAGTCGCCGCAGCCGGGGCACCAGCGCACCTCGGCCGAGGACACGAAATCGGCCCGGCTGAGTGGTTCCGGGCTGATCGGCACCAGGTCTAAACCGCTTCTCATGACTCCTCCTGGGCTCTGGCGCCGGCTGGCGGCGGCCCCGTCCCAGTGGCCGCTCCGACCGCCGGGGCCGCCTCCTGGGCCTGGTTTCCCCAGTGGTCGGCTGGGGGCGGCTGGGCCGGCTCCGGCTCCGACCCCTCCAACAGGTCGCTCAGGAAGCCGACCAGTTTGCGCACGGCGATGGGTTGGCCCCGGACCCGGCTGTAGCTGATCACCGGCCTCTCGCTGCGGGCTCGCACCAGGTCGGCCAGCTGGCCCAAGTTCATCTCCGGCACCACGACGCGACGGTAGGCGGCCATGACCTGTTCCAGATTGGCCGGCAGCGGATTGAGGTGGCGCAGGTGGGCCCGGGCCAGGTCCAGGCCCAGGGCGCGCAGTTGGGCCACGGCGGCGGCGATCGGGCCGTGCGTCGAGCCCCAGCCCAACACCAGCAGCTCGGCCCGCCCGCTGGGGTCGTCGACCGTCAGATCGGGCAGGTCGCGCACCACCCCTGACACCTTGGCCGCCCGCAGCCTGACCATGGCGTCATGGTTGGCCGGGTCGTAGGAGATCGATCCGTCGACCGCTTTCTCCAGGCCGCCCAAGCGGTGCTCCAAACCAGGCGTGCCGGGGATGGCCCAGTCTCGGATCAGGGTCACCGGGTGACGGCGGTAGGGCAGATGGCGGGGGCTGCCGTCGGCCCCGACTCCGTTCGGCTGCTTCGCCCAAGCGGTCGGGATCGGGGCCAGCCGGTTCAACTCGGGCAGCCGCCAGGGCTCGGCCCCGTTGCCTAGGTAGCCGTCGGTCAAGACGATCACCGGCGTGCGGTAAGTGACGGCGATCCGACAGGCCTCGACCGCCGTGTCGAAGCAGTCGGAGGGCGACTGGGCCGCCAGCACCACCACCGGTGACTCGCCCGGCCGGCCCCACAGGGCCTGTTTGAGGTCGGACTGCTCGGTCTTGGTCGGCATGCCGGTGGAGGGACCGGCCCGCTGCACGTCCACCACCACCAGCGGCAGCTCCATCATGACGGCCAGTCCGATGGTCTCCATCTTCAGGGCCAGGCCGGGGCCGGAGGTGGTGGTGACGCCCAGGTGGCCGGCGAAGGAGGCCCCCAGGGCCGCGCCCACCCCGGCGATCTCGTCCTCGGCTTGGAAGGTGATGACGCCGTGGTCCGAGCAGCGGCTGAGCTCGTGCAGGATGTCGGAGGCCGGAGTGATCGGGTAGGAGCCGCAGAACAGCGGCATATCAGCCAGATGGGCCCCCGTCACCAGCCCCAAGGCCAAGGCCCGGTTGCCGGAGATCTGGCGGTAACGACCGGGGGCCATGGGGGCCGGGGCGACCTCGTAACGGACGGCGAAGGCCTCGCTGCTCTCGCCGTAGGCGATGCCGGCCCGAAAAGCCGCCAGATTGGCCCGCAGCAGGTCGGGCCGATCGGCGAAACGGTCTTGGAGATAGTCCTCGGTCGGTTCGGTGGCCCGGCTGTAGAGCCAGGTCAGCAAGCCGAGGGCGACCATGTTCTTGATCCGGGTGGCCTGCTTGCGGCCCAGTCCGTACGGCTGCGCCGCCTCCACCGCCAGCCGGGTCAGGTCCAAGGCCTCGACCTGGTGTCGCTGCAAGCTGCCGTCGGTCAGCGGGTTGTCGGCGTAACCGGCTTTGGCCAGGTTACGGGCCGTGAACTCGGAAGCGTCGACGATGATCAGCCCGCCCGGGCCGACGTCGGCCTGGTTGGCCCGTAGCGCGGCCGGGTTGAGCGCCACCAGCACGTCCGGGCTCTCGCCCGGGGTGCGCACCGGCTGGTCGGCGAAGTGGATCTGGAAGCTGGAGACCCCGGACAGGGTGCCGGCCGGGGCCCGGATCTCGGCTGGGTAATTGGGCAAGGTGGCCAGGTCGTTGCCGCGGCGGGCCGTCTCGGCTGTGAAACGGGCCCCCACCAGCTGCATGCCATCGCCGGAGTCGCCGGCGAACCTGATCACGACGTGATCCACCGGGCGCACCATGGCGTCAGTCACCGTCGTCTCCTTCGTTCCTCGGAGTGGAAGACAGCGGCGCCGCCCGGCCCGATGCCAGGGGTCAGCCTACGCCGTTCGACCGCGCCGACCCAAGGTCCGCGCCGGCTGCGGCCACCCGCCGCGACGGGCCGGGCCAGCCCGATCCGACGGGCGCCGCACTAGTCTGGGGGAGTGAGCGCAGGCAGGTCGGAAGAGCGGCCCCAGCTTCGGACCGACGGCCCCGCGGACCGTCCGGCCGGCTGGGCCCGGATCGGCCGTGAACTGGCGCGGGCTTGGCGTCTGGCCCCGGTTCGCCGCGGCTTCTACGGCTCCCTGGCCATCACCATCGGCTCGCTCACCCCGGCCTATCTGCCCCAGAGCTCGATCCTGTGGCAGCCCTTGCGGGCGGCCCACCTGGACGGGCCGGCGGTCAAGTTGATCGGCACCGTCGTCGTGCTGGCCGGCATGTGGGGTCTGGTCGACGGCTGGTTCCGCTTGCGTCGGGTCGGCTCCGAGATGGCGGCCGGCTGGGCCATCTTGGCCGTCTGGAGCCTGCCCTTCCTGTTCGCGCCACCCATCTTCAGCCACGACGCCTATTCCTACGCCGCCCAGGGCTGGATGCTGCACAACCAAGTCAACCCCTACGAGGCCGGCCCCTCCGTCCTGCCCGGCGCCTTCGCCGACCAGGTGGCCTGGGTCTGGCGTTACACCCCGGCCCCCTACGGCCCCCTCAGCCTGCAGCTGTCCCACCTCCTGGTCGACCTGTCCGGCTTCGAGCCCACCGTGGCGACCTGGCTGATGCGCCTGCCGGCCTTGGCCGGGGTGGCCCTGATCGTGACCGGGCTGCCCCGGATCGCCCGTCGCGTCGGGGCCGACGTCGGTCGGGTGACTTGGTACGCCTGCATCAATCCGTTGTTGGTGATCGACTTCGTGGGCGGCTCCCACAACGACGCCCTCATGATGGGGCTGGCGGTGTCGGCCCTGTGGCTGGCTTGTCGGGGGCGCTGGTGGTGGTTGCTGGGGGCCGTCTTGGTCGGTCTGGCCGCCGCCATCAAACAGCCGGCCTTCTTGGCCGCCTACGTCGTGCCCCTGCTCAGCCGACCGTTGACGACCTGGCGCGATCCGCGCCAGGTCTTGGTCGCCGTCGGTCGGAGCCTGCTGGCCCTGGTCCTGGCCGCCGCCACCTTCGTCTTGGTCAGTTTGGCCTGTCGGCTCGGCTTCGGTTGGATCCAGGCCCTCGGCGTGCCCGGCTCGGTCGTCACGGTCAGCCCTTCGACCGTGATCGGCCAAGGTCTACAGCTGTTGATCGACCCGAACGGCCACGACTGGGTACGCCTGGTCCGCGGCCTGGTCCAGACCGCCGGCTTCGCCTCGGTGGCGGTCTTCGCCGTCTGGCTGGCCCCCCGCCAGCCCATCCGGGCCCTGTCCGCCTCCTGGCTGACGGTGGCGTTCACTGCCCCCGCCCTGCACTCGTGGTACGTCCTCTGGGGCGGTCTGTTGCTGCCTCTCAGCTCGGCCGGCCAGCGCTGGATGGCGCGCTTGACGGTCCCGGTCACGGTCGTGCTGCTGAGCTACGCCGCCATCAACCTGGCCTGGCGCAACGGCGTCTGGGCCATCGGGGTCGCCGCCGGCGCCCTGCTGCTGTGGTGGGCCTACCTGCACGAGCGAGCGGTCCGCCGCCGTCGATCGGTCGGCTCCGACGAAACCGCTGGGTCCGACGAGACCGCTGGGTCCGACGGACCTGCGGGGTCCGCTTCGGAGAGGTAGTCGAACTGGTCGGCCCGGGGTGGTGGTTCGGGTCGGTTGGTTCGGAGCGATGGTTCGAAGGGGCCGCTCCGAGCCAGTGGCCGCGCCGCCGACCAGAACGGTCATCGGCCGTCCCGGGACGCGAGGTCCGGGGTCGGGACGGCCGGTCCGAGCCAGTCGGCCCGGGGTGGTGGTCCGGGTCGGTCTGGAGAACGGGTCCGGGTCGGTGTTTCCGAGGGGACTGGGCCGGAGCGGTGGTCCGGGGCCGGGCTCAGCCCTGTCGCAGCGTCACCATCACCACTTCGGGGGCGGCCCCCACTCGCACCGGCGGCCCCCAGGAGCCGACTCCGCGCGAGGTCACGACCGTCACCCCGGCCACCTGATGGACGCCGTCCAGAACCGGCTGCTGCAGCCGGGTCAGCCAGCCCAGGGGCCACATCTGACCGCCGTGGGTGTGGCCGGACAGTTGCAGATCGATGCCGACCCGGGCCGGCAGATCGTCCTGGCTGGTGGCTTGGACCGGTTGGTGGGCCACCAGGATGCGGCAGCGGTCGGCCGCGTCGAGCGGCAGATGGTACTTGGCGCGCATGCGCTCGATCGCTTCGGACAGGTTCTCGGCCATGGGCGGGAGACCGTCCCGGTCGTTCACCCCGATCAGGTCGATGGAGCCGCCCGGCCCGGTCAGCTGGATGCCGCTGTTGTTCAGCACCTCGATGCCGAGGGAGGACAGCTGGCTGGCCCAGTCCGGCGCGTTCCAGTGGTACTCGTGGTTGCCGGTCACCATGACCGTGCCGTAAGGGGCGGTCAGGTCGGCCAGCACGGCGATCTCGCCGGACAAGGCTTCGACCGTGCCGTCGATCAGGTCGCCGGCCAGCACCACCAGGTCGGGTTCGGCCTGGTTGACCCGTTCGACCAACTGGGCCAGATCCTGGCCGGACACGCTCAAACCGAGGTGGATGTCCGAGATCAAGGCCAGACGGAAACCGTCGAAGGAGGCCGGCAGGCAGCTCAGCGCCACTCTGGTCTCGTTCAACTCCACCTTGGCCCCGGCTTGGACGCCCAGGGCCGTGGTCACGATGGCGGTCAGGGTGGCCAGGGCGGTCAACCAGCGGGTGACCTGACGGCGGCGGTCGATCGGGCGGGCCAGGCCGCGCTGGCGCGGGGCGCCCGGATCGGGGCTGGTCCCGGTGTCGTCCGGGTCGTCCGGGGCCGACTGCTCGATGGCACGGCGGCTGGCCCCGGGGTCGTCGGGGCTGTCCGGGGCTGGTTGTTCGGTGGCGCGGCGGTTGGTCTCGGTGTCGTCCGGGCCGGTCAGGGCGGATTGTTCGGTGGCGCGGCGGTTGGTCTCGGTGTCGTCTGGGTCGGTCGGGGTCGGTTGTTCGGTGGCGCGGCGGCTGGCTCCTAGGGGAGCTGGGCGGTGGTCGGGGGCCGGAGCCTCTCGCTCGTCCGGCTCGGCTAGGACGGCCCGCCGGCCGGCGCTCTCGGCCGCCCGGGCGACACGCCCCCGCCGGCCGCTGGCCCGGTGCTGGTTCGTCGCGGCGGCGACCGCCCGGCGTCCCGCCGCCGGGGCCGGTTCGGCGGCGGGACGGTCGGTCGCCGACCGGCCCGAGCGCAATCGGCTGATCAGCCACCAGACCAGGTTCACCACCATGATCAGGCCCAGGCCGAGGCCGAGGTAGAACAGGCCGGCCGCGTCGATCAACAGGATCCGGCCCAGCGTCCGCCAGGGCCGCGGGTCGGGCAGGACCCGGGAGGCCACCAGCCCGGTGATCGCCAGGGCCAGGGCCAGGCCGGCGAGCAGGCCGGTCACGATGGCGGCCGGTTTGGGCAGGCCGGGCAGTCGGACCAGGCCGAAGTAGAAATAGAGCCAAGCGCCGGCCGTCGCCACCAGAGCCAGGAAGACGGGTATGACCAAACCCATCAGATCACTCGTATTCCACCACGACGGGAGCGTGGTCGGACAAGCGCGCCTCGTAACTGGCCGCCCGTTCCGTGTCGGCCCGCCGGGCCCGTTCAGCCAGGCCGGGCGTGGACAGGTGGTAGTCGATCCGCCAGCCCCGGTCCAGGCTCCAGGCCTGGCCGCGCCAGCTCCACCAGGAGTAGGGGCCGGCCTGGTCCGGGTGCAGGCGCCGTACCACGTCGACCAGGTCGAGCTGGTCGATCAGGCCGGTCAGCCAGTCCCGTTCGTCCGGCAGGAAGCCGTCCAACGGCTGTCGGGAGTGGTTGTTGTGCAGGTCTTGGGGCGTGCGGGCGATGTTGAAGTCGCCCAACACGGTGAACTGGCGGCCGGCTCGTCCGGCTCGGGCCAGGCTGGCCGCCAGCTGTTCGGACAAGGCCTGGCAGAAACGCAGCTTACGTTCGTGCTTGGCTTGGGCGGCGGGCGACAGTTGGGGCACGGCCCCCTTGGGCAGATAGAGCGAGGCCACGGTCAAACCGCCACCGTCCAGGTCGAAGTCGGCTTCCAGATAGCGTCCCTCGTCGGCGAACTCGTCCGCGCCGTCCAGGTCGACTCGGACGGCGCTGGGGGCCTGGGCCGACAGCAGGGCGACGCCGTTACGGCCGGCCAGCCGGCCCGCCGCCAGGGTCCAGTGCCATCCGGCCACCGCTTCCGGGGGGATGTCCGAGGGTGGGCAGCGGACCTCTTGCAGGGCCAGCACGTCGGGTCGAGCGGTTTCCAGCCAGTCTCGGAAGCCGCGTCGGGCGCTGGCGCGCAAACCGTTGAGGTTGAGGCTGATGAGGCGCATCAGCGGTAATTCGTGAATTGGACGGCGAAGTCGAACTCGGCCGCCTTGATCAGCTGTTGGACCGTTTGGAGGTCGTCGCGCGATTTCGAACTGACCCGCAGCTCGTCGCCTTGGATCTGGGCTTTGACCGATTTCGGCCCTTGGTCGCGGATCAGTTTGGCCACCTTGCGGGCGTCGTCCGGGCTGATGCCCTGGCGGACCTGGCAGCCGATGCGCCAGCGTTTGCCGGACAGCCGCGGCTCCCCGGTTTGGATCGCCCTCAGGTCGATGCCCCGGCGGACCAGCTTCGACTCCAGCACGTCGAGGGCGGCCTTGACCTTCTCCTCGGTGCTGGACTCCAAGGCGATGTCCTCCCCGGCCCAAGCCACCGAGGTCTCGGTGCCCTTGAAGTCGAAGCGCTGCCGCGTCTCCTTGGCCGCCTGGTTGATGGCGTTGTCGACCTCTTGGCGGTCGACCTTGCTGACGATGTCGAATGAGCTATCGCTGGCCACGGGGGTCCTTATCTCGCGCGTCGGATGGTCTGGGTGGGTTTGAAGCTCCCTCCATTGTGCCGTGTCCACCCCAACCCCGTCCCCCGGGACGCGCGCCCCTCCGCCCGGCGAGCGGAGGGTGAAGCCGATTGGTAGGCCCGGGTGAGGGGTGGAGGGAATGGTCGGGTCCGGCGAGCCGAAGGCGAAGCCGAATGGCAGATCCAAAGGAAAGGCCCGGTAAGGGGGTCCGGGGGCTTGGCCCCCGGGGGTTGAGGACCGTCGAGCCCGGCGAGCCGAAGGCGAGCATAGTCAGGCCGAGACGGTGGCAGGTGTTGGGTTCGAACCAACGTAGGCTTTGCCGACGGTTTTACAGACCGTTCCCTTTGACCACTCGGGCAACCTGCCGGGACTGGCGTCCAGCGAGCTACGATAGCAGGGAAGCGCGGGCCCTCCAAGCGCGAGCGGCCGGGCTGTCCGGTCGCATGCCATTAGCCATCTAGTCGGGCGTCGTGTATCTTAAGACGGCGACTAGGCGACTGGCGTTGAACGTCATGCGCCTGGGGCGCGTCGGATCGGTCGATTCTCGTCTTTTCCGTTCCACCTGAAGTGGCTTGGCCATAGGGGTCGGATCGGGGGGTGAGGGCTCACCGGTCGGCCCGCCAGCAGGCCCTGTGTCCTTGGACACCAGGCCCCTATAGCTCAGTCGGTAGAGCGTCTCCATGGTAAGGAGAAGGTCTGCGGTTCGATTCCGCATGGGGGCTCGGCGCTCGGATCCGCCCTTGGAAGGCGGGCCTGGCGGCCACCCCAGGCGGGATAGCTCAGTCGGTCAGAGCGAGCGGCTCATAATCGCTAGGTCGCGGGTTCAAGTCCCGCTCCCGCTACTGTTCCGGGCGGCTCCGCCCGGCGGCCCAGCCGGCCAGGCGCCCGGCTTAAAGGCAGTGACACCGAAGAGGACGAAGAGGACGACATGGCGAAGAAGGCTGGCGACATCCGCCCCAAGATCACGCTGGCCTGCACGGTCTGCAAAGAGCGGAACTACATCACCAAGAAGAACCGCCGTAACGATCCGGATCGCCTGGAGCTGAAGAAGTTCTGCCCCCGTTGCAAGCAGCACCAGGCCCACCGCGAGACCCGCTGAGCGTTCCGCCGCCGAGCGGGTGAAGCTGGCCGTCACGACCATGCCGATCAGTCCGGACCAGGTCGGCCGCGTCTTCGGGCCGACCGCCGCCTACGAGGTCTCGGCGGCCAAGATCGCCGAGTTCGCCCGCGCTCTGGGCGACCCTGATCCCGCCTATCAGGGCGATCGAGCCGTCGCCCCGCCCACCTTCGCCGCCGTCATCGCCGCCCAAGCTTGGGACCAGCTCTGGTCTGATCCCGAGTTGGGGCTCGACCTGTCCCGTGTCATCCACGCCGACCAGGCCTTTCAGTTCTTCCGGCCGCTGGCGGCCGGCCAGCGGGTCCAAGCCAGTTTGACCATCGAGTCGGTGCGCCAGCGCGGTCCTTTGACCCATCTCGGCTTGACGGTCGAGTTGCGCGATCAGACCGGCCGGCGGCTGGCCCGGTCGGCTTCGACCTTGATCCATCGGCAGGAG
>JAIRYW010000057.1 GCA_031267645.1 Propionibacteriaceae bacterium
CCGATACGCGGGACCGAAGCAGATTCGCGTGTGGCCCCACAACGCCCACGAATCCGGCGGCCCCGAGGACGACTCCGACGCCCTGGAGTTCTTCACCCGCGAATTGGGCGCCTGAGAGGACGTCGTGGGGTCGCTCGCCGACCTACCCTTTGCCGCGTTCTTGCTGGTTGTGGCTGGAGTGGTCGTGCTGACGTTGAGTCCGTTGGGCTGGATCTTTCGCCACTGGCTCCGTGATCGCACCTACGGCGATCATGTCATCTTGGGACGCGTCCCTGAGGGACGTCTCGATAGTCGCGGCCGATACCGTCTCAACTTCACAAAACTGCGGGGCACCTGCGCCATCGACGGCTCCGAGATGATGCCCGCGCGCGTTCCGACGCAGGAGACGCCTCTCTACATGACCGATGGCACCACCAAGACCAAGTACAGCGGTTACGAACTGCAGATATGTTGCCGTAGACTTGGCCACAAGGACGTCCGACATCGCGGCAAAGTCGACCTGAGCGACACCGAGGGATAGTCTGCCCGGCTCGCGCTGGTCCATCCTCCCGCGATGTCCCGGAAGGATGGACCAGCGCCGATAGTCGTGAGCGACGATCATCCGTCGCGTCCTCACCGGAGAGATCCGCACCGATAAGCGCGGCGACCGGCACCGGATCCTGCTGGCTGCAGTGGAGCGGTTCCGGCACTCCTGTGTGCGCGCCATGGCGTTCTAGGCGTCCGGTCTGGCCGTCGACTTCTAAGGTGCGGGTCTTCGTCGATGCGAACGTCCTGGTGTCGACAGCGCCAAGGACGCCTCGGTACCTGGCTCAGCCGCTTCCCCCGCACCTCAACACCGGGCGCAGTTCCGCCTTCAGTCCAACCCTGCGGTCCTCCATGTCGCGGCTCCAAAAGAAGCTGGACGGCTTCGACGTCAAGATCATCTACGCCAAGCCGGCGGGCTACACGCTGACAGCCCCCTGACTTGGACATGAGACGGGTCGCGGGCTTTGGCCGGCGCCAGGTGACGGTCGATGGTGACCGCGCTCATGACCTCCAGCTCGGCGCGCACGGCCCGGGAGTGAGGCGAGGTCGCCCACTCCAAAGAACTCCTAACCCAGCTTTAGAGTGCTTCAGAGTAGTCGACCGCCAAGGGCCCTGTCTCGCCGAGCTGGGCGCGCCCAGAGGCGGCCTCAAACTTTCACTCGTAATTACTCCAAAGATGATAGAGTAATTATGTGCAGATTCCAGAGATCGAAGGCGTCCTGTCCCTGTCCCCTGATGAGGCGATCAACCGACTCCTGACTATGCCAGAAGGCCAGTGGTTCGACCGTAAATCCGCCCGTTCCGAGCCCGTGAGACTGGCCTCTGCGCTGGTGGCTATGGCCAATGCCGAAGGCGGCTACATCGCCATAGGTCTCAGCGCAGGCAAGGTCGAGCCGATGACTAATCGCCGCGTCAACGAGATGCGACAAGCCGTCAACTTCACCGAACCGCCTGTGCGCGTCAGAGCAACGGAGATCCCGGTCTCGGACTCCGGGTCAGTTCTCGTGCTTCGGGTGGAGCCAGGCCGACTAGTCCACACCACGGCGTCTGGCGACGCTTATCTGCGTATTGGCGATGTGAGTAAAAAGCTCGGCTACTCGATGCATCAGCAACTTGAACTAGACAAAGCACCTACCGTGTTCGAAGGCCTATCCGTGCCCCGAAAGCTGTCCTCACTCAATCAAGAGGCACTGGCCGAGTACCAGCGCGTCATCGGTTCTTCCACCATTGAGGGCATGTTCCACGCCAGAGACTTGCTCACCGATGATGGCGATCCAACGGTCGCCGCCTGGCTGCTGTTCGCCGACCGGCCACAGGCCGTCTTCCCCGAGACATACGTGCGCGTTCTACGCTACACCGGCGCCATCAGAGGCACCGGGCGCGACTTACAACTCTACGACCACGGTGACATCCGATTGGAAGGATCCATCCCGGAGCAGATCCGGCGAGCGGAGAGGACCATCGACCAGTGGATACCCAAACGCCGTTCCCTACGCGACGACGGGCGCTTCGGCCCCGTCCCATTGATCCCAACTGACGCCTGGCTCGAAGGCTTGGTCAACGCGGTCATCCATCGCTCATACGCTTGGGCCGGGGACCACATCCGGGTTGAGATCTTCCTCGACCGCATCGAGATAACCAGCCCCGGCGGCTTCGCCGGTCCGGGCGACCACAATCAGCCCTTGGACATCAAACGGTACGCCCGGAATCCACGCATCGCCCGCGTCTGCGCCGAGTTGGGCATCGCTCAAGAACTCGGCGAGGGTATCCAACGCATGTTCTCCATCATGCGCGAAGCCGAACTGGACGACCCCGTCTACCGTGTGGAAGACAACCAGATCAGACTGACCTTGTACGCGTCTCGGCTGTCATCCGAGACGCACGGCCTGCCCGCCACCGCCGCACAGATCGTCCAATCCATGCGCCAGGCCGACATCCCACTGGGAACCGGCCAGATCGCCAAACTCTCCGGAGTCAGCGCCATCACCGCTAGCAAACACCTCAAACAACTCCGGGATGAAGGTCTGGTCGAGTGGCGAGGCGCCTCACCGCGCGATCCCCAGGCCACTTGGCGTTTGAAGTAGCCCGAGGACTATGAGCCGCCCGCCAATTCGCCAGCAGCCTGCTGGCGAATTAGGTGACCGCCAGCGTCCGCCCGAATCGGCCATACCGGACTACCGCACGATCACGGCCAGAACGGCCTCGGAGCCGCCGCCATCCGCACCAGGGGCGGTCTCTCGAACAGTGGCTGATTCAAGGAAGACTGTGGCCACCGCGAAATCGTAGGCCTGCCCGACCACGACCCGGGCCCACTCCGAGCCGAGACGCAGATCGGCGTAGACCTGCCCGTCTTCGGAGCCGACCGACTCGACCCGGAGGATCAGATCGCCCACTTGGTGGGCGGTGGTCGTGGTCATGCGGACGATCTCGGCGGCGGCCGGCGGATCAGCCGTGGCGGTGGCGCCGACCGGAGCGTCCGGCGTCCCCTCGGCCTGGCAGGCGCCGAGGCCACCGGCCAGGAGGGCCAAGCCACAGAGCGCGGCGACCGCCGCCCGCGGCCTCATTCGGCTTCGCGTTCGACTGTCAACCGGACCCTGCTGCCGCCCCCGTCGGCCTTCGGCTCCTGGGCGCGCAGGTCGATCTCGGCCAGTCTCAATGTGCCAACGGGGGCGAAGACGTGCGTCTGCCCCAAAGCGATCGGCACCCAGTCGGGGCCCAACCTGACCTCGGCCGCTTCAGCGGTCACCCGTCGCACTTTCAGGACATACGATCCCGCCAGCCGGGAAGTCGTCTCGCTGAGCCAAAACTCATCGGGTAATTCAGACATTGACTCTCCTGACGCCTCTCAGGGAATGGTTCCGATGTCGGTGTGGTCGAAGTACTTATCGTAATCCTCCCGGCTGATCCACACTTCGCCGGAAACCGACTGGCCATTGGTGTCCGAGTTGTAGCCCCAGGGGTTGCGGATCAGCACCTGGTCGTCTCCCACTTCGCGAACGGTGTAGGCGTGTTTTTCTTCGATTTCGATCGTCGCACTGCTGCCGTCCGTCATCGTGACTCGAGCGGTGTTTCCATGGGAGAAGTCACCGCCACCGGTGCCGCCGACGATAGGCTGCTGGTTTCTCACAGCGTCTTCGATCTGCTTCCACTCGCCAGCCGTATAGCTCCGGTCGTCGTCAACCCCGGGCGTCGACGACCAAATATTCTTGTCTGATGTGATACGTGGCGCGTCCTGGCCGGTAATGGCTTCTATGGCATCTCTAGCGGCTCCGCCGTCGTTCAGGTCCTGGTCGCCGATGAGTTGACCGTAGGCCCGCTCAAAGATGGACACGACACCGAGATGGCCACCTCCCAGGTCGGCTCCGTTAGCATAGACGTCGGTGACGAGGATCTCGACCGGTCGCCCGTTTCGGTAAAGAGTCACGACATATCCGTCCCGGCCCGGATCCCAGTACATGTGGTCTCGTAACCATTGCGCTCCCTCCTCCGTCTCTTGGAAACTGGCGATGGTGGCGATCAGATAGCAGTCGCCGATGCCATGCTGTTGGTCATCCTGCCAGGCCTGGTTAACAATGTCACCATTGATGTAAATGACGTCGACCAAGCCCAGGTCCTCGGTGGGGAAACCGGAGCCACCCGAGCCACCAGTGAACCAAGGTACGCCTCCGGGACCGGCGCCCCCGCCGGCCTGGCTGGTCTGTTCTTGCTGGTCGGCGTCGCGGTCGAGGGATTCGGACAGTTGGCGCACCGAGCCGACGGCGGCGTTGAAACGGGGACGATGAGTCCCGCGCCAGTCGGACTGGAACCGGTTGGCGTCCTGACCGTTCCAGGACCGCGTCAAGTCACCGACCAGCCGGTCGAGTCGAGTGAAGGATTGCTGCAAAGAGCCGGCCTGCTGCTTCAATTCTTGAGCGACGCCCCTCACTTCAGCCAGATTCATGCCTTGCATGGCCACGGTCGTAGGCCTCCTTGGGGTCGGTGTCAGAGCTTGACAACTGCGAGACGTGCCTCAAGCGTTTCTCACCCGCTGCAGCCGGTCAATGGGGAGGTCTCCCCCACGTCACCAGCGCGACCCGAGCCAAGAATTCACCCCGGTCGACCACCTCGGACGCCCTCGAAGCGGGAACGGGATGACGCGGCCAGTTCGGTCGAGCGATAAACGGGCAACGGACCGCCGTCCCCAGCGGACACTGGCGCAAACCGCTGGCTTCACAGACCTCGGGCGGGTGAAGGGCGAGCGTCCACCGGTCCGAGGCTAAACCTGCGACGCTTTAGCGGACCTCGGTCGGCTGAGCGGCGCAGGTGGGGCAGAGCCCGAAGACCTCCAGCACGTGCCGGGTGATGGTGTAGCCGTTGGCGGCGGCGGCGGATCGGATCCACTCCTCGGAGGGCGGGTCGATCTCCACCGCGTTGCCACAGCTCTCACAAACCAGATGGTGATGATGGTTGCCGATGGCGCAAGCCCGGTAGAGCTGGCCGCCGGCGATCGGAATGGTGTCGGCCTCGCCGGCGGTGACCAGGGCCCCGAGTTGGCGGTAGACGGTCGCCAGACCGGCCCGCGTGCCCGCCTCTTCCAGGCGCTGGTGCAGGTCTTGGGCGGAGATGAAACCCGGCGCCTCCGCCAAGGCCTGGCGGATGGCCTCCTTCTGCACGGTCTGGCGAGGCTGGCTGCGGGTGCTGGTCATCGCTCGCTCCTCTCAGAGAGTGTCATTGAGAACATCTCTCAATAGTATAGTCGCGTTGCGATCGGTTCCTAAATGTGTGGGCCAGTCAGGCACGACCTAATAGATTGGACGGCGTGAGCCAGCCAGCCGAGGTCATCAGCCTTTCCGCCTTCAAAGCCCATCTGTCGGAAGTCATCTCGCGTGTCGAGCGGACGGGTAGTCCCGTGATCGTGACGCGGCGCGGCCGGCCCGTGGTGCGACTTCTCCCGGTGCCGGGCGGCGGCGGGCCACGGCCGGCCGGCCTGTGGCGCGGAAAGATGGACCGGCCCGAGGGATGGGACCAGTTCACCGACCAAGACCAGGTCGACTGGTACGGCGTCGACCGGCTGCCGTCTCGACCGGACGACGGGACTGTCGCCGAAGGGCGCTAGAGTCGCGCGCGGAAGAAGCTTGAGTCCGATCGAAAAGGAGACGAGATGAGCCTCGATCCCGTCCATGTCACCATCGACACCCAAGACCCGCGGCGACTGGCCGCTTGGTGGGCCGAGCAGACCGGTGGGCGGGTGGCCCTCGACCTGGGTGGTTTCGTCCTCGTCAGCACGCCGGCCGGAATGGGCTTGGGCTTCCAACTGGTGGCCGAGCCGACTCCAGACAAGAACCGCCTCCATCTCGATTGCGCCGCCTCGGACGTGGCCGCCGAGACGGAACGGCTGATCGCCGCCGGCGCCAGCCTCGTCGCCCGCCACGACACCCCGGGGTTCAGTTGGACGGTGCTATCCGATCCGGATGGCAACCAGTTCTGCGTCATCCCGACCCTGGACGATCCATCGACGGCCGCTTCCTGAGCTCGTCTGAAGATTGAATGGAACCGAGCCGGGACCAAGGGTCTAAGACGACTCTTTGGCAGACCTTGCGGTCGCTGGAGGGCAACCCCAGGGCCTGTGTGCTGACCGAGCCCATGTGGGGCTTGTCGATGAACCTATGTCTGCCCTACGCCTCGGTCTACATGCTGGCCTTGGGCGTCTCCGACGCCCGTATCGGGTTGTTGACGAGCGCCGGTCTGGCCGCTCAGATGGTGTGGGGGGTGCTGGCCGGGGTGATCACCGATCGGATCGGCCGGCGCCTCTCCGTGGCCGCCTTCGACCTCGTGGCCTGGTCTGTGCCCTGCCTGATCTGGGCCGGCGCGTCGCTGGTCGACGCCCGGCGGGGGTTCTGGCTGTTCCTGGGGGCGTCCGTGCTCTCCGGGGCCAGGCAGGTGGCGCAGAACGCTTGGGACTGCCTGCTGGTCGAAGACGCCGAACGCCACCAGATCCCACAGCTCTACTCCCTGATACTGGTGGCGGGGAACTTGTCGGCCCTGTTCGCGCCGATCGCCGCCCTGCTGGTGGCCCAGTTCTCGCTCGTGCCCGCCGTCCGCGTCCTTTACTTGAACGCCTTCGTGGTGATGACCGCGAAATTGGTGATCTTATACGCGGCGACCCGCGAGACCGGCATGGGCCAGGCTCGCAAAGCTCTCAGCCAGGGCCAGCCGTTGTGGGCGGCGCTGGCGGGCTATCGGGAAGTGCTGCGGGTGATGCGCCGCTCCCCCGGCTGCCTGTTCTCCCTGTTCACGATGGTGTTGGTGGCCGCCGTGACGACGGTCCGCTCGACCTTCTGGCAGGTGCTCGCCGCCGGAAAGCTCGGTCTGCCGGAGAAATTGCTGCCGTTCTTCCCCATGGGCGGGTCGGTGCTCGCGATCTTCTTCTACTTCACCTTGATACCGCGCCTGCCGAACGCCTCCCACAGCCGGACGCCACTCGCCATCGGCTTCGCCGTCTGCCTGGCCGGGCAGGCCCTGCTACTGGTGGCGCCGCCCTCCGACCAGGCCGGACCGGGGGCCTATCTGCTGTTGGCCGCCAATGTCGCCCTCGACTCCTTCGGCATGGCGATCTTGGCCATGTTGGCCGAGGCGCTGGTGGCTTTGAACGCGGACGAGCAGGAACGGGCCCGGGTGATGGCGGTGCAACGCACCGTGGTGGCGCTGCTGATCGTCCCCTCCGGCTGGCTGGCCGGACAGCTGTCCTCCCTCGACCGAGCCCTCCCCTTCGCGTTGACCGGATCGCTCCTGATCGTCGGACTGGTCGCCTCCCTCCTGCGCCGGCCCACGCCTGATCGAGTCGGAGCCGACTGATGTCGGATAAGGGTCCACCGCCGGCGGGCGAGAACCCCGCTCCCCCAGGCACAGCCGTCCCGTCCCGTCCTCCCATCGCCGAGGTGGCTTCCGGAACGGAACTGGCCCGTTGGTATTGGACCCGGGCCGAGTTGGCGGCCCGACTGCGAGACCTGGGATCGCCTGGATCAGGCTCGAAAGAGGTCCTGGCCGGGCGTCTGGCCGCGGTGTTGGACGGGCGCAGCCCCGAACCGGCCCCGTCTGGCCGACCGACCGGACCTCAACTGCGCGACCCGGTGGACGCGGACTCGGTGATCCAACCGGGACAGCGTTGCTCGCAGGTGTTGCGCCGATTCTTCCAGAGCCGGATCGGACCTGGTTTCCATTTCGACCAAGCCATGCGCGACTTCATCGCCGACGGAGCCGGCCGCACCTTGGGCGACGCGGTGGCCCACTGGCACGCCACCAGAGACCAGCCGCCCGGACCGATCGGACGGCAGTTCGAATACAACCGCTTCATCCGCGACTGGCACGCCGCCCACCCCGGGGGAGCCCAGGCCGCCGCCGCAGCTTGGAGAGCGCACCGGGCCGACCCGCGCCTCGACTAGCCGATCCGATCCCGCTCAGTCCTGTGTCGTGGGTCGCCCACCCGGATTAGCTCGTGAATATCACTTCGTGACCGCCCAGCCAGGTCAGTTTGATGGTCATGGTGACGTCGTTGGGGTCGGCCACGGCGACGCCGTAGACCACCTCGACCGATCGGCCGTTCGGCACGTCGACCGAGACCAGGCACTCGATGCCGTCGCTGAGGCACATCGGGTCACCAGCTTTGCCACCGGAGAGGTAGCTTCTCGACATTCTGGAGGGATTCCATGCCTCTCCGGTGTGGTTCTCCACCTTGACCGTCAGTCTGACGGCCGTGAACCCTTCCGGCACTTCTGAAGCGAACGAGGCCACGAACGGCTCCGGCGCCGACACCGTGATCCAGGTGCCGTCATCCCAGGTGTAGGTCTGCCCGAAGGTCGGATTAGTCGGTTTCTCGGGCGCATCGTTGGTCGCACTACTATCTGTATTGTCTACAGGGTTGTCAGATACGTTGCCGCCCTGGGTGGCCGTGCAGGCGGACAGGGTCAACATGAGGAAAGATGCGGCCGCCACGGCGGCCTTACGGAGCACTGTCATGAGCGACACAGTGGGGGGGGGGGCTGATTTCGCAAGCTTAAGTCAGCCACAGCCCAGCGAGGGACTGGTTCGAGGCGGGACCGGCCGACGTCTTCCGTCAGGCTGATGCGACGATCCGCTGAGCCGACCGGACGGCAGGGCCGGAGCCGTTGATCAGGACCATGACAGCCGGACACGTCATCGCTATACGACTATTGATACGTCAGATAAAATCGACTACATGAATCGGACCACCATAGCCGTGCGGGTGCCGACCCGAGATCGCGTCACCGCGGCCGCCCGCGCCGCTGACATGACCATCGACAATTTCATCACTCGGTTGTTGGACGAGCGCGAGGAGTCGGAGTTCTGGGCCGCCATGAGGGCGACCAGTCCCGAGGAGTACGAGGCCGCGGCCCGCCAAGACGGTGTCTGGCCCGGCGATTACGACTACACCGCCGAAGTCGGCGCGCTCCAACGGGACGAGGACCATGCCTGAATCGATCGGTCGAGGCGACGTCGTCTGGGCTGACATGTCCCCGACGGTCGGACACGAACAAGGTGGACACCGCCCCCATCTGGTGCTGTCCGATCAACGGTTGCACTCCGCCCGGCGCATTCTCATCGTGGTTCCGATGACCTCGCGCGAACGGCCGTGGCCGACCCGCGTCCGTTTGGAGGCCGACTCTTACGCCGTCGCCGAGCAGCCCCTCACCATGTCGTTGGGCCGGGTCACCCGAGTGGAGCACAAGGCCTACGACACCGCCGCCGTGGTCCGGGTG
>JAIRYW010000029.1 GCA_031267645.1 Propionibacteriaceae bacterium
CGACCACCTTGCCCGAAGCCAGCGAGCGGCCGTAGCAGAGCGCGCAGGCCCCCTGGGCCGTCTCGCAAGTCAGGACCGAACGGACCTTGACCTCGGTCACGCCGGCCGCGATCAGACCCTTGATGTTGTCGTCGCCCAGGTCGACCCCGGCCGCCAGCAAGAGCTGGCCGGAGTCGTCGGTCACGTCGGCGGCCAAGGTGCGGGCGTAGACCGAGGCCTCGATGTTGGCAGCCGCCTCCAGACGCCCGTCCTGGTCGACCGCTATGACCTTGACCAGCCCGCGCTCGGTCTGGCAGTCCTCCTCGCGGATGATGACGTCCTGTGAGACGTCGACCAAGCGACGGGTCAGGTAGCCGGAGTCGGCCGTCCGCAGAGCGGTGTCGGCCTGGCCCTTACGGCCGCCGTGGGTGGAGATGAAGTACTCCAACACGGACAGGCCCTCGCGGAAGTTGGACTTGATGGGGCGGGCGATGATCTCGCCCTTGGGGTTGGCCACCAAACCGCGCATGGCCGCGATCTGACGCATCTGGGTCATGTTGCCACGGGCGCCGGAGTGGACCATCATGTAAATCGGGTTGTCGCGGGTGAAGTTGGCCTCCATGGCGGCGGTCAACTCGGCCGTGGCGTCGGTCCAGATCTGGATCAACTCCTGCCGGCGCTCCTCCTCCGTCACCTGGCCCCGCTCGTAGAGCTTGTCGATCTTGGCCGCCTTGGCGTCGTACTCGGCCAGGATCTCCGGCTTGGAGGGCGGCGTCTGGACGTCCGAGATCGAGACCGTCACACCGGACTGGGTGGCCCAGTGGAAACCGAGGTCCTTCAGGGCGTCCAAACAGGTCGCCACCGCCACCTTGGAGTAACGCTCGGCCAGGTCGTTGATGATGGAGCCCAGCCGGCGCTTGCCGATCTCGGCGTTGACGAAGGGATAGTCCGCCGGCAAAGCCTGGTTGAAAACGGCCCGGCCCAAGGTGGTTTTGATGACCAAGGACCCGTCCGGACGCAGCTCCTCCCCGGGCGGCGGAGCCACATCGGTCAAGCGCAGAGTGATCTGGCTGCCGATCTCGATCTCGCCCCGGTCCAGCGCCATCAGGGCCTCGGCCACCGAGGCGAAGGCCCGGCCCTCGCCCGGCCGGCCCTCATGGGCCAGCGTCAGGTAGTAGTGCCCGATCACCATGTCCTGGGTCGGCATCGTGACCGGACGGCCGTCAGCCGGCTTCAGAATGTTGTTGGTCGACAGCATCAAGACCCGGGCCTCGGCCTGGGCCTCGGCCGACAGGGGCAGATGGACGGCCATCTGGTCGCCGTCGAAGTCGGCGTTGAAGGCGGTGCAGACCAGCGGGTGGATCTGGATCGCCTTGCCCTCGATCAGCTGCGGCTCGAAGGCCTGGATGCCCAGACGGTGCAGGGTGGGGGCGCGGTTCAGCAGCACCGGATGCTCGGTGATGACCTCTTCCAGGACGTCCCACACGACCGGGTGCTGGCGTTCCACCATGCGCTTGGCCGACTTGATGTTCTGGGCGTGGTTGAGATCGACCAGCCGCTTCATGACGAAGGGCTTGAACAGCTCCAAAGCCATCGTCTTGGGCAGGCCGCACTGGTGCAGCTTGAGCTGGGGGCCGACCACGATGACGGAACGTCCGGAGTAGTCGACCCGCTTGCCCAGCAGGTTCTGACGGAAGCGTCCCTGCTTGCCCTTCAGCATGTCGGAGATCGACTTCAAGGGCCGGTTGCCCGGTCCGGTCACCGGACGGCCCCGCCGCCCGTTGTCGAACAGCGAGTCGACGGCCTCTTGCAGCATCCGCTTCTCGTTGTTGACGATGATCTCGGGCGCGCCCAGGTCGAGCAGCCGCTTGAGCCGGTTGTTGCGGTTGATGACGCGACGGTAGAGGTCGTTCAAGTCGCTGGTGGCGAAACGGCCGCCGTCCAATTGCACCATCGGGCGCAGGTCGGGCGGGATCACCGGCACGGCGTCCAACACCATGCCCAGCGGCGAATTGGAGGTCTGGATGAAGGCCGACACCACCTTGAGACGCTTCAGGGCCCGGGTCTTGCGCTGGCCCTTGCCGGTCTTGACGATGTCGCGCAGCTTCTCCGACTCGGCCTCCAGATCGAAGGTGGCCAAGCGGGCCTTGATGGCCTCGGCCCCCATCGAACCGGCGAAGTAGTGGCCGTAACGGATCTTCATCTCCCGGTACAGCACCTCGTCGCCCTCCAGGTCCTGGACCTTGAGGCTGGTGAAACGGTCCCACACCGCCTGCAGACGGTCCAGCTCGCGCACGGAGCGGTCGCGGATGAGCTTGAGCTCCTTGTCGGCGCCCTCGCGCACCTTCTTCTTGATGTCGGCTTTGGCCCCCTCGGCCTCCAACTGGGCCAGGTCCTCCTCCACCTTGGCCAAGCGGGCGTTGATGTCGGAGTCGCGCCGGGACTCGGCCTGGGCCCGCTCGTGCTCCATCTTGGCCTGCAGGCTGGGCAGGTCGCGGTGACGGGCCTCGTCGTCCACCGAGGTGATCATGTAAGCGGCGAAGTAGATGACCTTCTCCAGGTCTTTGGGCGCCACGTCCAGCAGATAGCCCAAACGCGAGGGGACGCCTTTGAAGTACCAGATGTGGGTGACGGGGGCGGCCAGCTCGATGTGGCCCATGCGCTCCCGGCGGACGTTCGAGCGCGTCACCTCGACGCCGCAGCGCTCGCAGATGATGCCCTTGAAACGGACCCGCTTGTATTTGCCACAGGAGCATTCCCAGTCCCGGGTCGGACCGAAGATCTTCTCGCAGAACAAACCGTCCCGCTCCGGCTTGAGGGTGCGGTAGTTGATCGTCTCCGGCTTCTTCACCTCACCGTGCGACCACTCGCGGATCTGCTCGGCGGTGGCCAGTCCAATGCGCAACTCATCGTAGAAGTTGACGTCCAGCACGTTGATTCACTTTCTCCCAGATGGCAGGGGTGGCTTGGCGCTAGTCCAAACCCAAGGACCCAAGTTCGGGTCAGACTTCTTCGATGGCGAAATGGTCGGCGCCGGGGCGACGGCTGAGATCGATGCCGAACTCCTCGCTGGCCCGGTAGTCGTCCTCGGAATCACGCAACTCGACCACTTGGCCGTCCGAGCTGAGGACTTCGACGTTGAGGCAGAGCGACTTCATCTCTTTGACCAGGACCTTGAAGGACTCCGGGATGCCCGGCTCGGGGATGTTCTCGCCCTTGACGATGGCCTCGTAGACCTTGACCCGGCCCGGCACGTCGTCCGATTTGATGGTCAACAGCTCTTGCAGGGCCCAGGCCGCGCCGTAGGCCTCCAGGGCCCAGACTTCCATCTCGCCGAAGCGCTGGCCGCCGAATTGGGCCTTGCCGCCCAGGGGCTGCTGGGTGATCATCGAGACCGGCCCGGTCGAGCGGGCGTGGATCTTGTCGTCCACCAGGTGGTGCAACTTGAGCATGTAGATGTAGCCGACGCCGACCGGATCCGGATAGGGCTGCCCGGAACGGCCGTCGAACAGCCGGGCTTTGCCGCCCTCGTCCACCAACTGGTCGCCGTCCCGGTTGGGCAGGCCGTATTTGAGCAGGCCGGTGATCTCGTTCTCGGTGGCGCCGTCGAAGACCGGCGTGGCCAGGCGTTGGTCGGCCGCGACCTTGTCCAAACCGACTTGGCGCAGGTGCTTGGACCAGGGCTCCTTGATGGCGGAGATGTCCCAGCCGGACTTGGCCACCCAACCCAGGTGGGTCTCCAGGACCTGACCGACGTTCATACGCGAGGGCACGCCCATCGGATTGAGGATGATGTCGACCGGGGTGCCGTCGGCCATGAAGGGCATGTCCTCGATCGGCAGGATGCGCGAGATGACACCCTTGTTGCCGTGTCGGCCGGCCAGTTTGTCGCCCACCGAGATCTTGCGCTTCTGGGCCACGTAGACCCGCACCATCTGGTTGACGCCGGGCGGCAGCTCGTCGCCCTCCTCGGTGTCGAAGACCCGGATGCCGATGACGGTGCCGGACTCGCCGTGCGGCACCTTCATCGAGGTGTCGCGCACCTCGCGGGCCTTCTCGCCGAAGATGGCCCGCAGCAGGCGCTCCTCCGGCGTCAGCTCGGTCTCGCCCTTGGGCGTGACCTTGCCCACCAGGACGTCGCCGGTGGTGACCTCGGCCCCGATCCGGACGATGCCACGCTCGTCCAGGTCGGCCAGCATGTCCTCGTTCGAATTGGGGATGTCGCGCGTGATCTCCTCCGGACCCAACTTGGTGTCGCGGGCGTCGACCTCGTGCTCCTCGATGTGGATCGAGGTCAGGATGTCGTCTTGGACCAGACGCTCCGAGACGATGATGGCGTCCTCGTAGTTGAGGCCCTCCCAGGGCATGAAGGCCACCAGCAGGTTACGGCCCAGAGCCATCTCGCCGCGGTCGGTGCAAGCCCCGTCGGCCAAGGGCTGGCCGATCTCGACCCGCTGGCCGGACTCGACCAAGGGCCGCTGGTTGATGCAGGTGCCCTGGTTGGAACGCTTGAACTTGTCCAGCCGGTAAGCCGAGTGGGAGCCGGCGTCGTCGGCCACCTCGATCAGGTCGGCCGAGACCGCCGTCACCACGCCGGCCCGGGCGGCCAAGGTGACCTCGCCGCCGTCGACCGCGCCACGGTACTCCATGCCGGTGCCGACCAGCGGGGCCTGGTTGCGGATCAGGGGCACTGCCTGGCGCTGCATGTTGGCCCCCATCAGGGCCCGGGAGGCGTCGTCGTGCTCCAGGAAGGGGATCAAAGCGGTCGCCACCGACACCATCTGGCGGGGCGAGACGTCCATGTACTGGACTTCGACCGGGGGCACCTGGTCGACGTCGCCGTGGCGCTTGCGCACCAGGACCCGGTCCTCGGTGAACTTGCCCTTGTCATCGATCGGGGCGTTGGCCTGGGCGATGATGTAACGGTCTTCCTCGTCGGCGGTCAGGTATTCGACCTGGTCGGTCACCTTGCCGCCGACGCATTTGCGGTACGGCGTCTCGATGAAGCCGAAGGCGTTGACGCGGGCGAAGGAGGCCAGCGAGCCGATCAGACCGATGTTGGGACCTTCCGGTGTCTCGATCGGACACATCCGGCCGTAGTGCGAGGGGTGCACGTCGCGCACCTCCATGCCGGCCCGGTCTCGCGACAGGCCGCCCGGGCCCAGGGCCGACAGACGGCGCTTGTGGGTCAGGCCGGCCACCGGGTTGGTCTGGTCCATGAACTGGCTCAACTGGCTGGTGCCGAAGAACTCGCGCAGGGCCGCCACCACCGGGCGGATGTTGATCAGGGTCTGGGGCGTGATGGCCTCGATGTCCTGGGTCGTCATGCGGTCGCGCACGACCCGCTCCATGCGCGACAGACCGGTCCGCAGCTGATTCTGGATCAGCTCGCCGACGGTGCGCAGGCGGCGGTTGCCGAAGTGGTCGATGTCGTCGGTCTCGACCGGCAGGCCGGCCAACTCGGCCCGGCCCTCGTGCAGGGCGCAGACGTACTTGATGACCGTGGTGATGTCTTCCAAGTCCAAGATCTGAGCGTCGAAGGGCAGAGCCAAGCCGAGCTTCTTGTTGATCTTGTAGCGGCCCACCTTGGCCAGGTCGTACCGCTTCGAGTTGAAGTAGTAATTGTCCAGCAGCTGCTTGGCGGCGTCGCGCGCCGGCGGCTCGCC
>JAIRYW010000004.1 GCA_031267645.1 Propionibacteriaceae bacterium
GGGAGCTGGAGGTCTGGGCCCTGCTCGACGTCACCCCCAGCATGAACTGGGGCACCGGCGGGGTGACCAAGCGCGACCTCGGCATCGCCGCCATCGCCACCATCGGCTTCCTGGGTCAGAAGATGGGGGATCGCTTCGGCGGCCTGGTCATGCGTCCGACCGGCCTGCGCCGGATCCAGGCCCGATCCGGGCGGATGGCCTTGTACGCCCTGCTGCGTTCGATGCTGAGCGAGCCGATCGTGCCAGATGAGTCCCAAGGGGCGATGGGGCTGTCCGAGGGCATCGACCAGATGTTCCGCTCCCAGCGTCGGCGCGGCCTGCGCCTGGTGGTGTCGGACTTCCTGACCCCGGGCGACGTCGAACTCGACCCCAACGTCGAACCGCTCTGGGAACGGCCCCTGCGGCGGCTGGCGACGCGCAACCAGGTCATCTGCGTCGAGACCCTGGACCGCCACGAAGTCGATTTCCCCGACGTCGGCGACATTTTGATACGCGACCCCGAGACCGATTTCGAGCGCTACGTCAACACCTCCGACGACGAGGCCCGAGCCCGTATGAACGCCGCCAGCGCGGCCCAACGCGAGCGCATCCGGGTGGCCCTGCGCCGGGCCGGCGTCGGCCACATCCAATTGCGCACCGACCGGGACTGGGTCCAAGACATCGCCCGCTTCGTCCTGGCCTACCGGCGGGTGGCCGGCCAGCTGCACGCCCCGCCCCGAGGGGTGTCGCGATGATCGCCGCCCTGGCCTTCCCCATCCACGGCTTCATGAACCCGCAGCGGCTCTGGGTGCTGGCGGCGCTGCCGCTGCTGGTGGCGCTCTACATCGTCCTGCTGCGGCGCAAGGCCAAGCAGGGCATGCGCTACACCAACACCTCCATCCTGGAGGTCGTGATGCCGGGCCAGTCGCAGTGGCTGCGTCACATCACAGTGGCCTTGGCCCTGCTCTCCCTGGTCACCTTGGGCTTGGCCTGGTCCCGCCCGCTGGGCGTCGACCAGGTGCCGCGTCAGCGCGCCACCGTCGTGGTGGTGGTCGACGTCTCCTTGTCCATGACCGCCACCGACGTCGCGCCCTCCCGCTTGGAGGCGGCCAAGACCGAGGCCATCGAGTTCATCTCCGGGCTGCCCGCCGAATTCAACGTCGCTTTGGTCTCGCTGTCCGGCAATCCCGGCGTGCGGATGCCGCCGGTGACCGACCACGCCGCCGTCATCAATCTGATCGAGCGTTTGCAGCCCCAGGAGTCGAGTTCGGTCGGCGACGCCCTGACCGCCGCCTTGACGGCGTTGTCCCAGGCCCCGGCCGGCGACGACGGGTCGATGGCGCCGGGCATGATCGTATTGCTGTCCGACGGCGCCAACACCGGCGGCCAGGCTCCCCGCCAGGTCGCCCTGCAGTGCGCCCAGGACCATATCCCCATCTACACCATCGCCTTCGGCACTGACAATGGCTACGTCGACTTGGACGGCACCCGCCAGCCGGTGCCGCCGGATCTCGACCTGATGCGGGAGCTGGCCCAGGCCACCGACGGGCAGTCTTACGCGGCCGACAACGCCAGTCAGTTACGCGACGCCTACCGCCGGATCGAGGGCGAAGTCGGCTTCGTCGAGACCGAGAAGGAGATCACCGCCACGGCGGCCGGTCTGAGCGCGGTCTTCGCCTTCATCGCCGCCGTCGGCGCCGTCATGTTGGGAGCGCGTTGGCGATGATCGGCCTCGAACTCGGTTTCATGCGCCCGGAGCGGCTGTGGGCGCTGTGGGCCCTGCCCCTGTTGGTCTTGGTCTACCTGGTCCTGGTCTGGCGCAAACGTTCCCGGGTGCGCCGCCAGTCCTCCGCCTTGTCGGTCCTCTTCCCCCGCCGGCAGGCTTGGAAGCGCCATGTCGCGGTGCTGGCGGCCGTCGCCTCCTTGGCCTCGCTGATCCTGGCTTGGGCCACGCCCAACGGCTTCGTCCAGGTGCCGCGCGAGCGCGCCACCGTCTTCTTGGTCATCGACGTGTCGCGCTCGATGGCCGCCACCGACGTCCAGCCCAACCGGATGGAGGCGGCCCAACAGGCGGCCAAGGAGTTCGTCGGCATGCTGCCGGCCGGTTTCAACGTCTCGCTGATCTCGTTCGCCGCCTCCGCCACCTTGCTGGTGCCGCCGACCACGGACCGGGGGGCGGTCACAGCCGTCATAGACAAGCTCAGCCTGGCCCCCTCGACCGCCATCGGCGAGGGCGTGTACACCGCCCTCGACGCTCTGGCCCTGATCCCGCCCGACCCCGACCACCCCGACGCCCCGCCGCCGGCCGCCATCGTCTTGCTCAGCGACGGCGAGTCCAACACCGGCCGCAAGTCGGCCAAAGCGGCCGAGGAGGCCAAGGCGGCCGAGGTGCCGGTCTTCACCATCGCCTACGGCACCCAAGAGGGCACCATCGTCCAAGACGGCCAGGTCTCGCGCGTGCCGGTGAACAAAGCCGAGCTGCGCAACATCGCCAATATCAGCGGCGGCAAGGCCTACGAGGCCGAGAACCTGTCCCAGCTGCGCGAGGTCTACGCCAACATCTCCCGTTCGGTCGGTTACGAGCAGGTCGAGGACGAGATCACCGAACGCTTCGTCGGTTACGCCGTCGTCCTGGGCCTGATCGCCGCCCTGGGGGCGATCTCTTTGGGAGCCCGCTGGCCATGACCGAGCGGGAGTGGCCGGAGTCGGCCGATCAGCGGGCGGCGGCCGGATTGGCCGAGCGCTTGGAGCGGGTCGAGCAGCGGATCCGACGGGCTTGCCAGGCGGCCGGGCGGGACCGTTCGACGGTCGCCCTGCTGCCGGTCTCGAAGACCCAACCGGTCGCGGCCATCCGTCAGGCCCGGGCCGCCGGCCTGAGCCGGATGGGGGAGAACCGGGTCCAAGAGTTGGTGGCCAAGGCCGAGCGCTTGGGCGACCTGCCCGACTTGGCCTGGGTCCTGATCGGCCATTTGCAAAGCAATAAAGTGGCTCTGGCGGCCCGTTGGGCCAGTCAGATCCAGTCGGTCGACTCGCTCCGTTTGGCCCAAGCCCTGGACCGTCAGGGCCAGAGCCTGGGCCGGCCGGTGGAGGTCCTGATCGAGGTCAACACCTCGGGCGAGCCGTCTAAATTCGGTTTCCCACCGGACCAGGTCCCGGCAGCGGCGGCCCAGCTGCGCCACCTGACCAGTCTGCGGCCGCTCGGTTTGATGACGGTGGCCCAACAGTCGTCGGAACCTGACCAGGTGGCGGCCTGTTTCGCCCGCCTGGCCGCTTTGCGGGAGCGCCTGCGCCAAGACCAGGGCGGCGGTTGGGCGGAGCTGTCGATGGGCATGAGCGGCGACTTCGACCTGGCCATCGCCCAGGGGTCGACCTGTCTGCGGATCGGTTCGGCCATCTTCGGGCCCCGCCCGGTGGCCGCCGCCGACCAGCCGTCTACGGCCTAGTCGCGTCGGTCTATCCAGACTCGTGCACTAGGCCCCCGGGCCGGCCCCGGCTGGGCGATAGCCGAAGACATCGCCCAAGAAACGCTCCATCTTGAGGTGCTGGTCACAGATGGTGGCCTGGCGGCGGAAGCCGTGGCCCTCGCCAGGGTAGACCACCAGGTCGGCCCGCAGACCCTTGGACCGGACCGCTTGGGCCATGGAGGTGGCCTGGTCCGGCGGCACCACCAGGTCGTCCGCCCCCTGCAGGATCAACATGGGGCAGTTGAGACGGTCCAGTTGGTGGATGGGGGAGCGCTCCTGGTAGATCTGGCGCCCCTGCGGATAGGGGGCCACCAACCAGTCCAGGTAATGGGACTCGAATTTGTGGGTGTCGCGGGCCATGGCCTCCAGGTCGCCGACGCCGTACAGGCTGATCCCGGCCGCGAAGACGTCGCTGGCGCAGAGCGCGGCCAAGGTCGTGAAGCC
Organism: Propionibacteriaceae bacterium; assembly: GCA_031267645.1. Classification (GTDB taxonomy): domain Bacteria; phylum Actinomycetota; class Actinomycetes; order Propionibacteriales; family Propionibacteriaceae; genus WQYJ01. Next base: position 3,888 of record JAIRYW010000004.1, read on the forward strand.
GCCGGCCGAGCCGCCGCTGATGGCCATCCGAGCCGGGTCGGCCCAGCCGGCCCGGGCCAACTCGACCGGGCCCTGGACGCAATCGGTCACGTCGGTCAGCCCCCAGCGACCGTGCAGGCGCTCGCGGTAGGCCCGGCCATAGCCGGTCGAGCCGCCGTAGTTGACGTCCAACAGGCCCAGCCCGCGCGAGGTCCAGAACAGCCGCTTGAGCGAGAAGTCGGGCGGTGAGTAAGACGTCGGTCCGCCGTGGCTGGTGACGAGGAGGGGCGGCCGCTGGCCGGGCGGGGCGACCTGGTTCGGATTGGTGGGCGGGTAGTGCCAGGCGTGGACGGGCCCGTCCGGGCCGGTCCAGCTGAAGGCCCGGGGCTGGGACACCCAGGACTGGTCCAACTCGATCTGGGCGCTGCGCGCCACCTCCTGGACCCGGCCGTCGCGCCAGTCCAGACGGAACAGGCCGCTGGGTCGGTCGACGAAGCCCAGTGAGATCAAACCGACCGGCTGGTCCGGCCCGAGATCGGCCCAGCTGAGGTCCAGGTCGAAGCGCTCCAAGACCCCGTCCGGCCGCAGCCGGCCGACTTGGGCCCGGCCCTCGACCAGCCAGGAGCAGCCGATCGAACCATCCTCCAACAAGGCGTAGGGCGGTGGCGTCAAGACCCAGGCCGGGCCGCAGAAGTCGTACGGGTGCTGGTGCAAGACTTGGTTGACACCATTCCGCCAACGGTTGAAATTCCAGTGCCCGGAGGCGTCGGACAGGTAGACGATCGAGCCGTCCCGATCCCAGCTGGGGTGGACCACGGCGCTGTTCCCGTCGCCGGCCACCGACCAGATGGGGCCGCCGTCCAGATCGGTGGCGCGCAGCCGGGTGCTGGTCCAAGGCATCTCGGGGTGGTCCCATTCCATCCAGACCACCCGACCGTCGTGCGAGATCTGGGGGGCGTAGTAGAAATCCGCCCCTTGGGCCAGGACCCGTCCGCCGTCGGCGTTGGCGGAGTCCAAGTCCAGCACCACCAGGGCGTCGTCCGGCTGGGCCGCCGAGCGGGTGGAGTCCTGACGCAGGCAGACCACCCGGCGGCGGTCGGGCAGGACGGCGAAGCCGCCGTAACGGTACGGTCCGGCCGGGCTGATCGGTCGGGGCTGGTGGCCGGACTCGAGCGAGTGGACCCGGCCCGAGGCCAAGTCGGTGAAGACGATCAGATCTGAGGTCAGCCCGACCGCCCCGCCGCCGTACTCGTGCACGCTGGAACGTAAGTTGTGGTGCGGCGTCAGCTCGTGGGCCGGCCCGGAGCCCCGCTGGCGCCACAGGCTGACTCGGCCGCCCTGACCAGGGTCGGCCACCAACCAGTATGAGTCCGAGCCCAGGCGGCGCAGGGCGGTCAATCCGACCGCTCCGCCGGCCACCAGGTCGGCGTCGATGGGGGAGGTCCAGGCTCCGTGGGGCGCGACAGTCGTCATGGCAGGAGCCTAAGCCATGGCTGCTGCCGACCGCTCTGGCCCAGACGTCGGCGGCTGCGACACTCCCCGGCCAGCCGGCTTGGCGGCGGTCGGGCTATGGGGCAGAATGGGGGCGGTTCCGCTGGCTGGGCTGTTGGGGAAGACAACCCGAGCGAGGAGGAACTTTGAACACAAAGACTGGCGGCGTGGTCTTCATCCATTCCGCGCCAGCCGCCCTGAGGCCACACGTCGAGTGGGCCATCGGGTCGTGCCTGGGTACGCCTGTCCGTATGAGTTGGGCCGAGCAACCGGCCCAACCCGGGCAATGGCGGGCCGAGTTGACTTGGCGCGGCCGCCCAGACACCTCCGCCCGTTTGGCCTCCCTGCTCAATCGTTTCCCCGATCTGCGCTTCGAGGTGACCGAGGACCCGACCGCCCGTTCCGAGGGGCGCCGTTACAGCCGGACCCCCGAGTTGGGCCTGTTCAGCGCCGACGCCGCCGCCAACGGCGATCTGATGGTGCGGGAGGACCGGCTGCGCCAAGCCGTGACCGCCTGCCAAGGCCGTCCCGACGCCCTGATCGGGGCCCTGGCCGACCTGTTGGGCCAAGCCTGGGACGACGAGCTGGAACCGTATCGCCAAGGGGCCGCCATCGAGGCCACGCCCTGGCTGCGTCGCGTCGGCTGAGGCCGGCCGCCCCGACCGCAGCTGGCCCCGGGCCCGTCTTGGTACGCCGCCGCCGCGGCCGCCGCGACGGTTAGGCTTGGCCCCATGCGTTCGTGGCCGGCTCCATCTCTGCCCTCGCCCAGTCCCAGCCCGGTCGGGGCCGCGCTGCTCCTACGCGATGGCGCCAGCGGGCGCCTGGTCGCGGTCGGCGACGGCCCCTCGGCTCGGTTGTACGTCTGCGGCATCACGCCTTACGACGCCACCCATCTGGGCCACGCCTTCACCTATTTGACCTTCGACCTGGTCCAGCGGGCTTGGCGCCAGCTGGGCCGTGAGGTCGTCTACACCCAGAACATCACCGACGTGGACGATCCGCTGTTGGAGCGGGCCCGCTCCGTCGGAGTGGACTGGCGCGAGCTGGCCCAGGACCAGATCGAACTGTTCCGTCAGGACATGGCCGCCCTGCGCGTCATACCGCCCCAGCACTACCTGGGCGTGGTCGAGTCGCTCGACCTGGTGACAGACCTGATCGGACGGCTGGTCGAGCTAGGGGCGGTCTACCAGGTCGACGATCCGAAACATCCCGACTGGTACTTCGCCTGCCGCCGCGCCCCCGGCTTCGGCAGTTTGTCCGGCTGGGACGACCGCCAGATGGAAGCCGTCTTCGCCGAACGCGGCGGAGACCCCGACCGGCCGGGCAAGCGAGACCCCTTGGACTGCCTGATCTGGCGTTTGGCCCGACCGGGCGAACCGAGCTGGGACTCGCCCTTCGGAGCCGGCCGGCCCGGTTGGCACGTCGAGTGCACCGCCATCGCCCTGAGCCGGCTGGGTCCGGCCTTCGACCTCCAAGGCGGCGGCTCGGACCTCATTTTCCCCCACCACGAGATGTGCGCCGCCGAGGCTCAGTGGGCCACCGGCCAGCCCTTGGCCCAGGCCTACCTGCACGCCGCCATGGTCGGCTTGGCGGGCGAGAAGATGAGCAAGTCGCGCGGCAATCTGGTTTTGGTCTCGCAACTGCGGCGGGCCGGAGCCGATCCGATGGCGGTCCGGCTGGCCCTGCTGGCCCACCACTACGCCACCGACTGGAGTTGGTCCCCGGCCGATCTGGAGGATGGCCAAGCCCGTCTCCAACGTTGGCGCCAGGCCATCCGGGCCCCCCGTTCGGCCCCGGCCGAGTCCACCGTCCAGGCCATCGGTCAGGCTGTGCTGGGCGATCTGAGAGCTGATCGGGCCCTGGCCGCCGTCGACGCCTGGGCCGAGGCCGGCCAGACGGCCAGCCAAGACGTCGCCGGAGCCCGGGCCGAACTGGCCCGGGCGGTCGACGCCTGGCTGGGCGTGGCCATGTAGGCCGGCGCCGGCGTCCAGCTCCAGGCCTGTCTGTTTGGCCGCTTAGGCCCGGCGGGCTACAGTCGGGCCATGACCGATGCCGAGTCGAACCCGGTCGAGGGTCCCGCGTCTGAACTGGCCGGGACCGTCGTCGGACCGGACCAGCCCCGGGCCGAGGCGGCTGCGCCCGCGGCCAAAGCCCCGGACCTCGGCCCGGCCGCCTCGATGGTGACTGGGTACGCGCGGCGGCGCCGGGTCGGACAGGCTTGGCCGAGAGTGCTCGGCATCGCCGTCGGGGTGCCGCTGCTGGCCATCGTGGTGTTCGTCGTCTTGGTCGCCAGCGGTGTGGTGCAGGACCGCTCGAAGCGGGAGTACTGCCGCTCCTGGAGCCAGTTGGCGGACGGTCTGGGCCAGCAGCAGGCCAGTTACACGGCCGCTTTGGCGGACGGCGACCGGGTCGCTCTGGGCCGGATCACGGTCTTGTTGATCGACGATCTGGAGTCCTTGTCCGAATCGGCCCGCGCCACCGGCATGGACGGCCCGGTCGAGGCCATGTTGGAACACCTACGAGCCCAACAGGCGGCCTTGGACGAGAACGACGAGGCTAAATTGGCCGAGGTGGCGGAGCGAGTCGACCAGTTCGTCAGCCAATCCCAAGAATTGTTGGCCGCCTCGGTGCGGGCCTGCGGTTGAGGCGGCCGGGGCACTACGATGTCCCCCATGTCCAAAGTGCTCTTCGATTTACCCCGCGGTGAGAAGGTCGGTTTAGCCTTCTCGGGTGGGCTCGACACCTCAGTGGCCGTGGCCTGGATGCGCCAGAACGGGGCCGTGCCCTGCGCCTACACCGCCGACATCGGCCAATACGACGAGCCCGACATCGATTCGGTGCCGGCCCGGGCCGGGTTGTACGGGGCCGAATTGGCCCGCTTGGTCGACTGTGTCGAGCCGTTGGCCCAGGAAGGCTTGATCGCCCTCCAGTGCGGCGCCTTCCACATCCGGAGCGCCGGGCGGCCCTATTTCAACACCACGCCGTTGGGCCGGGCCGTCACCGGCACCATGCTGGTGCGGGCCATGGCGGGTGACGACTGCCACATCTGGGGCGACGGTTCGACTTACAAGGGCAACGACATCGAGCGTTTCTACCGTTACGGACTGCTGGCCAACCCCGAGCTGAGGATATACAAGCCCTGGTTGGACCGCCGCTTCGTGGCCGAGTTGGGCGGGCGAGCCGAGATGTCGGCCTGGCTGAGCCAACGTGACCTGCCTTACCGCGACTCCCAGGAGAAGGCCTACTCGACCGACGCCAACATCTGGGGGGCCACTCACGAGGCCAAGGATCTGGAGCGGTTGGACGTCGGCGTCGAACTGGTCGACCCGATCATGGGTCTGCGGTTTTGGGATCCGGCGGTCGAGATCGTCCCGGAGGAGGTCACGATCGAGTTCGAGACCGGGTGGCCGGTGGCCATCGACGGGCGCCGATTCGACAGCCGGGCCGACTTGGTGCGTCAGGCCAACGCCATCGGCGGGCGCCACGGTTTGGGCATGAGCGATCAAATCGAGAACCGCATCATCGAAGCCAAGTCGCGCGGCGTCTACGAGGCTCCCGGCATGGCTCTGCTGCACATCGCCTACGAGCGCTTGGTCAACGCCATCCACAACGAGGACACGGTGGCCAACTACCACAACGAGGGCCGTCGGCTGGGCCGCTTGTTGTACGAGGGCCGCTGGTTCGACCCCCAGGCCTTGATGGTGCGGGAGTCCTTGCAGCGCTGGGTGGCTTCGGCCGTGACCGGCCAGGTCACGCTCAAACTACGCCGGGGCGAGGACTACTCGATCATGGACACCGCCGGCCCGGCCCTGTCCTACCACCCCGAGAAGCTGTCGATGGAGAAGGTGGCCGAAGCCGCCTTCGGCCCGACCGACCGGATCGGCCAGTTGACCATGCGCAACCTCGACATCGCCGATTCCCGGTTGCGCTTGGAGCAGTACGCCGACCTCGGTCTGATCGGCGGCCCGGTCGGCCAGCTGGTCGGTATGGCCGGCCGCCCGGCGGTCCTGCCGCCCGTCCCGGACCAAGCCGCCGCGACGGCGGCGGAGGGGGAGCCGGCATGAGCAAGTCCTTCGAACAGCTCTTCGCCGAGTTGAGCGAACTGGCCCGCACCCGTCCGCCCGGCTCCGGCACGGTGGCCCGGCTGGACGCCGGTCTGCACGAGATCGGCAAGAAGGTCTTGGAGGAGGCCGGCGAGAGCTGGATGGCGGCCGAGTTCCAGTCCAAGCAGGAGGCGGCCGAGGAGATCTCGCAGTTGCTCTACCACACCCAAGTCATGATGTTGGCTCTGGGGCTGAGCCTGGAGGACGTCTACCGCCACCTCTGAGTCCGGCCGGCCGCCGCCGCTCCGTCCGCCCGCTAGGCTCATCACCGTGACCGACACCGCTCTGCTCAAGATCGCCGTCCCCAACAAGGGAGCCCTGTCCGAAGCGGCCAGCCAAATGCTGACCGAGGCCGGCTACCGTCAGCGTTGGGACACCAAAGACTTGGTCTTGGTGGACGACGTCAACGCGGTCGAGTTCTACTATCTACGGCCGCGCGACATCGCCGTCTACGTCGGCGAGGGCACTTTGGACCTAGGCGTCACCGGTCGGGACATGTTGCTCGACTCCGAGGCCGAGGCGGTCGAGCTGCTGCCCCTGGGCTTCGGGCGCACCAAGTTCCGTTTCGCGGCTCCGTCCGGGCGGGACTGGGCCTTGGCCGACCTGGCCGGCAAACGGGTGGCCACCAGCTATCCCGGCCTGCTGCGGAGGTTCCTCACCCAGCGCGGCCTGAGCGCCCGTTTGATCCACTTGGACGGGGCGGTCGAGTCGGCCATCCGGCTGGGCGTGGCCGATGTCATCGCCGACGTGGTCGAGACCGGCTCGACCCTGCGCAAGGCCGGCTTGGCCATCTTCGGCGACGTCATCTTGGAGTCCGAGGCCATCTTGATCGGGCGCTCCGAGCACCTGCCGGAGGACCTCGATCAGTTGGTGCGTCGGTTGTCCGGCGTCATCGTGGCCCGCGACTACGTCTTGGTGGACTACGACATCCGTCAGGACGACTTGCCGGCCGCCGCCGCTCTGGCCCCCGGCCTGGAAGGTCCGACGGTGTCGCCTCTGGCCAAGGCCGGTTGGTGCGCGGTGCGGGCCCTGGTGCCGCGTCGGGGCCATCAGGCTTTGATGGACCAGCTCTGGGCGGTCGGCGCCCGGGCCATCCTGGTGACGGACGTGTCGGCCTGCCGCCTGTGAGCCGACTCGGACCGGGCAGGGTGGATTTCGGGATCGGTCGCGCCGCAGGGTAGAGTGTGCGACCGGTGAGCTCGTCTCGAGCCACCCGTTGAAGTGGAGCCTCTCCCACCTCGGCCAGTCCAGCTGGTCAGGTCACGATCGCCGCCCGGCCTTGGTCGGGTCGGTTCGATCTGGTGTGCAGGCGCTGCGACGACGGGGTCTGGGGCGTGTTCCCGGCCTGTCGGCCCCCTTTAGGAGGAAGCATCAGCACCGAACCGCGCATCAATGACCGCATCCGTACCGCCGAGGTGCGGCTGGTCGCCCCCGATGGCGACCAGGTCGGCATCGTAAGGCTGGAAGAGGCCCTGCGAATGGCCCAGGAACTCGGATTGGACTTGGTCGAGATCGCGCCCATGGCGCGCCCACCGGTGGCCAAGCTGATGGACTACGGCAAGTGGAAATATGAGAACGCCCAGAAGGCCCGCGAGAGTCGGCGCAATCAGACCAGCACCGTCATCAAGGAGATGAAGCTGCGGCCCAAGATCGACTCCCACGACTACGAGACCAAGAAGGGCCATGTCACGCGCTTCTTGAGGGCCGGCGACAAGGTCAAGATCACGATCATGTTCCGTGGCCGCGAGCAGAGCCGGCCGGAGCTGGGGTTGAACCTGTTGCAGCGTTTGGCCGAGGACGTGGCGGTGGATGGCGTGATCGAAGCCGCCCCGCGCCAAGACGGGCGCAACATGATCATGGTGTTGGCTCCGACCCGGAAGAAGTCGGAGGCCCGGGTCGAGGTCCAGGCCGAGAAGGAGCGCCGGGCGGCCGCCCGGGCGGCCGATCAAGAGGCCGAGCAGCGACACCTGGCCGAGTCTCGGGCTGCCGCCCAGACCACCCCGCCGAAGCGTCGGCGCGGACCGGCCGACAATCTAGATCCCGACGTCGACCTGGGCTGACGGCCCGGGTCCTGACCGCATATAAGAACGAAGAACGGAGCAGCCATGCCGAAGATGAAGACCCACTCGGGCGCCAAGAAACGATTCAAGGTCACGGGCACCGGCAAGTTGGTGCATCGTCAGGCAGGCAAGCGCCACCTCAACGAGCACAAGTCATCTCGTCGCACGCGCCGGCTGATGCCGGACGCCGAGCTCAGTTCGGCCGACAACCGCACCGCTCGCCGCCTGCTCGGCCTGTGAGCCGACCGATCACGCATAAGGAGAAGTCATGTCTCGTGTCAAGCGTTCCGTCAACGCCCACAAGAAGCGCCGCGAAGTCCTAGAGCTGGCCTCCGGCTACCGGGGTCAGCGTTCGCGGCTGTATCGCAAGGCCAAGGAGCAGCTCCTGCACTCGATGGTCTACGCCTACCGCGACCGGCGCGACCGCAAGGGCGACTTCAGGTCGCTCTGGATCCAGCGCATCAACGCCGCCGCCCGGGCCGAGGGCATGACCTACAACCGCTTCATCAGCGGCCTCAAGCAGGCCGGTGTCGAGGTCGACCGCAAGATCCTGGCCGATCTGGCGGTGCGCGATCCGGCCGCCTTCAGCGCCTTGGTCAAGCTGGCCCGCGAGGCCGTCGTAGCGGCCTAGCATGGCCGCCCCGGCTGGTCCGCCAGCCCCGGTGGTCGAGCCGATCGGACCCGCCTCGGGCGGTTTGCTCCGGTCGGCTCGTCGCTTGCGCCTACGTAAACAGCGCCTCAGCCAGGGCCGTTTCTTGGCCGAAGGCCCCGGAGCCATCGCCGAGGGGCTGGCGGCCGGCCAGGTCGAGGCCTTGTTGGCCACGGCCGAGGCGGCCCGTCTGCGGCCCGACCTGGTGGCCGGCGGCTGGTGGCTGATCGATCAGGTAGAGCTGGCCGGCTTGGCCGACACGGTCCATTCGGCCGGTCTGGTGGCGGTCTGTCGGCATCGGGCCGGCGACTGGGAACAGGTCCTGGCCGCCCGCCCCCGCCTGGTGGTGGTCTGCGCCGAGGCCCGCGACCCGGGCAACGTCGGCGCCATCATCCGCTGCGCCGACGCCTTCGGGGCCGACGCCGTGGTCCTGACCACCGGTTCGGTCGATCCGACCAACGCCAAGACGGTGCGGGCCTCGGCCGGCTCGATCTTCCACCTGCCGGTGGTCGACCGGGTCGACTTGGACGACTGCTTGGCCCAGCTGTGCCAGGCCGGCCTGCGCGTCTTGGCCGCCGCCGCCGACGGCGGCCGTCCGCTGGACCAGTTGGCGGCCGAGGGCGAATTGTCCGGTCCGGTGGCTTGGTTGTTGGGCAACGAGGCCAGAGGCCTGACCGAGTCCGCCCGCCAGGCCAGCCACCTGTTGGTGCGAGTGCCGATGTGGGGCCAGGCCGAGAGCTTGAACTTGGCCGTGGCCGCCGCCTGTTGCCTGTACGCCACCGCTTCGGCCCAACACGCCGCCGACGCCTCGTCCGTGAGCGGGCTTCAGCCCGCGACGGCGGACTGAAGCTGGTTCGCGGGCGCGCCGGCCGGCCGGACCGACGCGGCTAAACTGACCCCGGCACGCGCGAGAGGAGACACATTGTCCGCCCCGGATTCCCCAGCGCCCGACTCGGCCTGGGACGACGCCTCAGTCGAACGGTCGATCGCTTCAGCCGAGGCCGCCATCGCGGCGGCCCAGTCGACGGCCGAGTTGAAAGCCGTCCGCTTGGCCCACGACGGCCCCAAATCAGCTCTGGCCCTGGCCAACCGGGCGGTGGGCGGTTTGGCCCCTCAGCTGCGCCGAGCCGCCGGAGCCCGGGTCGGCGCCGCCCGTCACCGCGTCGCCACGGCCTTGGCCGAACGTCAGGACCAGCTCCAGGCGGTCGAACTGACCGCCCAGCTGGCCGCCGAGCGGGTCGACGTCACTCTGCCGGTCGATCTGGCCCCGCCCGGCCAACCCCATCCCATCAGCGCCCTGATGGAGCAATTGGGCGACGTCTTCGTGGCCATGGGCTGGGAGATCGCCGAGGGGCCGGAGCTGGAGGCCGCCTGGATGAACTTCGACGCCCTCAACATGGGGCCGCACCACCCCGCCCGCGCCACTTCCGACACTCTCTTCGTCGATCCGGTCGAACACAACCTGGTCATGCGCACCCACACTTCGCCGGTCCAGATCCGGACCATGCTGTCGAGGCCCCTGCCGATCTACATCGTCTGTCCCGGCCAGGTCTACCGGGCCGACGAGTTCGACGCCACCCACGTGCCGGTCTTCCATCAGATCGAGGGCCTGGTGGTCGACCGGGGCATCACCCTGGGCCATCTCAAGGGCGCCCTGGACCACCTGGCCCGGGCCATGTTCGGCCAGGTCCGGACCCGCATCCGGCCCAGCTACTTCCCCTTCACCGAACCCAGCGCCGAGATCGACCTGGAGTGCTTCGTCTGCCACGGGGCCTCGGTCGACCAGCCGGACGCCCCTTGTCGGACTTGCTCCTCGGAGGGCTGGATCGAGTGGGGCGGTTGCGGCGTGGTCAATCCGCGGGTCCTGGCCGCCTGCGGCGTCGACGCCGAGGTCTACTCCGGCTTCGCCTTCGGCATGGGCGTGGAGCGGACCTTGATGTTCCGCAACGCCGCCGCCGACATGCGCGACATGGTGGAAGGCGACATCCGCTTCAGCCGGGCCTTGAAGGGAGGGGCGCGATGAGGGCGCCGATCGGTTGGCTGCGCGACTGGGTCGAACTCGATCCGGCCCTCGACTCGCGCCAGATCTACCAAGCCTTGGTGCGGGCCGGCCTGGAGGTCGAGACGGTCGAACGGGTCGGTCCCGAGGTGACCGGTCCGGTGCTGGTGGGCCGGGTCCTGTCAGTGGTGGAGGAGGCCCAGAAGAACGGCAAGACCATCCGCTGGTGCCGAGTCGACTGCGGGCCTGAAGCCAACGCCCAAGCCAGTCAGCCGGCCCCGGCCGACCAGCCCGGGTCGCGCGGCATCGTCTGCGGCGCCCCCAACGTGGCCGCCGGCCAGCTGGTGGTGGTGGCTCTGCCCGGGGCCGTCCTGCCCGGTGGTTTCGCCATCGCCGCCCGTAAGACCTACGGGCACGTCTCGGACGGCATGATCTGCGCCGAGGACGAGCTCGGCCTGGGCCAGGACCACGACGGCATCATGGTGCTGCCGGCCGCCGACGACCAGGGCCAGCCGATCCAGCCCGGCCAACCCGCCCTGCCTCTGGTGGCCCACTCGGACGAGGTCCTCGACATCGCCGTCACCCCAGACATGGGATATTGCTTGTCGATCCGGGGGGTGGCCCGCGAGCTGGCCCAGGCCTTCGCCGCCGATTGGACCGACCCGGTGGCCCTCCCCACCCCGGAGCCGGTCCAGGCCGGCTATCCGGTGCGGCTGGACAGCGCCGGCTGCCCCATCTTCGTGGCCGTCACGGTCGAGGGCTTCGACCCCGACCGGCCCACTCCGCGTTGGTTGGCCGACCGTCTGCGCATGGCCGGCATGCGTTCGCTCGGTCTGGCCATCGACGTCACCAACTACGTCATGCTCGAGATCGGCCAGCCCATCCACGGCTACGACGGCGACCGCTTGGTCGACGGCATCTCGGTGCGCCAGGCCGTCGCCGGCGAGACCTTGGTCACTTTGGACGGCGTCCAGCGCCAGTTGGACCCCCAAGACATCGTCATCGCCGACGGCTCCGGTGTGATCGGCCTGGCCGGGGTGATGGGCGGCCAGTCGACCGAATTGGGCCCCCAGACCCGTCGGGTCGTGATCGAGGCGGCCTGTTTCGAAGCTATGTCCATCGCCCGGACCTCGAAGCGGCACAAGCTGTCCTCGGAGGCCTCCCGTCGTTTCGAGCGCGGGGTCGATCCGGCGGCCGCCCACAGCGCCGCCCACCGGGTGGCCGACCTGTTGGTCGAATTGGGCGGCGGCCGGAAGCTGGACCAGTTGACCGTGGCCGGCCGGGTCCCGCCGCGGGCCTCGCAAACCATGGCGGCGGACCTGCCCCGACGGGTGCTGGGCCATCCGACGCCGGACCACCAGGTCGAGTCCATCCTGCGCGCCTCCGGCGTGACGGTGGCCCGGCGCGGCGACGACCTGGTTCTGACCCCGCCGACTTGGCGGCCCGATCTGGTCGACCCTTATGACTACGTCGAGGAGGTCGGCCGCAAGATCGGCTTCGACGTCATCCAGCCGGTCCTGCCGGTGGCTCCGCCGGGGCGGGGCCGCACGCCGTCCCAACGCCTGCGTCAGGCCTTGGGCCAGGTCCTGCCGGCCATCGGTTTCAGCGAGGTCATTTCCTTCCCCTTCTGCGGCCCGGGCGATCTGGACCGGCTCGGTTTGGCGGCCGACGACCCCCGGCGGGCCACCGTCCGGCTGGCCAATCCCTTGGCCGACACCAGCCCCGATCTGCGCACCAGTTTGTTGCCCGGCCTGTTCGCGGCCGTGGCCCGCAACACCTCGCGTGGCCTGGACGATCTGGCCCTGTACGAACAGGGCCTGGTCTTCCTCGGTCCGGCCGGGGCGGCTCCCAGCCCGGGGGTGGCCGGTCGGCCGAGCCAGGCGGACTTCGACGCCATGGCCCGGGCCTTGCCCCGGCAACCGCGACGGCTGGCCTGCGTCTTGACCGGGCAATGGCTGCCGGCCGGCTGGGCCGGCCCGGCGCGACCGGCCGGTTGGACCCAGGCCGTCGCCTTCGCCGAGCGGGCCGCTGGCACCGTCGGCCTGGAACTGACCCGGCGGGCGGTCGACCAGGCGCCCTGGCATCCCGGACGCTGCGCCGAGCTGACGGTGGACGGCCGGGTGGTCGGCCACGCCGGCCAGATCCATCCCGGGGTGGCCGAGGCCTTCGGCCTGCCCCAGCCGACGGCCGCCGCCGAACTCGATCTGGACGCCCTGATCGAGTCCGCCCCCGGCCCCGGCCAGCTGCCGACCCTGTCCACCTTCCCGGTGGCCAAGGAGGACGTGGCCCTGATCGTGGACCAGGACCTGCCTCAGGCCGAGCTGGCCCGGACCCTGCGCCAAGGGGCCGGTCCGCTGCTGGAGTCGCTGGCTCTGTTCGACGTCTACTCCGGCCCTCAGATCGGGCCGGGTCTCAAGTCGTTGGCCTTCGCGCTGCGTTTCCGGGCCCCGGACCGCACTCTGACCGACGCCGAAGCGGCCGAGGCCCGGGACCGGGCCGTCGCTCTGGCCGTCCAGCGTCACGGCGCCGTGCCCCGGGTGGCCGACTGAGGCTCGGGCCGTCCGACCGGAGGGCCGGGCCGTCTTGCCATTCCGCCCGGCCTCGACCGAGCGCGGGCCAGGCGAGAGAATAGGTCTGGTTCGACCAAGCCGGCCGCCGCGAGGAAGAAAGAGGGTTCGCCCATGTCCGTCATCGATGAGGCCGTTCAGCGAGCCGACCAGACCGCCGCCGTCTCGGCCGGGCCGGGCGCGCTGTCCGATCTGGGCCGGATGTTCGCCCGTCAGTTGCCCGGCGCCTCGGCCCGGTTGGTGGCCGACCAGCGGACCTGGCAGGTGGCCGGGCCGGCCGCCCAGGCCGTTCTGAGCCAGGCCGGCGTGGTTCTGACCGAGCCTTTCATCCTGCCGGGCTCCCCGGAGCTGTACGCCCGCTACGAGAACGTCGAATTGGTCCGTCAGGCTCTGGCCGAGGACGACGCCATCGCCGTGGCGATCGGCGCCGGCACCCTCAATGACCTGGTCAAGCGGGCCTCCGACGAACTCGGCCGGCGTTACGCGGTGGTCGCCACGGCCGCCTCGATGGACGGCTACACCGCCTTCGGAGCCTCGATCAGCCGTGACGGTTACAAGCAGACCCTGGACTGTCAGGCCCCCCTCTTGGCGGTGGCCGACTACGACATCATGGCCCAGGCCCCGTCCGCCATGAGCGCCTCGGGCTACGGCGACCTCTTGGGCAAGGTGGTGGCCGGCGCCGACTGGATCCTGGCCGACGCCCTGGGCGTGGAGCCGATCGAACCCGGCGTCTGGAGCTTGGTCCAGGCCTCCTTGCGTTCGGCTTTGAGCGACCCGGCCGGGGTCAAGGCCGGCCGCGGCCAGGCCATCGCCGAATTGTCCGAGGGTCTGGTCATGTCCGGGCTGGCCATGCAGGCGTACCACGGCTCGCGTCCGGCCTCCGGCTCCGAGCACCTCTTCTCCCATCTGTGGGAGATGGAGGGATTGGGCGTCGACCTCGAACCGCGCCGGCTGTCCCACGGTTTCAAGGTCGCCCTGGGCTCGATCGCCATGGCCGCCCTCTACGAGCTGGTCCTGGAGCTGGACTGGTCCGCTTTCGACCCGGCCCAGGCCGCCGCCGGCTGGGCCAGTTGGCCCCAGCGGGCGGCCCTGATCGAGAGCCGCTTCGCCTCGGCCGATCTGACCGCCGCCGCCTTGGCCCAATCCCAGGCCAAGTACGTCGACGCCGCCGCCGTCGAGGCCCGCTTGGTCGACTTGATCGCCCAGTGGCCGAGCTTGCGCCAGCGCCTGGCCGACCAACTGCTGCCGGCGGCCGAGCTCCAGGCCAGTCTCCGGACCGTCGGCGCCCCGGCCGGTCCGGGCGACATCGGTCTGACCTGGGAGGCTCTGCGCGACACCTACAGTCGGGCCCAGCTGATCCGTTCCCGTTACACCGTGCTCGATCTGCTGGCCGAAGCCGGCCTGTTGGAGGGCTTGGCCGACCGGCTGTTCCAGCCGGACGACTTCTGGGGCCGCCAGCGCGGCTGATCCGCTGCCTCCGGCCCGCTCCGACGGCCGTTAAACTTGCATATTCAATGACTGGGGAGCATAGTCATGCGTATGAAATATCGTGTCGCCGTGGCCGGCTGCACCGGTTACGCCGGCGGCGAGGCGGTCCGTCTGCTGCTGGGCCATCCGGCGGTCGAGATCGGCGCCCTGACCGCCCACGGCAACGCCGGGGCCCGCTGGGGGGATCTCCAAGCCCACTGTCCGCCCCTGGCCGACCGTCTGGTCCAAGAGACCACGGTGGACAATCTGGCCGGACACGACGTCGTCGTCCTAGCCCTGCCCCACGGCGCCTCGGCGGCTTTGGCGGCCCGCCTCGACCCCGACGTCCTGGTGCTGGATCTGGGGGCCGACTTCCGGCTGGCCCAGGCCAGTGATTGGGAGGAATTCTACGACGGTCCCCACTCCGGCGTCTGGCCCTACGGCCTGCCCGAGCTGCCCGGCCAACGGGCCGTCCTGGCCCAGGCCCGCCGGATCGCCCAACCGGGCTGCTATCCGACCGCCACCCTGTTGGCCTTGGCGCCGGCTCTGGCCGAGGGCTTGAGCGACGGCCGCGACGTCGTGGTGGTGGCGGCCTCCGGAGCCTCCGGGGCGGGCAAGTCGCCTCAGCCCCGGCTGTTGGGGGCCGAACTGATGGGTTCGGTCTCGGCCTACGCGGTGGGCGGATCGCACCGCCACATCCCCGAGATCGCGCAGGGCCTGCGCTGGCTGGGAGCGCCGGACCCCAACCTCAGCTTCACCCCTTTGCTGGCTCCGATGTCGCGCGGCATCCTGGCCACCTGTTCGGTCCCGGCCCCGGGGTTGACGGCCGAGGAGGCCCAGCGGGTCTACCGCCGCTTCTACGCCGACGAGCCCTTCGTCCAGGTCTTGCCGCCCGGGCAGTGGCCGACCACGGCCGCGGTCCTGGGCTCGAACAACGTCCAGCTGCAGGTCACGGTCGACCGCCGGGCCGCCCGGCTGGTGGCGGTGGCCGCCATCGACAATCTGACCAAGGGCACGGCCGGCGGGGCCGTGCAGTGTTTGAACATCGCCCTCGGCTTGGACGAGACCTGGGGGCTGAGCACGATCGGAGTCGCCCCATGACAATTGATCTGAACGGGGGCGTGACGGCCGCCAAAGGCTTCTCGGCCGCCGGCGTGGCGGCCGGGCTGAAACGGAACGGGGCTTTGGACCTGGCCTTGGTCGTCAACGGCGGGCCGCGCCACCAAGCGGCCGGCGTCTTCACCTCCAACCGGGTCTTCGCCGCCCCCGTGGCCTGGTCTCGCCAAGCCGTCAAGGACGGCCGCCTGGTGGCCGTGGCGCTCAACTCCGGGGGGGCCAACGCCTGCACCGGGCCGGCTGGCTTCGAGGACGCCGCCCAGACCGCCCGCTGGGTGGCGCAGGGCCTGGCCTGTCCCGAACCAGACGTGGCGGTCTGCTCGACCGGTTTGATCGGCCAACGGCTGGACCTGACCGCCATCCAGAACGGGGTCGGCCTGGCCCTCAAGGCGCTGGCCCCGAGCGGCGGGGCCGAGGCCGCCCGCGCCATCATGACGACCGACACCAAGACCAAGCAGGCCGCCTACCGCCATCCGGCCGGTTGGACGGTCGGCGGCATGGCCAAGGGCGCTGGCATGTTGGCCCCCGGCCTGGCCACCATGTTGGCGGTTCTGACCACCGACGCCGACCTCGAGTCGAACGATCTGCGACCGGCCCTGTGGTCGGCCACCGCGGTCAGCTTCGACCGGGCCGACTCGGATGGCTGCATGTCGACCAATGACTCGGTCCTGCTGCTGGCCTCCGGGGCCAGCGGCCGACGGCCCGACCTGGACGATTTCCGCCAGGTGTTGACCGAGGTCTGCGTCAGCCTGGCCCGCCAGCTGATCGCCGACGCCGAGGGGGCCGAACACGAGATCGCCATCCAAGTCAGGGGGGCGGCCAGCCAGGAGGACGCCGTCGAGGTGGCCCGGACCGTGGCCCGCTCCAACCTGTTCAAATGCGCCGTGGCCGGGGCCGACCCCAACTGGGGCCGGGTGCTGGCCGCGGTCGGCACCACCCAAGCCGCCTTCGACCCCGACCTGATCGACGTCGCTTTCAACGGCGTCGAGGTCTTCCGGCAGGGTGCCCCGGGGGCCGACCGCAGTCTGGTCGACTTGACCGGCCGCCAGGTCACGGTCGACATCGACCTGCACGCCGGCCGCCACCAAGGCGTGGTCTGGACCAACGACTTGACCCACGGCTACGTGGCCGAGAACGCGGACTACTCCTCATGAGCGGCCCCGTCCAGCTCCCCACTGAGCCCGAGCCCACCCGGCGGCGGGTCGAAGCCTTGATCGAGGCCCTGCCCTGGGTCGAGCGTTACGCCGGGCGCACCATCGTGGTCAAGTACGGCGGCAACGCCATGATCGACGACGAGCTGAAGCGGGCCTTCGCCGACGACATCGTCTTCCTGCGCCGTTGCGGCATCAAGGTCGTGGTGGTGCACGGCGGCGGCCCTCAGATCACCGACATGATGAACCGGCTCTCCATCCCCTTCGAGTTCAAAGCCGGCCGGCGCGTCACCACGGCCCAGTCGATCGACATCATCCGGATGGTCTTGGTGGGGCAGGTCGGCCGTGAGCTGGTCAACCTGATCAACGCCCACGGGCCTTTGGCGGTCGGCATGTCGGGCGAGGACGCTGGACTCTTCTTGGCTCGACCGGCCACTGTCGAGGTGGACGGCCAAGACGTCGACCTGGGTTTGGTGGGGGAGGTGGCCGAGGTCCGTCCGGCCGCCATCCAGGACCTGATCGCCGCCGGCCGCATCCCGATCGTGGCGGGCGTGGCGGCCGACGGCCAAGGCACGGTCTACAACATCAACGCCGACACCGCCGCCGCCGCCTTGGCCATGGAGTTGCGGGCCAACCGTCTGGTCATGCTGACCGACGTCGAGGGCTTGTACTTGGACTGGCCCCAGTCGACCGCCATCGTGCCCAAGATCTCGGCCAGCCAGGTGGAGGCCCTGCTGCCCGGTCTGACGGCCGGCATGAGGCCGAAGATGGAGGCTTGTTTGGACGCCGTGCGCGGCGGCGTGCACCGGGCCACCGTGACGGACGGCCGGGTGGCCCACGCCGTCTTGCTCGAATTGTTCACTGACACCGGCATAGGAACGATGGTGACGCCATGACTTGGACCGACCGCTACGACAGCGCCCTGACCCACGCCTTCGGCGCGCCCACCCGCCTGTTCGTGCGCGGACAGGGCGTCCATCTGTGGGACGACCAGGGCCGGCGCCACCTCGATCTGTTGGCCGGCATCGCCACGGTCGGTCTGGGCCACGCCCACCCGGCCCTGACGGCCGCGCTGGCCGACCAAGCCGGCCGGCTGGGCCACATCTCCAATTTCTTCGCCAGCGAGCCGCAGATCGCCTTGGCCGAGCGTCTGACCGGGTGGTTGTCCGGCCCGGCTAGGGTCTTCTTCACCAATTCCGGGACCGAGGCCAACGAGGCCGCCTTCAAGCTGACCCGGTTGACCGGGCGGACCAAGTTGGTGGCGGCCGAGGGCGCCTTCCACGGCCGCACCATGGGGGCTTTGGCCTTGACCTGGACCGAGAAGTACCGCGCCCCCTTCGAACCCCTGCCCGGCCAGGTCGAATTCGTCCCTTACGGCGACGTCGAGGCTTTGGCCCGGGCGGTCGACGACAGCACCGCCGCAATCGTCTTGGAGCCGATCCAGGGCGAGAACGGCGTGGTGACGCCGCCGCCCGGGTACCTGGCCCAAGCCCGTCGTCTGGCCGACCGCCATGGCGCCCTGCTCTGGCTGGACGAGGTCCAATCCGGTCTGGGTCGGACCGGGGACTGGTTGGCCCAGACCGCCGAAGGGGTTCAAGGCGACATCGTGACCTTGGCCAAGGCTCTCGGCAACGGTTTCCCGATCGGGGCCTGTTTGGCCGCCGGGCCGGCCGCCGACCTGTTCCAGCCCGGCCAGCACGGCACCACCTTCGGCGGCAACCCCCTGGCCTGTCGGGTCTCTCTGACCGTGCTCGACCTGCTCGAGCCGCTCCTGCCCCAGGTCCAAGCCACCGGCCGTTGGCTGGCCCAGCGCCTGGCTGAGGCCCCCGGCGTGGCCGAGCTGCGGGGCCGCGGCCTGCTGCTGGGGGTCCGCTTGGAGGCGCCGCTGGCCCCAGCCCTGGCCGCCGCCGCCCTGGAGGCCGGCTACATCGTCAACGCCCCCCGCCCCGACGTCATCCGTCTGGTCCCGCCCCTGATCATCCAACCGGACGACCTGGTCCCGTTCCTGGACGACTGGCCCGGCCTGTGGGACCAGGCCAGGCTCCGGTGAGCCCGTCCGACCGGCCCGGGCCGCCTCCGGCCGGGGCGGACCCGGCCTATTCGATGGACCCGGCGGACCCGGCGGATCTGACGTTTCGGACCGATCCAGTGCTGCGGTCGGACCCGACGCCGCGGTCGGACCCGTCCGCTCCACCGACGGACCGCTCGGAACAGGGTGGACCGTCCAAAGCCGCCCGTCAGGCCATGGTGGCCGCCCTGGTCAGCTCCGGGCAGGTCGCCAACCAGACTCAGTTGCGCCGCCGGCTGGCCCAAGCCGGCTGCGAGGCCACCCAGCCGACCTTGAGCCGGGACCTGGTCGAGTTGGGTGCGGTCAAGGTGCGCGGGCCGGACGGCGCGGCCGTCTACGCCATCTTGGACGAGACCGCCGCCGGTCCGTCCGACCGCGCCCGCCTGGTCCGCCTCTGTCAAGAATTATTGTTGGCGGCCGAGGCTTCGGCCAACCTGGTCGTGCTACGCACTCCGCCGGGCGCGGCCCAGTTCTTCGCCAGCGCCGTCGACCGAGCCGATCTGAGCCAGGTCCTAGGCTGTGTGGCGGGAGACGACACCGTCCTGGCGGTCACCCGTGATCCGCTCGGCGGCGCCGAAGTGGCCGAGCTCTTCTTGGAATACGCTCGGCGGTGAGCCGGATGGTCCAGCGGGGTCAGGCCGGCCCGACGGCGTCGGACCGGTTCCGGCCGCCCGCCGCCGACTCCAGCCGACTTCGGTCCATCTGGCCACCGGACCGACCGATCTGACCCGACGACCGTATCGAACGACAAGGAAACCTTTCCATGACCGCAGGAGTGCTGTGGGGCGGCCGCTTCGCCGACCGTCCGGCCCAGATCATGTTCGCCCTCTCCCAGTCGACCGCCTTCGATTGGCGCCTGGCCCCCTACGACCTGGCCGGCTCCCAGGCCCATGCCCAGGCGCTGCTCCAGGCCGGACTGTTGACCGAGGACGAGCAGCGGGCGCTGGCCGCCGGGCTGGACCGGCTGGCCGCCCAAGTGGCCGACGGGTCCTTGCGGCCCGCCCCCGGCGACGAGGACGTCCACGGCGCCTTGGAGCGGGCCCTGACCGAGGCCTTGGGTCCGGAGCTGGCCGGACGGCTGCGGGCCGGGCGCAGCCGTAACGACCAGATCGCGACTTTGATCCGGCTCTATCTGCGCGACCAGTCGGCTCAGATCGCGGCCGAGGTCCGCTTGCTGGTGGGGGCTTTGAAGGGTCAGGCCGAGGCCCACCTGGGCGTGGCCATGCCGGGGCGGACCCACCTGCAACACGCTCAGCCGGTCTTGCTGTCGCACCACCTGCTGGCCCACGCCTGGCCCTTGGTGCGCGACCTCGAGCGGCTGGCCGATCTGGGCCGACGGCTGGCCTGGTCGCCCTACGGCTCGGCCGCCCTGGCCGGCGGTTCGCTCGGCCTCGACCCCGAGACGGTGGCCCACCGACTCGGTTTCGTCGGTTCGGCCCCCAATTCGATCGACGCCACGGCCGCCCGCGACCAGGTGTCGGAGGCCTGTTGGGTGCTGGCCCAGATCGGCGTCGACCTGTCCCGGTTGGCCGAGGAGATCGTGCTCTGGAGCACGCATGAGTTCGGCTACGTCCGCTTGGACGACTCCTGGTCGACCGGATCGAGCATCATGCCGCAGAAGAAGAACCCCGACGTGGCCGAGTTGGCGCGCGGCAAGGCCGGCCGCCTGGTGGGCAATCTGGCTGGCTTGATGGCCACTTTGAAAGGTCTGCCCCTGGCCTACAACCGGGACCTGCAGGAGGACAAGGAGCCCCTGTTCGACTCCCTCGACCAGCTCCATCTGCTCCTGCCGGCCATGGCCGGCTTGGTCGAGACCTTGGTCTTCGACCGTCAAAGGTTGGAGTCCCTGGCCGGCCAGGGCTTCTCCTTGGCCACCGACCTGGCTGACTGGCTGGTGCGCCGTCGGCTGCCCTTCGCCCAGGCCCACGAGATCGCCGGGCGGGCCGTCAAGTTGTGCGAGCGGCGCGGCCTCGAATTGGTGGACTTGAGCGACGCCGACCTGGCCGACCTGGCCCCGGAGCTGACTCCCGAGGTGCGCCAGGTTTTGACCGTGGCCGGGTCGATCGCGGCCCGTTCCGCCCGCGGCGGCACGGCCGAGAGCCAAGTCCGTCGTCAACTGGTCGAGTTGGACCAGGCCTTGGCTCAGTTGGGGACCGTTTAGATCGGTCGGTGGGGGCCGGAGAGGCCTGGCTAAGGTTCGTCGCGAAGAGGCGGTCGAGGGTCGAGCTGGTCGTCTTCGGGTCGGGTCGGACAGGTCTTGGTTCGACCGGGAACCGTCTAGATCGGCCGGTGGGGGCCGGAGAGGGCCTGGCTCCGGTTCGGCGCGAGGGCGCGGTCGAGGGTCGAGTCCGTCGTCGCCGGGTCGGCTCGGACCAGGTCTTGGCTCGATTGGGAGTGGTTCGGATCGGCCCTGGCGGGTCCGGGGGCGGTCCCGGATTAGGCTGGCCCCATGTTCATTCCATCGGATCGGGAGGCCACCCTGAAGGCTCCGCCCGAGGCCCGGGCCGAGGCCGGGGCTGTGACTGAAGACGGGGTCGGTCCGTCGGACCTGGCCGAACCGGCGGCCGCCGTGGCCGAGGCGGCCGGCCGGAGCCGGGCCGCCAGTCGGATCCTGGCCGGCGCCAGCAGCGGTCGTAAAGACGCCGTGTTGGCGGCCTGGGCCGAGGCCTTGGTCGAGGACGCCCCAGCCATCTTGGAGGCCAACGCCGAAGACCGGCGGGTCGGCCGCCGAGCCGGTTCGACCGACGGCCTGCTGGACCGCTTGGAACTGACCGAGGCTCGTCTGGTCGATTGCGCCGACGGTTTGCGGGCCCTGATCGGGTTGCCCGACCCGGTCGGCCAGGTGGTGCGCGGTTCGACGCTGGCCAATGGCTTGCGCCTGCGTCAGGTGCGGGTTCCCCTGGGTGTGGTCGGCATGATCTACGAGGCTCGTCCCAATGTCACCGTGGACGCCGCCGGGTTGGCTTTCAAGAGCGGCAACGCCTGCCTGCTGCGGGGCGGCGGCGCGGCTCGGCGGAGCAACGCCGCCATCGTCGCGACCCTGCGGCGGACCTTGGCCGAGCTGGCTTGGCCGGTCGACCTGGTGCAGACCATCGACCCCTGGGGGCGGCCCGGCGCGGTCGCCCTGATGCGGGCCCGCGGCTTGGTCGACGTGGTCATCCCCCGCGGCGGGGCCGATCTGATCGCCACCGTCGTGGAGCAGGCCACGGTGCCGGTGATCGAGACCGGGGTGGGCAATGTCCACCTCTACGTCGACGCCAGCGCCGACCTCGACATGGCTCTGCCCATCTTGCTCAACGCCAAGACGCAACGGGTCTCGGTCTGCAACGCGGCTGAGACCTTGCTGGTCCACGCCGACCTGGCCCAGACCTTCCTGCCCACCGCCTTGGCCGGGTTGGCCCAGGCCGGTGTGGTCTTGCACGGCGACGATCGGGCCCGGGCCGCCGCGCCGGCCGGGGTCGAGGTCCAACCGGCCCAGCCGGTCGACTGGGCCACTGAATACCTAGCTTTGGAGATCGCCGTCCGGGTGGTCGATTCCCTGGCCGAGGCCCTGGAGCACATCCGGACCTGGTCCTCCGGGCACACCGAGGCCATCGTCACCTCCGACCTGGCGGCGGCGCAGCGGTTCGTCGACGGGGTCGACTCGGCCGCCGTCATGGTCAACGCCTCGACCCGTTTCACCGACGGCGGCCAGTTCGGCTTGGGGGCCGAAGTCGGCATCTCGACCCAGAAGCTGCACGCCCGCGGTCCCATGGGCTTGGCCGAGCTGACCACCACCAAGTGGATCGTCTGGGGTCAGGGGCAGATCCGGCCCTGAGCCCCTGACGGGTGTCGGCCGCGCCGGCCGGACAGTCGCTAGGGTGGTCTACCGTGACTGAACTGTTCGACGATCTGCGTTGGCGCGGGCTGGTCGCCCACGCCACTGACCCTCAGGCCCTCCAGGCCGACCTCGACCACGGCCAGCTCAGCTTCTACGTCGGCTTCGACCCGACCGCCCCCAGCCTGCACATGGGCAACTTGCTGCAGCTCATTTTGGCTCGCCGGCTGCAAGTCGCCGGCCACCGGCCCTTCTTGCTGGTGGGCGGCTCGACCGGGCTGATCGGCGACCCCAGGCAAAGCTCGGAGCGCAATCTGAACCCCAAAGAGGTGGTCGACGCCTGGGTCGAGCGCATCCGGGGCCAGGTCACCGGCTTCATCGATTTCAACGGTCCCAACGGCGGCCAGGTGGTCAATAACTACGACTGGACTAAGGACGTCCAGCTGCTCGATTTCCTGCGCGACGTGGGCAAGCACTTCTCGGTCTCGCGCATGCTGGCCCGTGACGTGGTGCGCAACCGCCTGGAGTCGGGCATCTCCTACACCGAGTTCTCGTACGTCCTGCTGCAAAGCTTCGACTACCTCCAGCTGCACAGTCGGCACGGCGTCCGCCTGCAGACCGGCGGCTCCGACCAATGGGGCAATATCACCGCCGGCGCCGACCTCATCCGCCGCGTCACTGGCGACCATGTCCACGCCCTCTCCACGCCTTTGGTGACCAAGGCCGACGGGTCCAAGTACGGCAAGACCGAGAGCGGCACGGTCTGGCTCGACCCGGCCATGACCTCGCCCTACGCCTTCCATCAGTTCTTCCTCAACGCCGAGGACGAGATGGTGGTGAGTTACGTCAAACTCTTCACCACGCGAGGGCGGGAGGAGATCGCCGAGTTGGAGCGTCAGACCGCCGAGCGGCCCCAAGCGCGGGCCGCCCAGCGCGTCCTGGCCGACGATCTGACCGACCTGGTGCATTCGCCGGCCGAACGCCAGGGGGCGACCCGGGCGGCGGCCGCCCTCTTCGGAGGCGACGACCTGAGGCTGCTGACGGCCGACCTGCTGGAGGCCGTGGCCCAGGAGCTGTCCGCTCCCGCCGTGCCCGGCCTGGAGGGCAGCCCGGTGGTGGAGGCTCTGGTGGCGGCCGGCGTGGTGGCTTCGAAATCGGCCGCGCGCCGGGCCATCGACGAAGGCGGGGCGTACCTCAACAACGTCCGGCTGAGCCAGGTGGAGGCCGTCGTCAGCCCGGCGGACATTTTGCCCGGAGGCTTCGTCGTGCTGCGTCGAGGCCGTAAAACCGTCGGTCTGGTGCGGGCGGCGCGGGCCTGAGATCGGCGTTGAATAAGGGACTTGACGAGTCCATCCGACCCGTGTAGCTTTAGCCGAGCCTTCCGACGGACGGTCCGCCAGACTGAGGATGACAGGCTCTCTTTGAGCCCCCGTCATCAGTCCTAAGACCTAGCCGGAGGCCCTCTCCAGAACGATCCCGACCGACCAAGCCCAAGGGCGCGGTCACGGCGGAATCGGGAAAGGGAGGGGGACGCACCGCCGATTTGACTCGACAGAGACATCCCGGTAATGTTTCCCGAGTTGCGCCGAATGGCGGCCGAGAGGCCAAAACGAGGACCGCATCCGAACCTTGAGAACTCAACAGCGTGCTTAAAGTCAATGCCAAAATAATGCACATACATTGTAAATGTAAGTGCCCCGTCATGTGAGTGAATAATCACTCTCATGCGGTTCCTTTGATTAATTGATAGATCCAGCTAATGGATCCTGTCAGGAAATCACCTCAAAGTTGAACGGAAACGGGTTCGCCCGGTCCGATAGATTTCAACGGAGAGTTTGATCCTGGCTCAGGACGAACGCTGGCGGCGTGCTTAACACATGCAAGTCGAACGGTAAGGCTCTTCGGAGTACACGAGTGGCGAACGGGTGAGTAACACGTG
>JAIRYW010000008.1 GCA_031267645.1 Propionibacteriaceae bacterium
AGGGGGCGGCCGTCGTAGACCACGCCGCCGGCCGTCTCGGTCATGCCGTAAGTGGCCACCAGCCTCAGACCGGCCGCCTCGGCCCGCCGCCGCAAGGCGGGATCCAGCTTGGCTCCGCCCACCAAGACGGCTTCGAAGCCGGCCAGAGCGCGCCGGAGCGCGGGCTGAGACAACCCCCGATGCAGCTGGGTCGGCACCAGGGAAAGGTAGCTGGGACCCCGGCCGGGGTCGAGGCCGCCCAGATCGCCCGCCACCGCCCGCCAGGCGCGACCGGCCACGATGGCCCGCACCTGGGTCATCAGACCGGCCACGTAGTGAGTCGGCAGGGCTGACACCCAATCGCCCGGCCGGCTCAAGACGGCTTGGTTGGCCTGGGCGGCGGCCAGCAGGGCGGCCACCGGCAGCACGACGGCTCGGGGCCGACCGGTCGAACCGGAGGTGCAGACCACGACGGCCCCGCCCGCCGCCGCCACCGACCGATCCAGCTCCAAGGCGTCGGCCGAGTCGGCCGCCGGGAAGGGGGCCAGGACCTCGCCCGACCCGGCCAGCAAAGCCTCCAGGCGGCGCGGCCAATCAGACGGGGCGACCAGCTCGATCCGACGGGAGCTCATGGGCCCAGCCTAACCAGTCCGCCCCAGGCCGGCGGGCGGTCGCCCCGGCCCGGCGGCGGCGGCCGTCGCGCGGTCCACCGGGCCGCCCCGAGGACAACTGAGCGACGGCCGCGAAACCTCGGAGAAGGGACGATAGGGCCGGATCGACGGCGGCGACCGGCTAATCTTGGGGGCGTGGGACGTCTCTTGCCGATCTTGCTGCTCATCGGCCTGACCATCTTCAGCTTGGTCGTGGTGGCCCAGTCCGACCCGGGCGAGGTCCGCCATCTGCCCCGCTGGCTGTGGTTCGTGCTGGTCTTGGTCGTGCCCGGGATCGGCTTGCTGTGCTGGTGGATCTTCGGCCGACCCACCGGCGAGGGTGACGGGCGGCCGGCCCGGCCGGTGGCTCCGGACGACGACCCCGACTTCCTACGCCGTCTCTGACCGCTCGGCGACCGGCCTAAGACGGCCGCCGCAGCTGGGTCAGCCGATTCGACGACGCGGCCGAGATGGGCTTTTTCAGGGTCTGACGGGCGAGTAGGATCGGTGGCGGTCCCTGTCCGCGCCAGCCCAACGAGGCACCCTCGCCCAATGGTCGGACCCTTCCGACCGAGCAGGCGCCACCACCGACCGACGGGCCGTATCGTCCGTCGGCCCGCCCCTGACGCGCCACCGACCCGCCCGACCCGAACACCCGATCTGACCACGAAAGCGATTTCTGGCGCTCAAGATGACTTTGCCGCAGACCTTTGCCAGCCTCTCCGTACCGAATTACCGCCGCTACTTCATCGGAGCCCTGTCGGGCAACACCGGACAGTGGATGTCGATGACCGCCAAGTCCTGGCTCATGCTGGTCGAACTGACCGAATCCAACGCCACCATGTTGGGCTGGCTGACAGCGGTCATGTTCATCCCCACCCTGGTCTTGACGCCATTCGGAGGGCTGCTGGCCGACCGCCTGCCCAAGCGCAACATCGCCATGGTCACCCAGTCGGCCATGTGCCTGTCCGCCATCACCTTGTCGGTCCTGGTCATCAGCGGCTGGATCCGAATCGAGCACGTCTTCGCCCTGGCCCTGTTCGACGGCATGGTGAGCTCCTTCGACAACCCGGCCCGCCAGGCCTTCGTCTCCGAGATGGTCGGCCCCGACCGCCTCAGCAACGCCATCGGGCTGAACTCGGCCTCCTTCAACGCCGCCCGCCTGATCGGCCCAGGCGTGGCCGGCTTCGTGATCGCCGCCGTCGGCACCGGCTACGCCTTCGCGGTCAACGCGGCCGGCTTCTTGATCCTGATCTTGATGCTGGCCCGGATGCGCAACTCCGAACTCTTCATCCTGCCGCCGCGCGACGCCAACCGCGGCCGCGGAGTGGCCGAGGGTTTCCGCTACGTCATCCGCCGACCCGACCTGACCCTGCTCTTCATCATCGGCTTGATGATGGGCACCTTCGCCTTCAACTACGGCATCACCAACACCTTGATGTCGACCGCGGTGTTCGACCGCGGCCCGGGGGAATACGGCATGTTGGGCTCGGTCATGGGAGTGGGCTCCCTGACCGGGGCGCTGCTGATCGCCCGCCGGGCCAGACCTCGGATCAGGCACATCTTCGTCTACCTGATCGTCTTCTGCCTGTCCGCGGCGGCCTCCGCCCTGGCTCCCAATTTCTACGTCTTCTGCGCCTTGATGGTGCCGCTCGGGTTCTCGGCCGTCTCCATCATGGTGACCGCCAACTCGATGGTCCAGATCTCGATCGCCCCCGAGGTACGGGGCCGGGTGATGGCGCTGTGGGGCCTGGTCATCATCGGCCTGACCCCGGTGGTGTCACCGGTGCTGGGCCGGATCGGCGACATCTGGGGGGCCCGCGTGGCGATCTGGTGTTGCACCGGGCCCATCGTCCTGACCTTGCTGGGCGTCTCCTGGTATCTCTTCATCAACCAGGGGTTGCGGTTGTACTGGAGCCGCGACCACCACATCGGCGTGCGTTACCGGGTGACCGAGGACGTGCCGCACCGCTGAGCCGGACCGCCAGCCGACGACCGGCCACTGAGACCTGGCCCGACGGGTGACCGAGGACGTGCCGCACCGCCGAGCCGGACCGACGACCGGCCACCACGGCCTGACCCGACGGGTGGCGCCAAGGACGCGCCGCGCCGCCGCGCCGGACCCCGACGGAGGGTCCGACGGAGGGTCCGACGGTGGCGCCTCCGGCCGTCGAAAGGGACTATGCTGGTGCCAGCAACGTGCTCCGGGGCTCGGTGAGAATCCGAACCGGCGGTCAAAGTCCGCGAACCGGTCCGATGATTCGGCCGGCTGACCTGGTGGAATTCCAGGACCGACAGTGAGGTTTCGTCTGTAAGACGAAACTCAAGTCTGGATGGGAGGCAGCACGCGGCGGGCCCGCCCGCCGTTCGGACGCTTGAGCATCCGTCCCCGGTCAACTGACGGAGGACGCGATGGGCTCCCAGCCCCAGTCACTGGCCTTGGGCCAAGACGCGACGACCGCTGCCCCGTCCCCCGCACCGGCTCTTTCCACCCCCGCCCCGACCATCGCCTCAGCCGGGCCCGGTCGAGGCGCCGCCAGCTTGTGGCAGGAGTCTGGCTTGGGCCCGGAAGGTTCGGCCTCACCGCCCCGCCGACGCTCCAACCGACTACGCGGCCCGGCCGCCTTGTTGGCCCCGCTCGGTCTGGGCTCGGTTCTGTCAGTGGTTTGGTTCGCCTTGACCGCGCCGGGCCGCATCCCGACCTACCTGTTGCCGGGCCCCGGCCCGGTGCTGGACCGGCTGGTGGACGGTTTGGTGACCGGCGGCCAGCTCTGGCCGTACATCCGCGTCACCTTCACCGAAGCCCTGGCCGGCTGTCTAGTGGGCGCCCTGGTGGCCCTGCCCCTGGCCGTCGTCATCACCCACTCGCGCTGGGCCGCCGCCGCCGTCACGCCCTTCCTCGGCGCCACCCAAGCCATCCCGGCCATCGCCTTGGCCCCGCTGCTGGTGCTGTGGGTGGGCTACGGCCCCGGCGCCATCGTGGCCCTGTGCTCCTTGATGGTCTTCTTCCCCATCCTGGTCTCCTCCGCCGTCGGCCTGCGCCACCTCGACCGCGACCTGCTGGACGCCGCCGCCATGGACGGGGCCGGTTTCTGGGCCCGCCTGTGGTTGATCGAGTTCCCCCTGGCCGGCGCCTCGGTGCTGGCCGGGTTGCGCAACGGCTTCACCCTGTCGGTGACCGGGGCCGTGGTGGGCGAGATGGTGATGGGCGGGTCCGGCCTGGGCCTGCTCCTGACAGTCCAACGCGACAACCTCAACACCGCCGGCATGATCGCCACCATCTTGGTCCTGGCCGGACTGGCCTCGACCATCTACTCCTTGATCAGCCTGATCGAACGCCGCGCCTTCGTGACCGAGCGCCCCCGCCGCTGATCGCACCGACCGGAAGGAAAACCATGCCGAGACCCCGCCCCGCCGGACCGTCGCCCCAACACCGGACCGCCGCTGGATCCTGCGACTACGCGCCGGATGACGTGAGACAGCAGGATGGCGTGAGTGACCCGGGGCGGCGCTCGAACACCCAGTCATTCCGCGCCCAGCGCAGCGGAGTCGCGGAATCCATCGCCGGGACGGGTCGGCGCCTGGTCACCGTCTTGTCGGCGGCCGGGCTGGCCCTGACGGCCGGGCTGGGGCTGGCCGCCTGCGGCAGCCAGGAGGACTGCTCCGAGGCGGACGGCGGCTGCGGGGGCCGTACGGCGCCGACGGCCGGGCCGACCGTGGTCGGGCTGACCTTCATCCCCAACATCCAGTTCGCCCCCTTCTACGTGGCGGCCACCGACGGCCTGCTGCCTGACGGCGTGGAATTGCGCCACCACGGCGCCTCGGAGGGACTGTTCACCGCCCTGGCGGCCGGCCAGGAGCAATTCGTGGTGGCGGGCGGAGACGAGATCCTGCAAGCCCGGGCCCAGGGCGTCGACGTGGTGGCGGTGGCGCCGTACTACCAGTCCTACCCGGCCCGCTTGATCGTGCCGGCCGACTCCGCGATCCAAACCCTGGCCGACCTCAAGGGCCACAGCGTCGGGCTGCCCGGCCGCTACGGCGAGAACTGGTTCGCCTTGGTCCTGGCCCTGGCCCAAGCCGGGCTGACCGAACAAGACGTCACCATCGCCGAGATCGGCTACACCCAGCTGGCCGCCCTGTCGACCGGCAAGGTCGACGCCACCATCGGCTTCGCCAACGGCGACGCCGTCAACTTCGCCGCCGCCGGCTTCCCAGTCCGCGCCATCGACCCTGAAGTGCCGTTGGTGTCGATCTGTCTGGCCACCACTTCCGCCCTGGCCGAGACCGAACCCGAGTTGGTGCGCGGCGTGGTGACGGCCTTGGGCCTGGCCATCGCCTCGGTGGTGGCCGACCGCGACCACGCCCTCCAGGTGGCGGCCCAACACATCCCCGACTTCGACTCGCCCGAGGCCCAGACCTCGGCCAGCCTGGTGCTGGAGGCCACCGTGCCCCTGTTCGTCGGCCGCCTCGGCCAGAGCCCGGGCCTGGACCCCGCCCAATGGCGGACCATGGCCGAAGCGATGGCGGCCAACGGACTGCTGCCCGGCCCGGTCGAGGCCAGCCAGGCCATGTCCGACCAATTCACCACCTGAACGCCCCCTGGAGACGAAACCCCTTGCCATCAGTCAAATAAACGCCTGTCATCTGACTTAAGCAGAATCAGACCAATTGCGAGACTCGGCCCTTCGAGACACCCAAGACGCAAGCGGTGTCTTCGAGCGACAGTCCTTGCGAGCGGAGTTCGCGAACCACCGCGCGCAGACGCCGCCCGGCCTCGACTTGAGCCGCCGCCGCGGCGACAGTGGCGGCTTTCGCCGCACGCACCTCTTCCGACACCGGGCCCAGGGCGGGCACGATCTCGATGGCCCATCCGGCATGATCGACGTCCGGGTCGATGGTGTCTAGATAGTCGCGGACCTGCCGCTCGGCCCGCGCCAACGTACGCACCTGGGTGGCCCCGAGGTCGCCGACGATCAGCTCCCATCCGAGCGCCCAGGAATGCGCGATCACGGTGATGGCCTTCCTCATCCTTCGTCCCCCTCTTCCGCCTGCTTGATCGCTTGTAACGCCCCCCTCGTGACAGCGGGGGAACATTCGACGTCCACCACCAAGACGGCTCGCGCGCCGTTCGGGCCGGTCCACACTTCGTGATCGCCCTTGCCTGGCCTGGACGTGAACCCCGCCCGCCTCAACGCCCTGACCAAGTCGCGGTACTTCATCGGCTTGGTCACTTCCGCAGTTTACCCCCCCTAAATGGATGCGTCTAGAGGGGGTATACCAAACCCTGGCATTCCCCGCTGGAAGAGGTGTCGGCGCTGTACGAGTCCAGGGAGCCCAGACTGTGACGACAGTCAGCGTCGACACCGACGTCATGCTGCGGCTGACCCTGCGCGACATCCCCCACCAACACGAGGCGGCCAAGCGTCTGTTCGCGGGCCCGGAGTCATCCCTGATCCTGGCCCTACCCGGTCAGAACCAAGACCGGCCAGGCGATGGCGCCGAAGCGGAGCAGACGGCCGACCAGGACGCAGACGACGTAGTCGAAACGACGCATGCGTAGGACGCCGGCCAGGGCCGCCATGGCCAGCAAGGGCGGCACTCCGACGCTGGAGGACACCAGCATGACGGCGACGCGGCGCCAGCGGGTGTCCATGGCCGCCTCCAAGCGGCGCGAGACCCGGCCCAGCCAGGCTTTGAGACGACTCCAACAGGTCGATGCGACCATGGCGACGGTTGGGGCGGGGATCGGAGCCGATGGGGATGTGGAGTCGTGGACCACAGGGGATGGATCCGCGCAAGGCGACGGGGTGGGGTCGTCGACCGTCGAGCCGACGGCGGTGACAGCTGGGGGCGAGTCGACCGGACCCGAGCCGCCACGGCGGCGTTGGTGCAGGGCGCGACCGGCCCGGGCCGACTCGTAGATCACGATCTTGCCGATGGTCTGGCCCACGGCGACGGCGGCCACACAGGCCCAAGCGGTCGTCCGGGCGGCCAACCCGGCCGCCGCCACGGTCGCCAACTCGGCGTTGACCAGAGGGAAGACGGCCGAGGCCAGACCGGCCCCCAGACAACCGGCCACGGCGGCCCAGAACTCCCACATGACGGCCGGACCAGTCCGGTCAGTCGGCCTTGAGGGCCACCCGCCGGGTGGTCAGACGCAACATGCGGTAACCAGAGAAGACTTTCAGAGCCAGCTGGATCACAGCCACCGCCACGGCGATGAGCAAGGGCCCGCCGATCAGAGGCAGACCGAGCAGGAGCACGATCAGCAGTCCGGTGTTGCAGGCCTTGGCCACCGGCGACCAGTTGAGCAGCCAGATCAAGCGGTCGACGCGGTAGAAGTAATTCGGGCTGATCAGACCGGGCCAATGCAGGAAACCCAAGGTCAAGACGGCGTCGACGACCATGAACTGGACGTAGTAGACGCCCAAAGCGACGGCGAACTCGGGCCGGATGACGAGCAAGGCGCAGACGCAGATGGTCGAGCAGGCCCGGTCCGACAGGATGTCGAAGACGGCCCCCAAGCGGGTCTCCTGGTCCAACCGCCGGGCCGTCCAGCCGTCCAAGATGTCGCCGATCCAATAAGTCAGGTAGGCGGCCAGGAGCAAGACCCACGAGGCTTGCAACAAGGCGATCAGGCCGACCACGATGGCGGCGCCGGTGCGGACGGCGGTGATGGCGTTGGGCCAGGTCAGCGCCGACACCCCGTTGATGGACAGCCGCGGCGTCTTGGCTGGGCCGACGGCCGAGACCCGGGCCCGATCGCCCTCGTCGGCAGCGGCGGCGGCCGGAGCCGAATGGAAGCCCGGGGTCGCGGCCCGATCGGCCGGTCCACCTGGGACCGGCCCGTCAGCCGGCGTCCTGCTGGTCATGGCATCCCCTCGCAGTCTTGGGGTCGAAGTGGTCCGGCGGTCCGCCGCGACGGCGCCCAGACGGTGACGTCTTTCAGACACTAGCCCAAGGCCACGTCCCGGCGCACCGCACCCAGCCTGAGACGACCCGGTTCAGGGACGGCTCAGGGTCGGCTCCATCCCCAGGCGGAGCGGCCGTCGAAGGGCCGGGCGCGGAGCGGCTCAGATCGGACCACGGCCCGCTCGACCGACTCGATCACCTTCCCGGCGTCAGACCCGGAGCGGCGGACCGGCTCAGATCAGACCGTGGCGCCGACGGGCCTCGGTCTCTTGGGCCCGGAAGAGCCGGAAGCGGGGCAAGAATTTGTCCCAGTCGATCGAGTGGGCGTCGATCTCGGGCCCGTCGATGCAGGCGTGCTTGCGCACCAGCTTGCCGTCGACCAGGACCGGGACCATGCAGGCGCCGCACATGCCGGTGGCGTCGACCATGATCGAGTTCAAACTGGCCACCGTCTTGACCCCGTAGCCCCGGGTCAGCTCGGTGACCGCCCGCATCATCAAAGGCGGGCCGATGGTGACGACCTCGGCGATGGGGCGGCCGGTCCCAGCCTGGGCGGCCTCCAGCATCGGCTGCAGGGCGGTGGTGACGAAACCATGCACGCCGAAGGAGCCGTCGTCGGTGGCGTAGACCACCTCCAGCTGGTCGCCGAACTCGGCCTGGAGTTGAGGCACCCGTTCGCCCGGGCCGACCCAGAACATCAGTTCCTGGTTGCGGAAACCAGAGATCAAGGTGACATGGTTGCCCAAACGCAGGTGTTCGCGCATGATGGGGTGGACCGGCGGCAGGCCCAACCCGCCGGCGGTGAAGACGACCGTGGCGGCGGCGTCGTAGCGGTGCAGCTGGCTGGGCTGGCCCAAGGGGCCGGCGATGCCGGCGAAAGCCTGGCCCGGCTCCATCTGGTTGATACCGAGGCTGGAGGCGCCCATGCCCTGGACGGCCAGAGTGACGGTGCCGGCCGAGACGTCCCAGTCGGCCAAGGTGAGCGGGATCAGCTCCCCCTTCTCGGTCGGCAGGACGCGGACGAACTGGCCGGCGCGGGCCGCAGCGGCGATGGCGGGGGCCCGGACGGTGAACTCCTCGATGCCCGAGGAGAGGTGGCGCTTGGCCACGATGACCGGCGCGGCGGCGGCCCGCTCGCTATACCGCAGGGCGCCGGCCACCTGTTCGGCCACTTGCTCGGGCGAGGCGTCCAACTGGCGCAGGATCTCGCGGGCGGCGGCCTGACCGTCACCGGCCGCCCGGATGGCGGTGGAGCCGCCGCGGGCGGCGTCGCCGCCGGAGTAGACCGCGTCCAAGCTGGTCTGTTGACTGCCGGGCTGGCGCAACTCGATGGCGCCCCGGCCGCTCACCCGCAGAGCCGGCTCGGAGTCTTTGATGATGGGATTGGCCGAGTTGCCCAAGGCCATGACGACCAGGTCAGCCGGAATCTCCTCCTGCCGTCCGGTCGCCACCGGGCGCCGACGACCGGATTGGTCCGGCTCGCCCAGCGCCATGACGTCGAGCCGGGCGGCGGTCACGAAACCAGTCTCATGGTCGCCCAGGAATTCCACCGGAGAGCGCAACTGGGCCAGACCGACGCCCTCCTCCAGAGCGTGCTCCAACTCCTCCACCCGGGCCGGCATCTCAGCTTGGGTGCGGCGGTAGACGATGGTGACCTGGCCGCCCAGACGACGGGCGGTGCGGGCGGCGTCCATGGCCGTGTTGCCGCCGCCGACGACCAGGACCTGACGACCGGCCACCTCGGGCAACGGGGTCTCGTAGTCCGGGTCGTGGGCCCGCATCAGGTTGACCCGGGTTAGGAACTCGTTGGCGCTCATGACATTGAGGAAATGCTCGCCCGGCACGTTCAGGAACTGGGGCAGCCCGGCCCCCGAGCCGACGAAGACGGCCTCGAAACCAGCCTGGCGCAGGTCAGCCAGACTGGCCGTCTTGCCGACCACGAAGTTGGTCACGAAACGCCCGCCCAGCAGCTTGATCTTGGCCACCACGTCGTCGATCAGCTGGTTGGGCAGACGGAACTCCGGGATGCCGTAACGCAAGACCCCGCCCAGGGCGTGGAAGGCCTCGAAGACGGTCACCGGGAAGCCCTCGCGGGCCAACAGATAAGCGCTGATCAGACCGGACGGGCCGGACCCGACCACCGCCACCGGCGGCTTGGCGGCGACCTGCCAGGGGTTGGGCCAGTCGGCCAGGCGGACGGCGTCGGCGCCCGGATTGACCCGCTTGTCCCACTCCGGCAGGA
This sequence comes from Propionibacteriaceae bacterium, assembly GCA_031267645.1. Lineage (GTDB taxonomy): Bacteria > Actinomycetota > Actinomycetes > Propionibacteriales > Propionibacteriaceae > WQYJ01. The sequence continues at coordinate 9,784 of JAIRYW010000008.1, forward strand.
ACCACTCCAGCTGGCCGATCGACATGGCGTGCTTGTGCAGGCAGACGCCCTGGCACTGCAACTCCTGGGGGCAGACCCGGCCGGTCACGTCCGGCAGCGGATTGCAGGACTCCAGCATGGCCAAAGCCTCGGCGAAGTGGCCGGTGCCGATCAGCTCGAACATGCGCGGGATGTGGATCTGGACCGGGCAGCCGCCCTTGCGCTCCTCGACGCCGTCTTTGCGGTGCAGCAGGACGCCCAGCTCGCAAGGCGATTCGGCGCACTGCTTGTCGCGCAGGGCCTCCAGCCAGACCAGCAGCTCGACCTCGCGCAGGCTGTAACCCAGGTCGAGGTAGCCCAGATAGCCGGTGTTGACCAGATCGAAGTCTTGGTCGCGCTGGCGGGGCTCCCGGATGTGGGGCGGAATGCCGGTGCTGGCCGGCCACCCGACCGAAAGATCCTTGAACAGCGGGTAGCGCTCCTGCAAGTGCTCGTCCAAGCCTTGGATGAAACGCCGTTTGCGACCGACCGGCAGCCGCCAAAGGAAACGCATGAGGGCGGCGCTGGCGTCGTCGTCACGCAGCAGGATCTGCCACAGCCGGTGGGTGAACTGACGCGACAGGGGCTGGCCGGTGCGGAACTCGGCCGCCACCGCCGCCATGCCCTGGGCGATGAACATGTCACGGAAGACCCGCGGCTCGGCCACCAGCTGGCGCTCCAACAGCTTGAGCTGCTCTTGGAAGGCGGTCACGCCCGGGCTGGAGCCGAGCTGGGCGACCTGGTCCACGACCTGGTCCAGAGCCATCCGGGCGGAGTCCCAACGGCGCACGTCGGCTTGGCTGGTGGCGTCGGCCTGAGGCGGCCGCGGCCGGGCCGGCGCGGTCACTTGATGATCTCCGCGTCACAGGTGGACTTGACCCGGGCGCAGCGCCGCAGCAGGTCCTCGGTGACCTCGACCGTGTCCAAGGCCCCGGCGCGCAGCCGGCCGACCACCTGGGTGGCGCCGTCGACCACGATGGTGGCCTTCTCGAACAGCTGGGGCAGCTCCTGGTAACAGGTGCCGCAGTCGTTGCAACGCGGCTCGTCGGCCGGGTCGAGCCAGATCGGCCGATCGGCCGCGGCGGCCGGGGCGGCGGCCGGCGGGGCGGCCGGAGCGGCGGCGCCGGACAGGGAGGCGATCAAACCGGTCGGCAGCTCCGGGGCCTGGTCGCGCGACATGACCAGCGAGACCATGGCCTCGGCGATGGCGTCGAGCGAGGACTCCCGGGCGGCCACGGCGTCGGCGTAATCGGACTTCAACTGGTCGAGCTGGCCGCGGTGGGCCGAGGCCAGACGGTCGACGCCCTGGCCGGCCAGGTATTGCAGGGACTGCCAGTTGCGGCGACGGTCCTCGACCAGGGCCACGATGGACGCCGAGCAGGCCACCTTGATCAGCCGACGCTCGGCGTCGGTGGCCCAGATGAAGGGGGTCCGTACCTCCCGCTGGGCCGGCGGCAGGTCGACGAACTCGGCTATCGGCAGGGCGTTCGCCTCTTGGTCGGAGTCGGCCCGCAGGCGGTGGAAGTGCTTGGCGAAGCGGCCCTCGCCGTACGCGAAGTCAGCCGGCGTGAGCGGCCCGGACAACAAGCCGATCTTACCGTCTGGCCCCCGGTGTTCGATGGTGCGGTTGGTCCAGAGCTGACCCAAATCAGGATTGCCCTCCAAGCTGAAGCGCTCCTGCAGAGACTCTCCGGCGCCCGGGTCGTGCACGAAGAGCGGGCTCATGCGCGACTCGACGGCCAACCGGGAGCGGGCGGTCGACTGGTCCTCCGGGGTGCCATTCTCGGTCCCGCAGGGCGTGTAGGTCACCATCAGGGCGGCCCCGTCGTTGTAGTCGAGCATGCGCAAGACAGTGGACAGATAATGCCCGTGCCAGGCGGTGGCGGTGGCGCAGCTGAAGACGTGGGGGTGGAAGACCGCCAACAAACCCAGCTCCTTGCGGGTCTCGACCTTGCCGTTGTGGGCCCAACCGTGCCGGGCCAGGTCGGCGTCCTGGCCGGTGTAGCTGGCGGTCGAAGCCTGGCCGCCGGTGTTGGAGTAGCCGCCGGTGTCGAGCACCACCGCTTTGATGGGCGAACCGGAGGCCAACACCCGCGACAGGGCTCCGAAGCCGATGTCGTATGCCGCGCCGTCGCCCGAGATGGTCATGACCGTAGGCAATAAAGCCTTCTCATCGGGGCTGAAGTCGCGCCAGGACAGCGGGCTCAGGTCCTGGGTCGGGTCGAAGGCGTCGGCCAGTTCGGCGCGGGCCTGGCGCAAGGCCTTGACCTCGTCGACGTACTGCGAGACGACGCCCTCGAACAGGCCGACGGCCAGCGCTTGGGCGTCCTGGAAGAGGGAGTTGACCCAAGGGTCGATGAACTGGGTGGACGGCATGGTGGAGGAGTAGACCGAGGAGCAGCCGGTCGAGTTGGCCACGATGGTGGGAGACGGGCCTTGGCCGGTGGGGCCGCCCTCGTAGAGGTAGAGGCGCGCCTCCAGCCGGGCGACCAGATCGTCCAAACGGGCCGCCCGCTCGGTCTGGTCGGCTCCCAGGGCGGCGCGCTGGACCGTCAGATCGGCCACCAGAGCCTCCAACGAGCGCAGATGGTCGCGCCGCCGGTCCTGGCCCACCGCCCGGGACAAGGCCGTGAAGAGGTGGGTGGCGGTGACCTCGCCGCAACCCCGGCAGGCCCCGTGGCCGCCGGTGATGGAGTAATAGTTGGCGTGGTCGAGCAACACTCGCTTGGTGTCGCCGCCGGCTTTGAGGGCCTCGGCCGAGAACCGCTTGGGCGTGTTGGGCAGCCCGGTCAGAATCTCGAAACGCTCCTGCATACCGGCCACCGTGGTCTCGTCTTGTTCGACCGGGGTCAAGGCGTGGGGGCCGCAGACGTCGACGCACTGCAAGCAACCAGTGCACTTCCAAGGGTCGATCACGACCGACAACAGACCACCCAGGCCGGGGCTCTCTTTCTCCACCGCCGTGAAGAAGGGCCGGGTGCGGGCGACCGGGAAGCGGTCCAGCTGAGCCAGGACGGCTTCCACGGTGACGGCCACGACGCGCTCCTCGGCCAAGGCCGGAGCCTCGGCGGCGGCCTGGCGGGCCACCTCGGTCAAAGGCCGGTCGGCGGGGTCGGAGCGCAGCAACTGACGGATGACGCCGGACCAGGTGTGGGACAGGGCGTGCCAAACCTCCCGCTGGCCGCTCGGCAGGTCGGCTTGGTCGATGGCCCGGTCGAGCAGGTCGTGGATCTCGTGGACGGTGTTGGGGATGGCCGAGTCCGGGCAGGCGATGGCGCACTCCATGCAACCGGTGCAAGCCACCGGGTCGAGCACGGGCACCGTCCGCCGGAAGAGGCCCTTGTCCTTGGTGGCGCCGGTGCCGATGGGAATGAAGAGCCCGGTCCCGGGCAAGACGGGGGCCTCGGCGATGGAGCCCTCCCGGAAGGGACGCCCCATCATCTCCTCGAAGTAGCCGGGGTCGAACAGCCCGGAGCCGCGGGCCGTGCCGACGGCCGGACAGAGCACGGCCGACAGCGCGGCGCTCCGCCGCCGCACCGGCCGCGCAGCCGACTCGACCTGGACGAATTCGGGCGCGTCGTAATCGACCGGCTGGGTGGCCGACATGCCGTCGCGGATGACGGACATGTTCGACTCCACCACGGTCTCGCCCTTGCGGCCGAACTTCTTCTGGATCTCGGCTCGGACCATGTCCCGGACCTGGTCCGAGCTGCCGCCGGCGGCGATGCGGTCGACGTTGCCGATGACGGCCCCGATGAAGGCGATGCCCATCATGCGGGTCTCCAGCTCCGGCGTGGGAGCGTGGCGGCGGGCCACCGAGAAGGCGTCCACCACCATGAATTTGATGGCGCGTTGGCGGATGGCCTGACGGGCGTACCCCGGCAGGTCGCGCCAGACGTCGAGCGGCGACCGGTCCGACTGCAAGATGAAGACGCCGCCAGCGGCCAGCCCCTTGAGCGGATTGGTGTGACGGAAGACCTGATGGTCGGGGGCGACCACGATGTCGACGTCCTCCAGCTCGGCGTTGGTGATGAGAACCGGCTCGGGCGACAGGGTGATGTAGAAGTTGGTCGGCGCGCCCGACTTCTCGGAACCGTACTTGGGGGCCGACTTGGAGTGCAGGTCGAGCATCCCGGCCAGGATGTCGGTCAACAGCTTGCCGGTGGCGACGGTGCCGTAACCGCCGACCGAATGGAAGCGGATGCGCAAGGCCTCCGGCGGCAGCAGGTCGGGGTTGTCCTCGGTGGTCAGGGCCATGGCCGCGGTCTCGGGGTAGGCCTGACGCAGCCGGTCCTGGATCTGAGCCAGCTCCCCGGTGGCCTTGGCGTCGAAGAACTGGGAACCGAGGAAGACCAGCGGCGAGCGCTCGTCCGAGGCCATGTGACGGAAAGCCGCCACCAGGTGGCGGGGCTGGACGTCGTGGCCGCCCAAGCCGAAGACGGCGGTGGTGAGCTGGGGCAGACGGTCGAGGGCCGGCAGACCTGGGTAGGAACCGGCCCGCTCGCCGTTGGCGCGCGCCTTGAAGAGGGCGTTCGACACCAGCTGCGTCAAGGCTGTGTTGTCAGAGCGCTCCAGCACGGTGACGGCTTGGGCCCGGCTCAGGGCCTGGGCCAGCTCGGCCTCCGGGAAGGGCTGCAACAGTTTGACCGAGATGACGCCGACCTTGAGGCCTTGGGAGCGTAGGTGGGGCAGGACGGCCCGGACGTCCTCGGTGATCGAACCCAGTCCGACCATGACGTAGTCGGCGTCCTCGACCTGGTGGCAGTGGATCGGTTGGTAGTCCCGGCCGGTCAAGGCCGAGTAGTCGGCCATGGCCTGGCGGGCCAGACCGGGCACGGCGGCGGCGAAGTGGGTCATATGGTCGACCGCGCCGGCCTGGAAGTCGGGCTGGTTCTGGACCGGGCCGGTCAGGCCGGGGTTGTTGGGGTCGACCAGCGAGGGCGCCAACTGGCGGGTGCCTTTGGCCCAGGCGTTGACCCAGGCCCGGCGCCACTGGCCGCGCAGATCCGGCGGCACCCAGGCCAAGGTCGACTCGACCAAGCCGCCCTGGTCGTCGGCCTCGATCCGGTCGGCCAAGGAGTCGAGCTGGGCTCTAAGAGCGGCCAGGTCGCCAGGGTCGAAGTCACCGGCGTGGCGGTCGAGGTAGTGGTTGAGCTGCCAGAGCCGGCCCTTGGCTCCGAAAAGGATCTCCTGGGCCACGGTCGGACAGGGGACGCGCCCGGACGGATCGCCCAGGTACAGGCGCAACAGCTCCGGCTCGGGCAGACGGACCTCGCTCATGACGTGGCTGGTGGCGAAGCCGTCCATGGCGTTGGCCACCGGCACCAAGGACAGGGCCGAGAGGCGGTAGGCGATGGCGGCCAGGTCGGCCGCCTCCTGCTGGTTGGAGCCGAACAAGATGGTGTAGCCGGTGGGGAGGAGGGAGTAGACGTCGTCGTGGCCGGCCATGACGTTGAGGGAGTGCTTCGAGACCACGCGGGCGGCCACTTGGAGGACGAAGCCGCCGATCTTCTTGCCGACCGTGACGTAATGCGACTCCAGGGCGTAAAGGATGCCCTGGGAGCTGGAGGCGTTGGAGATGTAATTGCCGCCGACTAGGGCCGCGCCCAAGGCGCCGGACTGGGCGGAGTGCTCGCCCTCGGCCTCGACGAAGAAGGGATGCTTGCCCCAGACGTTGAGCTGGCCCTCGGCCCGAGCCACTTCGAAGGTCTCGGAGATCTCGGTCGAGGGAGTGATCGGATAACCGATGACACCGCCGCAGACGTGCTTCATGACGTGAGACACGGCGGCGTTGCCGCTCAGGACCTCTGGGATGCCGGGGTATATAAAGTTGTCAGGCACAGCGCACTTCCGAGAGAGAGAATTCACAACTGCGCGGCCCGTCGGCTGCTCCGATGACGTGCCGCACCCCCGCTGAGGCCAGACCCTTGAGCCCAAGCGCCTGACTCCACCTGGGGCATCCAACAGCCTAGGGCGCCCAGGGCCGGGCCTGGACCAACGTCCGACTTCCGCGCTGAATCGTGAGCAGATGCCCAGGTCCGCGCCCATTGGTGCGCCGGGCCCGGCCGGACGGTGGGAAGAAGTCGCTGTTACCTTCGGTCCGTCTGGCTGGAGTCAGAGTGGACAGGCGACACTGGTTCTGATGACCGGGCCGGCCCGCCGCCGGCTGTCCGACGGCGCTGACAGGGGACCGAACGATGGATGTGACTGGCCTATGACTGAGCCAATGGGCGCGGTCGTCCCGGCGCCTCCCGGCGCGGTCGTCCCGACGTCCCCCGGCGTCGCCGCGACGCCGACCGCCCACCGGACGGGGTCGACCGAACCGTCGGCGGGCTGGGCGGCCGCCCGCACCGAGGCCGTCTTGGAGCGTCACCGCGATCTGGTCTATCGCATCGCCTTGACCCACAGCGCCGACCGCAGCGACGCCGACGACATTTTCCAAGAGGTCTTCTTGACCTATCACCGTAAACAACCGGATTGTCGGGACGAGGACCACCGTCAGGCCTGGCTCATCACCTGCGCCCTGAACTGCGCCCGCCGGGTCGCCACCAGCTCCTGGCGGCGACGGGTGGGACCGCTCGACCCCGCCGCGCCGGACCCGGTCGCGCCCGAGCCCTTCACCTTCCAGACCGAGCGTCAACAGATCTTGTTCCAGGCCCTGAGCGACCTGCCGGAGACCTACCGCTCAGTCATCCACCTGTTCTACTTCGACGATCTGCCAGTGGCGCGGATCGCCCCACTGCTGGGCTTGGAGGCCGGCGCGGTCAAGATGCGACTGAGCCGCGGTCGGGCCCTGCTGCGCCAACGATTACAAGGATGGTTTTCCGATGAAGGATGAGGCGAGAGACGACCCGATCAAGGCCGCGCTGGACGACTTGACCCCCCAGATGACTCCAGCCCCGGAGCTGACGGACCGACTGCTCCAACGCCTGGCCCAAGAGCCGGACGTCGAGCCGGGCGCGGCCCCCGGTACCGACTGGCCGGGCGCCGCTCCCCTGGCCCGACCCGGGCCCACCGTCGGACCCCGAGCCCGGCCCGACTCAGCTGGTCGAGGTCCCCGCTGGCCGGGCGGTCGGCCTAGGCCCGCCGGCCGGAGCCGTCCGCGGGGCTTGCTCCCGACCGGTTTGGCGACCGGGTTGGCGGTCGGACTGGCCGCCGTCCTAGGCCTGCAAGCCCCGGCCGGGACCGAGCCGGTGGCCGAGATCCCGTTCGTGACGGCGGCCCCGGCCCCGAAGGCGGAGGGGCCCCTGACCGGACCGTCGAACTACCAATCGATCTACGAACGGCTGGCCGGTCTGAGCAACGCCGTCGTCGGGGGCAGTGGTGGCGGCGCCGTCGGCGCCACGGCCGATGGATCAGCCGAGTTGTCCTTCGGCGGCGGCGTCGTACCCACCGCCGCCTCCGGCACCAATGTCCAAGTCGCCGACATCGACGAGGGCGACCTGGTCAAGACCGACGGCCGGATCATCTTCGTGGCCAACGGCAGTCGGGTGGCCCTGTTCGAGGCGGCCGGGCCGGCCACCCGACAACTGTCCGGGATCGATTTCGGCTCCCAGACCGGCCCGGCCCCGACCAGCCAGGTGCTCGACCTGATGGTCTGGCAGTCCCGTCTGGTCGTTTTCCTGCACGAGTACGTGGCCCAGGAGATTCCGACCAGCCGGGACGACTTCGCCTACGTCTATTACCAGGCCGCCAACACCCGTACCTTGGTCTACGACGTCTCCGACCCGACCCAGCCCGACCTGGTGGTCGAGTTCGCCCAGAGCGGGGCGTACCAGGCCTCGCGCCTGTCCGGCTCCTCGCTCTATCTGCTGACGAACCACCAGATCCTGGGCCCGATCGATCCGAACGCTCCGGACAGTTTCGTGCCCCAGGTGTCCGGCCCCCCAGGCCGCCAATTGGTGCCGCTGGAGGACATCCACGTCATGCCGCGTGTGAGCCAGCCGACCTACGCCGTGGTCAGCGCCATCGACCTGGCGGAGGGCCGCCGGCTGGGCCAAGAGTCGGTCTTGGGCGGATCGGGCCCGATCCACATGACCGCGGACAACCTCTATCTGACTACGGTCGACGACGACCGAGAGCTGATCCTGGGGGGCTTCTCCGACATGGCCTGGCTCCCGCCCAGCACCACCTATCTGGTGCGCCTGGCTTTGGCCGATGGACCCCAGGTGGCGGCGTCCGGCCAGGTCGAAGGGGTGTTGAACGACCAATTCTCCCTGGACGAGCACCAGGGCAGCCTCAGAGTCGCGACCACCGTCTTCGAGGAGTGGGAGCTGGGCTGGCGCCCGCGACCCCAGTTGTCGGTCTTCGATCAGGACTTGAACCTGGTCGGCTCGATCCCCCACCTGATCGAGAATGAACAGATCCAAGCGGTCCGCTTCATGGGCGAGACCGGCTACGTCGTGACCTTCCGGCAGGTCGATCCCTTGTTCAGCCTGGATCTGAGCGATCCGACCCAGCCGACGGTCCTGGGCGCCCTTGAGATCCCCGGCTTCAGCGATTACCTCCACCCTTGGACGGACGACCTGCTGGTGGGCTTCGGCTACAACGGCGACCAGACCGGCCTGACCTCCGGACTGAAGTTGTCTTTGTTCGATCTGGCGGACCCGGCGGCGGTCAGCGAGCTGGCGACCGAGTCGATCGACTACGACTCCTCGGAGGCGCTGCAAAATCATCACGCCTTCTTCGCCAGCCTGGAGCAGGGCCTGATCGGCTTCCTGGTCGAGCGCTGGACGATGTACGACGACCACGGCGTCCAAACTGACGGCGCCTGGCACTATCTGGTCTACCAGGTCGACCCGGTGGCCGGCTTCCAGCTGCGTCAGACGATCGACTTGACCGATCTGGTCGACCCGGCCGAACCCAGCCTGAGCGTGCGCGGCCTGGTGCTGGGCGACCACTTCTATCTCTGCGCCCCCAGCACGATCCAGGTCTTCGAGCTGGACGCCTTCCGCAAGGTCGGCCGAGCCTAAGTGGATTGAATGGGTGCTGACAGCCAGCGCTGACAGGTCCGACCTCGAAGAGTGGACTTGGGCGCGGTGGTCCTCAGTTGGATTGGACGCTGGCGTCGATGGTCCCGCGGGGCACCACCCAGTGCGCCAAAAGCCGGGGCTCCACTTCGGACAGGTGATCGAAATCACTGTCGTAATGCACCACCACAACCTCTTGGGTCTGGTCTGAGTGATGTATGGCGGTCGCGGCGATTTGGAGGTCCGAGACGCCGACGGCGCGGCCTTTTCCGACCTGGAACAGCTTCCGTTGCAGATCGATGGCGATGTCGGCGATCTCACGCGTCAGCGGTAGGAACACCACCCCCAGCGCGAAGGCGACCATCCGTACATGTTCGCTCAGGCTCCTCGCGGAATAGCCCTGTTCCAGCACGCTGGGCAGGCAATTCGCCAGTTCGCCGGTCTCGAGGAGCCGGCCGACCGCATCGGCCACGTCATCGCTGAGGTGGACGCGCCCCCAGACGGAGTTGTCGACCAAATAGAGGCGTTTCACCGTTGCGCTTCTCTGACCACATCCGGGTCGGCCAGTTCGGCCATGCCGCCGGCGCGGGCGAACTCCAGCCAGCTCAAAGCGCCATGCCGACGCACCATCTCCTCCAGAGCGAGGTTCACGGCGGCTTTCTTAGTCAAGACTCGGCCCGCCGCGACCGTCCGAGCCGCCTCCATCAGGGCGTCATCCACCTCGACCAGGATTTTCGTCACCAGCTGCCTCCTATATATTTAAATTGAATTAGAAATATATACTATTTCGAACCTGCCTCGGCGTCAACGGATGGACGGGTCGCCAGGGGCGATCCCCCTTTCAGCACATCAGTTGCAGTGGCGACGGGCACTTCCACATTCGCGGCCCCAGTTGGGCTGGCGGGACGCGTACTGGGTCGGCCCCTGACGGGAGACCCGGTCGGACACTAACCTGACTGGTATGAGGATCGACTCCTGGCTTTGGACCGCTCGTTTCTTCAAAAGCCGGTCCCAGGCCACCCAAGCCTGTCGGGCCGGCCAGGTGCGCCTGAACGGACAGGTCGCCAAAGCCGCCGCCGAGGTCAAACCGGGCGACCGGATCGGTTGGCGCGACTCGGTCCGGCCGCGCCAGGTCGAGGTGGTGCAGCTGTTGCCCCGACGGGTCAGCCCGGCCCTGGCGGTCGAGGCCTACATCGACCACAGCCCGCCGGCCCCCAGCCCGGCCGAGCGGATGGCGGTCGGCCTGCGCCCCCGGGGAGCGGGGCGGCCGGAGAAAAAGGACCGACGCGACCTCGACCGCTGGCGCGGTTTCCAGAAGTGAGCCCTGGAGACCGCCGAGGGATTTATGTCGCCCGGACGACCGCTGGAGCCGGCTCAGGACTCAGCTGGGCCGGCGGCGAGTGGGGCAGGCTCGACGATGCGTCGTAGTTCTGCGGCGGTCAGCTCGTACAAAGTCTCCCCGGCGGCCAGGGGCACGACCGTGTTGACCACCCGACCGGGCTCCAGCCGGACCAGCCCGAAGGATTGAGCGGCCCGCTCGGCCCGCATCGCGGACTGGTCGATCAAAAGGTCTTGGCTGTACGAGCAGGCCCCGGCGGCCAGGGTCAGGAGGCCGCTCCAGAGGGCCTGGGTCGGGTAGTGGTAGTGGCCGCACAGGACCAGCCGCAGGTCGCCGCCGGCCAGGGCCTGAGCCAGTTCGTCGCTCTGGCGCAGGGCGACCGAGTCGAGCAGGGCCAGCTCGGGGGCGATGGGCGGATGGTGCAACACCAGGACGCTGCCGTCGGGGGCCGGCCGCTCCCACTGGCGGCGTAGCCAGTCCAGTTGGGCCCGGTCGATCAGGCCGTCTTGGCGCCCGGGCACGGTCGAATCCAGGACGATCAGGCGCAAACCACCCACCCAAGCCACGGTGTCGACCGGCCGGTCCGAGGGCTCCAGGTCCAACAGTCCGGCCCGAAAGCTCTGACGCTGGTCGTGGTTGCCCATGGCCCAGACCAGTTCGGCCCCCAACCGGTCGGCCACCGGCTCCAGCAGGGCGCGAGCCCGCCGGTAGGCGTCGAGTTGGCCGGCGTCGGCCACGTCGCCGGAGACCACGATGGCGTCGATCTGGCGTCCACTGGCCGACAACCGCTCCAACGCGGCCGCCAACGGCCCCTCGACGTCGATCCGCCCGTAGAGCGGCGCGCCCCCGTCCACGAAATGGGTGTCGGACAGGTGGAGCAGAGTGTACGAACGCCCGCTCGATGCCATAGCGCACCTTTCTCAAGCCGGGGCCAAGGTGTCCCGGCCCCAATTCTGCCCGGTCACCCCGCCCGTCCCCGCCCTGCCCACCAGCCGGGGGGCTACAATCGATCCGCCCCTATAGCTCAGTCGGGAGAGCAGCGGACTTTTAATCCGCGGGTCGCGGGTTCGAGCCCCGCTGGGGGCACAGTGACGTACACCGGTTCGGAATGCGCCGGCGTCCTGTCTGCGGACGTCACCACCAGCCAGTGAGTCCCCCTCCGAGAACGATTCCGCAACTCCACACAAAACGTTCTAACGGCCGAACAGGCTGATGCCGATGGTTATACACAGGTATGGCCGCGGGCGGACTAGGCGATTCGAGGCCGCCTGTGGATAACTCCACGATCGTGACAAGAAACAGTTGGATAGGGCGTCGTCACGCTATACCAAGATATTGAGAATCCCTCTCCGGCTAGGCATTGGAGAGCACGCTGCTGAAGGTTCTCCCATCAGCTGCCAACCGCCAAGATTGACACTCAGGCTGAATGTGGTCAAGCCCTGTGGGACGATGCGCGGCGGGGTCTTTCAGCTTGAAGTTAGGCCTTGCAGACTCGCGGGTTTGTAGTGGTCGCTTTCCCTGAGGACATCAACGGCTTGGGATTAAGTATATAATAAGATGAAAGATAAATCTGAAAGCGGTAGCCCACACGCCCCGGACACCAACTCGGGCGGGACCGCCGCCTGATGACTACTCCGTTTGAATGTTTGGAAGGCGGTCACCTCGCGATGAAACGTACGAGAGTGTGTGGACGTGTGTCACGATCGGGCCCTTGGTCTAGACCATACATTGAGACCGGAACCCCGGTCCCAGATTCACCGGCTGCTGCCTGGCTGCCCAATCACCGTGCCGATCTTGCATCGGACGTACGCGCATGGCGCGAATGTCGCGAACAGGGTGTATCATTGTGCGTATGAACGAAGACGAGGCAGCCGGGCAGAAATCCAGGCGCTCCCGAATCAGCCAGTCCGATATCCCCGCTCACAGCCTGGAGAAGGCTCGCCGGGTGCCTCAGGCATTAGCAGATAACTACGCCTCTCATCCGACGCGACCGATTGATATTGCATCTGCTCTCAGCATGCAACCTTCGTCCGGAGGTTTCCGGGCCTCTCTCGGAGCAGCCATCGGCTATGGACTGACCGAGGGTGGCCCCAACGCTTCTGAAGTCAGACTCACGACGTTAGGTACGCGAGTCGTCACTCCTACTGAAGTGGACGACGACAAAGCGGCCCTCGCCGAGTCCGCATTGAAGCCGACAGTGGCGAACCAGTTCTACACCCGATATGACGGCTCGCCGTTGCCCCCCAAGAACATCGCACAGAACGTCCTTGCCACCTTGGGTGTGCCCACCGATCGCACTAGCGGCGTGTACGACCTCCTGATTGAGAACGCTCGGTACGTTGGGTTCTTGAAGAGCATCAAGGATAAGGAGTACATCGATATCGGGAGTGCGCTTCGCAATCCCCCCGCTCCCGCTGTCGCTCCGGCCGTTGTCACGTCTACGCTAGTTGAGGCGGACCAACGCGAAAGCGATGATGAGATAAGCCCCGATTCTTCAAGCTCTCCGCGAGCCATTGACTCAACCCCACCCAGAAAGAATGCTATCTTCGTTGGACACGGTGGAAGCAAGAGACCTATGGAGCAGTTGGTCAAGATCCTTGACGAGTACGGCATCCCCCACAAGGAGGCCATCGACGAAGCGAATCGGGCGCGCCCGATTCCACAGAAGGTGGCTGACACGATGCGGGAATGCGGTGCCGCGATTCTAGTGTTTACAGCCGACAAGGAATACTTTGACATGGAGGGCGAATCGATCTGGCGTCCGAGTGAGAACGTGTCCCACGAGCTTGGTGCGGCATCTGTCCTCTACGGCGAGCGAATCGTCGTGTTCAAGGAGAAGGGGATCGAGCTGCCCTCCAACTTCAGCAGCGTCGGTTACATCGAATTCGAGAAGGACCAGCTCAGCGACAAGGCAATAGAGCTCTTCCGGGAACTCGTCAGCATGAAAATCCTCAGTATCTCGGTCGGCTGAAGAGATCTAACATGCGAGTCGGCGTATACATCGACGGATACAACCTGTACTACGGTGCCCGCGGTATCTGCGGGCGTTCCACACCCGGGTGGCGATGGCTCGATCTGCGCACAATGGTCGAGGACATGATCGCGGTGCGCTCGAAGTGGGGTGGCGTCGTGATCGAGAACGTCACATACTGCACCGCACGCATCAGCGGCACGAGCAACCCGGAGGGACAACGCGAGCAGGATGTATACCTCCGCGCTCTCGCGCACACGAACTCGGCGACGCAGATCAGCTACGGCACCTACGTCGCCCGAGTCACCACGGCACCCCTGGCTCGTAAGGGACCTAATGGCAAGCCCATACTAGTCAAGTCGGACTGGCCGATCATGATCCAGGACAGCTCGGTCCAGGACGTTCCCGGCGCGACCTTCATGGCCTCGGTAGCCCGCCGCGAGGAGAAAGGCAGCGACGTCAACGTCGCGTCACATCTATTGATCGACGTGCTCACAGGCGCCGTCGACGCTGCGGTGGTCATCAGCAACGATAGCGACCTGGCGTTTCCCATCAACTTTGCACGGCAGCGTGTGCCGGTCGGGCTCGTCAATCCAACCACTGGTGTGCGCGCGGGCAAGCTCGCCGGCGATCCCGCGGAGGGGGTGGGGAACCATTGGTGGACCCGACTCGAAAGCGCTGACCTGTACGAGCATCAGCTCCCCGCGATCGTTTCACCGCGCATCCGTAAGCCCGCGCTATGGTGAGCACGGGTGTGGCGTGATAGTCTGCGTGCATACCACCCGGCGTCTCTGGCACCGGGTCTTCTTTTTGCCGCGTCGTACCGGGAAGATCAGCAGAGGCGCTAGCCCCCGAGCCGACCATGGGGATTTCGACGCACTGGTCCACTTGAGCCCAGAACGTGGTCGGGAACGCCTTCCTGCTCGTGGCCGAGCGACAACGGCGGAATGCCCCGCTGCTGTGGCCAAAACCGGTGCCATGATCGACTGTATGATCGTACGTATATCAGTTGAACGATAGGGAGATCAGGAGATGGGAACTGTCACAGTTTCGGTCGCGGACGCCGGGCGCAATCTGTCAAAGCTGATTTCGACCGCGGAGGCTGGTGACGACGTGATCATCACCCGGCGGGGTGAGCCAGCGGCTCAGCTGACGGCGGCCCGGTCGGCGGCGGGCGCTTCGAGCAACGGACGGCGGGCGTCGGTGGTGCTGGCCGAGCGCCTGGCCCTCCGGAAACACTGGCCCACGCTGGCCCAGGTGGAGGCCACCATCGCCCAGGCCAGAGATGGGTGGGGCGAGTGATCTACCTCGACACCGCTTTCTGCGTCTACCTGATCGAAGACCAAGGGCTGAGGGGAATACGGGCCCGTGAGCTGCTCGACTTCGACGAAGAGTTCGCCATCAGCCCATTGGTCCTGATGGAGTGTCTGGTCAAACCCCTGCGCGATTCCAACACGACTCTGGAAGACGACTACCGGAAGACGCTCAAAGAGTTCCACCTGCTGGACATCAGCCCGGCGGCCTATGAGCGGGCGGCCCGCTTGAGAGCTGCCACGGGGATCAAGACCCCCGACGCCATCCATTGGGCGACAGCGACGCTGAGTGGTTGTGCGGAACTCTGGACTGGAGACGCCGCCTTGGCCGCCAAGTCGGCCGGGTTCGCGGTCGACCGATTCGCCGACGAACTATCGTCTCTGTCACGACACCGCTAGTGTCGAGGCCGCCGTCAAAGCAAGGTAGTGGCGGCCGTCACCTGATCATGTTCGAAAGCGGGCGCGAAATCAGTCAGCTCTGCTTTGGACATGCCCACGTCCGGCGAGACGGCCAGCTCACGCCAATTCCTGACCGCCCGCACGACATGGGCTAGGACCGCTCGGGCGGCGTCGACGGTCAAGCCGAAATGGTCGCAGCGTCCCAACAAGGCTCTGATGTCGCTGATCGGACCGTCCACCGGGGCTAGCCAAGTTTTAGATTCACGGTCGCGGTCGGGGAAGGGGTTGAGGTCGAAGGCCGGGGCGAGACACCAAAGACCATGTGCGACGTGCAGAAAGCCGTGGTTGCGGAGGTGGTCATCGGTGTTGGTGATCAGGAGGTTGAACGCCATCCGTCGCCACAACTCGGTCAGATCTCGAGCCGGGTCTAGAGCGTAGGACCGGATCACATCCGCGATGTCGGTGTAACTACGCTCATCGTCCCGCGCCGCTTGGAGCATGGACGCAGCTGATTGGTATGGCGTCCGTCCGTCGTCGGCTTCCCGGTCGAACCGGGTTATGGCGGCCACGGGAGCGCCTTCCACCAAGACGATCCTGGCCTGCGCCGCCGTCAGACCGGCCGAGGCGGCCAAGCTCAGGGCGAGGACCTCGCCCCGGGTCACACTACGGCCGTCCCCCAGGCTAGGAAACTTGCCGATGGCCAGACTCCCGTCGTGGTCGATGAAGGTGCATTTAGGTTGAAGCCCCGGGGGTCGGTCAACCAGGTCTCGTCATAGGCCAATGCGCTGTGTTCCCGACGACCCTGTCTGGTGTGGGTCAACAGGCCCAATGGACGGGCGGCCTTGCCGAAGCTGAGCCGGACCCGTCGGCTGGTCACCAGGCCTCCTGGACGACGCGCGGCCGGACTCGCTGGGGCAGGTTCTCGTCCATGATGGCCAAGCCGACGCTGTCGCGCTCAGTGTCCATCAGGTCGGCGCCGGGACGACCGAGCGGTCAGGCAGGCTTCGTACGACTGCGGACCGTTGAGACCAGGCTGTGACCGTCGGCTGGCAGACTGTCGGCATGGAATGGTCGGTCTTGGCGGGCGCGGCGGCGCTGGCCTTGGTGGCGCTGCTGGGAGCGGCTTGGACCGACCGGACCGACCGGCGCCGACGCCAGGAGCGGCTGGCGGATCCGCCCGAGCGGGCGGTGCCGGGGCTGGAACCCGACCGGGGCCGACCCACTTATGTGCCGGCCCATTCTTTCGACCAGGCCCGGGCCGGCCAGCCGCTGAGCCCGGACCGACGCCAGTACCTGGCGCGGGCCATCGAACGGGCCACCAGCTTGGAGGGCGGCTGGGCCCGGGACCGTTTCGTGACCGATCCTGAGACTGGCTGGGCGGTGCTGTGGCGGCCCCTGGTGCTGGTGACGGAACGGATCGACTCCTTCCGGGAGTTGCTGCCGGCGATCGAGCGGGCCCGCCTTCAAGATTGCGGACTGGTGGTGGTGGCCAGCGCCTTCGACGACGCCAGCCTCGACAGCTTGGCCGTCAACGCCCTGTCCGGCCGGCTGGACTGTCTGGCCGTGCGCTGTCCGCCGGATCGGCCGACTACGACGCCCGGCGCCGGGTCGGCCCGCCGCCGGGGACGGCTCGACCCGGCGGCCCCCCGCCACCAGGCTCTGGCGGTGGCGGCCATGGCGGCCGGGACCGCAGTGATCGAGTCCAGTCAGCTCCGGTCCGGCTGGCTGGGAACGGGCGGCCTGGGCCACCCGGTGGTCTGGGTGTCGGACCGATCCCAGAGCTGGGCCATCGACGATTGGACCATCGAACCTGAGCCGACCGATCCGGGGCTGACGGATCCACCGGTTCCGACCGCTCCGGCCTGATCGATCGGCCTATTCTTGAATCCTGCCTGAACCCTCACGGCAGGGTTGAGAGATCAATGCGACCGACCGGCTCGACCTCGGTTCAGCCCCACCCCAATTCATCTAAGTCGTCGTCTTCGAAACCGAAGAAATGACCGATCTCGTGGACCACCGTGATCGCGACTTGCTCAGCCAGATCGGCCTTATCGAAAGCCATGCGCCGCAGCGGACCACGGAAGATCAAGACTCGGTCAGGCAAGACCGCACCATACGATGAATCGCGTTCTGACAAGGGGATTCCGTCATACAACCCGAGCAGCTCGGGGTCCGACTCGGGGGGTTCTGGCTCGATCAGGACGACC
This sequence comes from Propionibacteriaceae bacterium, assembly GCA_031267645.1. Taxonomy (GTDB): domain Bacteria; phylum Actinomycetota; class Actinomycetes; order Propionibacteriales; family Propionibacteriaceae; genus WQYJ01. The sequence goes on from JAIRYW010000008.1 coordinate 27,000, forward strand.
AGGTTATCGACCCGGTCCCAGAAATCCGTGGGAATTGAGTCGAGGGCTTCGGCGACGAGCTCCTCGAATTCATCATCGGTGATATCGACAGCCATGCGAGCCATCGTAGCGGCGAAATAATGACACTCGTGCAATTCTGATCCCGCATCCGGCGTGTCGCATTCTCTGGTAATTCTGGGCCTTGCCCGGCCGAATCCACGCCCCTTAAGTTCGGTCACAACTGAAGCGTTTGAATCGGTCGGCGCCGTCCGTGGGGGCGGGGCGGCCGGGCGTCTGGTGACGCCGACACAACAGCAGGAAGGTTTCGTCGTGAAACAGACCAAACGGGGGGCCGCCGCGGTGGCCGCCGTGGCCAGCTTGGTATTGGCCCTGCAAGGGCTGGACGCCTTGGCGATGGGTCCCCAGGCCTTCGCCGCCGAGACGATCCGGGCCACCACCACGGTCAACGTCCGCTCGGGACCCTCGACCACGCGCGCCATCATCGGCTACGTGGCCTGGGGCTGGACCATCGAGGCGACCGGCCCTTCGACCGACGGCTGGACCCCGGTCGACTACAACGGCCGGGCGGGCTACGTCTCCAGTCAGTACTTCACTTACGCGGACAGCGGCTCGACGCTGGGCAGCGGCCCGACCGGCCAGGCCCGGACGACAGCCGCCTTGAACGTCAGAGTCGGCCCCTCGACCAGCCATAGCCGGGTCGAGGTGCTGCCCTACGGCGCGGCCGTGACCCTGACCGGCGTGACTTCGAACGGCTTCTCCCAGATCGTCTGGGGCTCGGTCAAGCGTTGGGTCTCGACCTCTTGGATCCAGCTGGAGTCGGCCCAACCCAGCCAACCGGCCACGCCCGAGACCACCCCGCCGGTCGACACTCCCCCGGTCGATCCGCCAGTCGACCCGCCGACCGACCCCGCTCCGGTCGATCCGCCGACCGACGCCACGCCGACCGACCCGCCGGCCGAGACGCCTCCGCCCGAGGTCCCGGCTGAGCCCGAGACCCCGCCGGTGACCGAGCCTGGGACGGACACTCCCCCGGAGACGGTCGATCCGACCCCGGAGACGCCCGCTCTGCCGGCCGTGGTGGGACAGCGCCGCGCCACCACCGCGCTGATGCTGCGGAGCTCATCGGCGGCCGACTTCTACGACTACGGCGACATCCCGACCGGCACCATCGTCGACATCACCGGCTTGGAGGAGAACGGCGTGGCCCAGATCGTCTGGCACGACGAGATCCGTTGGGTCAACGCCAAATACCTGGCCGAGGTGACGGCTCCCGCCCCCGGCGGCGGCTCCAGCGGGGCCGTGGCGACGGGCCAGCTCTACACCACGGCCAACCTCAACGTCCGCACCCAGCCGTCGGTCTCCAGCACCAAGGTGGGCCTGATCAACGCCGGCACGGCGGTCGACATCACCGGGGCGACCGAGAACGGTTGGTACCAGATCATCTACAGCGGAACCACCCGCTGGGTCTCGGGCGACTACCTGAGCGAGACCAAGCCGACTCTGGTCAACACCGGCGGCTCGGTCGGCCTGCAGGGCCTGACCCCGTACGCGACCGAGGTGGTGCGCCTGTCCCAGGCCAACTTCCCGCAGATCTACACCTACTACGGCCAGGCCTACCGGACCGGCGTGGGCGACCACGACATGGGCCGGGCGGTCGACATCATGTTGCCCAACTACCGCAGCAATCAGGCTCTGGGCGAGCAGATCGCGGCCTTCTTCCAGGCCCGGGCGGTGGAGTTGAACATCAACTACATCATCTTCAACCAGCACATCTGGTCCGTCGCCCGGTCCAGAGAGGGCTGGCGCTGGATGGCGGACCGCGGCTCTGACACCGAGAACCACGTGGACCACGTCCACATCAGCGTCAACCCGTAACCGCACCGACGACTCGCCGCCAAGCGACCGCCCCGGCCCGCCCCGGGGCGGTCGCGCCCGTCTCCGAGCGGTCCGACCGAGGCGCCGTCCGGCCAGACCACCGAATCTTGGATCGCGCCGCCTCGGAGCGGTCCGGCCGAGGTGACGTCCGACCAGCCCACCGTCCAAGGGCATCGAATCTCGGGCAAACCCGCCTCGGAGCGGTCCCGCCGGAGCGCAGTCCGACCAGCCCTCCGTCCAGGGGCGTCGGGTCTTGGGTCATCCGTCTAGGGGCGGTCCGACCGAGGCGACGACATGGGAGCCGGCAACTGATCGGTCCTGGCTCGACGAGACCTGACCGGTCAGTCCGCCGGCGGGCGGATCCGGGCCAGGATCTGGTCCATGGCCTGAGACCAGCGGCCGATGGCGTCGCCCTGCTCCAGAACCTCCATGGCCAGTTGGTTGAGGCCGCCCGGGGTCATCTCGCGCCAGTGCTCGACCAGCGCGGCCGGCTCCAGCCGCCGGCCTTGGGCCAGCCAGGCTTGGAACAGGCTCAGGGTGAAGCGGGCCGTCAGGTCGGCCGGCAGGCCTTGTCTGACCCCCCAGGCCACGACCTGGCCGATGACGGCGTAGTACGGGCTCATCAAGGAGGTGATGGTCATGAGCAGGTCCAAGGCGGCTTCGTCTCGCGCCGCCACGAGGTCGCCCAGGGGGCCGAAGACGGCCTCGACCTCGGCGGTGACGGGGTAGGCCGTCAGCGGCCCGATCCGCTCGGCCACGAAGGGCAGCGGCACCATCCGAGCCAGCAGGGCGGTCGGGCCGACCAGGGCCCGCAGCCGAGTCAGGTCGAAGTCCGCCACCAGCGATACCACCCGCTGCTCGGGCCGGAAGCGTAGTTCGGAGATGATCTGTTGGGCCAGGCGGGGGATGACGGCCAGCACCACCCAGTCGCTCCGGTCCAGCACGGCTTGATTGGAGGAGAGGACTTCGACGTCGTCGAAGCGGTCAGCCAGTTCCCGAGCCCGCTCGGCGTTACGGGGCGACAGGACGACTTCTAGCTGTGGGCCGTGGGCTGACACCAGCCCCCGCACCAAGGCTTCGCCGATGGTGCCCACTCCGACAATTTCAATTGTAGTAATTGGTCCGACCTCCCTCTTAGCCGACTATGAGAAACCTAGTGGCTTGAGTCAGCCGTTCGCGTCGAAACTCGCCACAGAGTCCGACCACGCCCCGTCATCCTGAACCGACAACGGTTTGATGGATGGTTTGATCTCGCGAGAGGACCGGATGGTCATCGCCGAGGAAGTATCCACGGGAGTTGAAGGAGCGGGCTTTAAGGCTCGTGTCAGTGGCCAGGGAGCAGGACGCCGCGGCGTCTTGGTCGAAGTTGTATGCCCGGGTCGGTTCCAGGGTGGACGTCAGTCCTGGGACGTTGCGGGGCTGGGTCGAGCGTCAACCGGATCGACGCCGGCCAACGCCCGGGCACGACCACTGACGACGCAGCCCGGATCAAGGCCTCGGGGGCACGAGGTCAAAGAGCTGAGGCCGGCTGATGAGATCTTGTCAGTGGCCTCGAGTTTCTTCGCGCGGGAGCCCTGCCCGCGACTGCCGTGGTGATCGATTTCGTCGACCGTGATAAGGACAGGTTCGGGGTCGAGCCGGTCTGCCGGGCCCTGACCGGGCACGGCTTGAAGACCGGCCCCGCCCCGCCTACTGGGCCGCCAAGGCCCGTCCGCCGTCGAAGCGGAACCTGAGGGACCAGTGGTTGAAGGAGAGGATCGAGGCGGTCTGGAAGGACCGGTCGAAGGGCCGTGGGATCGCCGGCTACCGCAAGACGTTGGTCTATCTGCGCCGGGACGGGGTCGAAGTCGGAATCCGCACGGTCCAACGCCTGATGCGGGAGATCGGCCTCAAAGGGGTGATCAGGGGCGGCTGGAAGCCGGTCACGACCAGGGCGGACCAGTCCGCCAGCCGTCCCGCCGGACCTGGTGAACCGGGACTTCACGGTCGAGCGTCCGAATCAACTGTGGCTGGTCGACTTCACCTATGTGCCGACCTGGCGGGGGATGGGGTCCACCGGGGTTCGGGGGTGGACGCCTGCTCGCATCGGATCGTGGGCCGGGGGCACGACCGACCGGATGCCGGTCGAGCTGCCCTCGGGGCGCCTCGGGGGATGGCGTTGTGGGTCAGGTCTGACCAGGGCTGGCCGGTGGCCGGCGTCACCCACCATTCCGACGCCGGCAGCCGATACACGTCTGTTTGTTATAGGAGGCGGTCGGGTGGAGGTCGGGGCGTCGGCTTCGGTCGGCGCCGTGGGCGACTCGTATGACAATGCCATGGCCGAGTCTGTGATCGGTTTGTGCAAGACGGAGTGCGTCCGGGGGGACGGGCCGTTCAAGACCGTGGGCCACTTGGAGCTGGCGACCTGCGACTGGGTCGACTACTACAACCGCCACCGGGTCCACTCCTCGATCCGACACGCCACCCCGATAGAACACGAGAACCAGTGCCATCACGACCAACCGCAAGGCCAGCCGGCCATGCGATAACCAACCCTCTACAAAACCGTGGTCGGTTCAATAAGAGACCACCACACGATGACACGGCTCGATCCCCGCTAGCCGTTCGCGATTCGACCGGTTCCACCCGTTCACCGCCTACCCCTGTGGGGGCCACCGGTTATGGGATCAGATGTGTCAATTCTTGGGTCACCGCGTTGAATTCCGCGCCGTCGAGGCGGGCGATGACAGGATCGGCCTCGGTTCCCTTCACCGCCCGTAAGCGACCATCGATGACTTCGTATCGCCCTTGGGGACCCCCAAGCACCATGTACGTTCCGTCCGGAGACGGCCCCAGGAGAATAAGGAAGTACTGTTGACCTTCATTGAATTGGGGCTGTCCGTCAAGCTGTAGAATGTAGGGTCTGTCCAAGTCATCACTGACCACACCTCCGGTGAACTTGACCTCGAAATATCTCCCTGGATCTTTTCCCCATACCACTTTATCGGTGCTGAATGACTGGATCGTGGCGACAATCGTCGGATCGACCTTGTTCGGCTCTTGATTGGCACCTCCCGCTGTCGCTAGAATAGCTAGCTGACTTTGCGTTGCCAACTCCTCAACGCTAGTGGCTCCTGAGGCGAGATCCGCATACGCGACGCGGACTGGCAGCGGGGTCGACGCTGGTTGCTCGAACTGGCCACTGCTCGCTCCACAGCCAGCCAAACCCAGTAGAACTATTGTGACTACCAATGAAATTGGTAGAGATTTATTTTTCACTAGACGATCCTCATTCATCGCTAACACTGCTGGAAGCCGTGTCTTACGGTACTACTCGTTAAGACACCCAAGGTGCCGCCTCCACAGCTAATAATAATTAACTGATTAATATCTACCCTCGCTACGACCTCAATCGGCGATACCCCGATTAATTATTATGCTCCTTATGAATAAATAGCTGCAACATCACTAGCATCACCAGCGGTTGCTCCAGTTAGTGCCATCGTATGACATCTGGCCCCATGGTCAACGTTCATAATTTTATTAGTTGCTGCACCAGTATGAGCTAGACCGATGATATGACCCATCTCATGTGCCGATACACATTGTTTTTGATTAGCATTGTCTGCATCATAAACACAGTTAGCTGCTCCTGGTGTAGCGCAACCGAAATGACGAGTATTCAACCAGCCCGCATTGATCCTAATCGACCCATATGTATAAGTCCCTGATGTTACTGTTGGACCAGGTTCCCCCATTCCAAGCCAGTCGGTTACCCCGTAATCATTAACGTTATACCACACAGCACTCCCAACTGACCCCAAAGCAACGTAGAACTGCGTGTTATTATTCCAGGATGCCGCAGCCCCGGCCGCCGGAGAACTGTAATCTGTGTACCCGTTCACGGATCTATAGTATGTATAGGTCGGTGTAGGCCATTTGCCTCCAAGAGCCGCCCCATTAGCAACGTACGGTAACACGGAACCTGTGGCAGCGAGGAGTACAACAATGAGAGTGATGCGAAGCCCACTCCTAACTTGCTTTCCAGCGCGGTTAGTCTCTCTCATCTATAACTTCCTACTTCTATATTTTCCTAAATTTATATTGTGAATATACAAGAAAGGCATACGGATGTCAAGCGCACGACTTGACTCATCAAAGATGATCGCGAACGGGGACGCTTGCCTCAGTTAAGGATGATCGCGAAATGCGGTGTGGCGTGTGGCGGGGGTGGGGCGTGGCCGGTTCGCTGGCGAGTCGTGAAGGAGTTGACGATGGCGACCAGGCGTGACCTGACCAAAGCGTACGCGAGGGACTACGCGCGGGCTTCCAAGAACCCTACCTGTCAAGCTTGTGTGAGACATCATTGGGAGATTGTTCACTGAGCTTGGAAGGGCGAGATCGGAATGAACCGACCACGGTTTAATGGATGGTTTGATCTCGCGAGAGGATCAGGTCATGTCATCGCCGAGGAGTATCCACGGGAGTTGAGGTAGCGGGCTTAAGGGCTTTTATCAGTGGCCGGGGAACAGGACGCCGCGGTGTATTGGTCGATGTTGTGCGCCCAGGTCGGTTCCAGGGTGGACATCGGTCCTGGGACGCTACCGGGCTGGGGCCGGGCGTCACCAGCGACGACACCGCCCGGATCAAGGCCTTGGAGCACGAGGTCGAAGAGTTGAAGCGGGCCAATGAGATTTTGTCAGTGGCTTCGAGTCTCTTCGCGCGATAGCTCGACCCGCGACTGCCGTGGTGATCGATTTCATCGACCGGAATATGGACGAGTTCGGAGTCGAGCCGGTCTGTTGTGCCCTGGCCGGGCACGGTTTGAAGATCGCCCCGCCCTGCCTGTTGGGCCACTGAGACCAGTCCGCCGGCCAAACGTGGCCTGAGGGACCAGTGGTCGAGGGAACGGATCAAGGCGGTCTGGGGAGACCGGTCGAGGGGCCACAGGATCGCCGGCTACCACAAGACGGGGGTCTGTCTGCGCCGGGACCGGGGTCGACGTCGGAATCCGCATGCTCTGGCGCCTGATGCGGGAGATGGGTTTGAAGGGCGTGGCCTGGGGCGGCTCTGAGAACCGGTCACGACCCGGGCGGACCGGGCCGCCCGCCGTCCCGCCGGACCTGGTGAACCGGGACTTCACGGCCGAGCGGGGCGAATCGCACTATGGCTGGTCGACTCCACCTATGTGCCGACCTGGCGGGGCATGGGGTCCACCGGGGTTCGTGGGTGGACGCCTGCTCGCATCGGATCGTCGGCTGGCGCACGACCGACCGGATGCCGGTCGACCTGCCCTTGGACATGGCGTTGTGGGCCAGGGCCGATCAGGGCTGGTCGGTGGCCGGCGTCACCCACCACTCGGGCTCCGGAAACCAATACACATCCATTTGCCACGGGAGGCGGTTGGAGGAGGTCGGGGCGTTGGCTTCAGTCGGCTCGGTGGGCGACTCGTACGACAATGCCATGGCCGAGTCGGTGATCGGCTTGTATAAGACGGAGCGCGTCCGACTGGACGGGCCTTTCAAGACTGTAGGGCAGCTGGAACTGGCGACCTGCGACTGGGTCGACTATCACAACCGACGCCGGGTCCACTCCTCGATCCGATACGCCACCCCGATCGAACACGAGAACCAGCGCCATCACGACCAACAGCAAGGCCAGCCGGCCACGCGATAACCGACCCCACATAAAACCCCGTGGTCGATTCAGAATCGGCGCGACAGGCACGCGCCCCATCCACCTGTGCGCCCGGCTCGATCCCGACCTCGCCCCGGCGGTCCTCGCACCCATCGCCGAACGGCACTACGCGGAGGCACGCAACGCCGTCTACGAACTGTCCAGAGCCGACCTTAACCCAGACCTGCACGCCTATATCAACGAACTCATCCGCGATCACGACCGCGGCGTCGGGACAAGGGCGTTTCCCTAAGTACTCGCGCTGATGCGCTGAACCTGGCATACGGGGCACGATTGCCGCAACCCATGGCACCCCATCTGTCCTGATGCGGCGTATGTGAGACGAGCGAAATGGCGGCACCGCGCCAGAAATGGGTCCATCCCTAGCTGATTGCGACCGGGACGGAGACCATCTGGGCGACGGGTGTCCACAGGTCTACAGAAGTCTCCGGCGACTCGATGCTGACAACCAGCGAGTAGTCCACTCCGTTATCGCTTTGATCCAGCTTGGGACGGGTCTTCCACCATCCGGCGACGGGGTAGACAATGATGGCTCCCTTCTCGGACAACTCTCTCGCGGTCCCTTCCCAGATGTCGGTGTGGAGCGACCCCGGAGCCTGCTGTTGGTCGCTGCCGAAGAACCACCCTCGTTCAGTCTGCCGCGACGGCGGGGCCTTTCCGTCTTCTCGGGCTTGCCTGTTGATCCGCTTGCGGAAATTGACCAGCGTGTCCTCGGGGCGTTTCATGGCGAATCGGAGGCCGTGGGAGGGATACACGTATCGCCCGCCCCATCCTCGGCTCGACGGGTTGGGCTCAACGAAGTAGGACAGTGTGACTCGCAGTCTTACCCTGGCCTCTTCTATCGCGGCCAGTTCGGCGATGGGCCACGGCAACCGGTGGAGGTTCATCTCGCGTGTCTTACCCTCGATCTTGTCGCCCTCGCGGGTGTACGGGCGAATTCGCGACTCGACGACGAGTGTCAGCGCGTCGGCAGCGCTGCGGCAGGCGCGGACCACATCGGGGACGCCCATGCCGTATCGGCGCAAGATGGAGGCGCGCCCGGTCTTACCCGCCGGGAACCGCGTTCTCATCAAGTCGGTCCACTCGGCGGAATGGACGATGAGGGCACGTATGGTCTCGGGTCGCATTGCCGGGTACGCGGCCTGGATGTCACCAGCGATGGCGGCGACGTGGGCAGCGGCCGCAGAGGTGTCGCCGCTCACGGTGAAGTAGCCGGTGCCTGGAGCGGTCAACCGGGTCGTGAGGACGCCAAGGTTCTCGGGAGCGTCCACCGTCCGCCCATCAGGTGAGACAGCCCAGTTGCCGCCTTCAGCCACCACTTCTGGCTTGGAGGGCCACTTCTTGCGCTCGAAAACCACCGATGTCCGGCTCACGGGCGACAGCTCGCCTCTGGGAGCGATGGGTGAATATCCCAAGAAGCCGGGATTGGCCCGCGTCATGTCGTCCTTCGCGGTGAAGGCACCGACTGTGAGCGCGTTCCATGCTTGCGCGGGATCCTCCACCGGTTCCAGATCGCTTCGGTTCAGAGCGTCGTCTCCGGCGCGGATGTCACGGATATTGCCCACTGAAAGAACGAGGAGGCGCGGATGGGTTGGCTCGTCGCGATCCAGGTAGGTGAGGCCGGGCTTGCTGTCGTCAATGGCGCGTCCGTAGGCAAGCGCATCGACGGTGGTCGACCATGAGGTCGGTTTCCCGGCCTCGACCGCTGACACTCGGCCCGGTGTAGGGATCGGGGTTTGCGCAGTCACAGCCATCATGAAGACTCGCGGTCGGGTCGGCGCTTGTATCTCCGGGCGGTCAACTGCCTTGGCCGTGACCACGCCCCACAGTTCTTGGTCGTTGCCGCCCGTGTCGGGGATGAACTTGACCGACTCCAACCGATGGGCCAGCCGCACCGTGTGGGATCCAGAGACCGCCTCGTGGATATCCCCATAGAGCGCAAGCCCAGCCATCTCAGTGCCGTGCCGGTGGATAGGGACCTTTCTCCAAGTCGGGTCCACCACATGCACATCCGAAGAGTCGAGGGAAGCCGCCAGCAGCGGATGGGCCTGTTGAACCCCACGGTCCAGAATGCAAACTGCGGGGGCGTCATCGGCTGCGGGCGTCGTTCTGGCGGTCAGGTCGTCAACCCACTCTTTCTGTTCGAATGGGGTGAAGCCGAGCAAGTCGTTCGTGATGTCGTGTGGATGACGCAACTCAGCTATGTCGTCGCTGGAGGCGAACACTGCGGACATCGCCTCCGGCGTGGATCGAACCAGGCCGACAGTCCGGTCGGTGAGACCGAGGAAATGGCTGCCGACGAGAAGGCCCTGATTGCGGGCAAGCGCGGTCACCCGCTGTATTGGGCCGTCGCCTTTCCTCAGCCAGACTTCCCACCAGGCATCAACCCCATCTCCGGGGAACTCTTCATCGGAGTCGGTCCACAACTCTCGGATCGTCGCCCGCCGAATCGAACCGATGCCTTCGACCAGCTGCGCGTGTTTAGCTTTGTCTTTGTCGGGCAGAGCACTGGTGACATAGGCCTCCAGCCTATTAAAGAACCATTGTTTTCGCTCATCGGGGATGAAGACGTTGGCTATCTGCACCAACTCGCCGTTGACGATCTCCCACTTCACGCCCAACAACTCAGCAGGTTCATTCTTGGTGTTGGCTTCCAGACTCTCCAACGCGAGTTGGAGGCCGGGGAAGGAGACGAACGAGACGCAATGAGTGCCTTCATCGTCTTCTCCGGTGGGCTCGAATGCGGACTCAAGCTCGGTCTTAAGGCGTCGCCCGTGGGCGGCTCGATCACCGGCGAATGGCCCGTGCGGAGTCCCGCCGCCACCGCCGGCGAGCGTGAAACCCTCAGTCTCGGTAAAACGCTCGGGAACCCGAATGTGTGGCTTGTCGCGCTCCGTCATCGTCAGTCACCGCCTGAGCCCTCGCTCCGCTTGCGCGGACGCCCCTGGAGAGCGGCGACCAGCGAGTCCGTCACGATCCGGCTCTTCCTCGTCAGCACGGCGCGCTTGGCCGCGTTCTCTGCCGCCACGCAAATTTCCGCGTGGCTCAAGCCGACGGCGGCTTCCAGCACCCGTGGCCAACTGATACTGCTCAGGTTGAATCCGCTGAGCCGGTTCTGGACGACAGCCCTGGCCGCGTCCTCGTCTGGCAGCGGGAACCGGATCACCGAGTCGAATCGCCGGAACACAGCGGGGTCGAGGAGCCGGGGATGGTTCGTGGCCGCAAGGATGATGCTGTCCGAGGCGTCGGACTCCAGGAACAGCAGGAACGAATTGAGCACCCGCCGTATCTCACCCACATCGTTGCTCATGCCACGGTCGCCAGCCAAAGCATCCACCTCATCGAAAAGATAGACCCCCCTCGTCTCGGCGAGTTCATCGAACACGAGTCGCAGCTTAGCCGCCGTCTCGCCCATGAACTTGGTGATAAGCGCGTCGAACCGGATCACAAACAGCGGCAAACCAAGCTCGCCCGCGATCATGTGCGCCGTGAAGGTCTTGCCCGTCCCAGGAGGACCGATGAGCAGGACGCGGCGGCTCGGGGTGAGCCCATGGCGAGCCAGCATGTCTCGCTGGCGCTGTTCCAGCAACAGCGTCTCTATTGCGTCCCCGACCTCCGGGGCGAGCACCAGATCCGATAGCCGCGCATCAGGGTAGGAAACGCTCAGAAGAGACGCCACATCGCCGCGCGGCAGCACCAACGGGGTGACGGGAGCTACCCTCGGGGTAACGGGGCTCTGGACCCTCACCTGATCCACCAGATCGCGCAGTTCCTGCGCGAACTTCGCTCGTCCCGCACGTGCTTCCTTGGCAGCGACCTGCATGGCGACCGAGTAGAACTGAGAGTCATCCCCTTCGGAGTGGCTCTGAACCAGAGCAAACACTTGGTCGCTAGAGACCATAAGGAATCACCTCCGTACTGAATCGTCACCCGACAGCCCGACGGTCGTCATACTAGCCAGGCGGTCTGCCATTCTCTTCGGACCGCCGTACTGCGCGTCGCCTCCAGACGCGCGTCCATTCTTTCATGATCCGATGGCCCCGTCCGATACTTCGCCCGTCGGAGGTCTCACATGCTAACTCGCAGTTCACACAGACGCCGATGGTGACGATGGTGGCGAACTCGCGATACCAGCACTCGGCGCGGGTGGCTTCACAGCCATCCTGTTGCCGAGCATGCCCAACACGTCGAGCGCTCGATTGCGTACCGCACGGATGAGGCGTGCCTTGGCGTTACGGACAACCGGCCTATGCATGGGAGACTCGACTGCCTGCTGCACGGCGTCATCGACCAAATCGGGACAGCCCATAGCCCATCGGGCGCAACACGCCACGGGTGCCCTTCCACATCGGGGATCGGCGCAACTTGTACCACGCGGCTCAGTCGGGGAGCCCGGCTGTCATCGCCGACCACCGTCCCGCTCAGTTCCCGTAATGACTCCACCAAGGTAAAGGGGTCCGGGGGGCTTGGCTTCAGAAAATAAAGGAAACCCCAACCAAACCCGCCACCGCCGACGACGACCCGACCACAACCCCACACCAAAGACCCGGCCACAGCCCCACCGCACCACCGGACCCAAACCCAACCACAACAGGGGGGCCGGGGGCTTGGCCCCCGGGGAATAAGGAAAGGCCGAACCATGCTCGTCCGAGACGAGCACAGTCCACCCTTCGGGTGGCCAGGGCCGGGGTCGAACCGGCGACCTCATCCTTTTCAGGGATGCGCTACTACCTACTGAGCTACCTGGCCCGAGTCAATCTCGGCGACCCCGACGGGACTTGAACCCGCGACCTTCGGCGTGACAGGCCGACGCGCTAACCAACTGCGCTACGGGGCCCTAGGCTCTAGGGCCTGTGGCTGGCGAACCAGCCCGATGAACTATATCCCAGCGCGCGGCTGAGGGCCAGTTCCAAGACCGGGCCGGTGGGAGGGGCCGAAAGCCCGGCCCGAGCCCACTGACCCGCCTCGCATCCCCAACGGGATTCGAACCCGTGCTGCCGCCGTGAAAGGGCGGTGTCCTAGGCCCCTAGACGATGGGGACATGCGCCGGAAAGCGTCCGGCCAGTCTACGGCATCGGGCCGGCCCCGTCACGACGGCGATGCTGGGCCCAGTCGCCTCGCCGGTCCAACCGGAGTCCGGGGGCGGAGACCGTCTGCGGCGACGGAAGACCCCGGGACGGGGAGACGGGACTGGGCCAGACGGAACGGGGTCGGGCGATGGAAGACTCAGCGCGCCTTGGGACCGGCCACGTAGGCGGCGTCCCAGCGTCGGATCTCGTCGAAGAAGCGGAGACGGACCGGTTCGGCCGACAGGGCGATGTCGTGCAGCCCGCCCTCGATCCGGACCAGGGTGACGTGCCAGCCCAGTTTGGAGGCGCGGGGCGCCACCAGATCGACGTCGAGCACGATGTCGGTGCGTTTGACGTCCTCGTCCTCGAATTGTTTGGGATCCGAGCTGCGGGCGGACAGGGCCATCAGGATCGGCACGTCGATGTCGAGGCCCTCGCCGACCCGGTCTTGGGCCCGCACCACGGCGGCCAGCCAGCCGGGGCGGAGCGGGTTGCTGGACGGCTTCTTCAGGGCCAGGTCGAAGCTCCACTCGCCGCCGAAGGCTTGGTGCAGGGAGCGGATGTAGATGTCGGACTCGGCCTTGGGCATCTCCACGGTGGGGGCCTTGGAGGACAGTCCTTTGACGATGGGTGGCGTCAACAAGCGGGTCAGGAAGGAGCCTTGGAGGTCGATCCAGGGCGAGTTCAGGACCAGTCCGACTAGTTGGCCGGGCCGGGCGTCGGCCCACAGGGCGCTGGTCAGACCGCCGGTCGAATGTCCGCTCAGGACGACCTGAGCGTGAGTCTGTTTGATCAACTCGACGGCGGCGTCGATCTCGTCGAAGTAGGCCGTGATGGAGTCGGTGTAGCCGGGCAGCTCGCCCTCTTGCAGGCTACGGCCGTAACGGTGCAGGTCGATGGCGTAGAAGTCGTAGCCCAGGTCTTGCCAGACTCGCGCCAGATGGTCCTCGAAGAAGTACTCGTTCCAGCCGTGGATGTGCAGGACGGCGCGGTGGGACTGATCCGGACGGGCCCGGACCAGGGTGGCTTGGAGATGTCCCTCGCCCTCCTCCGGCAGATGGGGGCGGTGGGTCATGTGCCAGACCCTGGTCTCGTACCCCTCCAGGTAGACGTCGGGGGACCATTGGTCGTCCCAGCAGGGTGGTTGGGTCTCGGCGGCGGGCGGCTCGGGAGCTCCGACCTCCTCGCGGGAACCAGGCAGGACGGAACGCCACTTGCTGATTAGATCGACTGCCTTATGGGATAGGCCGCGGGTCGTCGTCATCTTCCGCCTCCAACTCGTCGGAGAGATCGCCAGCCTCGTCCACCTCTTCGCCCAGATAGGCCTCGGCCAGGTCGGCGTAAGCCGACGGGATGTCGTCTAGCTCGGAGGAACCACGCAGCTCAGCCTGCAAGGATGCGAAATCGGTTGAGACTGACCTGTACTTCAACTCACGAGCGACTCTAGTCTGCTTCGCTTTCGCTCGGCCGCGCCCCATAGGGTCAGCCCCCTCGCTGCTCGTAGCCGGCGGTGGACCGCGGCGTTCAATGGATGAGATCTGTCGTGGCCCCAAGATTACCGGAGCCGGTCATATGCTCCAAAAGGCGCCACCGCCACGGACGGACCGGAGCCGACCGGCGGCGGAGGGCCGGGCGGGTCAGGCCGTCGGGTGGCGGCCGACCAGCTCGACCGTCCCGCCGTCGGCCTCGGCGGCGGCCTCGACCTGGCCGGCCGGCCAGCTGACGACGCCGTGCTCGGACAGGACGCGCTGGACCGGGTCCAGGGCGGCCTGAGGCAGGACGGCGACCATGCCCACGCCCATGTTGAGGGCGGCTTCGAGGTCGGGCTGGGAGACCCGACCGACTTGGCGCACCAATTCGAAGATGGCTGGCGGCGTCCAGGTCGGCCGTTCGACGGTGGCTTTGAGGTGGCGGGGCAGGACGCGAGCCAAGTTGCCGGCCAGACCGCCGCCGGTGATGTGGCTGAGGGCATGGATCTCGGCGGCGGCCAGGACGGCCAGCAGGGGCCGGGCGTACAGCCGGGTCGGAGTCAACAGCTCCTGGCCCAGGCTGCGCCCCAGCTCGGGCACCTGGCGCTCCAATTTCCAGCCGGCCTGTTCCAACAGGACGTGACGGACCAGGGAGTAGCCGTTGGAGTGCAGCCCGGAGGAGGCCAGGGCCAGGACGACGTCGCCGGCCACCACCCTGGCTGGGCCCAACATGGCGTCGGCCTCGACCACCCCGGTGGTGGCGCCGGCCAGGTCGAACTCGTCCGGACCCATCAGGCCGGGGTGCTCGGCCGTCTCGCCGCCCAGCAGGGCCGCGCCGGCCTCGGCGCAAGCGGCGGCCACGCCGGAGACGATGGCGGCCACCCGTTCGGGGACCACCCGGCCGCAGGCGATGTAGTCGGTCACGAAGAGCGGCTCGGCTCCGACCACGACCAGGTCGTCGACCAGCATGCCGACCAGGTCGTAGCCGATGGTGTGGTGGAGGTCGAGGGCGGCGGCGATGGCGACCTTGGTGCCGACGCCGTCGGTCGAGGTGGCCAGCACCGGGCGCCGGTACGACCGCAGGGCGGAGGCGTCGAAGAGGCCGGCGAAGCCGCCCAGGCCGCCCATCACCTCGGGCCGGCGGCTGGCGGCGACGGACTGGCGCATCAATTCGACGGCGCGGTCGCCGGCGGCGATGTCGACTCCGGCCCGGGCGTAGGCGGACTGGCTCACGAGCGGTCTCCTTCAGTCACGGCGCCCGACCCGGAGGGCCGGCGCTGATCGATCATGTTCCGGCGGCGGTCTAGGCCGGCCCTCTCGGCGGCGGCGGTCGGCGGCACGTCAGAGCCCGGGCCCGGTGGCCTGGGCCACCAGGTCGCGCCAGATCGGGTCGTCCTCGGCCGCCCCGGCCCGAGCTCCGTCCTCGTCGTCCTCGACCGGCTGGGTCAAGCCCATCTCCCGGGCGCTGCGTTCGGGCACCCGGACCGGGTAGACGCCGTCGAAGCAGGCCCGACAGAGCTGGTCGGCCGGCGTCTCGGTGGCGGCCACCAGGCCGGCCAGGGAGATGTGGCCCAGAGAGTCGGCCCCGATCGAACGGCAGATGTCGGCCACCGGCATGCCGGGAGCGATCAGCTCGGCCCGGGTGGCGAAGTCGATGCCGTAGAAACAGGGCCAGGCCACCGGCGGCGAGGATATGCGGACGTGGATCTCGGCCGCGCCGGCCTCGCGCAGCATCCGGATCAGGGCGCGCTGGGTGTTGCCGCGCACGATGGAGTCGTCCACCACCACCAAACGGCGGCCGGCGATGACGTCGCGCAGGGGGTTGAGCTTGAGTCGGATGCCGAGCTGGCGAATGGTCTGGGAGGGCTGGATGAAGGTGCGCCCGACGTACGAGTTCTTGACCAGGCCGAGCCCGAAGGGGATGCCGGAGGCCTCGGCGTAACCGACCGCGGCCGGCGTGCCGGACTCCGGCACCGGGATGACCAGGTCGGCCACGGCCGGGTGCTCCTGGGCCAGGGTGCGGCCGATCTGGAGCCGGACCGACTGGACCCGGTGGCCGGCGATGGCGGAGTCGGGCCGGGCCAGGTAGACGTATTCGAACAGGCAGCCCTTGGGCCGGGCGGAGGCGAAACGGACCGAGTGCAGACCGGCCGCGTCGATGGTCAAGAACTCGCCTGGTTCGATCTCGCGCACGAAGGTGGCGCCGACGATGTCGAGGGCGCAAGACTCGCTGGCCACCACCCAGCCCGATTCCAGACGCCCCAGCACCAGGGGATGGACGCCTTGGGGGTCGCGGGCGGCGTACAGGGCGGTCTCGGTCATGAAGACCAGGCAATAGGCCCCGCGCAGCCTCGGCAGCAGGTCCTGGACGGCCTCGCGCAACGGTTTGGGATCGGCCGCCAGCAGGGCGGTGATCAGCGAGGTGTCGTTGGTCGAGTCGAGACTGTTCTTGTTCGGCACCGGCTCGCTGGGGCGACGCTGGCGCAAACGGTCGGCCAGTTGCTCGGTGTTGGTCAGGTTGCCGTTGTGGGCCAGGGCCAAGTGGCCGACGGCGAGGTCGCGGAAGGTCGGCTGGGCGTTGTCCCAACTAGACGCCCCGGTGGTGGAGTAGCGGGTGTGACCGACCGCCAGCGAGCCGGACAGGGAGGACAGGGTGGACTCGTTGAAGACCTGCGAGACCAGGCCCATGTCTTTGACCACGACTATGCGCTGACCGTCGGAGACCGCCATGCCGGCCGACTCCTGGCCTCGGTGTTGGAGGGCGAAGAGCCCGTAATAAGTCAATTTAGCGACATCTTCGCCGGGGGCCAAGACGCCGAAGACGCCGCATTGGTCGCGCGGAGGCGACTCAACGGGGTCGGAATCGGTCGTCAGCCTGCCATCGCCACGCAGCATGGCGTCAGTCTAGCGGGGTACCGAAGACCCACCTCGGCGACGTGATCGCTCAGACGACGGGGACACGGCTCAGACGGACTGGCCCAACCGACGGATGAAAGCGGTCTGGGCCGCCACCGTGCGGACCAGGTCGTCCAAGTCGACCGACTCGTTGGCCCCGTGCATGCGCGAGTCGGGGTCGCCCACGGCGCTGACGATCAGGCTGGCCTCGGGGTAGAGCCGGGACAACCGGTCGACCAGGGGGATGGAGCCGCCTTGGCCGATCAGGACCGGCGGCCGGCCGAAGGCCTCGCCCCAGGCCGCCAGCGCGGCTTGGGCGACCGGACCGTCCAGCGCGATCTGGGCCGGATCGCCGGTCGGGCCCGGCCTGACCGTGACCTGGGCCCCCCAAGGGGCGTGGGCCAACAGATGGTCGGTCAACTGGACCAGGGCGTGGTCGGCCGTCGACCCGGGCGGCACGCGCAGCGAGATGGCGGCCCGGGCCCGCGGCTGCAAAGTGTTGGAGGCCTGCTCCAGGCTGGGCACGTCCATGGCCACGACGGTGATGGCCGGGCCGGCCCAGAGCCGGTCGGCCAAAGAGCCCTGGCCCAGACGCTCGACGCCGGGCAGGAGGCCGGACTCGACCTGGAAGCGGTCGTCCGGGTATTCGGCGTCGAAGCCGACCTTGGCTTCGAGGCCGGCCACGGCGACCGAACCGTCGGGGGCGTGCAAGGTGGCCAACAGGCGGCAGAGGGCGGTGACGGCGTCGGGCACGGCGCCGCCGAACTGGCCCGAGTGGACGGCGTGGTCCAAGGTGGCGACCTCGACCAAGACGCCGCACAGCCCCCGCAGCGAGATGGTCAGAGCCGGGTGCCCGACATCCCAATTGTCGGCGTCGGCCACGATGAAGGCGTCGGCCCGCAGCAGCTCGCGGTGGCGGGCGAGGAAGTCGTCCAGGTGGGGCGAGCCGACCTCCTCCTCGCCTTCGATGAAGACGGTCAACCCGACCGGCGGATTCGGCCCCAGCTCCCGCAGACAGGCCAGATGCGCGGCCAAGCCGCCCTTGTCGTCGGCCGCGCCGCGCCCGTACAGCCGCCGCCCGACCTGGGTCAGCTGGAAGGGCTCGGTGCGCCAGAGGGCGGGGTCGCCGACCGGCTGGACGTCGTGGTGGGCGTAGAGGCAGACGGTGGGGGCGCCCGGCGGGGCCGGGTAGCGACCCAGCACGGCCGGGGCCGAGCCGTCGCCCAGCAGGCGGACCTCGGGGCAGCCGGCCTGACGCAGCAGCTCGGCCGTCAACTCAGCCGAACGGAGCAGATCGTCGGCGTGCTCGGCTTGGGCTCCGACCGACGGCAGCGCCACCAGTCGGGTCAGATCGTCGATCAGGGATTGGGCCAGCTGCGGGTCGGACGACGGCGTCGTCGCATGGTGGGGCGCGGTCATGGCGACGAGCATAGCCCGAGCCGACCGGCTGGTCGGGCGCCGGACCGGCCGAATCAGGCGCCCGGCGGGACCAGGCCCAGGACGGCCGGGATGGGCGCCTGCCAGTTACGACGCAGAGCGGGCAGCCGGATGGAGAACTGACCCTCGACGGTCAACTCGTCGGACGGGCTGACCTGGCCCAAACGGGACAATTTGAGGTCGTGCTCGTTGGCCAGCTTGATCAGCTCGATCTCATCGCTGGGCTCGACCGAGACCAGGACCCGGCCCGAGGTCTCGGAGAAGAGGTTGAGGAAGGGGTCGCCGGGCAAGGCCACCTCGACGCCCAAGCCGTGGCGCAGGCAGGACTCGGCCAAGGCGATGGCCAAGCCGCCGTCGCTGAGGTCGTGGGCCGATACCAGCAGCTGACGGCGGGCGGCGGCCACGAAGAAGCTGGCCAAGCGGCGGTGCTGTTCCAAATCGACGGCTGGCGGCTCGCCGCCCAGGTGGCCGTGGACGACCTCGGCCCAAGCCGAGCCGGACAGCTCCTCGCGGGTGCGCCCGAGCAGGTAGACGGCGTGGCCGGCCTTGACGAAGCCGGACTTGATCCGCCAGGCCACATTGTCGATGACGCCCAACATGCCGATGGTGGGGGTGGGCAGGATGGCCTGGTCACCAGTCTTGTTGTAGAACGACACATTGCCGCCGGTGACCGGCGTGCCGAGGGCCCGGCAGCCGTCCACCAAACCTCGGATGGCCTCCACGAACTGCCACATCACCTCGGGGTCCTCGGGCGAGCCGAAGTTGAGGCAGTCGGTCACGGCGACCGGTTCGGCCCCGGTGATGGCGACGTTGCGATAGGCCTCCAGCAAGGACAGCTGAGCCCCCCGGTAGGGATCGAGGTAGGTGAAGCGGGCGTTGCAGTCGGTCGACAAGGCGACTCCCAAGCCGCTGGCCTGGTCGATCCGCAACATGCCGGCGTCCTCGGGCTGGGCCAAGATCGAATTGCCGCGCACGAAGCGGTCGTATTGGTCGGTCACCCAGGAGACGTCGCACAGATTGGGCGATCCGAGCAGGCGCATCAGCTGTTCGGCCAGCTGGGCGCCGCTCTGGGGCCGGGGCAGATCCTCGGCCCGAGCCGCCCGCACCCGGTCGATCCAGTGCGGCCGGACGATCGGACGGTCGTAAGTCGGCCCCTCGTGGGCCACCGTCCTGGGGTCGACGTCGACCACCCGCTCGCCGTGCCAGTCGATCAGCAGCCGGTCGCCCTCGATGACCTCGCCCACGACCGTGGCCAAGACGTCCCACTTGGCGCAGATGGCCATGAACATGGGCACGTCCTGAGGCCGCACCACCGCCATCATGCGCTCCTGCGACTCGCTCATCAGGATCTCTTCCGGCGCCAGGGTGGGGTCGCGCAGGGGCACGGCGTCGAGCCGAACGTGCATGCCGCCGGAGCCGGCGCTGGCCAGCTCGGAGGTGGCGCAGCTCAGCCCGGCGGCGCCGAAGTCTTGGATGCCGGTGATGAGGCCGGCCGCGAACAGCTCCAAGGTGCACTCGATCAGCAGCTTCTCCATGAAGGGGTCGCCGACCTGGACCGAGGGGCGCTTGGTCGGGCCGGAGGCCTCGAAGGTCTCGGAGGCCAGCACCGAGGCGCCGCCGATGCCGTCGCCGCCGGTGGTGGCGCCGTACAAAATGACCTTGTTACCGACCCCGCTGGCGTGGGCCAAGTGGATGTCGTCGTGCCGCATGACGCCGACGCACAGCGCGTTGACCAGCGGGTTGCCGGCGTAGGAGCGGTCGAAGACGACCTCGCCGCCCAGATTGGGCAGCCCCAGGCAGTTGCCGTAGCCGGAGACGCCGGCCACCACGCCGGTCATGACGCGGGCGGTGTCGGGGGCGTCGAGGGGGCCGAAACGGAGCGAGTCCATCACCGCCACCGGCCTGGCCCCCATGGCCAAGATGTCGCGCACGATGCCGCCGACGCCGGTGGCGGCGCCTTGGTAGGGCTCGACGTACGAGGGATGGTTGTGGGACTCGATCTTGAAGGTGACGGCCCAGCCGTGGCCGACGTCGACCACGCCGGCGTTCTCGCCGATGCCGGCCAGGAGGGGGCCGCGGGGGGTGGTCTGGGGCAGCTCGGAGAACTGCTTGAGATGGAGTTTGGAGGATTTGTACGAACAGTGCTCCGACCACATGACCGAGTACATGGCCAACTCGCAAGCGGTCGGCCGACGACGCAAGATGGCCCGGATGTTCTCGTACTCGTCGGCCTTGAGGCCCAACTCGGCCCAGGGCTGCGACGTGCTCGGAGTCACCTGGGCATGGGTCACCGTGTCTGCCACGACTGACACTGTACCGTGTCGGCTGGGCCGGGCCGGTGACCGTGGTTGGAGCGCCGTCAGACGGCCATGGCCACGTTCAGGAAGCGCTCCAGGCCGACGAAGAGGCGCCGCCCGTCGGTCGAGGCGCTGGTCAACGGATCGACGTTGTGCTCCGGGTGCGGCATCAAGCCGACCACATTGCCCCGCCGGTTGGTCACTCCGGCGATGTCGTCGGTCGAGCCGTTGGGGTTGCCGACGTAACGGAAGACGACGCGGTCCTCGTCGTTGAGCCGGGCGATGGTGTCGGCGTCGGCGGTGTAGTTGCCCTCGCCGTGCTTGACGACGATGTCGATCCGCTCGTCGCGCCGGAAATCGTTGGTCCAGACCGTGTCGGTCGAGCAGACCTGGAGCGATTGGTCGCGACAGACGAAGACACGCCCGGCGTTACGGATCAGGACGCCGGGCAGCAGGTGGGCCTCGCACAGGACCTGGAAACCGTTGCAGATGCCCAAGACGGGCAGGCCCAGGCCGGCCAGGCGGATGATCTCGGTCATGACCGGCGAGAAACGGGCGATGGCGCCGCCGCGCAGGTAGTCGCCGTAGGAGAAGCCGCCCGGCAGGATGACGGCGTCGACGTCGCTGACGGTGTCGCTGGCGTGCCACAGGGCCACCGGCTGGCCGCCGCAGAGACGGACCGCCCGGGCGGCGTCGACATCGTCCAGCGAGCCGGGGAAGGTCACCACTCCGACGCGCATGGCTCAGACCCCCTGGTCGGGCGTGGCGGGGTCGGCGGCGGGATCGGGCTCAGCCGACGGACCGGCCGGGCTAGGGGCGGCCGCGGCCGGAGCCGGGGCCGCGGCGGCGGGCTGGACGCCGGCCAGGGAGACCATGGCGTCGGCCGTGGCCTTGAGCGCGCGCAGGGCCTCGGCCAGATCGTCGGATAAGGCCGACAGGGCGCCGCCGTTCAGCGGCGGCGGGCTGGCCGGGGCGGCCGGGGCCGACGGCACAGGAACCGGGGCAGCCGGCACAGAGGCCGGAGCCGGGGACGGGACCGCCGGCCCGGGAGCCGGGACGGCCGGTGGGACCGGGGCAGCCGGATCGGCGGCCGGAGCCGCCGGAGCCGAGACCGGCTCGTCTGAAACCAGGACCGGCGCGGCCGAGGCCGGACTGACCGCCGCCGAAGCCGGACCGACCGGAGCCGAGGCCGGACTGACTGGAACCCAGGCCGGCGCGGCGGAGGCCGAAGCCGGACCGACAACAGCCGAGTCCGCCGGAGCCGAGACGGGGTCCAGGGACGGCGCGGCCGAGACGGGCGAGCCCGGGAACGGCGGCGGGGCGGGAGTCGGCCAAGCCGGGCCGGCTAAGACCGGATCGGCGGCTGGCTGGTCGGTCGCCGCGGCGGCCGGCGCCGCTTCGAAGGACGGGGTCGGGGCGGGGACGGACCACGGCCAGGCCGGGGCGGCCGGCGGACTGGTCGGAGCCGACGGCGGGTCGGCCGGGGACGCGGTCGGCCCGAACCGGTCCGACCAGGTCGGACCGTCCGGGGCCGGAGGAGCGGCCGGACGGGGCGGCGCCGAGCGGTCTGGGAGCGACCAGGCGGTGGACGACCCGGGGGCGGCGGACGGGGTCGACGGCGCGGCCGGCCAGACGGGCGGGGCGGACGGCAGCGCCAGCGGGGCCGGAGCCGGACCGGCCGGGATGGGACCGGACGGAGCTGGATCGGACGGGGCGGGAGCGGATGGAGCGGCGGCCGCCGGATCGACCGCTGTGACGGTGAAGTTCTCGATCACGGTGTTGGCCAGCAGGGCTTCGGCCAAGCTGACGACCTGCTCCTGCAACTCCGGGCTGAACTCGGGCAGGGCGTCGATCTCGAAGCGCTTGCCTTGGCGGACCGAGAAGCCGTGGTGGCCCATCCGGGCCAAGGCCCCGGTGATGGCCTTGCCCTGCGGGTCGAGGATCTCGGGCTTGGGCATGACGTCGACCACGAAACGGCTCTGGGGCCGCGCCGGAGCCGGCGGGGCCGACTGGGCCAGGACCAGAGCCGACTGGGCCGGCCGGAAGCCGCGGCCGGTCAGGCGGGTGTAGGCCTCCAAGTAGCGGTCGCGGGTGGCTTGCACCACCATCCGGGGCAGGGGCGGCGCGGGCTGGTCCGAGGAACGGTCCCAGCCGGAGTCGTAAGCCAGCCAGTCACGCACGTACTGTTTGTCGAAACTGGGGATCTGAGCCCCGGGATGGTACTGCGCGGCGTCCCAGAAGCGGGACGAGTCAGGGGTCAGGACCTCGTCCGCCAAGACGATGGAGCCGTCTGGGCGGCGACCGAACTCGAATTTGGTGTCGGCCAGGATGACGCCACGCTCGGCCGCGATGCGGGAGCCCCGGGCGAACAGGGCCAAGGTCAGGTCGCGCAGCTTGTGGGCCACCTGGGAGCCGACCAGGTCGACCAGTTGGTCGAAGCTGATGTTCTCGTCGTGCTGGCCCAGCGGGGCCTTGCGGGCGGGGGTGAAGATGGGCTCCGGCAGGCGGTCGGCGTGGCGCAGCCCGGCGGGCAGTTCAATGCCGGTGACCTGGCCGGTGGTTTGGTACTCGGCCCAACCGGAGCCGGTGATGTAGCCCCGCGCCACGCACTCGATCGGGATCATCTCCAGCCGCTCGCAGACCACCGCCCGGCCCACCACGTCGGGCGGCACCTCGGTCGAGACGACATGGTTGGGACAGATGTCGAGCAATTGCTCCGACCACCAAACCGACAGCTGGGTCAAGACGGCGCCCTTGTCCGGGATCGGCGTCGACAGCACCTGGTCGAAGGCCGAGATGGCGTCGGTGGCGACTATCAAGACCTGGTTGGGGTCGGACAGGGCGTAGAGACGCCGAACCTTGCCCTCGTGGATGAGCGGCAGCGCTGCAGTCGAGATCACGGACGTTAGTCTACGGCGGCAGGGCCGGCCCGCCAGCGCCGGCGTTGAGGGCGTGGCGGGCCAGACCCGCCGGAGGCGGGCCGCTGGGCTCAGCCGACCACGATGACGTGCAGGGTACGGGGACCGTGCACGCCCTCGACGCGGCTCAACTCGATGTCGCTGGTGGCCGAGGGCCCCGAGATCCAAGTCACCGGCTGGTGCTGGCGCAAGGAGGGGGCCAAACGGGCCATGGCTTGGGGCACGTCGGTCACGATCTGGTCGGTCCCGATGACGCAGACGTGCATGTCCGGCACCAAGGACAGCTCCCGCCGGCCCTGGTCGGCCCGGTGGTCGAGGGCGATGGTGCCGGTCTCGGCCATGCCGACGGCGGCGGCCGTGATGACGGCTGAAATGTCGTTCAGACGCTGATGGCTCAACGGCGGGTCGTCCCGCTCCAACTCGATCCCGGCCGCCTCGGCCTGGGCCAGCCAGGCCGGTTCGATGCCGGCCGGCGCCACCAAACTGGTGGCTCCGGCCTGGGCCAGGACCTCGGCCACCAAGCCGGGCACCTCGGCCCAGTCGGCCGCCCGGACCACGGTGGCCTTGTAGTCGATGACACGGTCGATGAACAGTTGGACCGGTTCGGCCACGGCGGTGGCCTGGCCGTAACTCCAGTCCACCGGCACGTCCAGGACCGGATCGTCCTGGGTGACGTCGACCAGGCTGTTACGGATGCGGGCCAGAATCTCTGACTTGCTCACGGTTGGGCCCCCTCGCCGGATCGGTTGGCAGTGAACGGATTGTCGGTGTGGCCGGACTTCCACCAGGCCCGGAAGGACTGGGCCGGCGGCAGCGGCAGGTCGCGGGCGTTGGTCCAAGCCGAACCCGGCCAGGGCATCGGCCCCAGCCGGTCTTTGCGCAGGATCCCGCGGGCCCGTCCAGCCAGTTCCTCGACCGCTCCGAAACGGGAGCCCCGGCTCATGATCCAGCCGCCCACCTTCATGATCGCCCGCTCCAGCCCGATGTGCTTACGCTTGCGCTCGTCGACCACGCGATGGCGCATGTGGACCAGCAGCTCCGGGATCGGAATGCGGACCGGGCAGACGTCGGCGCAGGCCCCGCACAGGCTGGAGGCGAAGGGCAGGGACTGGTCGATGGCGGAGGCGGTGCCCCGCAGCTGCGGAGTCAGGATGGCGCCGATGGGGCCGGGGTAGACCGAGCCGTAGGCATGGCCGCCGACCCGTTCGTAAACCGGACAGATGTTCATGCAAGCGGAGCAACGGATGCAACGTAGGGCCTGACGACCGATCGGGTCGGCCAAGACCTTGGTGCGGCCGTTGTCGACCAGCACGACGTGGACCTCCTGCGGGCCGTCGCCGGGCGTGACGCCGGTCCACATCGAGGTGTACGGGTTCATCCGCTCGCCGGTCGAGGAACGGGGCAGCAGCTGCAGGAAGACCTCCAGGTCCTCCAGGGTCGGCACCGTCTTCTCGATGCCCACGACCGAGATCAAGGTCTCGGGCAGGGTCAGGCACATGCGGCCGTTGCCCTCCGACTCCACCACCACCAGGGTGCCGTTGTCGGCCACGGCGAAGTTGGCCCCGGAGATGCCGACCTTGGCCCGCATGAACTTCTCACGCAGGTGGGCGCGGGCCGCGCCGGCTAGGTCGGGCGGATTGTCGGTCAGATCCTTGGGAGCCGCCCGACCGTACAACTTCATCTCTTGGAGGAAGATCTCCCGCACCTCGGAGCGGTTGCGGTGGATGGCCGGGACCAGGATGTGGCTGGGCCGGTCGTGGCCCAACTGGACGATCAATTCGGCCAGGTCGGTCTCCCAGGCGGCGATGCCGGCCGCCTCCAAAGCCTCGTTCAGCTCGATCTCTTGGGTCACCATCGACTTGACCTTGACCACCTCGGAGACGCCCTTGGCCTTGACCAGCTCGACCACGATGCGGTTGGCCTCTCGGGCGTTCGACGCCCAGTGGACCTGGGCCCCGTTGGCGACCAGATTGGCCTCCAGCTGTTCCAGGTAGGAGTCGAGGTGGCGGGCGGTGCGGTTCTTGATGGCCTCGCCGGCTTGGCGCAACTGCTCCCAGTTGGGCAGTTCCGACACCACCCGGACCCGCTTGGCCCGGATCGTGCCGGTGGCGTGGCGGAGGTTGGCCCGTAATTGAGAGTTGCCCAGATAGCGTTTGACCGACTTGGGGAACTTGGGGGTGTCGAGCAAGTCGCCGGCGGGCGGCGCCGGAGTCAGCCGCCGGGTCGGATGGGGCAGGGCGATGGTCGTCATGGTCACTCCTCGGGCTCGGTCGTGGCCAGGATCTCGGCCAGGTGGATGGTTTTGACTCCGCTGCGCCCGCGGCTGAGCACGCCGCCGATGTTCATCAGGCAAGCGTTGTCCGCCGCCACCAGGTATTCCGCGCCGGAGTTGGTGGCCTGGCGGGCCTTGGCTGTGGCCATGGCGGTCGACAGGTCGGGGTTCTTGATGGAGAAGGTGCCGCCGAAGCCGCAGCACTGGTCGGAGTCCTCCAAATTCAGCAAGGTCAAGCCCCTGACCTTGTTCAAGAGCCGATACGGCCGGTCGCCGATCTTGGCCACCCGGACCGAGTGGCAGGTCGGGTGGTAGGTCACCTTGTGCGGGAAATAGGCCCCGACGTCCTCGACTTCGAGCACGTCGGTCAAGAACTCGGTGATGTCCCAGGTGCGGGCCACGACCGCTTCGACCTCGCGCCGCAGACCCTTGTCACGGGAGCTGGCGGCCAGCATCGGATGCTGCTCGCGGACCGAGCCGACGCAGGAGCCGGAGGGGGCCACGATGTGCTCGTACTTGCCGAAGGCCCGGACGTAAGCCCGGACCGAGCCCAGGGCCTCGCGGTAGTAGCCGGTGTTGGTGAACATCTGGCCGCAGCAGGTCTGGGCCGAGGGGAATTCGACCCGACAACCCAACCGCTCCAGCAGAGCCACCACCGCCTTGGGTGTGTTGGGGAACATCAGGTCGGAGATACAGGTGGCGAATAACGCCACGGTTTTGTCTGAACTTGTGCTCATGAGACTCCAATCGGACCATGAGTCCGCCGAATGGACTTGATCAATGGTCGCGGCCGACTTCTTTGTCTTCCACCGTTCAGCCTAGATGGTAGACCTGTCGAACAGGTGGTCCAGTCTGACTTATGTCGGTGACTTGGTTAAGGCCAGGCGGACGGGATCGAGCGGCGGCCCCAGACCGGCCGAAGGCTGGTCTCGACGGACGGGCCGCGTCGGTCGGGCCGACCAGCGGGCGGACGGTTGACGGCCCCAGACGGCCGGTCGACTGTGACCGGGCCTGAGCCCGAGTGAGCCTGGCCACGGGTCCCGATCCGTCGCCGACCGCATCACGGACAGGTGCCCCGGCTCGCTTACACCATACGTCCTGAGACCAGAGCCGGACAGGGGGCGGGCGGGCGGAATGGGCGCACGTCGGACGAGGGGGCGGGCCGTCGAAAGGTCAAGTGTGCGCCGGCGGCGGTTCCAGTCGGCGGTCCTGCCAGACCAGGCGGTGGCGCAGGCCGGACCGGGCGCACTCCCCGCAACAGGCTCCCGCCGGCGGACGACGGTGGCGCAGCAGCTCGTGGCCGAGCCGACAGGTCCCGAGCCAACGGGCCCGCTGGCGGGACTGGGGCAGGTCGAAGGTGCGCCGGCCGTGGTAGCCCAGCCGGTCGGCCGTCTGACGCCAGAGCGGGCCGTGGTGGGCCGCGGCCCCGGCCAGGGCGTGGGCGATCTCATGTAGGACGGCCTGCTCGAACTGCTCCTGGGACAGATCCGGGGTCAGGTGGCGGGAGACGGTGATACGGCGGGCTTGGAAATCACAACAGCCGACCCGGGCCCGGGCGTGGTCGAAGTCGAAGCTCCAGTCCGCCCCCAGGTGCTGTGCCAGCAGTCGGTCGGCCCGCCGCCGCGCCCAAGCCAATGAGGTCATGCGCCGAATCTAGCGTCCCGCGGCGTCCAGATCCCGACCACCGAGGGGAGTCGCTGGCCAAACCGGGCCCAGGTGGCGACAATGGCCAAAGACCGGCCCGGGTGTTGGAAGGAGACATCATGGATCTTAACTCGCGCGTCGTCGCCCCCGACCCCTACGATCTGCTACCCCAAGTGCCCTCGTTCATTTTGACCAGTGTGGACATCGCCGACGGCGTCCGCTTGCCGGACGACCACGTGGCCGACGGGGCCAATCTGTCACCGGCTTTGAAATGGTCCGGCTTCCCGCCGGAGACCCGCTCGTTCTTGGTCAATTGCTTCGACCCCGACGCGCCGACCCCGGCCGGCTACTGGCACTGGACCATGTTCAATCTGCCGGCCCAGGTCACCTCCCTGCCCCGCGGCCTGGGCCAGCCGGGCCACGCCCCGCTGCCCGAAGGGGCCCGCCAGGTCCGCAACGACAACGGCGACCTGGGTTATCTGGGCGCCGCTCCCCCGCCGGGCGACCGCCCCCACCGCTACGTCTTCGCCGTCCACGCCTTGTCCGTGCCGGCCCTCGACCTGACCGCGGCGGCCACCCCCACCACGGTGGCTTTCACCGCTTTGTTCTCGACCATCGGGCGGGCCCGCCTGACGGCCACCTACCAACGCTGAGCCCGCGCCGTCGGCTCGGGCGGGCGACCCTCGCGGGCCAGACGCCGCCTGACGGCCACCCGCCGACGCTGAGCCCGCCGTCATCCCCGGGCGGCCCGGGGCCGGCCGGCTGCGGTCAGAGCACGGCGCCCGGCTGGTAGTCGGCCGCCGCCGGATCGGATTCGACCAAGCGCTCGACCTGCTGGGCCACGGCCAAGACCTGGTCGCGGGCGGCCCCGCTCAGCTCGATCGGGGCGGACACGATCTGATCCAGCCGCTGGCGGGTCAGGCCCAGCCGGGTGTCGGCCGCCAGATCGTCCAAGAGCGAGTTGGCCCCGCCGGTCTGACGCATGCGCAAGGCCGCCGCCACGGCGTGGCCCTTGATGATCTGGTGGGCTTGCTCGCGGCCCAAGCCCTGGCGGATCGCCGCCATCAGGACCTTGGTGGTGGTGAGGAAGGGCAGATAACGCTCGAGCTCGGCCGCGATGACGCCGGGGTAGGCGCCGAAGCCGTCCAGCACGGTCAAGAAGGTCTCGACCAAGCCGTCGAAAGCGAAAAAGGCGTCCGGCAGGGCGACCCGGCGCACCACCGAACAGGACACGTCGCCCTCGTTCCACTGGTCGCCGGCCAACTCCCCGACCATGGCGGCGTAGCCGCGCAGGACCACGGTCAAGCCGTTGACCCGCTCACAACTGCGCGTGTTCATCTTGTGCGGCATGGCGGAGGAGCCGACCTGGCCCGGTTTGAAACCCTCGGTGACCAGCTCGTGGCCGGCCATCAACCGAATGGTGGTGGCCAGGCTGGAGGGGGCGGCGGCCAGTTGGACCAAGGCGGTGACGACCTCGTAGTCGAGCGAACGCGGATAGACCTGGCCGGTCGAGGTCAAGGTCCGGGCGAAGCCGAGGTGGCGGGCCAAGCGGTCCTCCAGCTCGGCCAGGCGGGTGACTTGGCCGCCCAGCAGGTCGAGCATGTCCTGGCTGGTGCCCATCGGTCCTTTGACGCCCCGCAGGGGGTAGCGGGCGATCAGGGCGTCCAACCGGGCGATGGCCTGGAGCAGCTCGTCGGCGGCGCTGGCGAAACGCTTGCCCAAGGTGGTGACCTGGGCCGCCACGTTGTGGGAGCGACCGGTCAGGGCCTGTTCGCCGTGGCGCAGGGCTGACTCGGTCAGGCGGGCGGCCAGGGTCACGGCGCGCGAACGGACCAGGGCCAGGCCGGCCCGGATCTGGGCCTGTTCGACGTTCTCGGTCAGGTCGCGCGAGGTCATGCCCTTGTGGATGTGCTCGTAGCCGGCCAGGGCGTTGAACTCCTCGATACGGGCTTTGACGTCGTGGCGGGTGACGTACTCACGGGCCTGGATGGAGGCCAGGTCGATCTGGTCGACCTGGGCCTGGTAAGCCGCGATGACTTGGTCGGGGTCGTCGCCGCCGAAGTCGACGCCGAGGTCGCGCTGAGCTTCGAGGACGGCGATCCAAAGCTGCCGCTCGGCGGCGATCTTGTGTTCGGGCGACCAGATCCGACGCATGGCGGCGGAGGCGTAGCGGGTGGCCAGGATGTCGGGCACGGTCATGGGAGGTCCTCTCCGAGATGGGGCGGTTGGCCTAGCGAACGGTCCGGTCGGCCGACGGCCGGCTGACAGACGGTGGCGCCGAGGATCGCATCAGAGGTCGGCTGGCGGGTCGATCGAACCCTGGGCGGCGCGCAGGGCGATGTCTGGACGACAGAACAGGCCGGGGACGTCGAGCTGGTCGATGGCGGCGTAGGCGGCGGCGCGGGCTTGGGCCAGGTCGGCCCCTCGGGCCACCACGTCGAGCACCCGGCCGCCGGCGGCCACCAACCGCCCGGCGGCGTCCCAAGCCGTGCCGGCCTGGATGACCTCGACCCCGGCCGGGGGCTGCTCCAGGGCCGACCCGCCGACCGGCGATCCCGCCTGGGGCCGGCCCGGGTAACCCTGGGCGGCCAACACGACGGTCAGACAGGACCCCTCCTGCCAGCTCAGGGGACCGACCTGGTCCAGCCGGCCCTGGGCGGCGGCCAACAGCAGCTGGCCCAACCCGGTGCGCAGCAAGGGCAGGATGGCCTGGGTCTCAGGGTCGCCGAAGCGGGCGTTGAACTCGACCACGCGCAGCCCGCGCGAGGTCAGGGCCAGCCCGGCGTAGAGCAGACCGACGAAGGGGGTCCCGCGGCGGGCCATCTCGGCGATGGTGGGCTCGATCACCCGGGCCATGGTGACGGCGGTCAGGTCGGCCGGCGCCCAAGGCAAGGGGGTGTAGGCGCCCATGCCGCCGGTGTTGGGGCCGGTGTCGTCGGCGCCCACCCGTTTGAAGTCCTGGGCTGGCAGCAAGGGCAGGGCCCGGCAGCCGTCCGAGATGGCGAAGAGGGAGACCTCGGGGCCGTCCAAAAACTCTTCGATCACGACTTGGCCGCAGGCGGCGGCGTGGGCCAGGGCCTGGGCCCGGTCGTCGGTCACCACCACGCCCTTGCCGGAGGCCAGGCCGTCGGCCTTGACCACGTAGGGCGGGCCGAACTGGTCCAGGGCGCGGGCGGCTTGGTCCGGGTCGGCGCAGTAGTGCGAGCGGGCGGTCGGCACGCCGGCGGCCGCCATGATCTGCTTGGCGAATTGTTTCGAGCCCTCCAACTGGGCGGCGGCGGCGGACGGCCCGAAACAGGCCAGTCCGGCTTGGCGGACCTGGTCCGCCACCCCCGCCACCAGCGGGGCCTCGGGCCCGATCACGACCAGGCCGGCCCCCAGCCGTTCGGCCAGGGCCACCACGGCCGTGCCGTCCAGCGGGTCGAGGCCGGTCAGCTGGGCGAAGAGCGGGTCGTCCGGCGCCAAACCCTGGCGCCGGCTCAGGGCCCAGGAGCCGGGGTTGCCCGGGGCGACGTGGACTCGGGCCACCGCCGGATCACGGGTCAAGGCCGAGGCCAGGGCGTGCTCACGTCCGCCGGAGCCGACCACCAAGACAGTCAGTTCAGTCACGTCGCCAGCCTAGCGCCGCCCCCGAGGGCGGAGCGGACTAGCGCCCGGAGGAGGCCTGGGGGCTTCGAGGCCGCCTAGGCCGGTGGGAGGCTTCGGCCGGTGGTGGGGCCTAGGCCAGTGGGGAGGCCTCGGACTTGGATCGCTCAGGCAGTCGATCGACGGCCGTCGGCGGAGCGGTCAGCCGCTCCTCCATCAGGCGCCGAGCCACCAGGTGGTCGGTGATGACGACGTCGGCGTAACCGGCCCAAATGGCGATGCGCAATGCTGCCGCCTTGCTCAGGCCGCCGCCCACGATGACCTTGGTGGGGATGGCGCGCAACTGGTCGCGGGGCAAGGCGACGGCGCGCCGGGAGAGGGAGTCGGCCGTCGGTTGGGCCCGCTCGTTCAGGTAGCAGATCGAGACCAGGTCGGACAGGACGCCGTCATGACGCAGGATCTCCAAGTCGGCGGCGGTGAAATAACCGGCTCGGCCGATGGTGGCGTCGGGCGAGAGGGGGGCCTGGACCGAGTAGATGGCGTAGTCGGCCCGGCGGGCGGCGGCCAGGGTGGTCCGGATGCCGGGATCCTTGATGATCATCTTATGTTGTTCAACGGACTGGGCCACGGCCGGGGCCAGCAGGGGCAGGGCCCGCCCGCCGGAGCCTTGGGCCAGGGCGTGGGCGATCAAGGTGGCGTGGACGTCGAGGGCGGTGGAGCCCTGGCCGCCGATCAGGGGGATGAACTCGGCTGGCGCCAAGCGGTTGGCCGTCTTGGCGGCCAGGAGATGCATCGTCTCGCCCCAGCCGACGGCGACCTTGTGCTCTGGCCTCAGGACCGTCGCCAGGTAGTCTGCGGCGGTGGTGGCGACGGCGTCGCGGACTTGGGGGCCGGTGCCGTCGAGGGCGTCGGCGATGATGAATCGGACGCCGGGGAACAGAGCCCGCAGGGCCGCCTCCTCCTCCACGAAGAGGCCGGCGTAGCGGATCCAGACCGTCGCCACGCCAGTCGCCCGGGCTTGCTGGAGATAGCGGGAGACGCGGATGCGTGAGATGTCTAGACGATCCGCTATCTCACGTTGAGTGAGCTCCTCCTCGTAATACATATGGGCGATACGGGCCAAGCTGACATACACGGACACATGCTCTCATGTTTCGATGTCGGACGCCGACCACGACCGGAGCCGGCCAGGGCCGGGGACGGGGGCTGGCCCAGACGGCGCGGCGGCCGCCTGGCCAGCCCCGTCCAGACGGACGGTTTCGGTCCGGCCCGGGGGGTTCTAGCGGAACTCCCCTTTCGAGCCCCAGTGATCGACTTCGACGATGGTCAGGTAGACCTGGTCGGGCGGGACATCCAAGACCTCCTGGCAGACCGCGAACAGGCCGCTGGCGTAGGCCTGTTTGGCCGCCAGGTCGTTGGGACGGCGGACCTGGGTCTCGATGAAGACGCTGGGCGTCCGCTGGCCACCGCGATGGATCCGATCGTCGTCCTCGATGTGGACCATGGTCTTGGCGAAGGACTTGCCCGGGAGGGTTTCGATCATCCGTCCGATCCGGTCGGCCAAGGCGGCGCGCTCTGGATCGGTGATGGCCCGGCCGACCCGGGCGTGGACATACGGCATGTCAGTGGATCCTAACGTTGTCTGGGTTCGATCTTGCCAGCGGCCTCCCAAGGCAGGAAGGGCCGTTGGACCAGCCAGGAGCCGCCGTCGGTCGGGATGGAGGCGCCGGTGGTGTACTCGGCCAGGTCGGAGCACAGGAACCAGCAAATCTTGCCGACCTGTTCGGGCCGGCCGAACTCGCGCATCGAGATCTGGTCCAGTTTGGCCACCGGACGCTCCTCGATGATGTGATGGACCATGGGCGAGTCGGTGACGGACGGGGCGTAACCGTTGACCCGGATGCCGTACGGGGCGCACTCGGCCGCCATCACCTTGGTCAAGGTGGCGACGAAGGACTTGGTGGCGGAGTAGACGCCCAGGCCGGCGTCGGGCATCCGGTCGCCCAGCAGGGAGTGGGCTGTGATGATGTTGCCCGAACCCTGCGGCGCCATGATGCGCATGGCCGCCCGCGAGGTGTTGATGACGCCGAAGACGTTGACCCCGATGACGGCCTCGACGATGGCGTCGGTGGCGTCCATGATGCGTTCGCGCCGCAGGATGCCGGCGTTGTTGACTTGGACGTCGAGCCGGCCGAAGCGCTCGGCCAGCCGGGCGTAGGCGGCGTCGACTTGGCTGGACTGGGTGACGTCGCAGACCAAGGTCAGGGCCTCGGCCCCCAAAGCGGCGCAATCGGCCTGGGTCCGGTCCATCTGTTCCTGATCGACGTCGACGATGGCGACGTCGTAGCCGCGCTCGGCGAAGTAGAGCAGGATGCCGCGGCCGATGCCCTGACCGCCGCCGGAGACGGCGATGACGGGTTTGGTGGACTTGTCAGTCATGGTGATGCCTCTTTCAGTTGTCTGTGGTCGTTCTCTGCTGGCTAGGCCTCGGGCAGGTCGGCCCCGGCCAGGATGGCCAAGCTGGCCGACACGCCGAGACGGTCGGCCCCGGCCTCCAAGTTGGGCACGACGTCGGGCCAGGTCCGCATGCCGCCGGAGGCCTTGACCCTCATGGTGGGCGGCACGGTCCGCTTCATCAGAGCGACGTCGGGGGCGGTGGCCCCGCCGCCGCCGAAGCCGGTCGAGGTTTTGACGAAATCGGCCCCGGCCCGGGCCGCCGCTTGGCAGGCCTGGACCTTCTCCTGGTCGGTCAGGTAGCAGGTCTCGATGATGACCTTGACCAGGGTGCCGGCGGCAGCGGCCACGACGGCCGCGATGTCCTCGTAGACGGTCTCGACCTGACCGGCTTTGAGGGCGCCGAGATTGATCACCATGTCGACCTCCTCGGCCCCGTTGGCGATGGCGTCCTTGGTCTCGAAAGCCTTGGTGGCCGACGTGTTGGCGCCCAGCGGGAAGCCGATGACGGTGCAGACCTTGACGCCGGAGCCATTCAACAGTTGGGCCGCCTGGGGCACGTTGACCGGGTTGACACAGACCGACGCCGCTTTAATGTCAATTGCTTCTTGACATATTTGGGCGATGTCCGCCGGCCGGGCGACGGCCTTCAGCAGGGTGTGGTCCATCATGGCGGCCAATTGGGCCTTGGTCAGATTCATTAGTGCTCCTTTGACTTGGTTCAACGGACGAGCCCGAGCTCGCGCAGGTCGCGCTCGATGGTGTCGGCCTGAGCCGAGCTCAGTTCGGCCAGGGGCGGCCGCATGGCGCCCAGAGGCGTCCCGACCAACCCGGAGGCGAATTTGTAGCCGGCGTCGAAGGGGCCGGTCTTGAGCGCCTGTCGGATCCGCAAGAGGCGGTCCTGGGCGGCCCAGGCCTGGTCCCAGGCGCCAACCTGGGCGGCCCGGGTGAGCGCTAAGACCTCTTCCGGGAAGACGGCCGAGATGAGCGACACCACGCCCTGCCCGCCCAGACGCATGACCGAGACGGTGGTGGCGTCGGTGCCGTTGAGGAATTCGACCGCCGGGCCGCCGATCAGCCGCAGCGTGGTCTGGATGTGCAGGAAGTCGATGGTCGACTCCTTGTAATAGCGCACATTCGGATTCTGGGCGAACAGTCGGCCGACCGTCTCCGGACTGGCGGTGTTGCCGGTCTGGGGCGCGTTGTAGAAGCCACAGGGCAATTCGGTCGACTGGGCCAGGTGGTCGAGGTGGGCCAGCAGAGCCGGCTGCGACAGCGGGTAGACGTACGGCGCCTGCAGGCAGACCGCGTCGACGCCGCTGGCCTCGTAGGCGCGCAGGATCCGTTCGGCTTCGAGAACGGTGTTGGCCACCACATTGGCCATCACCGGCAGACGGCCGCGCGCCGCCTCGACCACACAGGCCGTCGTGGCGACCCGCTCGTCAGCGTCCAGCGAGAGCGACTCGCTGGCCAGGCCGTTGGTGAACAGACCGTTCACACCGGCCGCGACCTGCCGTTCGACCTCGCCGGCCAAGAGGTCGAAGTCGATCGAGCCGTCGGCCCGGAAAGGGGTCAGCAGTTCGGTGGTGACGCCTTGGAATGATGGTTGAGGTGACATATTCCTGCTTTCTTCTCGTTTTCTCGGCCGGGCGGCCGTGGGGACCGCCCAGCCAGCTGTCGGCTGGTCCCGACGCCTCGTCATCCCGCGCCCGGCCGTCGTCCCTGACGGTGGGACGGCGCGGTCGGCGGGCCAGGCGCGGGATGACGGAGGACGTCGGTCGACCAGCGCCTCTCAGCCCTCGATGCCGAGCTTCTTGAGCGCGGCGGCGCGGGCGTGCCAAGCCTCCATCAGAGCGTACGGGACGGCCTTGTAGACCTGGTACAGCTCTTGATAGACGGCCACATTGGCGGGTATGGGCTGGTAGACCTTGTCGACCTGGCAGAACTTGGCCACGGCCTCCTCCTGGCTGGAGAAGCAGCCGGCGGCCAGGGCCGCCATCCAAGCGCCGCCCTTGGCACCGTATTCGGTGCCGGAGACCAAGGTGACCGGCAGGTTGAAGATGTCGGCGAAGATCTGGCACCAGATCGGCGACTTGGCCCCGCCGCCGGACAAACGGATGTCGACCGGGTCGAGGGCGTACTCATCGATGCAGTGCTTGTTCGAGTAGGCCATGCCCTCGTAGATGGCCCGCAGCATGGCGTAACGGTTGGCCCTGGTCGACAGCCCGAAGAAATTGCCCCGGGCGGCGGTGTCGGTGAAGGGCGCGCGCTCGCCGGCGGCGTTCATGTAGGGATGGTAGATGATGCCGTAGGCGCCCGGTCCGACCCGGTCGACCTCGTCGTCGAACAGCTGATAGACGGAGATGCCCTGCTCTTGGGCCTTGACCTTGTCTTCGTAGGTGAAGTTGTTGACGAACCAGTCCGAGTTGGGCGTCCCGGTCAAGGGGGCGATCATCTGGAGCCACTTGCCGGGCACGTTGCAGGTCGAGGTCGACCCCAGCATGACGCCGTCGTTGGGGAAGTCGGGCAGCACCATGGTGGCGACGCCGGAGGTGCCCAGGATGATGTTGACCTGGCCGTCCGAGATGTCACCCACGCCGGCGGCGCAACCAGTGACGTCCCAGCCGACCGAGATGACGGGCGTGCCGGCCTTCAAGCCGGTGGCCTGAGCGGCGGCGGCGGTGACTGACCCGACCGGCTGCTGCGGCTCGGTCTGAGGCACGAAGCGGTCGTAGAACTCGGCCACGCCGCACAGTTCGAGGGTCTTGCGGCTGACTTGGCGGTCTTCGCCCACGACCCCGAAGTAATCGGAGCCATTGGCGGTCAGATTGCCGGTCAGCTTGTAGGCGATGTACATATTCGAGGTCACGAAGTAGCTCGATTGGGCCAAGGTCTCGGGCTCGTTGGCCTTCAACCAGGGCAGCATGAGGCCGTAGTTGGCCGTCATCAGCCAGTTGGCCGTCTCGGCGAAGACCTCGGCCATCTTGCCGTTGGCGATCCACTCGTCCATCAGTTCGGCGCAGCGGGCGTCGTTCCACAGGATGCCGTTACGGAACGGCGTCAGGTCCTGGTCCAGGAACGAACAGCCGCCGCACTTGCCAGTGATGCCGACACCGACCACCTCGCCGGGGTCGATCTGGGCTTTGGCTAGGAGTTCTTTGAGTCCGATGGAGACCTCCACCCAGTCGGTCTCGAGATCGAACTCGGACCAGCCGAACTTCGGTTCGAACACCGGCGTCTTACGAGCGGAAACGAAAAGTTCATTGCCGCTGAGATCAAATAGTACTGACTTCACCACCGAGGTGCCAGAGTCGATTCCGATTACGTACTTGCCCATCTGCGTTGCTCCCATCTTGGAATGTCGTGACGTCTCTGTCAGGCGGCCTAGCGGCCGCGGTCAACGGATGTCCCAGGGCCTGGGACGCTTCCCGGCCTCAGGTCGAGGCGAGGACTTGGACCGGGTATGCACTTCTGATCATAGCCTGATCAGATGATCACCGCAATGGCCCGCAACGATGGAATTCGAGATTCTTGACCGCCGGCCGGCGAAGGCCGAGCGGGAGGGGGCTCAGCCCGGGGCGGCGGGGCGGCGGGCCGGGACCAGTCGAGCGACGGAGCGACGGACCGGAACCGGTCAGGCGGTTCGACCCCGGTCAGACCAGGAGCGACTGGCCGTGCCGGACGGACCGACGAGCCGGGGCCGGCGCCTCAGCCCTGGTCGTGCCAGGAGCGGCAGCGGTCGGAGCCGTCGGCCAGGACCATGCCGTTGACCGGCACCTGGGCCACGCTGGCGACCGGCAGGCACTTGGCCTTGAGCAGGAAGAAGGCGTGCTCGGCGAAGGCCGGGTAGTCGAAGGTCGACTCGAAGTTGGCCATGCCCTTGGCCAAGATCAGGTCGCAGCCGGTCAACAGGTCGTGCACGGCGGGGGCGATCTCGCTGGGCGGCAGGCCGATGCCGTCGGAGCCGGACTCGACGATGGTGGCGAAGCGGTCCAGCCCGGCCAGCTCGGCGTCGGCCCGCATGGCGTCGTTGATGACGGGGCCGGATTTGACGATGACCGTGATGCGGAGCGGCGCCAGGCCCTGTTCGGCTCGGAAGCGGACGATCTCTTCCACCAGCAGCCCGTCGAAGATGACCTCGCCGGCGTTGTCGCAGGACAGCGCCAAAGAGTCGGCGGCGACCAGACGGGCCCGGAAGGCCTCATAGTCGTAGACCGCGAAATCGGTCTCCATCAAACCCAACACGGCCTGATCGACGTCGAAGCTCTCACCGAAGGCGAAGTCGATCATGTTGCCGACGGCGGCCAGGCGGATGGCGGTGGCCAGACGGTCGGGCTGCTCGTCCAAAATGCGCCGAGCCAGCGGCATGGCCGCCAGGGCGGCCGCGTTCTGCTCCGCCTTGTCCTGGGCCAGGGGGTCGAAGGCGCCCGTGGCCGAGCGAGCGGAGCGGTAGAAGTCGTTCAGGGTCAGACAAATGTCGGCCCCAGTTTGGAACTTGGGGCTGTAGTCCTCGATCAGCTGGAGCTTGCGCTGAGCCGGCACGTCGACCCGGCGCAGAGCTCGCAGAATGGCGGAGGTCTGGCACCCCACGCAGGTGGCTTGCAGTCTCATGGCGCTCCCATCCGGGTCGGTACGGCAGGGGCCCGAGGCGGCTAGCCCGCTCGCTTTGGACAGCGATCTACCCGGACCACCCTATGCCCCGCGCCGAA
This sequence comes from Propionibacteriaceae bacterium, assembly GCA_031267645.1. GTDB lineage: Bacteria > Actinomycetota > Actinomycetes > Propionibacteriales > Propionibacteriaceae > WQYJ01. Next base: position 65,300 of record JAIRYW010000008.1, read on the forward strand.
GATTCGCACCGCCGGCGGCCCCTGAGATCCGCCTGGCGGCGTCGACGCGGCGGCGTCGGCACAGCGCTGGGATAGCCCCGCGGACGTGATTCAGAAGGTCGCCTGCGCCGTCTCGATGAAGTCGTCCAGCAGCACCGACGAGAAACTATTCTTGCGGCGGCAGACGACCGTGTGCCGGAACAGCGGGTACGGCAGCGACAGCTTCCGCACCGTTTCGCCGCCCGGGGCGGGATCGCTGTACGGCAGGATGGTGAACGCCATCGCGGTCTGCGCCAGCCGCAGGCAGGTCTGCCAACTGTCGGTCTCCAGCATGGGGTGTGGAGCCAGGCCGATCCGTTCCAGCACCAGGTCCTGCAACACCCGCAGGTTGTGGCCCCGCTTCATCAGCACGAACGGCCGGTCGATCAGTTCGCGCGGATCGATGACGGGGAACAGCCGGCCGGCCGCCGGTTCGGCGGTCTGGGACTCGAAATCGTGCCAGGCCAGAAGCACCACCTCCTCGTTAGTCAAGGTGTGGCTCAAGATGTTCGGATGCGGCTTCAACTCGGAGCAGATGATGACATCGAGCGAGCCTTTGAGCAGCCGCTCCTCCAGCGCCGCTTTGAAGTCCTCGACCAAGTTGAAGCGGGCTTTGGGGTACCTCTTCATCAGGGGCGACAGAACAGTGGGGATGACGAAAGGCGAGTGCTGCGGCCCGCAGCCGACGTTCAGGAACCCGGCGCCGGGATCGTTCAGATCGTCGATCTCGTGCTGTAGGTCGCTGTAGACGGAGATGATCCGCTCGGCGGCGGTGACGTATTTCTCGCCGGCCTGGGTCAGCGCCAGCGGGGTGACCGAGCGGTCGAACAGTTTGGCCCCCATCTCCTTCTCGACGCTGGCCAGCAGGGCCGACAGTGATGGTTGGCTGATGTGGAGACTGGCCGCCGCCCCGGTGACGGAGCCTTCTTGGGCGATGCGCAAGATGTATTGGAGTTGGCGCATGTTCATGTCCGTTCCCGTCTTCATAATATTTTTCATATGAAACCAATAGGAATAATAGTATTTTACACATGACCTGAGCCTGATTAGCGTACAACCACCAGCCGCGTACAAGGAGGTGCCGCATGGCCACGGTGGAACAACTAGCCCGTTACGTCCGCTCGAAGAACGCCGGTCCGTTCTGGGTCACTTTGGAGATCTTCACCGACAACGACGCCGCGTATCAGCAGATCAAGGGCTCGCCCAACCTGACCAAGGCCGCGGTGGCCGAGTTGTACGGCGTCGAGCCCGGCTTGGTCAAGCAGTTCTACCTGGACGACCTACGAGTGGTGAAGTACTCGTACCCGCGTCCGCGTCCGTCCGGTCACCGGGCCGAGAACGACATGCACTCCGGCCAGCAATACATCAAGTTGGCCGAAGTCGAGGTGTGACCGTCCGTCGCCCCACCCATCCCACCCAGGCTTGATTAACAAGGAGACTGAGCCGTGGAGACTGCGCTAGAAATCTCGACCTACCAGATCATCGTCGGCGTGATCATGATCATTGTGTTCATGGCCGCCATCCTGAGCAAGAAGATGAGCGCGCTGACGGCGCTGGTCACCATCCCGATCTTGGGCGGCCTGGCCGCCGGCTTCGGCACCGAGACCTTCGTCTTCGCGATGAAGGGGATCATGGAGGTCGACACCACGATCGCCATGCTGGCCTTCGCCATCGCCTACTTCGGCATCATGCTGGGCACGGGCTTGTTCGACCCGCTGACCGGCTTCGTGCTCCGCCTGATGCGGGGCGACCCGCTGCGGGTGCTGGTCGGCACCGCCATCCTCTCCACCTTGCTCTCTTTGGACGGCGACGGCACCACGACGATCATGATCGCCTGCGCCGCTTTGTTGCCGGTCTACAACAAGCTCGGCATCAGCCGCATCTGGCTGGCCATCTTCGTCATCATGCCCAACGGCGCCATCAACCTGCTGCCCTGGGGCGGACCGACCGCCCGCCTGCTGGCAGTCTTGCCGGTCGACTCGAACGAACTACTGGTCAAGTTGATCCCGCTGATCCTGTCCGGCGTGGTCTGCTCCGTCGTGATCGCCTTCTTCGTCGGCCTGCAAGAACGCAAACGCCTCGGCATCGTGGACGTCGCCTTCGAGGAGCACAGACGGGAACTCGACGTCGACGAGCTGGCCCTACGCCGCCCCAAGCTGGTCTGGTTCAACCTCGTGTTGACGATTGTGGTGCTGCTGGCCATCATCGCCGTCGGCATCCCCGGACCGCTGGTGTTCGCCTTCGGCGCCGCCATCGCGCTGGTCGTCAACTACCACGACCTCAAACTCGAGCGCAAAGCCGTCGGTTCGACCGCGGACGCCCTGGTGCACGTCATCCTCATGATCCTGGGAGCCGGCATCCTGCTCGGCGTGCTGAGCGAGTCCGGTCTGGCGGCGGCCATGGCCGACCGGCTGATCTCCGTCATCCCGACCAGTTGGGGCCCGGCCTTCAACTTCGTATTGGCCCTGGTGAGCGCCCCGGCGGTCTGGATCATGAACAATGACGCCTTCTACTTCGGGGCTTTCCCGGTCTTGGCCGAGACCGCCAGTCAGTACGGCTTCAGCCAGATGCAGATCGCCATCGCCTCGCTGCCCGGCCAGGCCTTGCGCGGTTTCAGCCCGGTCATCCCGTCGCTGTACTTCCTGGCCGCCTACGTCAAGATCGAGTTCAGCGACTTCCAGAAGAAGATCATCCCGTTCTGCTTCATCTGTTTCGCCGTCCAGCTCGGGGCGGCCGCCCTAGTCGGCGCCTTCTGACCGACCCCCGCATCACCTTAAGAGGAGACCGAAGAATGAACACCTGCAGCGTTTTGATGCCGATCGGCGGCCTTGGCGCCGGCATCAACAAGGAAGCCTTTGACTTTGGCATGGCCATGAATCCAGACGCCATCGCCGTCGACGCCGGCTCGACCGACTCCGGCCCGGCCTACCTGGCCACCGCCACTTGCAAGGTGCCCCGTATGACCGTCAAGGCCGACCTCGAGATCTGCGTCCAGGGGGCCGTCGAGGGCGGCATCCCGCTTTTCATCGGCAGCTGCGGCACCTGCGGCACCGACAATTTGGTGGACTGGACGGGTGACATCGTGGCCGAGATCCTGGCCGAGCATGGCTGGCAGGCCAAGATCGCCAAGATCTACAGCCAGCAGCCAGCTGAAACGCTCGAGCGGAAGTGGGACGAAGGCAAGATCCACGCCCTGGAGGGCGCCCCCGAGATCGGACGGGGAACCTTCGCCGATTGCAGCAACATCGTCGCGGTGCTCGGCGTCGAGCCGTTCATCGAGGCGGTCCAAGCCGGAGCCCAGATCATCTTGGCCGGCCGCGCCACCGACACAGCCGTCATCGCCGCCTACCCGATCTTGAAGGGCTGCGACGTGGCGGCGTCCTGGCACGGCGCCAAGACCGTCGAATGCGGCGCCCAATGCGCCGACAAGGAGGACGGCATGGGCGTCCTGCTGACCGTGGACGAGACCGGCTTCTACGTCCGACCGCTCCTGCCGGACGCCCACTGCACGCCCTACACCGTCTCCTCGCACTTGATGTACGAGAACACCGATCCCTGGCGGCTGACCGAACCATCCGGCACGATGGTCACCCACAAGGCCGTTTACACCCAAGTGGACGAGTTCACCACCTACGTCACCGGCTCGGAGTTCGAGCCGGCCGAGCAGTACACCATGAAGCTGGAAGGGGCCCGCCCGAACGGCTTCCAGAACATCAGCTTGGTCGGCATCGCCAATCGGAAGATTTGCGCCGACCCAGAGCGCTGGATCCGTAACATCACCGCCTTCGGCGTGGCCAAACTCGACAAACTCGGCATCGACCCGGCCACCTACCACATCGACTTCAAGGCCTACGGTTTCAACGCCGTGCTGGCCGGCGCGCCGCCGCTCGACGCCCCGCCGCCACGCGAACTAGGTATGTTGCTGACTGTGACGGCTGACACACAGGAGCTCGCCACCCGGGTCGCCAAGCTCTACCAGCCGCTGCTGTTGCACTTCCCGACTGACATGGACGAGCGCGAACAACTTCCCAGCTTCGCCTTCCCCTTCTCCCCGGCCGATTGTCCGCGGGGAGAGACCCATGAATTCACGCTTTACCACGTGGTCGACGTGGACGACCCGCTCGAACTGGTCCGCATCGCCTACGTCACCGTTTGAGAAAGGTGAGAACCGTGCTCCAAGCGCTGGGGACGAGGAGGTCCAAGGCATGGGCCTAGACGAGCGGGTCTTCACCCGCACCGATGACGACGTGCAGTTGCGGCGTGTCGTTCGAGTCGTCCGAGAGGACATCGTGCGGATGTTGGCGGCGGCGGGGAGTGGGCATAGCGCCGGCCCGTTGGGGATGGCGGAGCAGCTCACGGCTTTGTATTTCAACGTCATGCGGCATGATCCGGCGAACCCTGATTGGCCGGACCGGGACTTGTTCTTCTTGTCCAACGGGCACGTCGCTCCGGTGTTGTACGCCGTCTTGGCCCGGGCGGGGTATTTCCCTGTCGCGGAGCTGGGCACGTTGCGTCGGCTCGGTTCCCGTCTGCAGGGCCACCCGGAGCGCGGCGCCCTGCCCGGGGTGGAGAGCACCAGCGGCCCGTTGGGCTGCGGGTTGTCCCAAGCGGCTGGTTACGCGCACGCGCTTCGGAACATCGACCACGTCAAGCGCCGCTTCGTCTACGTCACTCTGGGCGACGGCGAGTTGGACGAGGGCAACGTCTGGGAGGCCGCCATGTTCGCCGGCAAGTACAAGCTAGGAAATCTGATCGCCCTAGTCGATCGTAACAACATTCAGATCGATGGTGCGACCGAGGACGTCATGCCGTTGACGGGCCTGCGCGCCAAATGGGAGGCCTTCGACTGGCACGTCCTCGACATCGACGGCAACGACGTCCGCGCCGTCGTCGACGCCCTCGTCCTGGGTCAGAAGGTGTCATGGGCGCCGACCGTCATTCTGGCCAACACCGTCCCCGGCCGAGGCGTCCCCTTCATGGAGTACGACCACTCCTGGCACGGCAAGCCGCCCACGCCCGCGCAGGCCGCCGAGGCTTTGCGCGCCCTGGCCGGGGGCGAGTCATGAGCGTCTACCAGATCGATCCGAAGGCGCTGGTCGAGCCGAGGCTGGAGCCGATCCGCCACGGCTTCGGGCGTGGTCTGCTGGCGGCCGGTGAAACCGACGAACGGGTGGTGGCGTTGTGCGCCGACCTGACCGAGAGCACCTGCATGCACCATTTCAAAGCTCGTTTCCCGGAGCGGTTCGTCGAGGTCGGGATCGCCGAGCAGAACCTGGTCACCGTGGCCGCCGGACTGGCCCACGCCGGCAAGATCCCCTTCACCTCCTCTTACGCCGCCTTCAGCCCCGGCCGGAACTGGGAGCAGATCAAAACCACCGCCTGCATGAACCGCCGACCCGTGATCGTCTGCGGCTCGCACGCCGGGATCAACGTCGGCTACGACGGGGCCACCCACCAGATGTTGGAAGACCTCGCCATCATGCGCGTCCTGCCGAACATGCGTGTCATCGCGCCCGGCGACTCCCTGGAGGCCGAACGCGCCACCTTGGCCATCGCGGCCGACCCGGCCCCGACCTACCTGAGGCTGGCCCGCGACCAGACGCCCGTCTTCTCCCGACCCGACTCGCCCTTCCAGATCGGACCGGCCTACCCGCTGCGGGAAGGCTCCGACGTCAGCCTGATCGCGACCGGAACCATGACTTACCAGGCCCTGGTCGCCGCCAGCCTGCTGGATCGCCATGGGATCTCGGCCGAAGTGGTCCACGTCCCCACCGTCAAACCCCTGGACGAGGCCACTGTCTTGGCCAGCCTGCGTAAGACCGGCCGGGCCGTGACCATCGAAGAGGCCCAGATCGCCGGCGGGCTGGGCGGGGCGATCTGCGAACTGACCGCCCGGGCGCACCCGGTCGTGGTCCAACGCCTCGGCCTGCGGGACCGTTACGGCGAGACCGGCGCCCCCACCGAGCTACTGGAGAAATTCCGTCTGACCGGCCGGCTCATCGCCGAAGACATCGAACGCGGACTGGACTCCACCCCGAAAGGTAGTTTGTGATGTTGAGCACCGCACAACTTGAAGAGTTACGTCAGTTCGACACTCCGACGGTCTGCAACGCCCTCGCGGCGATGCGGCTGAGACCGGCCACCGTTGGCTTCTCCCACCCCGGTCTGCAGCGGCGCACGCCGGACACCGGACCGCTGGTGGGCTACGCGGCCACGGCCCGGGTCTCTGGGTGGACGTCGCCGACCGCCGCCCAGAAGGACCTGCTGTTCGACTTCTTCGCCGACGTCCTGGCGACGGCGTCCCCCTGCGTCGTGGTGGTGGAAGACGTCGACCGCCATCCCATCGGCTCGTTCTGGGGCGAGGTCCAAGCCACCACTTTCCTGGCCCTCGGAGCCGTCGGCTCCTTGACCCAAGGCGGCGTGCGTGACATCCCGGAGGTCGCAGGCCTGGGGTTCTCCTTCTTCTCCACCGAGATCATGGTGGCCCGGGCCGAGTCCCATCTGGTCGACCACGGCAGCCCGGTCCGAGTCTGCGGCCTGGAGGTGGCCCCGTCCGACCTGATCCACGCCGACCAACACGGCGCGACGGTGATCCCCAGCCAAGCCGCAGCCGACCTGGCTAGGGCCTGCCGCGTCGTGGCGGAGGCGGAGCGACAGGTGCTGGAACCCTGCCGTCAGGCCATAGCGACCGGCCAGAGACCGAGTGTCTCAGACCTGCGCCGGTGGCGGACGGCGATGGCCGCCCAGCGCAGCCTGGATTAGGGCCGGGGTCTGGGTCGACCCGCCCGGGCGCCGACCCCTGAGCGGCGTGTTGGACCAGGTTGGGAACGCCTCCAGCCGGCGGAGCGGAGTCCGTCAACCGTATGTGGGAGCGGCCGGCGGCCCCAAGGGCAGGTCGGCCAAGGCTTGGTACGAAGGATGCCCGCCGGGGCCGAAACCCGGTTCGGAACTGAACAAAATGGCCCGCTCCACCGTCCAAACCGGGCCACGGTAGACCGCCAGGGCGCGCAAGGCGTCGGCCAAGGGACGGTCGCGCCGGCGGCGCGAGACCGTCAGATGGGGCCGGGAGGCCTGGGCCAGGTCCGACTGGTCGGCCCCCAAGGCGCGGCAGTCGGTCATCAAAGCGGTCAGACGGTCGACCTGGCCGCCCAGCCCGATCCAGGACACGGCGGAGGGGAACTGGCCCGCACCGGTCAGATGGAGGTCGAAGGGACGGTGGTCGGCCAGAGCGACAACGGCCCGGTCGGCCAACTGATCGACCGCCGAATCGGCCACCTCTCCGTAAAAGGCCAAAGTGACATGCCAATTGGTTTTAGGCCCCCAAGGGTCGTTCCGACCATGGCGGCCAGGCCAAACCGAACTGAGGGCATTGTCCAAGTGGTCGAGCACAGCTGAGGGGGGAACCAAAGCGGCGAACAGGCGCATGGTGACATTGTGCCCCCAGCCGGCCGGGCGCGACGAGTCACCAGGTCAAACCGGCTCTCCGCCTCCTGGCGGTCCCGATCAAGGCCAGGCCTAGGGCGAGCGTCAAAGCGCTGGAACCGCCCAGCAACAATACGCTGGCGGCGTCGAGCAGGGCGCCGCCGTCGAAGCCGGTCCCCGGCAGCGCGGAGGACAGGACTGTCACTCTCAGCTGGGCCTGCCCGGTGGCACCGCCGACTAAGTCGCTGACCTGGACGGTCACGGTGTAGACGCCGGCCTTGGCGTAGGTGTGCGCCAGGCCGAAGGACTGGCCCTCCAAACTCAAGGTTTGGGACGGCGTGCCGTCGCCGTAGGACACCTCGGCCGTCCAGATGTCGGCGCCTGGGTCGGTGAAGCCGCCGGCCCGCGCGAACACCCCGTCGGCGCCGACCACGACATCCGCCCCGATCAGAACCACGGGCGTCACGTTGGCCGCCCTCAGCTCGAAGGTCGTGTCGTTGCTGCGCCCCCGGGAGTCAGTCACTCGCAAACCGACCATGTACGAGCCCGCCAGCGGCAAGGCGACGGACTCCTCGACTTGGACGCCGTCATCGTAGACGCCGTCTTCGTCCAAGTCCCAGGCATAAGTGAGCGCGCCGCCCCTGGGGTCGAACGAACCACTGGCGGAGACCGTGGCCCGGCCGCCCTCCACCACCGGGGCGGCGGCGATCGCGACTTGCGGCTCGTCGAGGACATAGGTCACGGTCACCGTCGTGTCAACCGGGGCGGTGGTGGTGGGATCCGGGCTGGCCGCCACCGCTGGGACCTCGGCCGTCAGCGGCCAATAGCCGGACACCGCCGGCGAGGGCAGCGCGGCATAGCCAGTGCCGTTCGAATAGACCACCAGCCCGGTCCGGTCGTTGGTGTCGGTGTCGAAGGTCTGTCGCTGGAGCACCGCCGCCGGCGTGGCGCTCCCGGCCCCGCTGTAGGTCACGGTCCTGGTGAAGGTGGCGCTGCCCGGCGTGTGCCTGTCGATCTGCCTCAGATGAACAATAATCTCTTGTACTGTTAAATTGTCCGCGTCATACAGGTCCACATTGTCGATGCTGGTGACCTCGTATCCAGACGGCGTCAAGGCCTCGGCGTCAGCCCAGGTGAACCCGATCTCAGTCAGCGGTTGACCGGTCAGGGCCGCCACCGCCGGGTCGACCGGAGCGACCTCCGCCCCGCCGGCGTCGTCATCGACCAGACGCACCAGCGCCAACGCCGACTCGATCTCCTCGACCGCGAACAGCCTCTCCTCGATCTTCAAGGTGATCGAGGCCCCCGCCGGCACGGTCCGGTTCACGACTTGGAACTCGACCGCCGAGTCGACCCCCGACACCACCACCTGGCCAGCTGCGAAATCGGCCACGTCGGCCCACCGGGTCGGAGCCGTTTCATAGTTGTAGTAATCGCCCGCTAGGACACGGTCGCCTTCGATCAGGGCCAGGTACAGGCGGAAGGTGGCGTTCTCCATGTGTAAAGCGTTGTCGGAGCTCTTAGTCAGCGAAATCCTGTCGTTGCGGTCCAACTCGGTGTCGAGCAGCGGGCCGAAGTCGATGCCCTCCAGCGCCGTGGCGCCCGTGTTGGTCAAGGTGATGTCGTGGACCAGTCCACCGGCCGCGGTCACCCGGACGACATCGCTGAAGGCCACGCTCGAGCCGGCTCCGGTCGTGGTCTCGCACCGTTTCCCCGCCACTGGCGAGCCTTGGAGAGTGGTCGTGTGATAGGCCGGGGCGGAGCAGCCCAGGTAATCTCGCCGCCCCGCCTGACTGATCCAAAAGCGACTGGTCTCGGCGTCACCCCGGTCATACGAGTAGGTGTGACTCAGGCCGGTCTGGTCGTCGGTGATGACGTTGGCGAACAGCGCGGCCGGCCGGCTGTAGGGAACCAGCACGTCGACCTGGTACGACGCCTCATTGCGCACGAAGGAGTCGTGGAGCAAGACATCGCCCGATCCGGGCGAGACGACCTGGGTCCAACCCGTGAAGTCGACCGAGCCGTCGGCCAGCCGGGGCAGCGGGTCCAAAGTCGTCGGGGCGGCCGCCGCGTCGGGGACCGCCCCGAACATGGCCACGAGCGCCAGGCCGACGCCGGCAGCGGCCACCCCGCGGACGGCTCGTCTGACGGCCACGGCTGAACGGAGGGTACGAACCTCATGGGTTGACTGCACGCGACTCACCGGTGCCCTCCTCAGGGTGACAGGGAAATCTCGTCACAAGACGGGGTGACGCGATGTCGAATCTATCCACCACCCAGTGCTTGGAGGGGTCCAGGTTTAAGGACGGCGGGGTCTAGGTTTTACGAAAGGCCTAGTGAACGGCCCAACCCAAAGGTGGGCCGGTCGAGGCCTTGGGCCGCCCCCGCCGATAGACGAACCACTGACGTTGGACGATCAGGCGAAACAGGCTGTTACCGACCAGGTGTGGTCGTGCCCTCGGCGTACGGGATGGCCGGGGCAGAGGAGTTGATCCAAGCCAACCCGAACCAGATCGCGACGCCCAGGGCCAATCCCAGAGCCAACCCCAGCTGCCAAGGTCGGGAACCCCGGCACTCCACCACAGTGGCCACCAGGAGGACCAGCCCGGCCAGACCCACCAGAACCCCCAACAGTGGATTGAGGGAAGTGCTAAGCAATCCGAAGACCACCCCCAGGACCAGAGTGACGCCACCAGCCAACCAGCCCCCTAAGCCAGGCCTGGGCCGACGAGACATGTCATCCACCCTGGTCACGTTACTCGACCCGGCGGATCCCTCTCAAACCAACAAGTCGTGCAGCATTATGACCTGTTCCCGGCCGGGCCCTACCCCGATGCCGGAGATCCTGGCGCCGGTCAACTGCTCCAAACGGCGGACGTAACGCTGACAGGCGGCCGGCAGCTGATCGAAACTACGGCAACCAGAAATGTCCTCGGTCCAGCCCTCCAGGTGCTCGTAGACCGGTTGGGCGTGGTGGAACTCGGTTTGTGTCATCGGCATGGCGTCCAGACGACGGCCGTCGACCTCGTAGGCCACCACCACCGGCACCTGGTCGTAGCCGGTCAAGACGTCGAGCTTGGTCAAGAACAGGTCGGTCACGGCGTTGACTCGGACGGCTTGCTCCACCACCAAGGCGTCGAACCAGCCGCAACGGCGGGGCCGGCCGGTGGTGGTGCCGTACTCGCCGCCGGCCTGACGCAGGCCCTCGCCGACCTGGTCGTGCAGCTCGCCTGGGAACGGCCCCTCCCCCACCCGGGTGGTGTAGGCCTTGGCGATGCCGATGACCCGGTCGATCCGGGTCGGCCCGACGCCGGCGCCGATGCAGGCCCCGGCCGCCACCGGGTTGGACGAGGTGACGTACGGGTAGGTGCCGAAGTCGACGTCCAGATGGTGGGCCTGGGCCCCCTCGAACAAAACCACCTTCCCCTGGTCGAGGGCCTGGTTGAGCAGGCGGGAGACGTCCGCCACCAGTGGGCGCAGCCGGTCGGCCTGGGCCAACAAACGCTCCGTCACCTCCTCGGCCACGATGGCGGGCCGGTTGTAGACCTTGACCAGCAATTGGTTCTTCTGTTCCAGGGCGGCTTCGACCTTCTGGCTCAAAATCTTGGGGTCGAGCAGGTCTTGCACCCGGATGCCGACCCGGTTGACCTTGTCGGCGTAGGCCGGGCCGACGCCCCGGCCGGTGGTGCCGATCCGGCGGTGGCCCAAGAAGCGCTCGGTGACCTTGTCCAAGATCTGGTGGTAGGGCGCGATGATGTGGGCGTTGGCCGAGACCAGCAGGCGGTCGGCCGCCACCCCGCGGGCGGTCAGGGCGTCGATCTCGGCGAACAGGACGTCGAGGTCGACCACCACCCCATTGCCGATGACCGGGACGGCGCGCGGGCTGAGGATGCCGGATGGCAGCAGGTGCAAGGCGTAGGTCTCGCCGCCCACCACCACGGTGTGGCCGGCGTTGTTGCCGCCGGAGTAGCGCACGACGTAGTCGACCTGGTCGCCCAACTGGTCGGTGGCCTTGCCTTTGCCCTCGTCACCCCATTGGGTGCCGATCACGACGATGCCGGTCATACGCGGCCCTCCCGCTTCGGCCGGGATCCAGGCGGCTGGTCGCCCCTGGCCCGGGTCTGGTGTCCCCAGGCATCGTAGCGACTCCGGAGCCGCCGTCCGGACGGCGCCGCCGACAAGACCGGATGACCGAGTCGATCCGTCAGGCTGGACGCCGGGGCTCAGGACCGGCTCATCTGATGCCGAAACTGGCCCTCAACACGGTCGACGACGTCAGGCTGGACGCCGGGGGCCCGGGACCGGCCCATCCCTATGATGGAAGCGTTGCCAACCTCGACCGCCCGGCCCGCCGCCGTCCGTTCGGCCCGTGAAAGGAACCCCATGCCTCTACTCGACCCCTACCTGCCCGACCCCGGCCGTTACGACGGTCGGATGCCGTACCGCCGCGTCGGCCGCTCCGGTCTGGCCCTGCCCGCCGTCTCGCTGGGGCTGTGGCACAACTTCGGCGACGACGTGCCCTTCGAACGCCAGCGCGCCATCTTGCGCCGGGCCTTCGACCTCGGCGTCACCCACTTCGACCTGGCCAACAACTACGGTCCGCCTTACGGGGCGGCCGAGACCAATTTCGGCCGCCACTTCAAGGAGTCCTTCCGCCAGCACCGCGACGAGTTGGTGATCAGCTCCAAAGCCGGCTGGGACATGTGGCCGGGGCCGTACGGCGACCTCGGCTCACGTAAATACCTGCTGTCCTCGTTGGACCAGTCCCTGGAACGAATGGGGCTAGACCACGTCGACATCTTCTACCACCACCACTTCGACCCCTCGACCCCGCTGGAGGAGACCCTGGGCGCCCTCGACCAGGCCGTCCGCTCGGGACGCGCCCTCTACGTCGGGGTGTCGTCCTACTCGGCCCAACGCACCCAGCAGGCCATCGACGAGCTCCAGCGCCTGGGCACGCCGCTGGCGATCCACCAGCCGTCGTACTCCATCCTCAACCGCTGGGTCGAGCCCGACCTGCTCGACGTCCTGGGCCAGACCGGCGTCGGCTGCATCGCCTTCTCGCCTCTGGCCCAAGGCATGTTGACGAACAAATACTTAGCCGGGGTGCCGACCGGCTCGCGGGCGGCCCAAGGCAAGTCTTTGTCGCAGGACTGGCTGACGCCGGAGAACCTGGCCCACATCACCCAGCTCAACCAGCTGGCCGAGGCCAGGGGCCAAACCCTGGCCCAGATGGCGATCGCCTGGGTGCTGCGCGACCCGCGCGTCAGCTCGGCCCTGATCGGCGCCTCCAGCGTGGCCCAGCTGGAGGACAGCCTGGCGGCGGTCCAGCGGTTGGAGTTCTCCGCCTCGGAGCTGGACCTGATCGACCAGTACGGCCCAGACGCCGGCGTCAACCTCTGGGCTGGTCCTAGCCAGGCCTGAGCCGGGCTCGCGTCGGGGCGTGAGAGGGAGGGATCCTGCGACTCCGCGCAGAACGACGAGGGTGGGCGTAGGGCGACGGGCGACTCCCAGGACGACGACGGGGGGCCGGAGCGAACGAAAGCGGGCCTGGGGCCAGCCAAGGTGTTGGCTGGCCCCAGGCCCGACGCCCGTTCGATCAGGAGTGCAGGGTCTGGCCGGCCGAACGCAGCCGGGTGGCCGCCTCGATGACGCGCTGGGCCATGCCGGCCTCAGCCGCCTTGCCCCAAGCCCTGGGATCGTACTGCTTCTTGTTGCCGACCTCGCCGTCGATCTTGAGCACGCCGTCGTAACTGCGGAACATGAAATCGACCACCGGACGGGTGAAGGCGTATTGGGTGTCGGTGTCGACGTTCATCTTGATCACGCCGTAGTCGACGGCGTCGGAGATCTCTTGGGCGGAAGAGCCGGAGCCGCCGTGGAAGACCAGCGAGAAAGGCTTGTCCACCCCGTACTTGGCGCCGACGGCGTCTTGGATCTGCTTCAGCACGGCCGGCCGCAGCTTGACCGCGCCGGGCTTGTAGACGCCGTGGACGTTGCCGAAGGTGAGGGCGGTGATGTATTGGCCGTTCTCACCCAGGCCGAGGGCCTCGACCGTGGCCAGGCCGTCCTCGACGGTGGAGTAGAGCTTCTCGTTGATCTCGTTCGAGACGCCGTCCTCCTCGCCGCCGACCACGCCGACCTCGATCTCCAAGATCTGACGGGCCCGGTTGGTCAAGGCCAGCAGATCCTGGGCGATCTGGAGGTTCTCGGTCCGCGATACGGCCGAGCCGTCCCACATGTGGGACTGGAAGAGGGGCTCCAAGCCGCGCTCGACCCGCTCCAAGGAGACGGCGATGAGCGGACGGACGTAGCTGGCCAGCTTGTCCTTGGGGCAGTGGTCCGTGTGCAAGGCGATGTTGACGGGGTAGTTCTTGGCCACCACGTGGGCGTACTCGGCCAGAGCCACCGCCCCGGAGACCATGTCCTTGACGGTCGGGCCGGAGGCGTACTCGGCGCCGCCGGTCGAGATCTCGACGATGCCGTCGGAGCCGGCCTCGGCGAAGCCGGCCAGGGCGGCGTTGAGGGTTTGCGAGCTGGAGATGTTGATGGCGGGGAAGGCGTACGAGCCTTCCTTGGCCCGCTGGATCATCTCAGCGTAAACCTCTGGGGTTGCGATAGGCATCTTTAGTCTCCTGACTGTTGTTTTTGATTCGATTCGGTTCGAGGCGACGGGCCGGTCGCCTGCGTCGACCAGCCCGCTGGAGTCAATTGCCCAAGCGGGAGGTGTCCAACCACTTGGTTCCCCGGGAGTACGCCCTGACGGCGGCGTCGATGGTGCCGGGCATGGTGTCGAGGTACATGAAGGGCAGACGGCGGACCTGGCCCTGGACGGTGCGGACGTCGAGCCGGGGCCCGGAGCCGAAACGACCCCGCGTGGTCGAGACCAGGGCCACGTCGGGCCAGGCCAAGACCGCTCCGGCCAGGTCGATGCCCCAAGGGCCGACTCGGACGGCCGTGCCCTGGCCGATGCTCTTGAGCAGACGCCGGGAATTGGCCAGGCCGACCAGGGAGGCCGCCAACCAGATCGCCGAATAGGCCAAGCCGATCAAGAGCAATTGCATCCCGCGAGCCAGGTCGAGACGTTGCCAGACCCAGATGGCGGCGCAGAGGCCGACCGCCACCACCAACCAGATCAAACGCGACCGGACCAGACCGGAATAATAGGCCACGCGCTCGGCGGCCGGCATGGGATTGAACCCGACCGTGAGCTCTTCGGACATGTGGCCCATCATAGTGGCGGGGCCGCCGCCGGCCCGGTGGCGTTCAGCCGGGCGGCGGGACCGGCCGCTGGCTCAGGCCCCAGTGGTACATGGCGATGGCGGCGGCGGCGCCGGCGTTGAGGGAACGGGTCGAGCCGTGCTGGGTGATGGCCACGACCGACTGGCAGGCGGCCAGGGCGGCCTGGCTCAGACCGTCCCCCTCGGAGCCGAAGAAGAGGCAGCAGGCCTCCGGCAGCCGGGTCTCCTCCAGGGCCACCGACCCGGCCACGTTGTCCACCCCGATCAGAGGCGTGCCGTCCAGGGCGGCCACCAAACCCTCGACCGAGTCGTGGTGGCTGAGATGGAGGTAGCGGTCCGTCACCATGGCTCCGCGCCGATTCCAGCGCCGCCGCCCCACGATGTGGACTCCGGCCACGTTGAAGGCGTTGGCGGTGCGCACGATGGAGCCGATGTTGAAGTCGTGCTGCCAGTTCTGAATCGCCACCTGGAGAGGTCGGCGGCGACGGTCGAGGTCGGCCACGATGGCTTCGACGGTCCAGTAGCGGTAGGCGTCGACCACGTTGCGGCGGTCGCCTTGGGCCAGCAGCTCCCGATCCAGCCGAGGGTCGTCCGGCCAAGGCGGGGCGGCCGGACCGACGCCGACGACGGCGGGCCAGCCGACCGAGGGGTCGAACGACGATCCCGTCGGTCCGTCGCCCAGGCTCGCCCCGGGCCGGCGGTCGTCCGAACCAGTTTCGGCCGGGCTGACCGACTGATCGGGGGACGGGATGGCCGGGGACCCGAGCCGCCCGGCGACCCGGTCGGATCGGTCGGGCCTCAGGCCGGCGGTCGGGTCAGTCGTCACAGCGTCACCTTAACCGCCCGGTCGGGCGGCGGGGCGCGACCGGGCGGGTCCCGGCCCCCCCGGCCGATCCGGCGGACCCCCCGGGAAGCCGACGGACCGACTACAGAGCATCCCTGGACTCCCCCCGGGGCCGCCCGCCATATGCTTGAGCCGGTTGCGTCGGCGGCTACCCTGGTGGGGTGCTCGCCTGCCTCATGACCGTTCTGCCCCCCCTTTTGTTGCCCAGCTGGCTCGATCCCGAAGTCATCATCACAGCCCTGGGCAACTGGGCTCTGTGGGGCGTGGCCCTGATCGTCTTCGCCGAGTGCGGCCTCTTCTCGATCCTGCCGGGCGACTCCCTGTTGTTCGCCGTCGGCATGTTCACGGCCTTGGGCACCATCAGCTACGGCGGCGGCCCGGCGCCCACTATGGGCGTGGTCGGGGCGGTCCTGATGGTGGCGGCGGTGCTGGGCAACGTCTCCGGCTATTGGCTGGGCCGTCTGATCGGCCCGCCCCTGTTCAAACCGCGATCCGGGCTGGCGGGCAAGATCTTCGACCCCAAGCACGTCGATCGGACGCACCAGTTCTTCGACAAGTACGGTTCTAAAGCCCTGATCTTGGCCCGGTTCGTGCCGCTGGTGCGCACCTTCGTCACCCTGATCGCCGGCGTCGGCAAGATGAGCTTCCGCTCCTTCATGCTCTACACCGCCATCGGCGGGGTGGCCTGGGTCGCCTTGGTGACGACGGCGGGGTACTTCCTGGGCGGCGTGCCCTTGATCAAGGACAATTTCGAAGCCGCCGTGGTCTTGATCGTGCTGGTGTCGGTCTTGCCCATGGTCTGGGAGTACCTCAAACACAAGCGCGCGACCAAGGCGGCTCAGTCCGCCGCCGCCCGGACCGCCGACTCCTCCCAGCCGACCGACTGAGCCAGCCCGGACCGTCCAGCCGTCAGTCTGGCCCGACCGGGTCGGGGATCGAAGACCGGGTGGACCCGGTCAGCCGCGCTCGTTGCGGCGACGCACCCGGTCGCGGTGGATGAAGGAGTCGACTGACAGCCAACCGCCGCCGCCGACGCCGAGGAAGAGCAGACCGACGCCGATCGAAAGGACTTGCAATTCGCCGGTGAAGCCGGAGAGGCCGTCCTGGAAGGGGCTGACGGCGCCCCAGAGGACGAAGGCCAGCAGGCTGAGGTTGAGCACGATCATCAGCGCGCCGACCAAACGGACGCCGATGCCGAAGACCAACAGCAAGGCGCAGGCCGCTTCGACGCAGATCTGAGACCAAGCCAAGATTTGGGGCGACGGCAGCACCGTGTTCTCCCAGATGGCGGTGGTGGCGGACAGGTGGGAGGCGTCTTGGACCGCTCGGATGCCCATCAGAGCCGCCACCACGAAGCGCAGCAGCACGATCATCAAAGAGGGCATCTTGCCGTAAGTGCTGGGCAGGCCGATCATCTGGGGGGCGGCGATGACGTCCGGCGTGGGGGCCAACTCGCCCAAGGCCCGGGCCCGGGAGCTGAGGCCGTCCTCCGGCGAGACGATGACGCCGCCGGACGGCGGGTTGGGTAGCAGCACGGTCTGTTCGGCGGCCGGTTCGGAGTCGTTCCAGTGCGTCTGGGGCAAGACGGTGGGAGGCGTGATGGGAGTCCACTGATGGCTGTCCGGGGCCAAGGACGCCGCCGGCGCCAGACCGACTGGCGGCAGCGGGCCGTCGACCGACGACTCGGCCAGGGGCAGGATGGTGGGCGAGGTGGCCAGGCTCGGGGCGGCTATCTGTGAGGGGGCCAGGATGGTCGGACCGGTGACCGGGCTGGGCTCGGCCGAAGATCCGGCGCCGACCGCGGCCGAGAACCCGCCGGGTACGGTCGAAGGCCCGCTGGGAACGGTCGAAGGCCCACTCGGGACGCTCGGCACGGTCGAGGGCCCGCTCGGAACAGTCGAGGACGCGCTCGGGACAGCCGGGGGCAGACCGGGAGCGGTCGGACGCTCGCCGACCGGCGCCGCCGGCGCCAACGAGGCGTCGGTCAGATCGACCACCGGCAGCGGGGAAGACACCAGACTCGGGGTCGTCTCAGACCGGGCAGACGCTCCAAAGGCGTCAGGCGCAGTCGGGTCAGATTGTTCAGGGCTCACGACGGATCCTTCCGGGTGTGGCAACACTCTTCAATATCGTGTCATCGCCGGCCCGGTCCGCCGCGGAGGCTGGCCCGTGTGTTCTGACATCGGCCAACTGTCACATCAAGGACACGAAGAGGGCTTCGACCGCCAGCAGCGGCGCCACATTGCCCTCCAAAGCGACTCGACAAGCCAGAATGGCGTCGAGCCGGGCGACGGTGGTCTCCGGGCTGGTGCGTCGGGCCAATTCGGCGATCTCCTCCTCGAAATCGAGATTGATCAAGCCGGCGCCAGCTCCGGTCTGACGCACCAAGACGTCGCGGTAGTACGAAGTCAGCTGGCCCAAGGCGGCGTCCAAGCCGTCGCGCTGCAGGCGCTTGGCCCGCAGTTGCTGCTGATCGGCCAATTCCTTGAGGGCGACCGCGGCGTGACGCACCTTGGGACCGCGACCGGACACCAAGGTGCCGGACAGTTCCTCGCGTTCCCGGCGGTCCAACTCGGCCACCGCCGAGGCGACCTCGTCTTGCGTGGTCGAGATCAGCCGCTCGGCCTGACGCAGACACTGGCCCAGACCGGTCAGACGACTGACCGCTTGCAACACGTCGCGCCGCCGTCGCATGGCCTGGCCGTCCCGGGCCAAGCCCCGGGCGCGACCGATGTGGCCCTGGGCCAGCCGGGCCACGAACTCGGCCCGCGGCCGGTCGAGCCCGTCCCGGCGCACCAACAGGTCGGCCACCGCCCGGTCGGACGGGGTGACCAGGTTGACCTGGCGGCAGCGCGACCGGATGGTGACTTGGACGTCGTCGGCGGTGGGGGCGCAAAGCAACCAGACCGTGCGCCGGGCCGGTTCCTCGACGGCTTTGAGCAAGGCGTCGGCGCCACGCTCCGTGACCCGGTCGGCGTCTTCCACGATCAAGACCTGGCGCGACCCCAGGGTCGGAGCCATGGAGGCCCGGCGGACCAGCCGACGGACTTCGTCGACGCCGATCGAGAGCTGCTCGGTGCGCATCAGGGTGACGTCGGGATGGGCCCCGGACAGGCAGGTGCGGCAGGTCTGGCAGGCGCCGCAGCCGCCGTCCGGGCACTGCAAGGCGGCGGCGAAGGCCCGGGCGGCGTTGGACCGGCCGCTGCCGGGCGGCCCGGTGATGAGCCAGGCGTGGGTCATGGCGTGGGCCGCGCCGGACACGGCCTGACGCAGCTCGGCCACGGCCTGGGCTTGGCCGACCAGATCGTCCCACAGGCTGACGGCGACTCCGACGGTCATGGACCCAGTCTGCCTCAAAGCTCGGACAGCGCCGACTGGGCCAACAGCCGGTCGACCCGCTGGGCCACCGTCTGGGCGATGGCGTCGATCGGTTGACGGCCGTCCAAGACCAGATAGCGCTCCGGATCGGCCGCCGCCAAAGCCAGCAGATGGTCGCGCACGCGACGGTGGAAATCGAGCCCGGCCTGTTCGATGCGGTCGGGCGCGACCTTGGTCGCCACCGCCTGGTCCACGCTGACGTCGAGCAAGACGGTCAGATCGGGGCGCAGCCGGCCGACCGCCCACCAGGCCAGATCCGCCACCTGGTCGAGTTCGACCGCCCGGCCGGCCCCTTGATAGGCGATCATCGAATCGACGTAACGGTCCGACACCACCACTTCGCCCCGTTCCAAAGCTGGCCGCACCACCTGATGGACGTGCTGGGCCTTGTCGGCGGCGTAGAGCAGAGCTTCGGCCCGAGGCGCGATGTCGCCCGAGGCCGGGTCCAGCACCAGTCGGCGGATCTGCCGGCCGACCGCGCTGTGGCCCGGTTCGAAGGTCTGGCAGACGGTCCGTCCGTGAGCCTCCAGACGCCGGGCCAAGAGGGCCGCCTGGGTCGACTTGCCGGCCCCGTCGCCGCCCTCGAAGACGACGAAGAGACCACCGCCGGCCGGGTCTCCCGCCGCCGCTGCGGTCACTTCTTGGCCCGGGTCGTCCGGCGGGCCGGGGCGCGCCGCGCGGTCGGCGGCTTAGCCCGTTTCTCGGCCAGCAGCTCGGCCGCCCGGGCCAAGGTGACCGACTCGGCCGCGTCATCCTTGCGCAAGGTGGCGTTGACAGTCCCGTCGGTGACGTAAGGGCCGAAACGGCCGCTCTTGACCAGGATGGGCTGGCCGGAGACCGGGTCCGGGCCCAGTTCGCGCAGGGCTGCCGCGGCCTCGCCCCGCCGCCGGGGCTGGGCGAAGGCGGCCTCGGCCTCCTCCAAGGTGACCTCGAAGATGGCCTCTTGGCTGGGCAGGGGCCGCGACTCGGCGCCCTTCTTCAGATAGGGCCCGAAACGGCCGTTCTGGGCCGTGATGGTCTGCCCGTCGCTGCCCTGGCCGACCTCCCGCGGCAAGCCCATCAACTTGATAGCGTCCGCCAGGGTGACCGTCTCCGGGGACATGGCGCTGAACAGGCTGCCGGTGCGGGCCTTGGCCGACTTGGGCGACCCCTCGGGCAGCAGCTCGGTGACGTAGGGGCCGTAACGGCCGTCTTTGACCACGACCGTGTGGCCGGAGTCGGGGGCCACCCCGAGGACCCGCTCGGCCGCCTGGCCGCGCTCGAGCAAGCCGAGGGCGTATTGGCTGGTCAGCTCGTCCGGCGGCAGGTCGTCGGGCAGGTTGGCCCGTCGGCCCTGGGCGTCCTCGACGTAGGTGCCGTACTTGCCGACCCGCACCACCAAGCCGTCCTCGCCCGGCAGCGGGAAGCTGGACAGGCGGCGGGCGTCGATCTCGCCCAGGCCCGAGACCAGCTCGCGCAAGCCTTGGCCGGTTTTGGGCGAGCCGAAGTAGAAGCCGCGCAACACCTCCAGCCGTTTGGCGTCGCCTTGGGCGATGTCGTCCAGGTCGGTCTCCATGGTGGCGGTGAAGTCGTAGTCGATCAGCTTGGGGAACTGCTCCTCCAGCAAGCGGGTGACGGCGAAAGCCAGCCAGGTCGGGACCAGGGCCGAGCCGCGCTTGAAGACGTAGTCACGGGCTGTGATGGTGCGGATGATGGAGGCGTAGGTGCTGGGCCGGCCGATCTCCAACTCCTCCAGCTTGGCCACCAAGCTGGGTTCGGTGTAGCGGGCCGGCGGCCGGGTCTCGTGGCCCTCGGCCGACGCCTCGACCAAGGTCACGGCCTGGCCCACGGTCAGTTCGGGCAGACGGGCCTGGGCGTCGTCGCCGGCCTGGTCGGGGTCGTCGTGCGACTCGACGTAGGCCTTCAAGAAGCCAGCGAAGCTGATGGTGCGCCCGGAGGCGGTCAGCCGGATGGCCTCGACCGGACGGCCGTCCAGCTCGACCGGCTCGGCCAAGGCGGCGTCGATCCCGATGGTGACGGAACGGCCCTCGGCGTCGGTCATCTGCGAGGCCACGGTACGAGTCCAGATCAGCTCGTAGAGTCGGCGCTGGTCGCCGGCCAAACCGGACTGGGCGGGGGTGCGGAAGACCTCGCCGGCCGGGCGGATGGCCTCGTGGGCCTCTTGGGCGTTCTTGACCTTGGAGCTGTAGACGCGCGGCTTGGCCGGCAGGTACTTGGGGCCGTACAGCTGCAGGACCTGGGCTCGGGCCGCCTCGACGGCCTGGGTGGACAGGGTCACCGAGTCGGTTCGCATGTAGGTGATCCAGCCACCCTCGTAGAGGTCCTGGGCCACCGACATGGTGCGCTGAGCGGTGAAGCCAAGTTTGCGCCCGGCCTCCTGCTGCAAGGTGGTGGTGCGGAAGGGGGCGTAGGGCCGGCGGGTGTAGGGCCGGGCCTCGACCTGGGCCACGGTCAGGTCGGCCCGGCGCAGGTGGTCGGCCAAGGCGGTGGCGCCGGCTTGGTCCAAGAGCAAGGGGTCGCCCCGCAGCTGGCCGGTCTCGTCGAAGTCGCGGCCCTGGGCCACCTTACGGCCGCCGACGGCGCCGAGACGGGCCTCGAACAGACTCGGCACGGCCTGGGGGCCGGCGTCCAAACTGGCCGTCAGGTCCCAGTAGGAGGCCACCCGGAAACGCATACGATCACGTTCCCGGTCCACCACCAAGCGGGTGGCGACCGACTGCACGCGGCCGGCCGACAGCTTGGGCATGACCTTCTTCCACAGCACCGGCGAGACCTCGTAGCCGTACAGCCGGTCCAAGATGCGGCGGGTCTCCTGGGCGTCGACCAGGTCGACGTCGAGGTCGCGGGGGTGGGCCACGGCCTCGGAGATGGCCTGCGGGGTGATCTCGTGGAAGACCATGCGCTTGGCCGGCACCTTGGGCTTGAGCTCTTGCAGGAGATGCCAGGCGATGGCCTCACCCTCGCGGTCGCCGTCAGTCGCCAGCAGCAACTCGTCGGCGCCCTTGAGCTTCTCCTTGAGCGCCCTGATGGTGGCCTTCTTGTCGGCCGAGACGACGTACAGGGGCTCGAAGTCGTGGTCGACGTCGACGCCGGTGCGGGCCCACTTCTCCTGCTTGTACTTGGCGGGGATGTCGGCCGCGCCCTGGGGCAGGTCGCGCACGTGGCCCCGGCTGGACTCGACGATGTAGTCGGGGCCGAGGTAGGAGGCGATCTTGGCCGCTTTGGTGGGGGATTCGACGATGACAAGGCGGCGCTTGACCGACGGGTCGGAGGAGACCATACGAGTCCTCCTCTCCTGAAGGATGGGGGCAATGGCTGCCCGGTTGCGGGAATCGTTGGCTACTGTAGCCTGACCGCGCCAGTCAGCGCATGGCCTGCCCCCGCCGGACCGGACCGGGTGGACCGATCGCCGACGGCGTCGGGCCGGTCGGACCGATCAGATCGATCCGTCGCTGGGCCGGACCGGCCTCAACCAAGCCTCGGCTATCAGCTGACGCAGGACCGGCCCCAACCGAGCGGCCAATCCGGCCGGCGCTTGGTCGGTCAAGGCGGCCACAGCGGCCACGATATCGCCCAGAGCGAGGTCGCCGTCGCAGGCCCCCAAGACGCCCCCCAGAGCGGTGTCGACCTCGACCAGACGGCCCAACCCGCTCTGACGGCGCAACCAGACCCGGGCCGGGTGCTCCTCCCCGGGCCGGGCGGCCGTCTCCTGGACGGCGTCTGGCGCCAGGACCCAATGGGCCGCCCAGACGGCTTGGTCGGACCAGGCGGCCCAGGCGGCGGCGTCGAGGTGGGCGGTCAAATCGTCTCCCACCGGCTGAATGACCGGTTGGGGCCAGTCCAGGACCGTGACCGAGCGGTCGGACCGCTCGCTCCGCCGCAGCCTGATCCAACCCAGGCCGATCGCTTCGACGCCGAGCCCGTCCAAGTAGGCCAGCCAGCGGTCGAGGCGACCGCGGTAGCTGGGCGTCCCGGCCCAGCCGGCGTCGGCCAGCCAGATCTCGGCGTAGTGGTCGGGGTCGAGCCGTTCCCGCTGCACGATCACGGCGTCGCAGCCCGGCGGGACCCAATCGGCCAGCCGTTCCCGCCAATCGCCCCCGGCCAGATGGGCCCAGTTGCCGACCAGGCTGAGCTCCCCGCCCGGGCTGAGGTGGGCGGCCGACTGACGGACGACCTGACGGGTCAGTTCGTCGCCGGGAGCGCTGTTCTCGCGGTAGATCAAGCGGCGGCCGCCCGGCGGTGAGATGACGAAGGGTGGATTGGTCACGATGCGGTCGAAGGTCTGATCGGCCACGGGTTGGAAGAGGGAGCCCTGTCGCAGATCGACTTCGACCTGACTGAGGCCGAAGCTGAGCTGGGCCAACTCGATGGCGCGACGGTTGAGGTCGGTCGCCACCACCTGGTCGGCCCGCCGGGCCAGGTGCAGGCTCTGGACGCCGCAACCGGCGCCGAGATCGAGGGCGCGGCCGACCCGGGCCCGGTCGCCGATCTGGACCAGGGAGATCGAGGCCGGCGACACGCCTAGGACATGGTCGGGCCGGGGCCGGCCGCGGGCCGTGTCGAGGGTGGCGGTGTGGTCGGAGACCAGCCAACCGGCGGTCCCGTCATCGGCCCCGTAGGGTCTGAGGTCGACCTTGGCTCGGATCCGCCCGGCGGCGGTCGAGCCGAGCAATCCGGCCGCCAGCGGCGGATCTGGGTCCAGCGCCCGCCGGACGGCGGCCAGCGGCTGTTCCTGTTGCAGGATGAACAACCGGATCAAGGTGGCCAGGGCGTCGTCGCGCCGACCGAGGGCCCGTTCGGCCGCCGCCGTGTGGTTGCGGGCCAGACCGGCCTGCCCGGCCGGGCCGATGGCGGCCATCACCGGGTCGATCAGATAGTCGGCGGCCCACAAGGCCTCGCGCAGGCGGGCCAGGGCGTCCTCAGTCAGCAGAGCCATGCTGGAAAGGATGTCACGACCTGCCCTGGTCAGCCGCTCTCCGGATCGACGTTGCCGGCGTGGGCGCTGGCCAGGACCTGGTCGGGCAGCCCAGCCCAGGGCCGCGGGACCGGCTGGGCCACCTCGACCGAGACCACCACCTGATCGTCCAGCAGGGCGACCTGGCAGTCTGACAGCCGTCCGCCCTGGCCCTCGGCCACCCGTCGGGCGGTCGCGCAGGCGGTGGCGGCGGCGGTCGAGCCGAACCCGTCGTCGAGCGCGGCCTGGGCCCCGGCCAGAGCGGACAGGTCGGCCGTCGAGCGGGCCCGATGGGAAGCTAGAAGGTATCCCGTGGCGATCAGGCCGACCAGCGCGATCAAGCAGACCACCAGGACGACCAAGGCGGTCAGGGCCAACCCCGCGCCCGCCTCTGGATCGCCCTTCCCGAGCCGGGGCGCCAGCCGACTACCGTGACGCCAGCCGGAGCGCGCCATCAGCCCAGACCGCCTTCGCGGAGGGTCTCGGCTTCGGCGGTCAGCCGGATGGGATCGAACCAGGATCCCCAAGGGGCCAGCCGGATCTCGACTCGGGCCACCACCAGGTCGCCTTGACGGTCGATGGCGACGACAGCCCCCGAAGGCAGCTGGTCGGTCACCCGCGCAACGGCGGCCTGGTCGCCGCGAGCGCCTTGCCGAGCCAATTCGGCGGCGGCGTCGACGCAGCGGATCTGAGTCATGACGGCGACGAAGAGACCTCCCAGGAGATAGACCGTCAAGGCCAGGCCGAGCAAGCCGATGGCCAGCTCGGCCGTCACCCAGCCGCCCTCGCGAGACTGGGCTGGAGGGCGGTCCGAGCCGGAGCGGCCGCGCCGGAACCGGCCCGAACCAGCGTGGCCCGGGCGGGACCAGCGGAGCCGGCCTTGGACGGTGTGGCCCGGGCGGGACCGACCCGAACCGTCGTGGCCCGGGCGGGACTGGCCCGAACCGTCGTGGACCGGGTGGGGCCGCCGGAACCGACCTTGGACTGTCTTGGACATGGCTCCTCCTGGGAGGCGACGGACGGTGCTCGATGGGGTTGGGGGCCGGGACCGATCGAACGGGCCGAGGGCCGGATCGATCCGGCCCCGGGCCGGGGCGGCTCGACCACCGGCTTCGGGACGCCGTGTCTTCGACGACGGGCGGGGCGCTCCGACGGGATCACCGTCGGAGCGGCCCTGCCTCGGCTCGACGACACCGTTCCAGACCGCTCATGACGGATCGGTCGAGGCCGCCGGCCCGTTAGAACAATTTCATGATGCTGCTGATGAGGAACTTGATCAGTTCGAAGATCAGGTCGCGGAAACCGCCGTCGGAGATGACTTTGAA